>DASSND010000053.1:0-49134 GCA_035688315.1 Gaiellaceae bacterium | reverse complement strand
ACGCCACAGGCGCGGCCAGAGCTCGAGCCGCGCCGGCCAGGCGCCGCCGAGCGCGCCGCGGCGGGCGAGCGCGACGACCGGCACGGCGAACGCGCAGAGCGCGTTGGCGCCGAGGCCCCACGCGAGCGCGACGATCCCGCTGGAGCCGGCGAGCGCCGCGAACACGACGAGCCCCGCGACGCCGCCGAGCGCGAACCCGGTCGCCGCGGTGCCGTAGCTGTCGAGGGCCGCGAGCGCGCTCGCGGCGAGCGCTGCGAGGAGCTGCACGAACGCCGCGGGAACGAGCACGACGAGCGCGCGCGCGGCCACGTGTGCGGAGGTCGCCGGAAGGCTCCCCGTGATCAGCTCGCCGAGCGGACGCGAGAGCAGCCAGACCGCGACGCAGACGGGTGCGGCGACCGCGAGGATCGCGAGCGCGAAGGCACGGGTCTCGCCGCCGAGACCCGACTCGTCGGCCGCGCGGGTCAGCTCCGGGACGACCACCATGCGGAGCGACTGCGCCGCGAGCACGAGCAGGAGGTAGACGCCGTAGGCGGCGAGGAACCCGTCGGTCTCCGCGCTGCGGCCGAACTCGTGCGCGAGGAGCGCCCCCGCGCCGGCGGCGGCACCGGCGACCACGATCTGCGCCAGGCCGGTGAGCAGCCCGCTTCGAAGCGCGCTCCGGCGCCGCCAGCGGCTCGTCTCGGTCGGCTGCACGCGCCTATCGAAGCAGACGCGCGCCCGCGGCTCACGTCTCCGTAACACGCGGCCGGTACCCTTCGCGCGTGCGAGTCCTGGTCACGGGAGGGGGCGGCTTCCTCGGCGGCCACCTCGTCGAGCGGATGCGGAGCGACGGCGTCGAACCGTTCGTCGCGCGTCGCCGCGACTACGACCTGACCGTCGCGGCCGACGCGGAGCGCCTCTACGACGACGCGCGCCCGGACCTCGTGATCCACCTCGCGGCCGAGGTCGGCGGGATCGGCGCGAACCGCGCCAACCCGGGCCGCTACTGGTACGCGAACCTCCTCATGGGCGTTCATATGCTCGAGCAGGCGCGCCTGCACGGCACGGCGAAGATCGTCACGCTCGGGACGATCTGCGAGTACCCGAAGTTCACGCCGGTGCCGTTCCGCGAGACGGATCTCTGGAACGGCTATCCCGAGGAGACGAACGCGCCGTACGGGATCGCCAAGAAGGCGACGCTCGTCGGCGCCCAGACCTATCGGGAGCAGTACGGCCTGAACGCGATCCATCTCCTGCCGGTGAACCTCTACGGGCCGGGCGACAACTTCGACCTCGAGACCTCGCACGTGATCCCGGCGCTGATCCGCAAGACGATCGAGGCGCAGGAGCGCGGCGAGCGGCAGGTCGTGCTCTGGGGCGACGGCTCGCCGACGCGCGAGTTCTTCTACGTCGAGGACTGCGCCGAGGGAATCTGGCTCGCCGCGCAGCGCTACGACGGCGCCGAGCCGGTCAACCTCGGCATCGGCGTCGAGACGCCGATCCGGGAGCTGGCCGAGCTCGTCGCCGAGCTGACCGGCTTCGACGGCGAGCTCGTCTGGGACACGTCGAAGCCGAACGGCCAGCCGCGGCGCGCGCTCGACGTCAGCCGCGCGGAGGAGCTGTTCGGCTTCCGCGCCCGGATCGGGCTGCACGAAGGGCTCGAGCGCACGATCGCCTGGTATCGCAGCAGGGTCGATGCCGATGCCCCCGTTCGCTAGCCTCGCCGCCGATCGCAGCCGGCTCGTCGTGTGCGCCGGGCTGGTCGCCCTCCAGTGGGCGGCCGCCGGATGGGCTGCCCACGGCGGCCACCGTAGTGGCGCCCTCGCGCTGGTCGTGCTCCAGGTCGTGCTCCTACTGCCCCTCGCGCTGCTCTCCGTCGTCGCCGCCGGGACACGCCTCGCAGGTCGCGTCGCGGGTCTCGTCGCCGGCGGCGTCTGGGTCGTGCTGCCGCTGCTCGCGTACGGCTACCTCGACGGACGCGCGCGGCCGTCCGCCCATGACGTGCTGCTGCCTCGGATCCTCGGCCTCGCCGATTCGGGGGTCTTCACGGCGGTGGTCGCGCTCGCCGTGGCGCTCCTCCTGCTCGTCCACGCGCTCGACCGCGCCGGCCTCCGCCTCGCGGGAGCGGCGGGCCTTGCCGCGGGTGTCGCCTGCGCGTTCTCGGCCGCGGCGTGGGTGTTCCTCCCCGGGCTGGCCGCGGCGTTCGCACTGCGCCGGCGGCCGGCGGCGCTCGCCGCCGCGCTTGCCTGCGCGGCGCCGGGGCTGCTGGTCGGCGTCCTCTGGCACCTGCACGCGCCGGGGACGGCCGTGCTCGCGCACTGGGATCCCGGAACCGTCGGCCGGAACGTGCTCGCGTTCCGCGAGTACGGCTGGAGCCAGCGCGTCCTGCAATGGCTGGGCGTCGCGGCAACCGTCGCCGTCCTCCGCCTGCGACATCCGGCCGGGCCCGCGGCGGCGATCTGGTTCTGGCTCGCCCTGCTCCTGCAGGGGTCGATCATGCGGGGCTCCGCCGAGGCGGTCCCGTCGACGTTCCTCACGGCGCTCCTGTCCGCGTTCCCCGCCTTCGTCCTCATGGTCGCGGCGCTGCCGCTGCTGTTGCCGCGCCTGCCGGTGCGTATCGCCGCTAGGCGCGGCGGCGAGCCGCGAGCATCACACTCGTGACGTAGCCGAGTGCGAGGGCAAACGCGAGCAGCAGCACCGTCTCGGTCAGGCGCACCGGAAGGTGCGCACCGTGGAGGAGCTTGGCCTCGATCTCGTTGTCCCCGGGCTTCCACCAGGCGGCGAACGCGATCGGCTCGGGGTGCGTGTCGAACCAGTAGCTCGGCGGCGTGGCCGCCGCCCCGAGCAGCTCGACGAAGACCGACCAGGCGAGCGCGGCCGCGAAGAGCCACCGCCAGCCCGTCGCGACGATCGCGTCGAGGGCCGGCACGAGCAGCACGACGAGCAGCGGGAGCGCGTCGGTGAGGCGCCGAGGCCCGAAGCACTGCCCGCCGTACCAGACGCCGGCGTTCGCGGCG
This sequence comes from Gaiellaceae bacterium, assembly GCA_035688315.1. GTDB lineage: Bacteria > Actinomycetota > Thermoleophilia > Gaiellales > Gaiellaceae > Palsa-739. Next base: position 46,135 of record DASSND010000053.1, on the reverse strand, counting down.
ACGACCAGGTACACGAGGCTTGCGATCCCGCTCCAGAGGTAGAGCGGGCGACGCCACCCGCGGATCACTCCGACGACCGCGAAGAGGAAGATCGGCATGTAGACGAAGAGGCCGCGGCCGGGCGAGACGAGCAACGCGAGCGCCGCCCGCGCGGTCTGGCCGACATGCGGCGTGATCTCCTGCGTCAGATGGCCCGTCCCGTAGCCCTGATGGAGCGGCGAGCCGTAGGCGACCGCGTTGTAGGCGAGCCATGCCGCCACGTACGGGGAGAGACCGAGCGCGAACCGCCCCCAGTCGCGCAGGCGCAGGCCGACGAGCGGCACGAGGAAGATCGCGAGCGCGGCAGTGTTCAGCCGGAACGCGACCATCGCCCCGAGCATCGCCCCCGCCAGCGCGAGTCGCCGGTCGACGAACGCGATCAGGGCGATGACGAGCGCGAGCGTCGCGCCGGTGTGCTGCCAGAGCGCCTGGCCGCTGATCCCCCACTGAAGCGTCCCCCAGGCGAATGCCGCGGTGAGGAGGGCCGCGCGACGGCGCGTCGTCAACCGCAGGAGCAGCCGGAAGGCGAGCGCGACGGTGGCCGCGGCGACCAGCGCCGCCGTGAGCAGTCCCGCCTCGAGCCAGGTGCCGAAGTGCGACGGGTCGACACCGGCGGCGCTGAAGACGGCGACGACCGGCACGGCGAGCAGCGTGGACGCTCCCGGCACGGCCTGGACGAGGTGGCCGCCGGGGCCTGTCGTCACGAAGTAGGGGTGCTCGCCCGCGTGCTGCTGGAGGATCGGGAAGTAGGCGTCCAGCCAGATCGTGTGACGCTTGACGAGCGCGAGTGCGGTGTAGATCGGCCCCCACGTGTCGGCGCCCTCGACCCTGTTGAGCTGTCCGTAGTACGTGAAGAAGGAGGCGACGAAGAAGAACGGCGCGCTCGCTGCGAACGCGAGCCGGTCGCCGAGGGCGCCGAGGAGGCCCCGCCGCTCCGGCCCGGTCTCGGTGTAGGTCATGTCTGCCGTCTTCGTCACGAGCCGAACGCGAGGGTCGCCGAGGAGGCCCCGTGGACCGGGGCGAGCTTGAGGACGAGGCCGCGGAACGGCGTCCTCACGGGCAACCAGCCGTCGCGGGCCGCGCGCAGCCCCGCGACGGTGCGAGCCCTCGCCACCCTGTGCCCGTCGATCTTCACGCTCCGGGGCAGCTTTGCAGTCGCGACGAGCACCTGCGTCTCACGCGGCGCGCCGCTGACGCCGAGCGATACCGAACCGCGGGCCGCCGAGGCGCGGAAACGACCGTATGCGGGATCGGCAGCCCTCGTCGCGGCGGCCCCGGGGGCGTACACCCAGCCGCCGCGCCCGGCGAGCGTGGTCGCGTCCACGGGCCACGCCTTGGGCCAGATCGCCGGCTCCCGCGCCGCGAAGGGGATCGCGGTGCCCGCACGCAGGTAGAGCGGCAGCCGGCCGAGCGGCGCCTTCCGGTCGAACGAACGCGGTCCCGCGAGCGCGGCTCCGGTCGCGAGCTCGGTCCAGCGCCCGCGCGGCAGGTAGACGTCCGCGTGCGTCCCCGCTCTCGTCACCGGCGCGGCGAGGAGGCTCGGCCCGACGAGCGCCTCGAGGTCGTGCGACCAGGCGTCGTCGTCCCCCGGGTACGCGAGCGCGAGCGGGCGCAGCACGGGAATCCCGGTCGCGTGGGCCGTCCGCGTCAGCCCGTAGAGGTACGGGAACAGCTCGTAGTGGAGGATCGCGGCCGCGCGGAAGCGGGCGACCGTCGCGCGACCGAAGTCCCAGAACGTCGCGTTCTCGCCCGCCCCGCCGACCTCGAAGATCGGCGAGACGGCGCTGAACTGCGCCCAGCGGACGAAGACGTCGGGCGTCAGCGGAGCCGCGCCGGGGATGTACCCGCCGGTGTCGGAACCCCAGGTCGAGAAGCCGGCGAGCCCGGCGGAGAGCCCTTCGCGGATCGCCGCCTGCAGGCCGGCGTAGCTCTCTTCCTGGTCTCCTCCCCAGAAGCCGGGGGCGACGGCCGCGCTGCCGGGGCTCGCGGCGCGGAAGAGGGTGGCGATCGCGCCGGACCGGCCGGCGGCGCGCGCGGCCGCCGCGACGGCGCCTTCGAAGAGGAGCGGATACGTGTTCTGCACGGCCGCGCCGGGACCGCCCGCGAGCGACAGGCCCTCCAGGTCGAACTCGTCGCCCCGGTCGCCCTTGAACCCGTCCACGCCGAGCCGCAGGAGGCGTTCGAGCCCCGACTCGAACGCGGCGAGGTTCTGCGCGTCGGTCAGGTCGATGGTCTGCGCGCTCCCTGCGCCGTCGATCACGCCGCGCGTCTCGTAGAACGACGGCGGCGAGCACCACTGCTTCCGCAGGAGCGGCGAGACCCAGAGCATCAGGCGCACGCCTTCGCCGTGGAGCGTCCGCAGGAGCCCGGCCGGGTCCGGGAAGCGCGTCGGGTCGAACTGGAGGTTGCCGTAGCAGAGGCCCTGCTCCCACGGGTTGTCGAGCAGCACCCAGCCGATCGGGATGCCCGCCGCCCGCAGCTTCGTCACGTCCTCGAGCAGGTCCCCCGATCCCGCGACGGAGTCGCGCCACTTGATCAGCTCGAGCTGCGACGCTGGCGGCACCTGCGGCCTGCCGGTGAGCTTCGTGTAGCCGGAGACGACCGCGGCAGGCGTCCCGAAGAAGACGCGGTAGGCGAGCTGCGGCGCCTTCACGCAGATCTGCACCGCGGTCGCCGCGACGCCGAGCGGGCAGATCGGCTCGGCCCCGCCCGAGCAGGCGGCGGACGGCGTCGAGCCCGGGAACCCGAACGAGGCGATCGCGGTCGAACGGAGCGCGACCCCGTAGCCCGCGCTGCTCGCGAAGAACGGCGCCGGCATCGCCGTCGCGCACGCGTGCGAGACCTTGAGCGCGAGCGCCTGCCCGCGCAGGTCGAGCGCCCCGGGGCGCTGGCCGCCGCCGAGAAAGTGTTCGTCGGTGCTCGCGACGAACGCGTCGTACGTCGCGACGACGCCCGCCGCGGGCACGAGGGCGAGGCTCACGTCGAGCGCGGCGCCGGCGCGTCGCACCGTGACGGTCGCGGTGCGCAACAGTTCGTCCGTTCGGACCGTGTAGCGCATGCCGCCGGACACGGCAGCACTCGCGACGAGCCCGCGGAGGGCGTGCGAGTTCCCGTCGCGCGTGACGTAGCCGAGCCGTCCGCCCGGCGCGCCCGACGCGGTCGCCTCGGCGACGGTCGCGCCGGGGCCGGTGAAGACGAGCCGGAAGGGCGACGCCGAGACCCGCCACGAGGGCTCGCCCGAGCTCGCGTGCACCGACGAGAACGTGCCCGTTCCGAGCACCGCCGCAGCAACCCCGAGCAACCCGCCGACGCGGGCTATACGCGCCCTAGCCGAGACGGCGGTCCCCTTCCCGCAGCTCCTCCTCGAGGAGCGCGAGCCGCTGCGCGAGCACGACGTTCTCGTCGGAGAGCCGCGAGATCACCGTCGAGTAGTGGAGCAGGACGGCGAGGATGAAGAGGATGCCGACGGCGAAGAGCACCGCCGGCGGGTAGCTGCGCACCCCGACCCAGCCGGCGATCGTGTTCAGGCCGTCGCGCCACGCCGAGAGCGCCGTCAGGACGATCCCGGTGGCGAGCCAGAGCAGCGCGTAGCGCTCGCGCAGCCGCCGCGAGCGGATCAGCTCGAGCACGACGAGCACGAGCGCGAACGAGGCGAGCGCGCCGAGGATCGAGACGACGAGCGGAGTCACGAGACGTCCTCCCGCGGGAGCACGGTGCGCCGGAAGAGCCCGACGAAGAGGGCGAGCAGCACCTTGACCATGTAGTAGATCGAGCGCAGCGCGGTGATCGAGGAGCGGCCGCCGCCGCGCTCGCGCATCGTCACCGGCACCTCGGCGAGCCGCAGCCGGTGCCGGAACACCATCACCGTCGCCTCCACCTCCGGGTAGTCGTGCGGGTAGTCGCGGGCGAAGAGCGCGATCCCCGCGCGGTTCAGCGCCTGGAAGCCGGAGGTGGTGTCGGTGACGCGCTGGCCGACCATCCGCGAGACGACGGCGGCGAGGATCCGGATCCCGACCCGGCGCGAGCGGGAGGAGCGGTAGCCGTCGCCCGCGGCCGCGAAGCGCGAGCCGACCGCGATGTCCGCCTCGCCGCGCAGCACCGGCGCGAGCACCGCGCCGAGCTGGGCGGGGTCGTGCTGACCGTCGCCGTCGACCCGCACGGCGAGGTCGTAGCCGTGCTCGAACGCGAAGCGGAAGCCGGTCTGGACGGCGCCGCCGATCCCGAGGTTGAACGGGAGCCGCAGCACGCGGGCCCCGTGCGCGGCGGCGACCCCGGCGGTGCGGTCGACGGAACCGTCGTCCACGACGACGACGTCGAGCCCCGGGTCGAAGGCGCGCAACTCGGCGAGCACCCGCGGGAGGGTCGCCTCCTCGTTCAGCGCGGGCACGATCGCGACGCGGCGCAGCTCCGCGAGCCGCGCGAGCGGCCCGGAGGGCGCCGGCCCGGTCACCGTCTCAGGCACCGGCCGCCGCCGGGACGCGCAGGTCGAGCAGCTCGAGCAGCCGCCGGGCGCGGTGCGCGTAGGTGTGCTCGTCGAGGACGCGCTCGCGGGCGCGCCGCCCCAGCTCCTCCGCGAGGCCGCGATCGGCGAGCAGCTCGCGGTAGGCGTCGGTCGCCTCGTCGGCGTCGCGGACGACGAGCAGCTCGCTCCCCGGCTCGAACCAGCGCTCGATCCCCTCGTGCGGGTTGGAGACGATCGCGGCGGCGCAGGCGGCCAGCTCGAACGGGCGCACCGTCGAGGAGCCCGCCACCGTCGCGTGCGAGCGGCGCGTGACGTTGAGGTTCACGCGCGCCGCCGAGATCGCGCGCGGGAAGACGTTGTAGGGGATCGGCCCGAGCACGCGCGCGCGGCCGACGTCGCCGAGGAAGTCCTCGCCGCCGAGCGCGAAGCTCGCCTCCTCGAGCCGCCGGCTCGGCTCGCCGACCAGCTCGCGCATCCACTCGCGGCGGAACTTGTCGCCGTAGCCGTAGAAGAAGACGTCGTGCTCCTTCTCGACCGGCTGCGGCGCGAACAGCTCCGGGTCGATCGCCCAGTAGAGCGGCTCGGCGCGGCGGGCGCCCAGCTCGAGCAGGCGCGGGATCCCGCCCTCCGAGTTGGAGAGGACGAGGTCGTACTCGGACGGGTCGGCGCCGTGGTAGGTGTTGAAGCCGGTGTCCATGCCGCCGAACTCGGGCAGGCTCATCGGCACGTCGCCGTCGTAGAAGACGACCGGCACGCCGAAGCGCTCCCGCAGCGCGGTGGGGATGCCGCGGAGGTGGCTCATCGGCACGGTGAAGACGACGACCGCGTCCACGTCGCCCTCGCGCTCGAGCAGCCGCTCCAGGTGGCGCTGCCAGCGCGGGGTGACCGTCCGCCGGATCGTCTCGCGCACGAGCCGGTCGGCGCGCGTGTCCTCCGGCGACTCCTCCGCGCGGCGCAGGTAGCGGTCGCCCTTCAGCCGTGCCGCGCCCGCCCGCAGCGCCGCGAACGCCTCCGCCTCGCGGTAGAGCGGGTTCGGCGCCGTCCGCCACCAGGGCGACTCGATCGCGCGGCCGCGGTACGGCGTCACGAGCAGGTCGATCCCGGCGAGCGCCATCCCCTTCCAGAGCTGCCACCACGCGGGCGTGCAGCCGTAGCGGAAGTCGAGGTCGACCGCGGACGCGACCACGAGGATCTTCGGCGCCCTCATCGCGCCCATTGTGGCAATGGAATCTGAAGGAGTCGTTATCTCGCGGGTTCTCACGGCCAGCGAAACGCGTTACGGTCCGCATCGTGAGGGCACTCCGCGGGCGGCTCCACCCAGGGCCGGTCGCGTGGCGGCGGCCGCCGCGCGAGCCGCTGCTGGCCGCGCTCGTGGCACTCGCGATGCTCACGGTCGTCGTGCCAGTGGGCGCGCAGGACGTCTCGCGGCTCTGCCTCACGCGCGCGCTCGTCCACGGCAGGCTCTCGAATGACGCCTGCCTCCGCGGTAACTTCGACCGCGCCGAGTACGGCGGGCACCTGTACTCCGACAAGGCGCCCGGGCTGTCGCTCCTCTCCGTCCCCGCCGCCGAGGCGGTGCGGCTGCCGCCGCCACCACGCTGGGAGAAGACCGGCGATCTCCGCGTCTGGACGGTGCGGCTCCTCTCGGGAGGGATCGCGTCCCTGCTCGTCGTCCTCCTCGTCGGCCGGGTCGCCGAGGGTCTCGCACCGGGCAAGGGTGCGTTGACGCTCGTGACCTGCGGCGCCGGCACGCTGCTCGGCGCCGCCGCCGTCGCCGGGTTCGAGCACGACACTGCTGCCCTGTTCGGCTTTGGCGCCTTCCTGCTCGCATGGCGCCACCGGCCGCTCGCGGCCGGGCTCCTGGCCGGCCTTGCGTGCCTGGCGGCGTACGAGGCCGGGATCGTCGCGCTGGTGGTCGGCGGCTACATCCTGCTCGGCGGCGTTCGCACCGCCGGCCGTTATCTGGCCGGGCTCGTGCCGGGCTGGCTCCTGCTCGGCGCGTACGACTGGGCGGCGTTCGGGTCTCCGTTCCATCTTTCCTACCGCTACGTCGCGAACAGCTACGCATCGGCGCAGACCGCGGGATTCTTCGGGGTCCACGCGCCGACGCTGCGGGGCATCTGGTACACGCTCGGCGGCGACCGGGGGCTCCTGCCGACCTCCCCGGTGCTCGTCGCAGCCGTCGCGGGACTCGTGCTGCTGTGGCGCCGCGGCCACAGGGCGGAGGCTCTCGCGGCGGGGCTCGTCTCGGCCGGCTTCCTGCTCCTCGAGTTCGGCTATTTCAGCCCGTACGGAGGCGACTCGCCCGGCCCGCGCTTCCTGATCCCGGCGATCCCGTTCGCCGCGCTCGGCCTCTCGCTTGCGTTCGCCGAGTGGCCCCGCGCGACAGGCGCGCTCGCGACCCTCTCCGTCCTTGCGACGACCGTCGTCGCGGGGACGTGGCCGCTCGCCGTCAACTCGGCCGGGCTCGGCTACCGCGAAAGCGTCTGGGGCGAGCTGGTGCGGCTCGTCGTCCGGGGCTCGTCCGCGCGGTTGGCGTCGTGGCCCGCCCGAAACGTCCTCGGCGAGTTCGGGATCGATCCGGGGGCGGCCCTCGTCGTGTGCGTCGTCGCGGCGCTCGCCGCGCTCGCGCTCGCGACGCTCCGGCCGCCGTTCGAGGCCCCGAGCGGCGTCGTCTCGGCGGAATAGCGACTCGACGCTAGAAAACGCCCGCGAGCGTCACCGCGTAGCTGCCCGCATAGACGACCCCGACGGCCGCGACCGCCGCGCCGACCACCGGAATGCGCGCGCGCAGCCGTTCCCACGCGGCGACGGCCAGCGCGGCCCAGCAGGGGGCGGTGAAGAGGAGATAGCTGGTCTTGATCGGATCACCCTCGGTCTGCGGATAGCGGACTAGCGTCGCGACGAACGCCGCGAACGCGAGGACGCAGAAAACCGTGACGAACGCCCACGCGACCGCGCGACGATCGTGGAGCCGGACGAGGCGGACGACAGCCGGGATCCCCGCGAGCGCGAGGCCGGCGAGCGCGAGCGCGTCGCCTGCGAAGCCGAGCACGCTCTGCGTCGAGGCGGTCACGCGCTGTAGCCGCGTCGGGTGCGCCCAGAGGTGCGTGAGCCCGCCGAACCAGTCGCTCCAGAGCTCCGCGTGCAGTTTCGGGAGCAGCTGGTTCTCGAAGTTCGGCCGGTACGGGTGCACGACGAGCGTGCGCAGCGGCGCGGAGACGTAGAACGACAGCGGCTGCCCGTGCGGAAGCATGTAGCCGGGCCGGTCGAGGTTCGACTCGAGCGGATTGCCCCAGAGGTGGTAGGCGGCGATCCACCACGGGCCCGCGACGACCGCAAGCGCGCCGAGGCACGCGACCGCGAAGCCGAGCGCGCCGCGGCGGCCGGCGACGAGCGCCACGGCAAGCAGCGCGACGACGGCGGCAAGCGCGCTCGCACGCGTGAGCGCCGCCAGTCCGCACACGACTCCGAGCCCGAGGCCGCGCCGCACCGACCAACTCGTGCGGGCGGCCCGTAAGCCGAGCAGGAGCGCGAGCGACGCGAGGAGCGCGAACAGCGCCTCGGGATGAAAGAGGATCCCAAGGCGAAGCACGACCGGGTAGGCGACGACGACGGCTCCGGTACCGAGCGCGAGCCAGGGCCGTTCAGGCCACAACTCGCGCCCGACCAGGACGGCGACGGCGACGAGACCGAGCGTCGCCGCGAGCGAGATGACCTGCCCCGAGTACCAGTCGCCGCTCGCCCCGAGCCCGAGCACCGCGTCGAGCGCGGCGAGGACCGCGAGGGCGAGCCCAACCACTCCGAGCAGCCGTATGCGCGGACGCGCCGACGCGATCGCCGTCGTGCCGGCCGCGACGGCGGCGAGCCAGACGACGATCCCCGCCGCACCGAGCCCGGGTCCCCAGGACGGCACCGCGCGCATCGCGGCCTCGAGCGCGATCGCAACCATCGCGAAGAGCGGCGGGTTGAAGAACTCGTAGTTCTGCGACTCCGGCGGCGGGGCGAAGTGGTGGGAGAAGTACTGCGCGTACTCGAGATGCGCCCGGGCGTCGAGCGAGAAGTCGCGCCCCGCGGTGGTCATCCCGCGCCAGCCGACCGCGGCGACGAGCGCGACGAGCAGCACCGTGCCGGCGTCGGCCGCCGCGAGCCGAGGAACCCGCCGAGCGTCGACCGCCGCGAGGCGAGGCACCCGCCGGGCGTCGATCACGCCGCGTCCTCCGGACACGGCACCGCGAGGAAGTGGAGCGGCGTCGTTCCCGGATCGACCTCGCGCACGTCGTAGCGGGCCTCCTCGAGGAGCGCCCGAACGCGGGCTGGGAGATCCGCGCTGCCGCGACGCAGTTCGTGCACCTCGCAGACGATCGCGGGGCGCACCTCGGCGAGGAGGCGGCGCGCGCCGAGCAGGGCGTGCTCCTCGGCCCCCTCCACGTCGATCTTGACGAGCGCCGGCGGGCGTCGCTCCGCCAGCACCTCGTCGAGTGTCGTCGTCTGCACGGTCGTCGCGGCGTCGCTCGCCACCGCGCCGTGGAAGCCCTCCTCGGACTGCGCTCGCGGCTGGAAGCCGAGCCGTGTCCGCGTCGACCAGGCCGCCTCGGCGAGAACCTCGACGTTGCCGAACCCGCCGGCGGCGACCGCAGCCTCGAGCGACTCCCGGCTCCACGGATCCGGCTCGAAGGCGACGACGCTGCCGCCGTCGCCCACGCGGCGCGCGAGCAGGAGCGTGAAGAAGCCGACGTGTGCCCCGACGTCCCATGCGACCGAGCCCGGCGGGGCAAGCTCGAGCAGAAGCTCCTGCAGCGCCGGCTCGGCGTCGCCGCGCCAGTAGCGCACGTCGAAGCGCGGGTCGAGCAGGAGTCGCAGGCCGCGCCCCGGCCCGCTCTCGACCTCCACCCACTCGCGGCGACCGGGCGGGGAGACGCGATGGCTCAGCGCGTGCAGTGCAGGCCCGAGCAGCGGCACCCGGCGCAGGCGCCGGGCCGCGGGCGTGTTCGCGTGTGCGAGCGTCCGGCGGACGAGCGCGCGGACGGGCGCGAGACGAGCCTCCCCGGACACCCGATCAGTACGCGCCCCGCCGCGCCACCACCGCGGGCAGCGTCTTCGCGAGAATCGAGATGTCGAGCCAGATCGACCAGTTCTCGAGGTAGTAGAAGTCGAGCCGTACGAGGTCGTCGAACGACAGCTCGATCCGCCCCGAGACCTGCCAGAGGCCGGTCATGCCGGGAAGCACGAGATAACGCTTGCGATGCCAGTCCTCGAGCTGGACGTAGTCGCGCAGCGGCAGCGGGCGCGGGCCGACGAGCGACATCTCGCCGCGGATCACGTTCAGCACCTGCGGCAGCTCGTCGATCGAGTAGCGGCGCAGGATCTTCCCGACCTTCGTCACGCGCGGGTCGTCCTTGATCTTGAAGAGCGGGCCCGAGGCCTCGTTCGCCGCCTCGAGCGCGGCCTGCCGCTCGCCCGCGTCGACGAACATCGAACGGAACTTGAACATCCCGAACTCGCGCTCGCCGAGGCCGACCCGGCGGTCGCGGTAGAAGATCGGGCCCGGCGAGTCGAGCTTGACCGCGAGCGCGATCAGCGCCCAGACCGGGAGCGCGACGACGACGATCGCGGCGCTCACGACGAGGTCGAAGGCCCGCTTCAGCGCCCAGTCGAGCCCGGCGAAGACGGGCGACCGCAGCTCGAAGAGCGGCACCCCCTGGCCGGGGACGTACTCGGCCCGCTGCGTCAGCAGCTCGGTCGTCGTCGGCGCGACGCGCACCTTGACCCCCCAGCGGTGCGCGTTCTCGACGATGTCGAGGAGCTGTTCCTCGCGGAGGTCGAGGGCGCTGACGATCAGCTCGTCCGGCCGCGCCTCCCGCAGCACGCGCTCGAGCTCGTCGAGCCGGCCCAGCAGCGGCAGCCCCGCGTCGTCGGCCTCCCCGGGGCCGGCAGCGACGACGCCGACGAACTCGTAGTCGATGCCGCCGCGGCCGAGACCGAGGGCGCGCCGCAGCGGGACGAGCCGCTCGCCGCCGCCGAGCAGGACGGCTCGCCGGCGCACCCCGACGACCCGCCAGACGTCGCCCGTCACGACGTCGTAGCTCGAGCGCAGCAGCGAGATGACGAGTGCGCTGAGCACGAACGACGTCCCGTAGAGGCCGAACGTCGTGTGCTGATAGCCGGTACCGATCGCGAACGCGAGCGTGACCACCGTCACGAGCAGCAGCGAGGACACGACCTTCCCGGCACCCGCGCGCCGTTCGCGCGGCAGATACAGCCCTCCGCGCCAGAAGACGAGCACGGTCACGACGGTGAGGAACGGCAGCCACTTCGCCTCCGCGTCCCACGGCAGCCCCCAGAGGATCGGCCGCTCGCCGTACCAGACCTCGCGCAGCACGAGCGCGAGGTAGATCGAGGCGGCGAGCCCGGAGAGGTCGATGACGACGAGCGCGGCGATGCTCAGCAGGCGGCGCGCGAACGTGCGCGCCTGCACCCCCAGGGGGAGCATGCGCCCGGCGCGGATGTCGGCCGGCACTGCAGGGGGCGCGGGCGAGGCATCGTCCGAGCCGCGCGTACGCGCAACAGGCTTCGTCGCCACGGAGCGGCCATTGTAGTCGGCTCCCGGGCCGGTTACCGACCGCGCAGGCCGCCGAAACGTGCTACAGACCGCCGGGACGATGTCGAGACTGGACCGCCTCTACGAGCGCTACCGCGTTCACCACCGCGAGGAGAAGCAGGAGTTCGTCTTCGGCGGCGACGAGCGGGGCGCGCTCTTCGAATCCCTCGTCGGCGGGCCGGGCCGGCGCGTGCTCGACGTCGGCTGCCGCACGGGCGCGCTCGCGCGCTACTACGCGCCCGGCAACGAGGTCGTGGGCGTCGACGTCGACCGCGACGCCCTCGCCCGGGCGCGCGAGCGGCTCGGGATCGAGACGCACTGGGCGGACGTGGAGGAGGGCCTCCCCTTCGACGACGCGTCGTTCGACGTCGTCGTGATGGGCGAGGTGCTCGAGCATCTCGCCGGCCCGGCGGCCGCGGTCGCGACGGTGCGCCGCGTGCTCCGTCCGGGCGGGCGCTTCGTCGGCTCCGTGCCGAACGCGTTCCGGCTCAAGTCGCGATTCGCGTACGCGCGCGGCCGGTACCCCGGCGACTGGGACCCGACGCATCTTCAGCTCTTCACGCCCGAGGCGCTGCGGCTGCTGCTCGACGGGTTCGAGCAGGTGGAGGTGCGCTTCGAGATCGGCCGCTTCACGCGCCTCCAGCCGCGCCTGCTCGCGAACGTGCAGGTCTTCAGCGCCCGCAAGCCGGGCTGAGGGACGGCCGCCCGGACGGGGCCCGGCAGGCGGCGAAGGCACACTTTCGGCATGTGCGGGATCTGCGGACTCGTTTCGCCGGGCGGGGCGCCGGACCCGCGGCTCGTCGACGAGATGCGCGCCCGCATCCGCCACCGCGGCCCCGACGAGGGCTCGAGCGACGCGCGAGGCGCCTGCGTGCTCGGCCACCAGCGGCTGCGCGTGCTCGACCTCGAGCAGGGCCAGCAGCCGGTGTCCGGCGAGTCGGGCGACGTCACGGCGGTGTTCAACGGCGAGCTCTACAACTACGCGGAGCTGCGGGAGGAGCTGACCGCCGCGGGGCACCGCGTCCGCGGCACCGGCGACACGCCGGTGCTCCCGCACCTCTACGAGGAGCACGGGGCGGCCTTCGTCGAGCGCCTCGACGGCATGTTCGCGATCGCGCTCTGGGACGCGCCGCGCGAGCGGCTCCTGCTCGCGCGCGACCGTCTCGGGAAGAAGCCGCTCGTCTGGACGCGCCTCGACGACGGGACACTGGCCTTCGCCTCGGAGCTGAAGGCGCTGCTCGCGGTTCCCGGCGTCCGGGCGGAGCCCGACCTCGCGGCGCTCGACGCGTACCTCGCGCTCCAGTACGTCCCCGGCGACCGCACCGGGCTCAAGCGCATCCACCGGCTGCCGCCCGCGTCGCTGCTCGTCTGCGAGGGCGGCGCCGTCCACGTCGAGAGGTACTGGAGGCTCGAACCGGAGGAGCAGCAGCAGAGCGACGACGCCTGGCTCGAACGGGTGCGCGAGACGGTCACGGCGGCGGTCCGGAAGCGGCTCGCATCCGACGTGCCGCTCGGCGCGCTCCTCTCCGGCGGCATCGACTCCGCGGTCGTCGTCGCGTTGATGGCGGCCGCCTCGCCGGAGCCCGTGCGCACGTTCACGGTCGGGTTCGCGGACGCCGCCTACGACGAGCGCGGGCCCGCCCGCGCGGTCGCCGAGCGGTACGGCACCGCGCACACGGAGGTCGTGCTGGAGCCCGACGCGGCCGCGACGCTGCCGCGGCTCGCGGCCGCCTTCGACGAACCGCTCGGGGACGACGCGGCGCTGCCGCTCTTCCTGATCTGCGAGGCCGCGCGCCGGGAGGTGACGGTCGCGCTCGTCGGCGACGGCGGCGACGAGTCGTTCGCGGGCTACGAGCGCTACGCCGCGATGGGGCTCGCGGACCGCGTGCCGGCGCCCGCCGCGGCCGTCGGGGCGCGGCTGCTGCGCGCGCTTCCGGGCGGGGGCGAGCGCCGCTCCGCGTCTTTCCGTGCGGCCCGCTTCCTCGACGCCGCCGCGACGCCGCGGGCAGAGCGCTACGGCGGCCTGATGCAGGTGTTCCCGCTGGAGCTGCGAGCGACGCTCTGGAGCGATGACGCGAAGGCGGAGATCGGCTCGCTGCTCTCGCCCGGCTTCTTGCTCGGCGCGCCGCCCGCGGCGGGCATCGCCGGGCTCCAGCAGCTCGACGTCGCCACCTACCTCGCCGGCGACCTCCTCCCGAAGGCGGACATCGCCTCGATGGCGCACTCGCTCGAGCTGCGCTCGCCCCTCCTCGACCACCGCGTGCTGGCGCTCGGGCTGGCCCTGCCCGCCCACCTGAAACTGCACGGCCGCGAGGGAAAGCAGGCGCTGAGGCGCGAGTTCGCGCCGGAGCTGCCGCCGGAGGTCGCGACCCGCGGCAAGCGCGGCTTCGGCGCCCCGCTCGCCGCGTGGTTCCGCGGCGAGCTGCGCGAGCTGGCACACGACCTCTTGCTCGGCGAGGCGGCGCGGTCGCGCGGCTGGATCCGGCCCGCGGCGGTCGAGCGGCTGCTGCGAGAGCACGAGAGCGGCCGCGTCGACCACGGCCACCGCCTGTGGACGCTCGCGATGCTCGAGCTGTGGCATCACGCGCACGTCGAGCCGCACGTGCCGGAGCGGGCTGCGGCGCGATGACGCGCGCCCGCGCCTACCCCGCGCTCGCGCTGCTCTGCGCGCTGCCGCGGCTCGCCGTGGTCCTGCACGAGCGGGCCGCGATCACCGCCTCCTACACCGAGAAGAGCGACACCTTCGCGCAGACGTTCGTCGCACACGGGACATACGGCTTCCTGCCGGGCGAACCGTCCGCCTACACGCAGCCGCTCTACGGCTGGTGCCTCGTTCCCGTCTACTGGCTCTTCGGGAGGAACTGGGCCTCGATCGGAATCGCGCAGATCGTTCTCGCCGTCGCGACCGCCTGGCTCGTCTTCGAGATCGGGCGGCGGCTCGCGGGAGCCCGCGTCGGCGCGGTCGCCGCCGCGGTCGCGACCCTCAACCCCTACCTCGTCTGGCACGACGTGCACGTCAACCGCGAAATCGCGGATCAGGTGTGCGCAGCAGCGCTCGTGCTGCTCACCCTCGCCGTCGCGGAGCGCCCCTCGAGGCGGCTCGCGGCGCTGCTCGGCGTCGTCGGCGGGCTCGCGATGCTCGGGAACACGCGCCTCGTCTTCCTGCCGCTCGTCTGCGTCGCCTACCTCCTCTGGCGACTCCCCCGCAGCCGCGGCGCCCTCACGGCGTCCGTGCTCGTCCTCGCCTGCGCGGGCGTGACGGTCGCGCCGTGGCTCGTCCGCAACAAGGTCGACGTCGGCTGCTGGGCGATCACGACGGACGGCCGCGCGCTCTGGAAGGCGAACAACTCCCAGACCTACGGCCTCCTCGAGTCCGGACACTGGATCGACAACGTCTCGACCGACTCCGCCCGGCCGCCGGCACCGAACCGGCTGACGCCGGAAGAGGCGTGGGGCTATCTCGAGAAGGGCCGCTCGGACTACGCCTACCGGCTCTATCCGGACGAGTGCGCCCAGATGACCTTTTACGAGCACGAGGCGAGCGCCTGGGTGCGGAAGCATCCGGGTGCGAAGGCGCGGCTCGGGCTTCTCTCGCTGCAGCTCCTCTGGCAGCCGACGGTGATCGAAACCGGTCGCAACGAGTCGGGCGCGAGCCACGGCGTCGCGCGGCGGCTCGCGGAACCGGCGTACATGATCGCGCTCTATCTCCTCGCCGTCCTCGGAGCGATTCTCCTGCGCGGGCCGTTCGTCGTCCTGACCGCCGCGCTGCTCGCCTACCAGAGCCTGTGCGCGATCGCATTCGTCGGCGCGACGCGCTACCGGATCGCGTGGGACTTCCTCGTTGCGCTGCTGGCGGTGGCGGGAGCGGAGCGGGCGTTCGCGTCGCTGCTGCGACGGCGCGACGGAACGGCGCCGCTCGAGTCGGCATGAGAGTCGTCCACGTGCACCGGATCCGCGGGATCGGCGGCTCCGAGCGGCACCTGCTGACGCTGCTGCCGGCGCTCGCCGAGCGCGGGCTCGAGCCCGTCTTCGTCGGGCTGGACGACCCGGCCTGGGACGCGTCGGACTTCTACGAGGCGCTGACCGTGCCCGCGCTGCGCGTGCCGGCGCCGCGCGACCTCGACCCGCTCCTGCTGCTGCGGCTCCTGCGCCCGCTCCGGGCCGAGGTCGTCCACACGCAACTGGTGCACGCCGACGTCTACGGCGGGCTCGCGGCGGCGCTCCGCGGCTCGCGGCTCGTCTCGACGAAGCACAACGACGACCCGTTCCGGGCCGGGCCGTTCCGGCTCGTGGAGCGCGCCCTCGCGCGCAGGGCCGCCCGCGTCGTCTGCATCACCGAGGCGCTGCGGCGCTTCACCGTCGAGCGGGTCGGGATCCCGGCGGCGAAAGCGGTGGCGATCCACTACGGGCTGGACGAGCCGCCCGCCGCCTGGGGCGAGAACCCGCCCGACGCGGTGCCGGAGGGGGCGCGGGTGCTGCTCGCGGTGTCGCGACTGACCCCGCAGAAGGGCGTCGACGTGGCGGTACGCGCGCTCGCCTCGCTCCCGGGCGACACGGTGCTCGTCGTGCTCGGCGAAGGCCCGGAGCGGGGCGACCTGGAGGCGCTCGCACGCGAGCTGGGCGTCGCACGGCGGCTCTTCCTGCCCGGCCGCGTCCCCGACGTGGCGGCGTGGCTTGGCCGCGCGGAGGTGTTCGTCCACCCGGCCCGCTGGGAGGGATTCGGGCTCGCTGTGCTCGAGGCGATGCTCGCCGGGCTGCCCGTCGTCGCCTCCGAGGTCAGCTCGCTGCCCGAGCTGGTCGTCGACGGCGAGACAGGCGTGCTCGTGCGGCCCGACGACCCGTCCGCGCTCGCGCTCGGCGTCGCCCGCGCGCTCGGGGAGCGCGACCGCCTCGGCGCCGCCGGACGCGAGCGCGCCCGCGCCGAGTTCTCGGTCGCGCGCATGGCCGACCGCACGGCCGAGCTGTATCGCTCTCTCTGACGTCGCGGAGTCAGCGGCCGCGCGAGGCGAGCGCGTCCTCGTACAGCAGCTCGGTCCGGTCGGTGCAGAACTGCTGCAGGAAGCGCGCGAGCGCGCGACGGCGGCCGGCCTCGCCCATCCGGCGCGCCAGCTCGAGGTCGCCGGCGACGCGGACGATCGCGTCGCGGAGCGGCTCCGACTCGCCCGGCGGCACGAGCGCGCCGGTCTCGCCGTCCTGGACCAGCTCGCCGAGCCCGCCGATCGCGGCCGCGATCACCGGCCGCGCCCGTTCCATCGCCTCGAGCGCGACCATCCCGAAGCCCTCCCCCATCGACGGGACGACGACGACGGTGGCGTCCTCGATCGCGCGCTGGATCGGGCTGACGTGGCCGAGGAAGCGCACCGAGTCGGCGATCTCCAGCTCGCTCGCGAGCGCCTTCAGCGCCGGCTCCAGCGGGCCCCGGCCGGCGATGTCGAGCCGCAGGCCGGGCAGCTCGCGCTTCGCCTCGGCAAACGCGCGCAGCAGGACGATGTGGCCCTTGATCGGGATCAGCCGCCCCACGCAGAGCAGTCGCGGCTCCGCGCCCGCGTACGCGGGCGGCTCGCCGTCCGGCTCGATCCCGTAATGGACGATCTCGAAGTCCTCGCCGCGGAAGCCCTCGACGTCCTCGAGGTAGCGGGCGAGGCCGCGCGAGATCGCGATGTGGACGTGCGCGAGGCTCGCGACGCCGCGCTCGTAGAGGCCGAAGTACGGCGCCTCGCGGAACTCGTTGAAGCCGTGCTTCGTCGCGAAACGCAACGGCACCCCGGCCACCGCGCCGGCGAGGAGCCCGTACGCCTCCGCGTGGACGAGGTGCGAGTGGAGGATCGTCGGCCGCGTGCGCAGCAGGTAGCCGACGACGCGGACGAACGCGATCGGGTCGACGTCCGCGCGCAACGGGATCGCGTCGAGCGGCACGCCGCGCGCCTCGAGCGCCCGCGCGAACTCCCAGGCGCCCGGCTCGTGCTGGTGCAGCATCAACATCCGCACGTCCCAGCCGCGCTCGCGCAGCCGCGGTAGCAGCCCGAGCAGGTGCGCCTCCGAGCCCGAGATGCCCGCGACCTTCTGCAGGTGGAGGACGAGACCCGGCCTCATGCTCCCGCAACCGTAGCCAGGAGCGCGTCGGCCCAGTGCTCGACGGAGTGCCGCTCGCGCACCGTCTCGCGCAGCTCCGGCCGGCGGCGCCGGTCGAGCGCGCGGAGCCGCGCCGCGAGCGCCTCCACCCCATCCTGCGGGAAACGCAGCTCGGGCGGCAGCAGGTCGTCGAAGGCGGGGTTCGACGCGAGCGCGGGAACGCACGAGGCCGCCGCCTCGAAGACGACCTTGTCGGTCGCGCCCTCGCGCATGTTGTTCACGAGGACGTGGCTGCGCGCGAGGAGCGCCGGCACCTCCGCCCGCGGCACCGGCCCGCCCAGCTCGCAATCGAGGCCGAGCCCGGCCGCGAGACGCTCCAGCTCGCGCTTGTGTCCGTCGTACTCGCCGTCCGCGGTCGAGCCGTGGCACTCGACCCGCACCCCGCCCGCGAGCGCGGCGGCCCGCAGAATCGTCTCGAGCCCCTTCGCCGGCGAGTAGCGCCCGAGCACGAGCGCGCGCAGCGGCCCGTCCGCCGGCGCCGGCTCCGCGCAGGGGAAGTCGGCGAGGTCGATCGCGTGCCCGATCGGCCGCACCTTCGGCGAGCCGTAGGGGAAGGAGCGCCGGTCGACGGTCGCGACCGCGGTGCAGACCCGCTCGGCGGCGCGGACGACCGCGTGCGCCTTCCAGTGCGTGTACCAGAGGACCAACGGCAGACGCAGCGGCCGCACGAGCGGCGCCGCGACGAGGGCGTAGAGCGGAACCATGTGCGCGACGACGCCGAGCGGCCGCGGCCGCAGCTCCCGCGCGAGCGCCGCGGCGAAACGCGCGCCGCGCTGCGCCTGGGTCGCCGACCCGAACTCGTGCACGCGCGCGTTCGCAGGCGCGGCGCCGGGCGCCGCCGCGTCGCAGAGGACGACCAGCTCGTCCACCCGCTCCGCGAGCGCGCGCACCATCGGCACCGTCGCCGCGAGAATCGGGTCGGCCGGGTCGAGCTTCTGCGTCGCGAAGACGAGCCGCCGCATCAGAACCAGTCCATGTCGCCGAGGGTGAAGCGCCACGCGCCGCGCCCGCTCGGCAGCGGCGGCGCGTCCTCTCGCAGCCGCTTCGCGACGAAGGGGATGCTGCGCGGCGTCGGCAGGAACCCGGCGGCGAGGTACGCGCGCGTCTCGCCCGGGTTGACGAGCGCGAGCGCGATGTCGGAGTCGAGCGCCGCGACGCAGGCGCGCAGGACGCGGGCCAGGCCGGGGCCGACCGCCTCGCAGACGACGGCGACCGAGAAGCCGTGCCAGAGCGCGTGCCGGACGACGCCCCACCCGTCGCCGCGCTCGACGCGGTGGTAGACGCGCGGCGACTCCGAGTAGCGCCAGGTCAGGTATTCCGGCGCGCGCACGACATGCCGGGCGGCGAACGCGACGCGGTGACGCTCCCCGAAGGGCGGGCACGACGGCTCGACCCGGAAGCCGCCGCGGCCGGTGCGCCGCGGGCGCCGCAGCCGCGCCCAGAGCCGCAGCCCGGCGATCGCCTGCCACTCGAGCGGGCCGAGGAAGAGCGGCCCGGTGCGGTCGTTCGTGAACGCGAACGACCACGCGACTCCCGCGGCCGCGGCTGCGGCCTCGTTGCGCCGCTCGAGGGCAGTGAAGACGCCGCGTCCGCGCGCGGCGGGCGTCGTCACCCCGTGCACCGAGCAGGCGGCGAGACAAGCGTCCGCCCGCACCGGGCTCATCGCGAGCGTCCCGAGCGGCGTGCCGTCGTCGCCGCGCGCGAGCGAGACGAGCCGCGGCGGCACCGGGTTGCGCTCGAACCACCACTCGAACTCCGCCGCGGTCAGGGCGCCGTCGCCGTAGGTCTCGCGCATGAGCGCCAGGACGTCGTCCCGACGCGCCGCCTCGAGCTTCATCGCGAGGACGTGCCGAGCACGGCGTTGAAGAGCCGCCGCGCGTGCGTGCCGCTGACGGTGTCCTTCAACGAGATCAGGTCGCAGGCGCCGGCGAGCACCAGCTCGAAGGTGCGGCCCGAGTACGGCTCGACGTTGTAGCGGCGCAGCTGCAGCGGGTCGCTGCGCGGCGAGTTCGCGCCGGAGACCGCCGTGAACGCGATGTCGTAGCCCGCCTGCTTGACGAGGCTCGGGTGGACGGGCTTGTAGTCGGCCTCCGACCCCTTCACGTAGGAGAACGCGCGCACGCGACGGCCGAGGCGCTCCTCGAGCTTCAGCTTCGAGATCGCGATCTCACGCGCCGCCTCGTCGATCTCCAGCTCGGCGAGCGGCTTGTGGCTGATCCCGTGCGACTCGATGCGGACGCCGAAGTCCTCGAGGGCGCGGATCTCGTCCCAGTCGACGGTCGGGTTGTGGACGCCGTGCGCGGCGAGGTGGCGTTCGTGCGGCAGCGGCCGCGACTCGCCGACGAACGCGATCGGGACGAACTGGACGGCGGTGTAGCCGTGGCGCCGCAACACCGGCGCCGCGTTGACGAGGTTGTCGCGGTAGCCGTCGTCGAAGGTGATGAGGACGGCGCCGGCCGGCAGCGGCGCGCCGTCGAGGTAGTGCGCGAGCACCGCGTCGAGGTCGACGACGACGTAGCCCAGCTCCCGCAGCTGCGCCATCTGCTCGTCGAAGAGCGAGGTCGGGATCGACATCCGGTTCCCGGCCAGGTCGTTGACCTTGTGGTACATGAGCACGCGCAGGCTGCGCTCGTCGCCGTTGACCGCGCCGATCCCGTTCGCGGTCTCGCCGATCGCCCGGTAGACGGAGTTCTTCAGCGCCTGCTTGATCTGCTCGCGCACGGCGCCAGGTTACTGCGCGAGCGTCTCGCGGACGAGGGTCGCGATCAGCCCTGCGTACTGCTCGGGCGTGACGCTCCAGGCCTCGCCGTCCCGGCGCGCCGCCTCGCCGAGCCGCTCCGCCTCGGCCCGGTCGGAGAGCACGCGCACGAGTGCGGAGGCGAGCGCGCGCGCGTCCTCGGGGTCGACCAGCAGCCCGTTCTCGCCGGGGCGGACGACATCGGGGATGCCGCCGCGGTCGGCGCCGACGAGCGCGCGGCCGCGACAGGCGGCCTCGAGCAGGACGCGGCCGAGGCCCTCGGCTCGCGACGGAAGCACGAGCAGCCAGGACGCGTCGAGGGCGGCGGCGACCTGCTCCGACTCGAGGCGCGCGTCCCAGCGCACGGTCTCCGGGAAGCGCGCGACGAGCCCCCGGGCGAGCGGCTCGAGACGGCCGCTGCCGGCGACGTGCAGCCGCGCGCGCGGCAGCTCCCGCTGCACCTCGGGCCACGCGGCGACGAGCGTGTCGAACGCCTTGACGCGCTCGAGCGACCCGACGAAGACCGCCGCGGGCTCGGGCGGCAGCGGGGCGGGCGGGCGGCGCAGGAACGCCTCCATGTCGACGTACGGCGGGAAGACGGCGGCGGGGCTCCTCCCCCACGCCGCGACGAGCGCGGTCGTGTCGGCGGAGATCGTCCGGATCGCGTCGGCTCGTCGCACGGCGAGCGGGGCGAGCACGGCGGTGACCGGGTCGAGCAGCCGGCGCAGGCGCGAGCCGTAGAGCCGCGTCGACTGCCGCCAGTCGCCTTGCACGTCGAGGATCACGCGCGCCCGGGAGCCGGTCAGGCGCCGCGCGAGCAGGCAGGCGGCCCCCTCGTGGACGCCCTGGACGAGCACCGCGTCGGGCGCGAAGTCGCGCAGCTCCCGCGCGACGCGCAGGGGCAGGACGAGGTAGTGGACGGCGCCGTCGAGCAGGCGCGGACGGAGCGGCCGCGCGAGCCGGAACGTCGCGTCGCCGGCCGGAGCGCCGGCAGGGGCGGCCGCGAGCGAACGCGGCTCGACCACCGCGGCGATCGCCTCCCACTTGCGGCGTTGCGCGCCCGCGAGCGGCAGCCGAATCCGCTCGCGCGAGACGAAGAGGACGCGCAGCTTCACGCGCCCGCGACCTCGAGGACGCGCTCCGCCCAGCGGGCGGCGGAGTGCCCGGCGGCGACGCGCTCGCGGAGCGCCGGGCCGGCGCCGCCCTCGTAGTCGCGGATCCTGGCGGCGAGCGACGCGGCGTCGCCGGCGGGGAAGCGGAGCGACTCCGGCAGCAGCGCGTCGAACACCGGCGAGGCGGCGAACACCGGCAGGCACGACGCGGCGGCCTCGTAGACGACCTTGTCCGCGGCGTTCCCGCGGGTCGGGTTGACGAGGGCGTCGGCGCGCGCGTAGAGGGCGGGAACCTCCGCATGCGAGACGGCGTCGCCGAACGCGACGCGGCCGGCGACCCCGAGCTCGGCGGCGAGGCGCTCCAGCGCGGGACGGTGTTGCCGGTCCGCGGCCGTGAGCTGCGGCCCGTGCAGCTCGAGCGTCGCCTCCGGCAGCTCCCCGAGTGCGCGCAGCGCCGTCTCCCAGCCCTTTGCCGGCGCGTAGCGGCCGAGCCCGAGCAGGCGGCGCAGCGGCGGCTCGCGCGCCGGCAGGCACGGCAGCGCGTCGAGGTCGATCCCGTGGCCGATCGCGCGCACCTTCGCGGAGGCGAGCGGGACGCTGCGGCCGTCGACGCTGAGGATCGCGTCCACGACCCGCGCGGCGAGCGCGAGCTTCCGGCCCGCGCCCTGCTGCGTGAACCAGAGCAGGAGCGGCACCCGCAGCGGCTTCGCGAGCGGCGCCGCGAGCAGCGCGTAGACGGGCGACATGTGGCAGACGACGGCGAGCGGGCGGCGCGCCAACTCCGGAGCGAGCAGCGTCGCGAAGCGCGCGCCGCGGAGTGCCTGGCTCGGAGCCGCGAAGCTGTGCGCACGGCAGTTCGCCGGCAGCGCCGCCGAGTCGACCGAGCCGGCGAGGACGACCAGCTCGTCGACGAGACGCGCCAGCGCCGAGATCTTCGCGAGCGTCGCCGCGAGCACGGGCTCGGCCGGGTCGGCGGCCTGCGTCACGAACACGAGCCGGGTCACGGCAGCACGGCCTCGACGACCGCCCGCGTCCGGCGCGCGAACTCCTCGGGCGTCTGCAGCCACGGCTGCACGGTCTCGCGCGCCTTCCGGCCGAGCGCCTCGGCTCGGGGCCGATCGGAGAGCGCGCGCACGAGGGCGTCGGCGAGAGCCTCGGTCGAGCCCGGGTCGACGAGCAAGCCGTTCACCCCGTCCTGGACGAGGTCGGCGATGCCGCCGGTGCGCGATCCGACGACGAGGCGGGCGCGGCAGAACGCCTCGATCACGACGCGGCCCATCCCCTCGGAGCGCGACGGCAGGACGAGCAGCGTCGCCGCGTCGAGAGCCGCGGCGACGCCGCGCGCGTCCAGCTCGCGCGTCCACTCGACCCCCGGGACAGCGTCGGCGAGGGCGCGCACCGGCTCCACGAGGGAGCCGCGGCCGACGACGTGGAGCCGCGCCTCCGGAAGGCGTTCGGCGACGACCCGCCAAGCGGCGGCGAGCCCGTCGACGTTCTTGTAGGCCTCGAGCACGCCGACGAAGAGCGCCGTCGGCTCGGCCGGCGGCGGCACCGGTTCCTGCTCGAGGAACGAGTCGAGGTCGACGTAGGTGGGGAAGGTGTCGAGGGGCTGGAGCCCCAGTTCGCGGACGATGCGGGTCGTGAACGGCGAGATCGTCCGCACGCCGTCGGCACGCACGAGCGCGGCGGACGCGACGCGATCGGCGACCGGCCGCAGCAGCGCCCGCGCGCCGTCCCCGTAGAGGCGGGTCGCCGTCCGCCAGTCGCCCTGCACGTCGCTGACGACCCGGGCCTGCGAGCGGGTCGCGGCGCGCGCGAGCAGCGTCGCCGCCGTCTCGTAGGGGCTCTGCGCGATCACCGCGTCCGGGCGGAAGCTACGCAGGAGCCGGGCGACGCGAAACGGCAGGGCGAGCCAGAAGAGGGCGCCGTCGAGGACGCGCAGCGGAAGCGGCGGGACGAGGTGAAAGACGCCGTCCCCGCGGGCGCGCGGGTCACGCCCCGAGGCGAGCACCCGCAGCTCCAGCACCTCGCCGAGCGCACGCCACTTCCGCTCCATCGCCGCGCCGAGCGGGAGGCGGTAGCGGGTGCGGCTGACGAAGAGGACGCGCGGGCGGCTCACCGGACGGCCTCTGCGAGCGCCCGCTCGAGCATCCCGAAGATCTCGTCGCGGTCGTAGGCGCGAACGGACGGGCGGGCGGCGGCGCGCAGGCGCTCCCGCAGCTCCGCGTCCGCGAAGTAGCGGACGATCGCGTCCCCGAGCGCGGCGGCGTCGCCCGCGGGGACGAGCAGGCCGTTCTCGCCGTCGCGGACGACCTCGGCGACGCCGCCCGTCGCGGTCGCGAGCACCGGCGTCCCGGCCGCGAGCGCCTCGACGACGGTGTGTGGGAAGTTCTCCCAGCTCGAGGAGAGGATCGACGCGTCCGCGGCCGCGAAGAGCGCGACGACGCGCTCGCGCAGCTGGGAGCCGAGGAACTCGACGCGGTCGCCGAGCCCGAGCTGCGCGACCCGCTGCTCGAGCGCGCTCCGCTCGTCGCCGTCGCCGGCGATCACGAGCCGGACTCCCTCGGCACGGCGGAGCGCTTCGAAGGCGACCCCGAGGGACTTCTGCGCCGTCAGCCGTCCGGCGAAGGCGAGCGTGGGGCCGTCGAACGCGAAGGAGCGGCGCAGCTCCTCCCGCTCGGGAAGGTCGGGGAGCGCCGGCGCCGGGTTCGGCAGGACGGAAACCCGCTCGGCCGCAATCCCCCACGAGAGGGCGAGGTCGCGCAGATAGGCGCTCGGCGTGAAGACGTGCGCGGCGCCGCGCAGCTCCCAGTCGCGCGCGGCCCGGTAGAGACGCGTCTGGAGCCCGCCAGGGTCTTTCTGGAAGCCGTCGACGTCGCCGTCGACGACGCCGCGGCGGCGCGCGCGCTCGAAGGCCGGGTCGGCGGTGAGCTTGACGACGTACGGGCGGCCGGCGAGCCGCGCCCCCGCGCTCGAGCGGCCGAACATCCCGGTCGTGTAGACGGCGTCGGCGGCCGCGGCGCGCCGCGCCACCTCGGCCGCGGTGCGCAGGTGGATCGCTCCCTTGGGAAGCGAGCGCGAGATCCAGTGCACCCGGAACGGCTCGGCGGCCGGCGCCGCGTCCGCGGTCGTGACGACGCTCACGCGGTGCCCGCGCTCGAGCAGGAAGCGCGCCACCTCCGGCGCGTGGCTCGCGGGGCCGCCGACGTCGGGCGGCCAGATCCCGGAGACGACGAGCACTCTCACACGTGCACCTCCTCCGGGCGCGGCAGCCGCGAAGGAGCCTGCGGGTCGCGGCGGATTCGTCCGTAGAGGACGGCCCAGCTCGCGGCGAAGCCGACGCTCGAGACGAGTACGGCGGTCGCCGCGCCGGTGGCGCCCCAGCGGATCCCGAGCAGGACGGCGAGCGGCAGCAGGAGCGCCGTCTCGAGACCGTGCGTCCAGATGCGGAGCTGCGGCCTGCCGGCGGTGACGGCGAACGACTTCGACCAGCCGACGACGAGCTGGAGCGCGCCCGCGACCAGGATCAGCCGCGCCGCGGTCACCGCCCCGTCGTACTTCGCGCCGAAGATCGCCGGAACGATGGTCGGCATGAACGCGAGCACCGGCGGGAGCAGCACGACCGCCCCGGCGAGCGCGACCAGCGTGTAGCGGCGGATGCCGGCGAACACGACGTCGAGCTGCCCCCGTTCCCAGTCGCGCGTCTGCTCGGTCAGGAGCACCATCCGGATCGGCGCGGAGGCGGCGTTCAGGCCCTGCTGCGGGGACTGCGCGACCCGGAAGTACGAGACCTGCTGGACGGAGGAGACGACGCCGAGCACGACCGGGGTGATCGTGCTCCGCACCGACACGATGCCGGTCGCGACGCTCGACTGCAGGATGAAGCGGCGAATCGCCCGCGCGTCCTCGCCGAGGGCCCGGTGCGGCGCCTTGGGGAAGCGCCGGAACCCGGCGAGCCCGACGGCGCCGATGCACGCGGAGGTGACCCCCTGCTCGACGACGAGGACGGCGACGGTCGCGGAGACGCCGTAGGGGGCGGCGATCGCGATTCCGCCGAGGCGCAGGGCCATCGACAGCGCGAAGAACCAGCCGCGCACGTCGTAGCGGCCGCGCAGGAACAGGGCGACCGCAGACATCCCTTCCGGCGCCTGCAGGAGCGGGTTTGCGGCGGCGATCGCGAGCGGAACGGCGAGATGCGAGGCCTTGAAGACGTGCCCGGAGATCGCGGCCAGCCCGAGCAGACCGAGCGTCCCGAGCGCGGCGCCGCCCACTTTGACGAGGGACGTCTGCCGGAACAGGCGGCGCAGCCGCCCCCAGTCCTCGGCGGCGATGTAGCGAAAGCCGAACTTGATCAGCGCCTCCTCGATCGTCAGGTCGAGGACGATCTGGAGCAGCGCGAGGGCGGACATGACGAGCGTGAAGCGGCCGAAGTCGTCGCGGCTGAAGAGGCGAGCGGCGACGATCGAGGCGGCGAACCCGAGGGCGACCGACGCATAGGTCCCGGCGGCGGCACCCGCGCGGCGTCGAAGGAGACCTCCGGCCATCGGGCATCCAGTGTAGTGACGGGTTCCGCGGCCTCCCGTCTACACTCAGCCGGTGCGAACGGTCGAACCCGTCGTGCCACAGGCGACGTCCGTCCGCGCATGGGCGGCCGAGCGTTCCGTTTCGGGCGGGGCGCTCGTGCTGGCGGCGGCGCTGCCGATCCTCTTCCTCCACGTCCGCTACCAGCCGTCGGTGTCGGTGCCGCTCGGCGGCTCCTTCAAGCTGCAGGACTTCGCCGTCCTCGCGACGGTGCTCGCGGCGCTCGCGGTCGTCCGCCGCGAGGGGCTCGTCCGCCTGCGCGGCGGAGCTCCGCTCTGGATCGCATCGGGCCTGCTGCTCGCCTGGGTCGTCGCCGCCTGCTTCTATCCCGTCGCGCTCGGGCGCTCGTATGCGTGGCGCGACCACCTGCACACCGCCGGCGAGTTCCTCTGGTATGCGCTCCTCGCGCCGGCGGTACCCCTGCTCGTGCGCCGCCGCGCCGACGGGCTTTTGCTGCTCGCGGTGCTCACCGCGTGGACGATCGCCGCGAGCGCAGTCGGCGTCGCGCAGTGGGCGGGCTGGAACGTCCTCGAGGCATACCCGCCCGGGATGCGCCAGCCGTCGTTCATCGGGCACCACGACCTCGACGCGCTCGCCGGGATGACGCTCGCGACGGGCCTCCTCGTCCTGCTCTGGGGCGTCCGCGAGCGCCGCGTGCGCGCGGGCGCCTGGGCTGCGATCGTCGCCGGCGTCGTCGGGTTCGCGCTCGGCGGCGCGAGCGCGGCCGTGATCGGGCTCGTGCCCGCCGTCGCGCTCGCGGCCTCGATCGCCGCACGGCGCCGCCTCGTGCGGGCGCACGCTCTCGCGGCCACTGCGGCCGCCGTCGCGCTCGCGACCGCAGGCGTCCTCGGGCTGCGCGCCGGAGACCTCGGTCAGTTCGCGCGCTTTGTCGGGCTGCAGCAGGCGACGCCGGCGGAGACAGCGGCGGTGCAGACGTACTCGCAGCGGACGCTGCTCGCCTACGTCGGCCTCGAGATCTGGAAGCGGCATCCGCTGGTCGGCGCCGGCTGGCAAGCGTCGTTCGACCCGGCGACCGTCGACCCGGTGCTTCCCGCGGCGCATCGGCGGTTCCCGGACATCGCCGAGCCGGCCTTCCCGACGTCTCGGCACGAGTACGGCGTCCAGATCCTGTACGTGCAGACGCTCGCCGACCTCGGCCTCGTCGGCGTCGCGCTCCTGGCCGTTTGGTTCGCGGCGCCGCTCGCGGCCGGGATCCGCTCCGCGCTCCGCGCGGCGCGGGAGAGCGCCCTCGCAGCCACGCTCGGGGTCGTATGGCTCGTCCTCGCGCTCGGCCTGTGGACCGCGGTGGGGCTCGTTCCCGGCCTGCCTCTCGGCGCGCTCACATGGCTCGCGCTCGGCGCCGTGGCGCTCGCCCGCGCGACGCCGTCACTCGAGGAGAGCCGCGCGTGAGCCGCGTCCTCGTCACCGGCGGCGCCGGCTTCATCGGCTCGAACCTCGTGCGCGCGCTGCTCGAGCGCGGCGACGACGTGCGCGTCCTCGACAACTTCTCGACCGGCAGACGCGAGAATCTCGCAGGCCTCGACGCCTACCTCGTCGAGGGCGAGCTGCGCAGCTACGAGCGCGTCCACAACGCCGTCCGCGGGGTCGAGGTCGTGTTCCACCTCGGCGCCCTCGGCTCGGTGCCGCGCTCCGTGCAGGACCCGCTGACGACGAGCGCGGTCAACGTGGAAGGGACCCTGAACGTGCTCCTCGCCGCCCGCGACGAGGGCGTGCGCCGCGTCGTGTTCGCCTCGTCGTCGTCGGTCTACGGGAGCACCGCCGAGCTGCCTGCCCGGGAGTCGGGGCCGGTCGACCCGATCTCGCCCTACGGCGTCGCGAAGCTCGCCGCCGAGCGCTACTGCGTCTCCTTCAGCCGGGTCTACGAGTCGTTCGAGACCGTGGTGCTCCGCTACTTCAACGTGTTCGGCCCCCGGCAGAACCCGTTCTCGCAGTACGCCGCGGCGGTTCCGCTGTTCGTCACCGCGGTCGCGGAGGGACGGCCGGTGACGATCTACGGCGACGGGGAGCAGTCGCGCGACTTCACGTACGTGCAGAACGTCGTCGAGGCGAACCTGCTCGCCGCGGACGCGCCAGCCGCGAACGGCCGCATCCTCAACGTCGCCGCCGGTGCTCCCCACAGCGTCAACGAGCTCGCCGACACGATCGGCCGGCTGCTCGGCAAACAGGTCGAGCGGTCGTTCGAGGCGCCCCGCGCGGGCGACCTCCGCAACTCGTACGCCGACGTCTCGGCCGCCCGCGAGGTGCTCGGCTGGGACGGCAGCGTGGGCTTCGAGGAGGGCCTCCGCCTGACGGCGGAAGCCCTCCTCGGCTGAAGAGCTAGCCGCGCGGCAGGTTGCGGAAGGTCTTCCAGGCCGGCTTGTGCTTGCCGTTCCAGGTGGCAAGGCCCGACTGCCAGCCGCCGATCGGCTTCTCGTCCTTGACGAGGAACCAGAGGAACATGTCGATCCGCGGGTTCCGGTAGGCGAGCTGCCAGGCCTGCTTGAGGTAGAGCGCCTGGTTCTTCCAGCTCGTCCCGAAGATCGTCTTGTCGGGCGGGTTCGTCTGGTAGCCGTACTCGGTGATCCACAGGTGCTTCGGCCCGTAGTACTTCGAGATCAGCTTCAGCAGCGTGTTGATGTTCCCGAGCTGGATGTTGCGGGCGCGCTTGCCCTTCGGCACGAAGGCGGGCGCCTCCTTCCCCGCGGACGAGTACGGGTTGTGGGCGTAGACGTCGAAGGTCTTCATCCCGGCGGCGTGGGCCGCAGTCAGGAATGAGAGCGGGTCGGTGGAGGAGCGCTTGCCCACGGCGGAGTTGTTCCCGCGCGGGTCGGTGACGCCGCATGCGACCTGCTCGCCCGGCGGCCGGTCGCCTTTGTTGTTCACGATCACGCTGTGGACGCCGTTGTAGACGGCGTTGCAGATGCCCGCGTACGTCCGCGCGGCGACGGGAACGGCCTTCTTCTTGCCGACCTTCTTCCACTGCGGCGAAAGCCAGACCGGGCTGTTCGGCTCGTTCCACGCCGTCCACGAGTTGATCAGCGGCAGCGGCGTCCCGGACGGTGCGAGCGTCGTGTCCTCCTGCCACGCCGGCGGGATCCAGTAGCCGCTGTAGCGCGCCGCGGCCGCCTTGGCGAAGTCCTGCAGATCCTGCATGTTCGTCGGCGCGATCGACTTCGCCTTGCCGCCGTTCGCCCACGCGGGCGTGTAGACGATCGAGAAGACGACGCGGATCTTGTACGTCGCCGCGTAGCGCGCGAGCCGGTCGTAGATCTTCCAGTTGTAGGCCGGGTCGCCGGGGTCCTCGGCGTCGAGCGGTTTCGAGTTCGCGACCGCCCACTTGTTCCCGCCCCAGTAGAGGTTGACCCGAAGCACCTGCGACTTGAGCGCGTGCAACGTCGCGAACGCCGCCGCCGGGTTCCCGTACAGCGTGTCGACCTCGTCGTTCAGGCCGACGAGCAGGTGCGTCGAGCGGTGCACCTTGTGCACGTGGTGCTTCTTCGCGGCCTTCTTCTTCTTCGGCTGCGCGTTCGCGGCCGGCAGGGCGAGGCCGGCGACGGCGAGGGCCGCCGCCGTGAGCAGGGCGATGCGTCTAAACACTCAGTGACTCCCGTTCGTTCGTTTCCAGCATTCGCCGCAGGCCCTCCTCGAGCGTCACCTGCGGCTCCCAGCCCAGCAGCTGCCGGGCTCTCGTGATGTCCGGCTGGCGAACCTGCGGGTCGTCGACCGGCAGCGCCTCGAACACGATCTCGCTCTTCGAGCCGGTGGCCTCGATCACGGCCTGGGCCAGCTCGAGCAGCGTCATCTCCCGCGGGTTGCCGATGTTCACCGGCAGGTGCTCCCCGCTCTCGGCGAGCAGGACGAGGCCGCGGATCAGGTCGTCCACGTAGGTGAAGCTCCGCGTCTGCGAGCCGTCGCCGAACACGGTGAGCGGCTCGTTCGCGAGCGCCTGGCGGACGAAGGTGGGGATCGCGCGCCCGTCGTGCGGGCGCATGCGGGTCCCGTAGGTGTTGAAGATGCGGACGATGCACGTGTCCACGCCCTGCTGGCGGTGGTAGGCCATCGTCAGGGCCTCGGCGTAGCGCTTCGCCTCGTCGTAGACGCCGCGCGGGCCGATCGGGTTCACGTTCCCCCAGTACGTCTCCGGCTGCGGGTGGACGTTCGGGTCGCCGTAGACCTCGCTCGTCGAGGCGAGCAGGAAGCGGGCGCGCTTCCACTTCGCGAGCCCGAGCGCGTTGTGCGTCCCGTAGGAGCCGACCTTCAGCGTCTGCAGCGGCAGCCGCAGGTAGTCGATCGGGCTGGCCGGGCTCGCGAGGTGGTAGACGAAGTCCACCGGCTCGTCGATCTCCAGGTGCTGGGTCATGTCGTGGTTCACGAACGTGAATGCGTCGCCGCGCAGGTGCTCGACGTTCTGGAGCGACCCGGTCTCGAGGTTGTCGACGCAGATCACCCGGAGGCTCCGGCCGACGAGGTGCTCGCACAGGTGCGAGCCGAGGAAGCCCGCGCCTCCTGTCACGACCGCGGTCGCCATGGCCACCCGATGCTAGCGGGGGGTTCGGCCGGTCGTGGGGCCCCTTACGAAGGCTTTACCCCTCGTCGGCGCGGAGCCGCTGCTACGGTCGCCGCGTGCGCGGGCAAGGGCTGTCCGGCTGGTGGGGCGCGCTTGCGGCGCTTGCCTGCGTGCGACTCGGGATCCCGCTCGCCGCGTTCGCAGCCTCGGGCCGGAAGCTTCCTGGGATGCCGGCCTGGCACGACCGCGGCCTCGAGGGCGACGCGACCGGGTTCTACGCGGCGTCGCGGGAGTTCATGGCGGCGTGGGGCCGGATGCCGCGCCCCGTGCTCGCCCTCGCGGCGCTCGCGGCGCTCGTCGCCGCGGTCGCGCTCGTGCGCGCGTGGCGGCGGCGCCCCGACCTGCGCGCGTGGCTCGCGCCCGGCGCGCTCCTCGGCGTCGCGCTCCTCGTCACGGTCGACGTCCACTGGATGAAGAGCACCGGCGCCGCCGTCTTCGGCTGGCCGCTCGTCTGGGGCGTCGCGATGCTCCCGTACCGCGTGGCGGCCGGCCTCGGGACCGGCGCCGGGTGGGACGTCGGCTTCGCGCTCTCGCTCGTCTTCGTCGCGCTGACGGTGCCGGCGGTGGCGTACCTCGGACGCAACGCGAGCGGGCGCCGCTGGGTCGGGATCGTCGCGGCCGCGTTCTGGGCAACCTGGCCGCTCTACGTCGGCCTCCTCGCCGGACACGGCGCGTGGGCGAACGGCCAGTGGGACGTCGACACCGGCCTTCACCTCTACGACGAGCCGCTCTCGACGCTGCTCGTGACGACGGCCGCGGCGCTCCTGCTCGACCCGCGTGCGACCCGCCTGCGGCTTGCCCTTGCGGGATGCGCGCTGAGCGTCGCGACCGCAGTCAAGGTGTCGAACGCACTCGTCGCCGCCGCCGCCCTCGCGGTGCTCTTCCTGCGTGGCCGCACGCGCGAGGCGCTGCCGTTCGCCGCCGGCGCCGTCGCGTTCGCTCCGCTCGTGCTCGCGTACTGGCCGCTCTCCTACCCCACGCTCTACGACAACCCGAGCTCGTGGCCCCGCCACCCGTTCTCGGCTGCGCACGTCGTTGCGAGCTGGACGGACTCGTCGATCTTCACGCCGCACGTGCTGGCGATCCTCGTCCCGCTCGCGCTGGTCGGCCTGCTGGGCGTCCGGCGCCCTTGGCCCCTCACGCTCGTCGTGAGCTTCCTGCTCGTGAACCCGCTCTTCTACAGCTTCTACGCCAACACGGCGGAGCATCCGCGCTTCCTCTACGCAAGCCTGCCTGAGCTGCACGTGCTCTGGGCCGCCGGCGTCGCGGTGCTCGCGGGACGGCTCCCGCAGCTCCGCCCCACACCGTCTCTCCAGCGCCGGTGAGGACGCTCCGGGCCGCCGCGCTCGGCTGGGTCGTCTTCCTCGGCGCCTGCTCGCTCCCGAACGTGGGGCTCTGGGACGCGCACGGCAAGGCCGACACGGGCCTCTACGAGAGCTACGGGGCGAAGGTCGTCAACGGGCACCTGCCGTACGGGAGCGGCTTCTCGCTCGAGTTCCCGCCGGGCGCGATCCCGGCGCTCGCGGTGCCGGCGCTGCCGCGTTCCAGCTACGTCGTCTGGTTCAAGCTGTTCGCCTTCGGGTGCGGTCTCGCGGCCGTCGCGGCCGTCGCCGCGGCGACTGCCGGCGCACCGTCGCGACGGCAGCTACCCGCGGTGCTCGCGGCGGCGGTCGCGCCCGCCCTGCTCGGCCCGATCACCCTGAACAGCTTCGACCTCTGGCCCGCCGCGCTCGCCGGCTGGGCGGTCGCCCTCGTCGTGCGCGGACGCTCACGCTGGGGCGTCGCGCTGCTCGGCGCAGCGACGGCGGCCAAGCTCTATCCGCTCCTGCTCGCACCCGTGCTCCTGACCCATGTCGTTCGAACCCGCGGCGCCCGCGAAGGCGGGCGCGCCTTCGCCGCGGGAGCCGCGGTCGTCGTCGCCGCCTTCGCGCCGTTCCTCGCCCTCGCGCCCGGCGGACTCGGCTACAGCCTCCGGCGGCAGGCCACGCGCGGCCTACAGGTCGAGAGCCTCGGCGGCTCGATCCTCGGCGCCGCGCACCGCCTCGGCGCCGGCTTCCACGTCACCGTGACCCACGCGCCGTTCTCCTTCGACATCGCCGGGTCCGCTGCCCGCGCGCTCGCGAGCGTCAGTTCTGTGGTGTTGCTCGTCGCCGTGCTCGCCATCTGGCGACGGCACATGGCCGCGGAAGGCGCGCGCCGCTCCGCGACCCTCCGCGCCGCCGCGGCGAGCGCGGTCGCGTTCGTCGCCTTCGCGAAGGTGCTCTCGCCGCAGTACCTGCTCTTCCTCGTTCCGCTCGTTCCCGCGGCCGGCTCCCTCGCGGCGACGGGGCTCTTCCTGCTCGCGCTCGGGCTGACGCAAGTGTGGGCGCGCTTCCCCGAACCGTTCCTCGAGCTGACGCACCTGGGCGCCTTCGTGTGGGCGGCGCTCGCGCGGAACCTCGTCCTCGTCGTCCTCTACGCGGTCCTGCTGCGCGGTCTGCGCGCGAGACGGGCGACGAGCACTCCGTAGAGCGCGACGACGACGAGGTTTCGCACGAACGCCCACCAGGCGACGCTTGCGGCGACCGCCTCCGCGGGCGAGTCGTGGAAGCGGTCGAAGACCACGTGCGTGAGCGCGGCGACGGCGACCGTGCCGACCGCGGCGACCGGCCCCGCCGCCGGCACGAGCGGCACGAGCCAGTCGACGTACTGCGGCGAGAAAACCTTGCCGAAGGCGACGAATCCCAGCACCGCGGCCGCGGCGGCCACGAACGGGAGCCTGCGGCGGCGCCAGAAGAGCCAGGCCACGAGCAGGATCGCCGCGAGCTCGACGAGCGACGAGACAGTCCCGAGCGCGTCGGCGAGCGTGCCGACAGCGTTCAGCGAACCGGGCTCCGCGGGAGCTGCCGTGACGTGCGCCAACCCGAGGCGGTCGAGGACGAAGAGGAACGAGCCGCCGAGGCTCTCCACCTCGAGGCCGCGTTTCAACTGGAGCCAGTAGCTGTAGCGCAGGCCGCCGGGGCCGAGCACGGCAAAGGGGAGATGGACGAGCACGAGGGCGCCGGCGAACCACGCGAGACCGCTGCGTACGCGTTCCCGGCCGCCGCGCTCCCACGACTCGACGACCGCGAGCGGCAGCAGCACGAGCGGGTAGATCTTGGCCGCGGCGCCGAGCGCGAGCAGCACGTAGGCGGTGCGCTCGCGGCCGCGGACGAACGCGAGGATGGCCAGAGCGAGCAGGAACGCCGGCCAGAGGTCATACGCGTTGAGGAAGATCGGGCCGATCGCGAGCGGCGCGATCCCCGCCGCCGCCATCGCGAACGCCGTGCGCGTTCGGCTCGCGTGAACCGACGCGAGCGACGCCGCCATGAGCCCGACCGAGCCGGCGCCGAGCAGGGCCATCGCCCACCGGAACCCCGGCAGGTACGTGCCGGGGAGGAACTTGACGAGATAGAAGAGCGGCTGCGCGAACGGCGGGTACTCGTCGAAGAAGTCGCGATACGGCAGCTGCCCGCGCGCCATCCGGTGCGCGAACGTGCGGTACAAGTGGACGTCGCCGTACGGCGCGGCGTCGAACGGGCCGCCCGCGACGAGCAGACAGCAGCCGAGAAAGAGCAGCACGCCGACAGCGCCGAGCAGGATGACCGTCCGCCGCTCCCCCACCGCGAGGACGCTACCGGTCCGCGAGCGGCGAGCCGTCGAGGCATTCACCCTTCCCGATCGCGGCGAGGAACGAGGGGCCGAGGATCCACGTCCAGCGGCCGCCGTCGCGCACCGCGTGCAGGCGGTAGGTGGCGGGGCTGCCGGAGACCGTGACGCGGATCGTCACGAGCTTCGCGGTGCGCTCCGGCACGCCGCGCACGTGGATCGGCGCGTCGGCGACGCGGCGGACGTCGTAGCGCTCCTTGCCGGTCGAGACGTTCGTCGCCATCGCCTCCGAGCAGAGGACGTACTGCGCCCGGGAGATCAGCCGCCGGTGGCCCGGGTGCAGCTCGCCCCACTGCGCCGCCCAGCGGCCCGACAGCTCCTCCTGGAGGATCCGGGTGATGAACGTGCCCGCCGACTCGGCCCCGCTCCCGCCGGAGCCGCCGCAGCCGGCGGCGAGCAGCGCGAGCGCGGCGGCGAGGACGGCGGCGCGCCTCAGCGCAGATCCTTGTTCGACTCCATGTCGAACCACATCGCGAACAGCGTGAACTGCGAGCCGGAGAGCACGAGCAGCGCGACGAGGACGACGGTGCCGACGGTGAGGTCCTGCCCGGCGATCCGCAGGCCGGCGACGACGAGGCCGAGCACGACCCCGGCCGCGGTCGCGAGGAAGCCGAAGAGGTAGAAGAAGACGAGCGGGTGGAAGTCGCGCTTCACGTACTTCTCCCAGAGCCGCCAGAAGAAGCCCTTCAGCAGCAGCCAGGAGATGCGCGGGACGACGTGCCGGTAGCGCATCCCCGAGCGCTCGCCGACGCCGTACACCGGCCGCGAGGGGAAGTCGCGCACGCGCGCGTTCCACACGTTCAGGTGCACGAGCATGTCGTTCGGGAAGCCGTAGTTCGTGTAGACCCGGTCGAGGTCGAGCCGGGCGAGCAGCTCGCGCGAGATCGCCGTGTAGCCCGACTGCGAGTCGGCGACGTGCCAGTAGCCGGAGGCGATCTTCGTCAGCATCGAGAGGATCGCGTTGCCGAAGAAGCGCGTCTTCGGGATCAGCTGGAACGCCTGGCCGGTGAAGAGCCGGTTCGCCTTCGCGTAGTCGACCTCGCCGCGCGCGACCGCGCGCACCATCGTCGGCAGGTCGGCGGGGTCCATCTGGTTGTCGCCGTTCACGACGACGACGACGTCGTGGCCCTCCTCGAGCGCGCGCCGGTAGCCGGTGACCGTGGCCGCGCCGACGCCGCGGTTGCGGTCGTGGCGGATCACCTCCACGCGCGCGTCGCCCGCGGCCTCGGCGGCGGCGGCCGTCCCGTCGCGGGAGCCGTCGTCGACGACGACGATCCGGTCGACGAGGCTCGGGATGCCGCCGATCGTCGTCCCGATCAGCTCCTCCTCGTCGTGCGCGGGCACGACGACCGCGACGCGCTTGCCCTCGAGCATCAGTCGCCGTCGCCGGGCGAGAGCCGCGGCGCGACCCTGTCCCACAGGAGCGCGACGAGCGCTCCGAGCACGAGCCCGATCAGGGCGGCGACGACGACGGTGTTGCGCCGGCTGCGGGCGGTGACGCGCTCCGAGGCGGCGCCCGTGAGCACGTGCGGCACCTCGACCTGGTTCGCCTGCACGAGCAGCTGGCTCGCCGCGAGCTTGTCCTGCTGGTAGGAGCGAAGCTGCGTCTGCAGGATCAGCTTGTCGGTCGTCGAGATCCCGGGGCTCGCGATCGCGTCCTGCAGCGTCTTGATGTACTGGTTGTCGGTCTTGATCTGGGCGCGGAAGGTGTTGATCTTGCGGATCGCGTAGCCCGAGACGCGGTCGATCACCTTGGCCGCGAGCCCGTTCGCGACGCAGGCTGCGACCTTCGCCTTCTTCGCCTGCACGGTGATCTTCACGACCGGGTTCTGGCCGTTGCGGGTGAGCGCACCGGGGACGTTGGCGACCGCGATGCCGCCGCGCAGGTCGGCGAGCCGCGCGCCGCACTGCTTCGCCACCGTCCGGTCGACGAGGCTCGAGTGGACGACCGCCGACACTGCCGACTGGTTCGTCTGCAGCGTCTGGAGCTGGATGTTGCCGCTCGCCGAGTAGGGCTGGCCGAGGTAGACGGTCGCGCTCGCCCGGTACACCTGCGAGCCGCCGATCGAGACGAGATAGCCGATCACGGCGCCGAGCACGAGCCCGGCCGCGGGCAGCCACCAGCGCATCGCGAGCAGGCGCCCGTAGTGCGCGAAGTCGACCTCCTGCTCGGCCTCGGGGTCGAGCGGGCGCCCTGTCCGGTCCGGCGTCATGCCGCCGCGACTGTAGCCGAGCGCCAGGCCCACATCGCGGCCAATCCGTCCGCGAGGCGGGTGCGCGGCGCCCAGCCGAGGTCGCGGCCGATCCGCGAGACGTCGGCCTTCGTGCGCGAGACGTCGCCGCGGGCCGGGTCGACCCGCCGCACGTCGAGCCGCCTGCCGGAGAGCCGCTCGAGCAGCGCGATCGCCTCGTTCACCGTCGCCTCGTCGCCGCCGCCGACGTTGTAGACGCTGCCGGGCCGCGCGCCCGTCGCCGCGATCGTCGCGTCGACCGCGTCGCCGACGTAGGTGAAGCTGCGCGACTGCTCGCCGCTCCCGTACAGCTCGAAGACGCCGCCGTCGAGCAGCCGGTCGCAGACGCGGCGCATGAACATGTCCGGCCGCTGGCGGGGGCCGTAGACGGTGAAGTAGCGGACGACGACCGCGTCGAGCCCGTACGCCGTCGCGTAGGTGCGGGCGAGGTGCTCGCAGGCGAGCTTCGTCAGCCCGTACGGCGAGATCGGGTGCGGCAGCGCGTCCTCCGGCGTCGGGTAGCTCTCGCTCTCGCCGTAGATCGAGGACGAGGACGCGAAGACGACGCGGACGCCCGCCTGCGCCGCCGCCTCGAAGACGCGCTGGGTCGCGAGCAGGTTGCGTTCGAGGTAGAGCGGGAACGCCTCGCCGAAGCTGCGCACGCCCGGCTGGCCGGCGAGGTGGAAGACGCCGTCGACGCCGTCGAGCGAGAGCGGGTCGCGCGCGAGGTCGAGCCGGCGCACGCCGAAACCGGCGGCGTTCCGCTCCTTCTCGGCGGGGTCGTAGTAGTCGGTGAACGCGTCCACGCCGTCCACCTCGTGGCCCTGGGCGAGGAGCGCCTCCGCGAGGTGCGAGCCGACGAACCCGGCCGCGCCCGTCACGAGGTAGCGACTCACTTCGGCGCCATCCCGTAGACGAGGCCGTACCCGACGAGGAAGAGGCGCCCCTTGACGGCCACGACCGGAGAGTACTTGCCGTCCGGGAACGTCCAGAGCTGCCTGCCGGTGCGCACGTCGAGCGCGTACGTGCGCCGCTTCAGCGTCGAGAAGTAGACGACGTCGCCGACGACGGTGGGCGAGCCGGAGATCGGCCCGTTCGC
This sequence comes from Gaiellaceae bacterium, assembly GCA_035688315.1. GTDB lineage: Bacteria > Actinomycetota > Thermoleophilia > Gaiellales > Gaiellaceae > Palsa-739. The sequence goes on along the minus strand of DASSND010000053.1, from coordinate 8,887 downwards.
GGTGAACGTCCAGTGGACGCGGCCCGTGGCGGCGTCGAGGGCGTAGAAGCGGTGCGAGTAGGAGCCGACGAGCACGAGGCCCCGCCAGACGGCGGTCGACGAGTAGACGAAGCCGCCGGTTCCGTGCGACCAGCGCAGCTTCCCGGAGTCGGCCCCGAACGAGTAGACGCGGCCGTCGGTGGCGCCCAGGTAGACGCGGTCGTGGGCGACCGCCGGCGTCCCGTAGAAGTTGCCGCGGTGGAGGAGCGTCCCCTGCGAGTGGGCCCTCCAGACGAGCTTGCCGGCGGTGGTGAGGCAGTAGACGCGGCCGTCGTAGGCGCCGAAGTAGAGCCGGCCGCCGGCGTACGCGATCCCGCCCTTGACCGCGCCGCCCGCGTGGAAGCGCCAGAGGACGCGCCCGTGCGAGCCGTCGAGCGCCCACACGTCGCCGTTCACGTCGCCGACGTAGACGGTGCCGTCGACGAGGAGCGGCGACGTCTCGCTCGGCCCGATCGTCCGGCGCCACTTGACCTTGCCGACGCCGGCGGAGAAGCGGACGATCTCCCCGTCGAGCCCCTTCGTCTTGCGGTTGCGGTTGCACGGCGGCTTGTTCAGGAAGGTCATGAAGACGGAGCCGTGCGCGCCGACCGCGGGCGAGGCGGCGACGCAGCGGTGCGAGAGGTACTTCCAGGCGCGCTTGCCGGTGCGGAGGCTGACGGCGACGAACTTGCCCGAGTTCGTGGAGAGGTAGAGGCGCCCGTAGCCGATCGAGGGCGGGAACTCGACGAGGCTGCCCGCGTGGTACGTCCAGAGCTTCCGGAACGGCGGCCGCAGCGCCAGGTCGACGGTACGCCTGCGCGCGGCGCCGAACCCGTACATCGGCCACTCGACGCCCGGCACGACGCCGATCTCCGGGCCGGCTCCCGGCCGGTACTCGACGGTGGAGGAGCCGTGGACGTCGTGGAGCGCGTCGAGGCGGTGCACGACGTACGCGCCGACGCCGGCGCCCGCGAGCAGGAGCAGCGCGGCGAGGAGGAGGAGTGCCCTGCGCACGCGGGCAGGGTACGGCCAGCCGCGGCCGCGCCGTCACGAAGTCGCGACACTTCCGTACCGGTGCCTGGGCACGCCCGGGGACCGGGCTACGCGGAGAGAGGCGCTATGGGCTCGCGGCGGCGCCCGTGAGGGCCGGGAGGTAGACCTTGGTGGTCAGGCCGGCGGAGTTGGTGAAGTCGACGGCGGCGTACCAGGTTCCCGGCGGGATCGCGAGCTGCAGCGAGCCGCTCGTCGCCTGGTGGCCGAGGTCGAGGATCTGCTGCGGCTGGGCTCCCGACGGATCGCTCAGCTCGAGCTGCAGCTCGAGCCACGGCGTGCCCGGCTCGTCGGCCGCCCACGTGAGGACGTTCGTCGCCGTGTCCACCTTCGCGGTGTCGGGGGTGAGCGGCGGCGGCGCCGTGTCGAAGCCGACGGTGACCGGCGCGAGCGAGTACGAGGCGTGGTGGCCGCCGAAGTCGACCGCGCGCACCGTCACCGGGTAGGTGCCCGGCTGCACGTCGGGGCCGGGCGTCCAGGTGAGGACGTGCTCGCCGCGCGCCTGCTTGCTGTACGTCGAAATCTGGCCCGCCACCACGAGCGTGAGCGAGGCGCGCTTCGAGAGCGCGATCGGGATCTGCACCGAGTCGAGCCAGCCGTCCGCCGGCTGCGGGAAGGCGAGCAGCGTCGGCGGCGGCGTCGGCTGCGTCACCACCGGCGGCTCGTAGGTGTAGTTGACGAAGCGGGCCGAGGCGTCCTGCCAGAACGGGTCGCCCGTCTGCTTTGCGAGCTTCCCGAGCAGGTCGGTGACGAACTCCTGGTAGCTGCGCTTCGCGTAGCCGCCGCCCAGCTCGTAACGCGACCAGTCGCCCGTGTCGAAGCGGGAGAACAGCCCGCGCGCAGCGCCGAGCAGCCGCCGCGCGTACGTCTGCGCGGGCACGTCGCCGGTCGTCTCGCCGTACTCCTGCACCGAGAGCACCGACTGCAGCTGCGCGTTCAGGACGATCTCGCGGTCGAAGCCGTAGAGGCGCACCCACGGCCCCGCGGAGGTGCCGAGGTCGAGCCGGCCCGGGATCGCCCGGTACGCCTTGCGGGCGGCGACCTGCAGCCGCCGGTCGCCGAGCAGCGCGCCGGCGCGCGCGAGCGACTGCGCGGCCACCGCCTGCGCGAGGCCCGACGCCCACGGCGGCCGCCCCCGCCCGTACGGGAACGGGTACTCCCAGAGCAGCGTGCCCTTGCGCGGGATCGCCCGCGCGAGCAGCGCGTCGGCGAGCTGCCGCGTCCGCTCCTCGTCGCGCTTCTTCGCGAGCGCGTTCAGCCGGGAGAAGTTCGCGAGCGGATGGAACTCGAGCCCCTTGCCGGCGAAGTAGCGGTAGACGACGCCGTCCGGGCCGGTCACGTCGGTGCCGGACGAGGGGATCCGGTGCGTGCTCAGGTAGTCGACGTTCTCGCGGAGCTGCGAGAAGAGCGCGGTCGCCCGCGGCGAGATGTAGGAGTCCCAGATCGCCGTCACCTGGCGCAGCTGCGACTCGAGCGCCCAGCCGCGCGCCTTCGGCAGCCGGCGGATCGCCCGCATCGCGAGGTAGACGTCGCCGCGGTAGCGCTTCGCCTCGCCCCACTTGATCCAGCCGCGCGCGTGCGCGTGGGCGATCCCCCGGCGGGCCAGGTGGGCGCTCGCCGCGCTCTTGGCGGAGGCGACGAGCGGGAACGCGAGCGCGACCGCTGCGACGACGGCGACGGCGCCGAGGCGCCGGCCGGACGTCACGAGCGCTGACGCCGCGGATCTCGGGTGTGGGCTGCAGTGATACGCGTCACGGCGCGGTGCTTCCGAGGCTCTACTGCATAGAGACGTGAATAGCCGTGGAAAAGTAAGCGCATCCCGTTGCCGGACACCGGGACGTAGTGGCCGTGGCCGAAGGTGAGCAGGGTTCGGCCGCTCGTGGCGTCGACGCCGACGATCCGGTGCGCGAAGCTGCCGGCGTACGCGACGCCGTCCACGACGACGGCCGCGCCGGAGATCGGGCCGCCCACGCCGACGCGCCAGAGCAGCGAGCCGCTCGCCGCCGAGACGGCGTAGAGCGAGCCGTCGTAGGAGCCGAAGAAGACGCGCCCCCGCCACACCGCCGGCGACGAGTAGACGTAGCCGCCCGTGTGGACGCGCCACAGCTCGCCGCCCCGCGTCGAGAAGGCGGTGAGCGACATCCCGGTCGAGGAGGGGACGAAGACCCGCCCGCCGGCGACCGCGGGCGTGCCGTAGACGCGGCCGTCGACGGCGCCCGTCCAGCGGACGGCGCCGTCGCGGGCCGCGAGCGCCCACACGCGGCCCGCGTAGTCGCCGACGTAGAGCGTGCCGCCGGCGAGCGCGGCCGACGAGGTGATCTTCGCGCCGAGGTCGCGGCTCCAGCGCAGCTCCCGCGTGCGCAGGTCGAGCGCGTAGAGGCGGCCGTTCGAGGCGCCGAAGTAGTCGACGCCGCCGCGCACGACGGGCGAGGGCTCGATCGGGGCGCCCGCGCGCCAGACCCAGCGGACGCGGCCGTTCGCGCGGTCGAGCAGGACGACCCGCCCGTCCATCGTGTGGTAGACGAGCGAGGACCCGACGACCGCCGGCGACGACGCCATCCGGGGCCGGCCGGGCGTGTCGTGGCGCCAGACGAGCTTGCCGAACCGCATCGAGATCGCCCGGACGCTCGCGTGCGCGTTGCCGATGTACGCGACGCCGTCGTCGACGACGGCCGGGAACTCGATCAGACCGCCGAGGCTGATGCTCCAGACGGTGCGGAAGGGCGGTCGCAGCCGGATGTGGTCCTGCGCCTGCGAGCGGGACGGGGTGACGCCGTAGAGCGGCCACTGCAGCTCGGGCTGGTAGATGCGCAGCGTCGCCTGACGCCGCTTCGTGAAGTCGACCCGGACCGTGCGGGCCGAGAAGCCGGACGCGGCGATCGTCACCGGCAGCCGCCGCAGCGTGGCGACGCGGAAGCGCGTGACGCCGTCCCGGCCGGAGACTCGCACCATGCCGGCGACCCGCACCCTCGCGCCGGCGACCCGCCGGCGCCGGTCGCCGTCGAGCACCGTGACCACGAGCAGGATGCCGCGGCCGCGCGCGGTCGCCGGCGGCTCGGGACGCTTGGGATGCGTCGTCGAGGTCGCCGCCTGCCGCGCAGATCCGCATGCGGCGGCCAGCCCTGCCGCCGCGAGCAGGGCGCCCAGCCCGAGCAGGCGGCCTACGGCTCCGCCTGCTCCGGCACGACCGGCTCGGGGAGCTCTTCCGCGAACGGCGAGAGCGTACCGGCCTCGTCGGCGGTCAGGACCAGCTCGGAGAAGAAGCGGGTCATCACGAGGCCGGCGCGGAACGCGCCGAGCCGGGGCTCGGGCCGCTCGCCGGCGGCGAGCGCGAGCGCCAGCTCCGGGTAGCGGCTGCCGGCCGCGGTCGGCAGCGGGAAGCCGCCGCCGAAGCGCGGGTTGATGTCGGTGACGAGGTGGCTCCCGTCGGGCTCGCGGAAGCACTGCACGTTGGCGGGGCCGACGAGCCGGAGCGTCTCGGAGACGTGCCTGCCGACCTCGACCAGCTTCTCGTCGGCGATCGTCATCCCCTTGATCGACTCGCCGCCCTTCGACTCGATCATCGTCCGCGGCACCGCGTTCAGGCAGCGGCTCTCGAGGTCGCAGAAGAGGTCGATCGAGAACTCCTCGCCGCGGCAGCACCGCTGCACCATCGAGTCGTGCTCCGAGTAGTCGAGGAAGAACTCGAGCTGGCGGCGGTCGGCGCAGCGGTAGATGCCGCGCGAGCCGAAGCCGTGCCGCGCCTTCACGAGCACCGGGAACTCGAGGTCGTCGGGGAGCGCCTCCGGGAGCCAGGTCGGGGGCGAGCCGATCCCCCGCTCCTCGAAGAGGCGGTGGGCGAGCCACTTGTCCTCGAGCGCGTCGACGACCTCCGGGGCGGGCAGGAGCACGAGCGCGCCCAGCTCGTCGCGCGCACGGGCGAGCACGCCGTGGTCGAGGTCGGTGAGCGGGACGACGAGCGAGACGCCGTGCCGCTCGACCAGCTCCCGCAGCGCCGGCACGTAGCCGGGGTCGCGCACCGGCGGCACGAGCGCGTGGGCGTGCGCGTGGTAGAGCGCGGGCGCGAGCGGGTTCAGGTCGGTCGCGAGCGTCCACGCGCCGGCGCGGCGGAACGCGCTCACGATGTCGACGCGCTGGCCGGCGCAGGTAAAGAGGACGGACTGCAATTTTTCCGCTCTCAGCGCCGGCGGAGCCGGCGCCTCCGCTCCCCGACGAGCTCCGTCGAGCCTACGCTCATGAGCGGAGAGGGTACCGGCCTCTGCTTCACTCGTGGCCGTGCTTCGCCGCGTCCTGCTCGCCCTCGCCGCGCTCGTCGCCGCCTGGCTCGTCGCCTGCGTCGTGCTCTTCGTCTTCCCGCCGGCGGAGAGCGGGCCGCCGAAGCATGCGGACGCGGTCGTCGTCCTCTCCGGCGACCACGCGCGGCTCGCCCCGGCCGAGCGGCTCGTGCGGGCGGGCGTCGCGCCGACGCTCGCGATCTCGAGCGTCGGGCGCACCCCGGGGTGGACGGCGGCCCGGCGGCTGTGCGCGGCCGGCCGCTACGCCTCGGCGCGCGTCGTCTGTTTCGAGGCGAACCCGTACTCGACCCGCGGCGAGGCCGAGACGGTGGCGAGGCTCGCACGGGCGCGCCGGTGGCGCTCGCTCGTCGTCGTGTCCTCGACCTTCCACCTGACCCGCGTCGACCTGCTTTTCCACCGCTGCTGGACGGGCGACCTCTCGCTCGTCGGCGCGCCCTATCCGTGGTGGCGGCAGCCGGAGCAGTGGGCGACGGAGACCGGCAAGCTGCTCGTCCAGGTCTTCGCCGAGCGCGCCTGCTAGAACGGCCCGCGGTAGATGAGGAAGGGGAGGTCGGCGAGTGCGAGCAGGCCGAGCGTCCACGCGGTCGCACGCGGCGCGCGCTCGGCGCACCAGCACGCGGCTCGCGCGAAGCAGAGCGCCCAGGCCCAGAGCGTCGCGAGCATGAAGGTCGGCTTCAGCACGTCTCCGTCCGGGGTCGGATAGCCGATCGCGAAGTAGAAGTAGCCGGCGAGGCCCGCGAGCGGCAGCAGGCCGACGAGCAGGAGGCGGGCGGAGCGCCGCCGCAGGCCGGCGGCCAGCAGGACGAGCCACCCCGCGAGCGCGAGCGCCGTCGGCACGATCCCGAGCAGCGTCTGCGCCGTGAGCCAGTCGGTGACCGCGCCGGAGGGGCGCTCGTCCCGCAGTTGCCACGCGAAAACGCCGTACCAGTCGCCCCAGATGTCGCTGTAGGTCTGCGGCCAGGCCCGGTTGACGAAGTTCGGCCGGTACGGACTGGTGAGCACGTCAGGCAGGCCGCTGCCGAGGTAGAAGCTTGCAGGCCGCCGTTCCCAGAGCGGCTCCGTGGGATGGGGTCGGTCGAAGACGGCGTTGCCGTAGTGGGCGGCCCGGTAGGCGTACCAGGGGCCGGCGAGCACGACGACGGCCGCGAGAGCGACCGCGAGCGAGCGGGCGAGCGCTGTCCGGTCCTGGGGGCGCCGCCAGAGCGCGGCGAGCCACGCGAGCACGACCGTGGCGAGCACGTAGAGCGCGAACTGGCGCACCATCTGGGCGAGGCCGAGCACGGCTCCCAGCGCAAGCGCGGCGCGGACGCTGCCGTTGCGCCGCACGAGGATGCGAGCCGCGAGCCATCCCGCAAGCGCGCCGAGGGCGAGGTCGAGCGGCTCCGGATGGAACATCGCAGCGGTGCGCTCGAGCACCGGCGAGAGCGCGACGAAGCCCGCCGCGGCCGGAGCGAGCCACGGCCGCCGCGGCCAGAGGAGCCGCGCGAGCGCCGCCGTCAGGAGCACGGCGGCGGCGACCGCGGGGATGTTCAGGACCTGCCCGAGCTTGTGCGGGTCGCCGAGCGAGATCTGCCGCCCGATCCAGTCCGCCGCACCTGCGAGCAGGTAGTACAGCGGCGGCGAGTAGTACTCCGGCGTCTCGTTGCGGTGCGGCAGCCGGTGGTGCTGGATCAGGAAGTCCGCGTACTCGCGGTGCGACGCGGCGTCGTAGCCGAGCCCCGAGGGGTAGACGGCGACGTTCCAGAGCGTCACCAGCCCGGCGAGCCCGGCGAGCACCAGGACGACCCGTTCCGGCGCCGGCCGCTCCCGCAGGCGAAGGAGCCGCGTCAGGAGGGCGTCCGCCATCCGCCCGACTCGCCCTTGTACGTGCCGCGGAAGAGGGCGAACGGCGTGCGCGCGAGGATGCGGAGGTCGAGGAGCGGCGAGCGGTTGTCGACGTACCAGACGTCCAGCTCGATCCGCTCCGCCCACGGCAGCGTCGCGCGGCCGTGGATCTGCGCCCAGCCGGTGATCCCCGGCTTCACCTCGAGCCGCCGCCGCTGCCGCTCGTCGTAGCGCTCGACCTGGTAGCGGAGCGTCGGCCGCGGCCCGATCACGCTCATCTCGCCGCGGACGACGTTCCAGAGCTGCGGCAGCTCGTCGAGCGAGAGCGTGCGCAGGAGCGCGCCCACGCGCGTGATCCGCGCGTCGCCCCGGTCGACGGCGTAGCCGGCGCCCATCGTCTCGGCGCCGACGACCATCGTCCGCAGCTTCAGCAGCTCGAAGTCCTCGCCGCCGCGGCCGACGCGCGTCTGCCGGTAGAGGACGGGGCCGCCGTCGCCGAGCTTGACCGCGAGGGCCGCGAGCGCGAGCACCGGCGCGGCGACGACGAGCGCCGTCCCGGCGATCGCGACGTCGGCGAGGCGATTCACGCGACGCCCTCGCGGCTCGGCGACCAGGTCGCGGGCACGCCGCGCCGCGCGTAGTTGAAGAGCGCCTGCACCGTCGCCCAGCTCACGAGCACGTAATAGCGCGGCAGCCCGACGCCGAGCAGCGCCGCGCCGAGCAGGCCGAGCTGGAGCCCGAGCGTGACCGCGTAGAGCGCGCCGCCGCCGAGCAGGGCGAGGTTCGCGCCGAGCGCGACGAGGTGCAGGAGGCCGCTCGCGTAGCGGAGGTGGCGGTGCGAGAGCAGCGCGACGAGGTAGCCGGGCGGTTGGCGGCGCAGCATCTTCCCGGTCAGGACGATCAGCCAGCAGTGCTCGAACATGCGCACCTTGCGGCGGTACTCGTCCTCGTTCGTCGGCGTCGCCTGCTCGAACGCGTGCGCGTCGGGCTCGTAGACGACGCGGCGCCCGCGCTGGACGAGCAGGTACGGGAGCGCCAGGTCGTGGCCGAAGCGCGGGTCGACCTCGACGTAGTCGGCGCGGCGGAGCGCGTAGATCGAGCCGTTGCCGCCGGTGATCGAGCCGAGCCGCGACTCGGCGGCGCGCGTGCCCAGCTCGTAGCGCCAGTAGACGCCCTCCTTGTTGCGGCCGTCCTCGTTCGTGATGTTCAGCCGCCCGCAGACGTAGGCGACTTCCGGGTCGGCGAGGTTCGCGACGAGCCGGCGGAGCGCGTCCGGCGCCCAGGTCGCGTTCGCGTCGGAGAAGGCGACGACCTCGGACTCGGTGGCGCGGACCGCCGCGTCCTGCGCCGCGACCTTGCCGCCGCGCGGGTTGCGGAGCACGCGCGCCCCGGCCGCCTCGGCCAGCTCCTCGGTGCGGTCGCTGGACGCGTCGGAGGTGACGACGACCTCGACCCGGTCGGCGGGGTAGTCGAGCGCGCGCAGGTTCTCGAGCCGGCGCTCGATCGAGGCCTCCTCGTTGTAGGCGGTGACGATCACCGCGACCGAGGGGAGGAACGAGTCGTCGCGGGCGACCGCCCGCGTGCGCACGCGGGCGAGCAGGCCCGCGGCGAGCGGGTAGAGCGCGTGCGTCCACGCGAGCAGGGCGAGCGACGCCCAGAAGAGGACGGCGACGGCGATCACGCGACGATCGTACGCGCCG
>DASSND010000066.1:0-74847 GCA_035688315.1 Gaiellaceae bacterium | reverse complement strand
GCCGACCGGCTGGACGCTCCGGCACGAGGCGCAGCGGTACGGCCGCGGCGGGCGCGCCTCGCCGGTGTAGAGCCGCGCGCCGTCGGGCTCCGCCGAGGTCGGCGCGACCGCGACCAGCTGGTGAAGGTCGCTGACGCCGCCGAGGATCCCTGCGGCGCGGTACGCGTTGAAGCCGCGGCGCAGCGAGCGCGTCGCGAAGCCGAGGGCCACGAGCGTCTGCTGCAGGCGCAGCGCCTCGGCGGGCCGCTTCGGCGGGAACGCGAGGAAGACGCTGCCGCCGGACACGACCGCCTCCGCGGCCCGCGCGAGGAACAGCTCGGCGCCGGCGAGCGTGTACGGCGGGTCGGCGAACACCGTGTCGAACGCGCCGATCAGGCGCGCCGGCAGCGGGGCGCGCAGGTCGTGCTCGACGAGGTCGACCGGGAAGCCGGGACGGCCGAGCCGCCGCCGGACGAACGCGAGCACGGCCGGGTCGACGTCGACCACCGTGACGCTCCGCGGCCCCCCGAGCGCGAGCGCCGCCGCGACGCGCGGGATCGCGAGCGAGGCGAGGTCGTCGTCGCCGAGCAGGAGCAGGCTGCGCCCCGCGAGCGCTCCAGCCTGGTGGAGCGCGAGCACGCGGCGCACCTTCGTGTCGACGGTGCAGTGCGTCTGGTCGAGCTCCGTCCGCGCAGGGGGCGCCTCCGCCGCGATCCGCTCCAGCTCGCGCCGCGCCGCGTCGAGCTGCGCCGGGAGCGCGAGACCGTGGCCGCCGCAGCCCGGGCAGCCGCAGTCGCGCGGCTCGCCGCCTGCCCCGAACAGCTCGCGGCCGCGCGCGCTCAGGCGCGACGGCCGCTCCCACCCGAGCACGCCGCGCCGCCGCAGCTCGCCGCACACCGCGGCGACGATCGGAACGGGCAGCCCCGTCGCTCGGCTCAGGGCGCGCGTCGGGACGGGCTCGAGCCGCGCCACCGCAAGGGCGACGTCGCGCACGCCCGCCTCGCCCTCCGCGAGCCCGACCGCCGCGGCGACCTCCCGCACGATCGCGGCTTCGGCGCTCAGCAGACGGTCCTCCGGTGGCAGGCGACCCGTGCCCGGACGGCGCCGAGGCCGGCGGCGACCGCGCGCACGACCCGCTCGCCGTCGATCTCGCCGCAGGAGAGGAGGTCGACGTTCGCGAGCGACCGCTCCGGCCACGTGTGGACGCTCAGGTGCGACTGCGCGAGCACGAGCACGCCCGTGACCGCGCCGTTCGCGAACGTGCAGAACTCCTCGCCGAGGACGGTCGCGCCGCCGTCGGCCGCCGCGGCGCGCAGGAGCGCGCGCAGCCGCGGCAGGTCGGTCAGGACCGCCGGGTCGGCGACGTCGGCGTCGAGCGTCCACAGCCGCATCCGCAGCGGCCCGGTGGTCGGCTCGGCTGGAACTGCTTGGTGCAAGCGAGGCTCCTTGGGTCGGGGTACGACGACGAGGCGCCCGAGGGCGCCCGAACGAGGGCCTCGACGGCGGGAGCTAGCGCACCCGGACGGAGGCCCGGCAGATCGAGATCGCAGTCATCGAGAGCCTCCTTTCGCCACGGGTGGACGGCTGGAGCGTAGCTCACGCGTACACTCGCCGCGTGGCCGTGAAGGACCTCCGCGACTGGATCCGCCTGCTCGAGCGCGAGGGCGAGCTGGTGCGCGTCGCCGCCGAGGTCGACCCCGACCTCGAGGTCACCGAGATCGTCGACCGCACGGTCAAGGCGGGCGGGCCGGCGCTCCTGTTCGAGAACCCGAAGGGCGCGCGCCATCCGCTCCTGATCAACCAGTTCGGCACCGAGCGGCGGATGTGCCTCGCGTTCGGCGTCGAGCGGCTCGAGGACGTCGCCCGCAAGCTCTCCGACGTGCTCGAGATGCAGCCGCCGAGCGGGCTGCTGGACAAGGTGCGCGGCCTGCAGAAGCTCAAGTCGATCGCCGACTCGCGCCCGCAGGTCGTCCGCCGCGGCGCCTGCCAGGAGGTCGTGCTGCGCGGCGACGAGGTCGACCTGCGCGTCCTGCCGATCCAGCGCTGCTGGCCCGGCGACCCCGCGCCGTTCATCACGCTGCCGGCGGTGATCACGCGCGACCCGCGCGACGGCGCGCGCAACGTCGGCATGTACCGGATGCAGGTGATCGACGAGCGGACGACGTTCATGCACTGGCAGATCCACAAGGACGGCCGCGCCGACTGGCTCGCGACCGACGGGCGGATCGAGGTCGCGGTCGCGCTCGGGCTCGACCCGGTCAGCGCCTACTCCGCGAGCGCGCCGCTGCCGAAGCACCTCGACGAGCTGATGCTGGCCGGCTTCCTCCGCGGCGAGCCGGTCGAGCTGGTCAAGGGCGTCACGGTCGACCTCGAGGTGCCGGCGCACGCCGAGATCGTCCTCGAGGGTTACGTCGAGCGCGACGAGTTGGGCGAGGAGGGCCCGTTCGGCGACCACACCGGCTTCTACACGCCGGCCGAGCCGTTCCCGATCTTCCACGTCACCGCCATGACGATGCGGCGCGACGCCGTCTATCCGTCGATCGTGGTCGGCAAGCCGCCGCAGGAGGACGCGTGGCTCGGCAAGGCGACCGAGCGGATCTTCCTGCCGGCGATCCGGACGAGCGTCCCGGAGATCGTCGACTACGACCTGCCTGTCGCCGGCGGCTTCCACAACTGCTGCATCGTCTCGATCCGCAAGCAGTTCCCCGGCCACGCGCAGAAGGTGATGCACGCGATCTGGGGGCTCGGGATGCTCAGCCTCACCAAGTGCATCGTCGTCGTCGACGAGCACGTCGACGTGCACGACTACGCGCAGGTGCTCTTCTACGCCGGCGCGAACGTCGACCCGAAACGCGACGTCGTGTTGAGCGAAGGTCCGCTCGACCACCTCGACCACGCGCCGGAGCGCCAGTTCGTCGGCGGCAAGCTCGGCGTCGACGCGACCGCGAAGTGGCCGGAGGAGGGCGCGCGGCCCTGGCCGGACGAGATCGAGATGAGCCGGGAGATCCGCGATCTCGTCACGCGCCGCTGGGCCGACTACGGGATCGGCTGACCCCGGTGCCGGTTCTCGCACACGCAGGCCGCCGGTTTCGATAAGACTTGCCCCGGATGCACGAGGGGATCGGGTGATGGAGCCGGAGCAGCCGGCACCGGACGAGCACGGGCACGAATCTCTCCACGAGGAGATTCATCTGCCGCCGCCGACGCTCTGGCCGCTGGGCTTCGCGGTCGGCATCGTCGTCGTGCTCGTCGGACTCGTCGTCGACCCGGTGCTCGTCTCCCCGATCGGCGGCGTCATCGCGATCGTCTTCGGCTTCCTCTGGGCGCGCGACGCGACCGCCGAGCTGCGCGGCCGCCCGCTCGTCGTCGAGCCCGAGCGGCGCACGCTGAAGCAGGCCGGCGAGGGCGAGACCGCGTCGCCCGCCGACGAGCAGGGCGCCGCGCTGCCGCCGCCCGAGCCCGGCGAGCGCTTCCCGCGCAGCCGCTTCCTCGAAGGCGCGACGCTCGGCCTCGGCGGCCTGATCGGCGGCGTGATCACCGTGCCGGTCGCCGGCTTCGCGCTGCTCCCGCCGTTCCTGCACCAGCGCCGCCACGAGGTCGACCTCGGCCCGATCTCCGACTTCCCCGAGGGCGAGTGGTACATCGCCACCTTCATGTCCGACCCCGCGGAGGGCGAGGTCTCGCGCCGGACGGCCTTCATCCGCAACAACGGCGTCTTCCAGAACTCGCCGAGCTTCACGATCATCTCCAACCGGTGCGCCCATCTCGGCTGCCCGGTGCAGGCGAACGGCCCGACCGGCGACATCCTCGGCAAGCCGACGAAGAAGGAGAAGACCTCGAACGGCGAGGTGACGCTGCTGCCGGTCGTGCCCGCCGGCTTCGGCTGCCCGTGCCACGGCGGCCAGTACGACACCGAGGGCAACCGCACAGCCGGCCCGCCGGTGCGCGCGCTCGACCGCTACTCGTTCGAGATCAAGAACGGCCGGCTGATCCTGCTCAGCACCTACTCGGTCTCCCACGTCGACGGCAGCGGCGCGCAGGCCGAGATCCACAAGTACAAGCTCGCCGGCCCGGGCGAGCACGTCGACGGGCCCGAGCAGTGGTTCTATCCCCTCCAGCCGCCCCACCACTAGATGCCCGGCTACCGCAGACAGCCGACGAAGGCCCAGATCCGCCGCGAGCGGATCGAGGATCTCGTCAACTACCCGCTCGACTGGCTCGAGGAGCGGTCGGGGCTCGTCGGCGGCATCCGCTACTTCCTCTTCCGCAAGGTCCCGGGCGACATCAACTGGATGCAGACGCTCGGCTCGGCCGCGCTGACCGCGTTCCTGATCCAGGCGATCACCGGCGTGATCCTCGCGATGTACTACAAGCCGACGCCGACCGAGGCGTACCCGTCGATCCAGAACATCACCGACCACATCACGCTCGGCTGGCTCGTCCGCGGCATGCACCGCTGGGGCGCGAGCGTCTTCATCATCCTGATGTTCCTGCACATGGGGCGCGTCTTCCTGTTCGGCGCCTACAAGTACCCGCGCGAGCTGAACTGGATCGTCGGCGTCCTCATCCTCGCGATGGGGATGATGGAGGGCTTCACCGGCTACCTGCTGCCGTGGGACCAGACCGCCTACTGGGCGACCGTCGTCGGCATCAACCTGAACGGGACGGCGCCGTTCTTAGGACCATTTCTCGCACAGTTCCTGCGCAGCGGCCAGGAGATCGGGGCCGACACGCTGACGCGCTTCTACTCGATGCACATGATGCTGATCCCGGGCGGGATCATGGCCCTGATCGGCCTCCACCTCTACCTCGTGATCCGCCTCGGCGTGACCTCGCCGCCCTGGTCGCGGGAGGCGGCCGGCATGGTGGTCGAGGACGAGGAGCCGAAGGGGCTCCGGCCGGGGCTCACGCGGCCCGTCCCGCGCGGCGCCGCCGCGATGCAGGCCGAGCCGGGAGGGAGCGAGTAGTGGCGATCCCCGCCGAGAAGCCGTCGCGCGTCGAGGAGGCCCGCGCCGAGTTCGCCCGCTACAAGGCGGACGTGAAGTCGCGCGGGAAGCCCTTCTACCCGTACGCGATGTTCCACGACACGGTGATGAGCCTCGTCGTCGTGTGCGTGATCGTCGGGCTCGCCGCGATCTGGAAGTGGACGTCGTACGGGCCCGACCACGACGGCCTCCACCAGGGCCTGCTCGGCCCGGAGTACACGCAGCCGGCAGACCCCGGCACGACCAACTTCGTGCCGCGCCCCGACTGGTACTTCTACTTCCTCTTCTACCTGCTGCGGATCTTCAAGTGGCCGGAGTCGGTGTTCCTCGGCACCGTCGGCGTTCCGACGATCTGCCTGATCCTGCTGCTGCTGCTGCCGTTCCTCGACCTGCGCCGCGAGCGCCGCATCTCCCGGCGCCCCGTCGCCGTGGTCGCCGCAGCCCTCACGATCGTCTCGATGGCGGTGTTGACGTGGAAGGGCGCGACCGCGAAGGAGGCTCTCGCCTCCGAGGTGATCGCGAACGTCCCGAACTGGGTGAAGCAGGAGAGCCTCCCGCAGAACGCCGTGCCGGGCGCGCGCCTCTTCGCCACGGCCGGCTGCACCGCCTGCCACACCTACCTCGGCACCGGCTCGTCGAACCTCGGCGCCCCCGACCTGACCGACATCGGCACGCGGAACCTCGGGGTCGACTTCCAGGTGCGGCATCTCAAGTGCCCGTCCTGCGTGAATCCCGGCTCGCCGATGCCGAAATTCGAGTCGCTCGGAGAGGACCGGCTGCACCAGCTCGCCGTCTTCCTCGAAGCGTCCAAGGGCAAGCAGTAGCGGCACACTTCGCCGCATGAACGTCTTCCTCGGGATCACCGGCGCGTCCGGGGCTCCCTACGCAGCGCGGCTGCTCGAAGCGCTCGCCGGCGCCGGCTGCGAGGTCGGCGTCTGCGCCTCGAGCGCCGGCGTCGAGGTGATCGCGACCGAGCTGTACGGCGACGCCTCGCTGCCCCGCGTCGAGACGATGGCCCGTTTCCTCGAGGCCGGCGGCGGCGCCGTCCGCGAATACGCCCCGGACGACTGGAAGTCGCCGTACGCCTCCGGCTCCGCGAAGGTCGACGCCTACGTGATCTGCCCGTGCTCGATGGGGACGCTCGGCACGGTGGCCTCCGGCGCGATGCAGAACCTGATCCACCGCGCCGCGTCGGTCGCGTTGAAGGAGGAGCGCCGCCTCGTCGTGATGCCGCGCGAGACGCCGCTCTCGGCGATCCATCTGCGGAACATGCTCACGCTGCGCGAGGCGGGCGCCACGATCCTCTTCCTCGCGCCCGGCTTCTACCACGGCGCCGAGACCGTCGGCGACCTCGTCGACTTCGTCGTCGGCCGCGCCCTCGACCAGCTCGGCCTCGAGAACACGCTCGTGCCCCGGTGGGGCCAGTGAGCCGGCGTGGCCACGCCACGCCAGGTGGCGTCGCCACGCCACGCCAGGTGGCGACGCCACCTGTTTGTCCTGCACACGAGGCGTTTTTTGCATCGAGATGTTTCGATATCGCCACCCGTTACGAATGTGTGGCGAGATGACGACGGAGAGCGGGCGGCTGCCCGCGGACGGGGTGCGGCGGATGTTCGACCGGATCGCGCCCGTGTACGACGCGATGAACCGGGTGATGACCGCCGGGCTCGATCGGCGCTGGCGAGCGATCGCGGTGCGCGAGGCGGTACACCCGGGCGATCGCGTCCTCGACGCCTGCTGCGGCACCGGCGACCTCGCGATCGCGGCGCGGAGGGCGGGGGCCGGCGAGGTGGTCGGGCTCGACTTCGCGGAGCAGATGCTCGTCCGCGCCCGGCGCAAGGAGCCCGCGATCGAGTGGGTCCAGGGCGACATGCTCGCGCTCCCGTTCGCGGACGCAAGCTTCGACGCGGCCACCGTCGGCTTCGGCGTCCGCAACGTCGCCGACCTCGAGGCGGGGCTGCGGGAACTGCGCCGCGTCCTCCGTCCCGGCGGACGGCTCGCGATCCTCGAGATCACGACGCCGCGCGGGCCGCTCGCCCCCTTCTACCGCGTGTGGTTCGACCGGGTCGTGCCGCTGCTCGGCAAGCTCCTGCCGGGCGGCGCTGCGTACGCCTACCTCCCGGCGAGCGTGCGCCGCTTCCTGCCGCCCGAGGAGCTGGCCGACCTGCTCGCGCGCACCGGTTTCGCGAGGGTGCGATTCCGGCTCTTTGCAGGGGGTATCGTGGCCCTGCACGTAGGGGAGGCCGAGGAGTGAACGCGACCGCCACGCTGGACGGGATCCGTGCGGTTCCCGGGCTGGAGAAGTACCTCGACGAGCTCGAGGAGCGGCTCGCACGGTCCGTCGCCAGCCACCCCGGGCTCGTTGCCGCGGTCGGGAACGAGGCGCTCGCGGCGGGCGGCAAGCGGCTGCGGCCGGCGCTCGTCTTCCTCTCGACGCCGCGCGGGCGGGAACCGTCGCTTGCGGCAGGGGTCGCGGTCGAGCTGGTGCACATGGCGACCCTCGTCCACGACGACCTGATCGACCGCGCGCACTTCCGGCGCGGCAAGGCGGCCGCGTGGTCGGTCTACGGCGCGGACGCGGCGCGCGCGACCGGCGACTACCTCTTCGCGCGCGCGTTCGCGGAGCTGGCGGCGACCGGCGACGCCGCCGCGGTCGAGATCCTCGCCGACGCGACGCTCTGCCTCGCGCGCGGCGAGGCGCTGCAGCGGCTGCAGACGCACGACCCGGCGACCACGGTGGACGCGTACCTCGAGCGCTGCGCGCTCAAGACGGGGAAGCTGTTCGAGGCGGCGTGCCGGCTCGGCGGCGGCTCCGGCGAGTACGGGCTCGCGCTCGGGATCGCGTTCCAGATCGCCGACGACGTGCTCGACTGCGCCGGCACGACGATCGAGACCGGGAAGATCGCGGGCACGGACCTCCGCGACGGGACGCCGACGCTGCCGCTGCTGCTCGCGGCGCGGGAAGACGCGGTCGTGCGGGCCGCGCTCGCCGGTGGGCCGCTCGACGGGGTGCTGCTCCGGGTCGCCGCCACGGGCGCGTTGGAGCGCTCCCGCGAGGTGGCGCTCGACTACGCTAGCCGGGCCAGGGCGTGCCTCAACGGCGAGCTGCACCGCGACCGGCTCGAGGCGCTGACGCACGCCGTCGTCAACCGCGAAAGGTAAGCGCCACCGTGGCAGTCCTCGACACGCTCGACACGCTCGCCCCGATCCGCGAGAAGGTCGAGTCCGGCGAACGCCTCGACTTCGAGGACGGCGTCACGCTGATGGAGAGCGACGACCTGCTCGCGCTCGGCGAGCTGGCCGACCTCGCGCGGCGCCGCCGCGGCGGCGGCGACGAGGTCTACTTCGTCCAGAACATCAACCTGTACCAGACCAACGTCTGCCGCGTGAAGTGCAAGTTCTGCGCGTTCGCGCGCACGCGCAAGCAGGACGACGCGTTCACGATCGACGCGGACGAGTTCGTCGCGGACGCGGTCGAGCAGCACGAGCTGCTCGGCTTCACGGAGATCCACACGGTCAACGGCGAGAACCCGCACGTCGACCTCGAGTACTACGCGGGGCTGCTCCGCAAGCTGAAGCAGGCGCTGCCGGACGTCCATCTCAAGTTCTACACGGCCTCCGAGATCCACCACATGTCGAAGCTCGAAGGCTGCTCGCACGAGGAGGTGCTGCGCACGCTTCGCGACGCGGGCCTCGACTCGATGCCGGGCGGCGGCGCCGAGATCTTCTCCGAGCGCGTGCGCGCGCTGATCGCGCCCGGGAAGGAGCATCCGGACGAATGGTTCGACGTCCACGACACCGCGCACCGGCTCGGGATCACGACCCAGTGCACGATGCTCTACGGGCACGTCGAGACCTACGAGGAGCGCGTCGACCACCTGTTGCGGCTGCGCGACCAGCAGGACAGGACGGGGGGCTTCCTCTCCTTCATCCCGCTCGCGTTCCACCCGGAGAACACCGTGTTCGAGCGGCGCGGCTTCAAGTTCACGACGGGCGCCGACGACCTGAAGGTGATCGCGGTCGCGCGGCTGCTGCTCGACAACATCCCGCACGTGAAGGCGTACTGGATCATGATGGGCCTGCCGCTCGCCCAGGTCGCGCTCCACTTCGGCGCCGACGACGTCCAGGGGACCGTGGTGCGCGAGAAGATCTTCCAGGCCGCGGGCGCGACCGCCGGCACCGAGCAGAAGGTCGCGGAGCTCGTCCGCTTCGTCCGCGCGGCCGGGCGCGTGCCCGTCCAGCGCGACAGCCTCTACAACGAGCTGAGGCGCTGGTGAAGCTCGGGCGGATCAGCTACGTCAACATGGCGCCGGTCTTCTACCGGGTCGACGCCGACGTCGAGGAGATCCAGGGCGTGCCGACCGAACTGAACCGGATGCTCGTCGCCGGCGACCTCGACACGGCGCCGATCTCCTCGATCGCCTACGCCCGCCACGCCGAGAAGCTGCGGCTGCTGCCGCGCCTCTGCGTCGCCTCGGAGGGCGCGGTCGACTCGATCCAGCTCGTCACGCGGACGCCGCTCGAGCAGGTGCGCGTCGTCGCCGTGACCTCCGAGTCCGCCACCTCGGTCGCGCTCACGAAGGTGCTGCTGCCGGAGGCGGCGCAGGCGCCTCTCGAGGCGTACGAGTCGGGCGAGGCGGAGGCGAAGCTCCTGATCGGGGACGCTGCGCTCAAGTCGGCATTCGAGGACCCGACTCCGCACTACGACCTCGGCCGGCTCTGGCTCGAGCGGACGGGGCTGCCGATGGTGTTCGCGGTCTGGGCGTGCCCGGAGCCGCTCGCCGACGGGCTCGCCGAGCTGGAGGACGCGCTCGTCGCCTCGGTACGGCTCGCGCGCGCCGAGCCGGAGCGGCTCGCCTACGAGGCGGCGGAGCGCTACGGCTACCCGGCCGGCTTCCTCGCCCGCTACTTCGAGAAGCTCCGCTACCGCTTCGGGCCGCGCGAGCGCGCCGGCCTCTACACGTTCCTCGAGCTGGCGCGCGACGCGGGGCTGCTCGAGACGGTGCCCGAGCTGCGCTTCGTGCAGACGACCGGGGCGGCGGTCGCGTGACCGCGGTCGCGCCGGGCGCCGGCGTCGCGGAGATCCTCGAGAAGGCGGTCGCCGGCGAGCGGATCGACGACGCCGAGGCGGTCGCGCTCCTGCGCTCCCGCGACCTCGTCTCGGTCGGCCGCGCCGCGAACGCGATCCGCAACCGCCTGCACGACCCGGAACGGATCATGTTCATCGTCGACCGCAACCTCAACTACACGAACGTCTGCACGACCGACTGCGACTTCTGCGCCTTCTACCGGCGCCCCGGCGACGCGCGCGAGGGCTACCTGCTGCCGAAGCCGGTGATCTTCAAGAAGATCGAGGAGACGCTCGCGCTCGGCGGCACCGGCCTCCTGATGCAGGGCGGCCACCACCCCGACCTCGGCGTCGACTACTACGAGGACCTCTTCTCCTCGATCAAGGCGCGCTACCCGATCCACCTGCACGCGCTCTCGCCGTCGGAGATCCTGCACGCGGCGCGCCGCTCGAAGCTGACCGTGCCCGAGACGCTCGTGCGCCTCCGCGACGCCGGCCTCGACTCGATCCCCGGCGGCGGCGCCGAGATCCTCGTCGACCGCGTGCGCAGGATCATCGCGCCGAAGAAGACGAAGACGAAGGAGTGGCTCGGCGTGATGCGCGAGGCGCACCGGCTCGGCATCTCGACGACCGCGACGATGATGTACGGCCACGTCGAGACGCTCGAGGAGCGCGTCGAGCACCTGCGGCGGATCCGCGACCTGCAGGACGAGACCGGCGGCTTCCGCGCCTTCTTCTCGTGGACGTTCCAGGACGACGGCAACCGGCTCGTCTCGCTCGTCCCGGTCGAGAACCGGCCCACCTCGTTCGACTACCTGCTCACGCAGGCGGTCTCGCGCATCTACCTCGACAACGTGCCGCACATCGGCTCCTCCTGGGTGACCCAGGGCAAGAAGATCGGCCAGGTCGCGCTCGGCTTCGGCGCCGACGACCTCGGCAGCGTGATGATCGAGGAGAACGTCGTCTCGGCCGCCGGCACGACCCACCGCACGAGCACCGAGGAGCTCGTCCACCTGATCCGCTCGCTCGGCAAGACCCCGGTACAGCGCGACACGCTCTACCGGCCGGTCAAGGTCTGGGACTAGCCGCCAGTCCACTGCGCCGCCCACTCCTCGGCGTGCGGGCGGCCGCTGCGCCGGGCCGCCGCCTCGACCTCGGCGGCGTCGTAGGGGACGGAGCGGAACTCGACCGCGACCGCGCCGCCGTCGACCGTCGCGAGCGCCCAGTCGGCGACCGGGCGCACCGCGAGCGGGTCGCGGTGCCGGTCGTAGGAGACGCCGACGCTGCCCGGGTTGACGTAGAGCGTCTCGCCGATCCGCGTCGTCCACTGCAGGTGGGTGTGGCCCCCGGCGAGGAGCGCGGCGCCGTGCCCGCGGAACGGCGCGAGCGCGTCCTCGCCCAGCTCGGGCAGGAGCACGTCGTCGTAGGAACGCGGCGAGCCGTGGCAGAAGAGGAGGGAGACCCCCTCGATCTCGCGCCGCACCAGCGGCGGGAACGCCCCGATCTGCGCGAGGTGCGCCGGCGAGAGCTGCGACAGCGTCCACTCCCGCACCTCGAGCTGCCGTTCGTCGATCGGCTCCGGCGAGTCGTCCGGCACCTCGAGCAGGAACGCGTCGGCGTTGCCGAGCACCGTCGCGCAGCCCAGCGCGGCCAGCCGGTCGAGCGTCTCGGCGGGCTGCGTCCCGCCCTGCGCCGTGTCGCCGAGGCAGACGAGCTCGTCGACGCCGACCCGCTCGGCGTCCGCGAGCGCCGCCGCGAAGGCGACGTCGTTCGCGTGCTGGTCGGAGAGGAGCGCGAGCCGCACACGCCGAGCCTAGTCAGGGCAGGCGGGCGCGGATGCCCGCGACGCCGCCGGCCACGTGCGGCGGTCGCTCCGTGACGAGCCCGTAGTCGGCCTCGTACCGTGGCGCGAGCCGGTGGTAGAAGCCGGCGCGCCGGCGCAGCTCGGCGTCGACCTCCCCCAGCACGGGCCGGAGTCTCGCAACCCGGCTACCCTGCGTCAGGCTCGTGCTTCGCAAGCTCCCGATCGCCGGCGCGCTCTTCGCGCTGCTCGCCTCCTCCGCCCTCGCAGCGACCGCGCTCCGCGGCGGCGCCCGCGACGTCTCCCAGACGACGAGCGAGCTGCTGCCCGGCGTCACCTACACGCGCCAGGTCGAGTTCACGCCGCGCGGCCCCGTCGTCCTCGACGTCGTCACCGCGCCGCGCCCCGACGGCTCCACCTACACGCTCGCGCCCGTCCTCTCGAACGAGATGATCCTCGGCACCGAGACGCTGACCGCGCTCGAGAAGCGGCTCTCCGGCTCGGCCACCGTCGTCGGCGTGAGCGGCGACTACTTCGCGACCGCGACCGGCGCGCCGAGCGGGATCCTCCTCCGCGACGGCGCGCTCGACAAGGCGCCGCTCGCCACGCGCTCGAGCCTCGGGATCGCCGCCGACGGGACGCTCGCCGCCGCGCGCGTCGCCTACAAGGGCACCTGGCAGGGCTCCGGCCAGCGCCGCCCCGTCGACCTGAACGCGGCGCCCGCGAAGGGCCACGCCACCCTCTACACCCCCGCGTACGGCCCCACGACGCCGGACGAGGGCGGCGTCGTCGAGGTCGTCCTCCCCTCCTTCCCGGCCGCCGCGCCGAACCGGCCGCTCACCGGCACCGTCGGCCAGGTCGTCCAGACGGGGCTGACGCCGATCCCCGCCGGCGGGGCCGTGCTCGTCGCGCGCGGGCAGCAGGCGCAGGCGCTCACCGCCGACGCGCCGGTCGGGCAGCAGGTCGAGATCCGGCTGACGCTCACCCCGAACAGCTGGAGCGGGATGGTCTCCGCGCTCGGCGGCGGCCCGCTGCTCGTGCAGGACGGCAAGCCCGTCTTCGACGCGAAGGAGTCGTTCGCGGCGGCGATCGTGAACCGGCGCAACGCCCGCAGCGCGGTCGGCCGGCTCGCCGACGGCCGCATCCTGCTCGTCACCGTCGAGGGCGGCCGCGCGTCCTACAGCGTCGGCATGACGAGCTACGAGCTGGCCGTCGCGATGAAGCGGCTCGGCGCCGTCACCGCGATCGGGCTCGGCTCCGGGACGCAGGCCGGGATGGCGTTCGACGGGACGCTGCTGACCCGCCCCTCGGGCGCCGCCGAGGCGCCCGTCTCCGACGCGCTCGTCCTCTCCTACACGGGCGTCTACGCCGCTCCGCCGGCGGTCGCCGTCCTCTCGCCGAACGGCGACGGCGTCGACGACACCCAGACCTTCGCGTACAAGCTCGTCCGCCCCTCCCACGTCGTCGCCACCCTGACCGGCCCGGGCAGCGCGTCGATCCAGCTCGCCGACGACGACGAGCAGCCCGGCGTGCACACGCTCGCCTGGGACGGCAAGGGCGCAGGCGAGGGCGCGTGGCGCTTCTCGGTCACCGCCGCCGACGACGCCGGCAAGACGACGACCGCGCGCCGCGACTTCTCCCTCGACGACACGCTCGCCGGGCTCGCGGTTGCGCGCGGCTCGAGCGGCGGGGCGGCCGCGACCTTCCAGCTCACGCGCAGCGCCTCGGTGGTCGTCACCGTCGAGCGGCGGAACGGCATCTCGCTCGGCACGCTCTTCAGCGGCACGCTCGGCCCCGGCGCCCACACCGAGACCTGGGACGGCAAGTCGGGCGGCAGGGCGGTGCCGAACGGCGGCTACCAGGTGCGCGTCGAGGCGACGAGCAGCATCGGCAAGGTCTCGCTGGTCGCGCCCTTCGCGGTGCCGCTGCCCCGGTAGAGTCGCCCGATGCTGCTGGCGTCCGTCTCCTCGAGCTTCACCTCCGAGGTCGCCTCCCACGGCGTCTACGCCGTCTTCGCGCTGATGGCGATCGACGCGGTCTTCCCCGCCTTCAGCGAGCTGGTCATGCTCTACGGCGGCGCGGTCGCGGCCGGCGTCTTCTCCTCGGCGCACGGGGTCGACGTCTTCGGCGCGCACGTCCCGTTCGGGCTCGACGCGTACCTCGCGATCGCGTTCGCCGGGACGCTCGGCTACCTCGCCGGCTCGTTCGTCGGCTGGGGGATCGGCCGCTACGGCGGCCGGCCGCTGCTCGAGCGCCACGGCCGCTGGTTCCACCTGACCCCCGCCCGGCTCGACCGCGCCGAGGCGTGGTTCGAGCGCTGGGGGACCGTCGGCGTCCTCTTCGGGCGGATCACGCCGGTCGTGCGCTCGTTCGTCTCGATCCCGGCCGGCGTCTTCGGGATGCGGCTCGCGCCGTACACCGCGCTGACGCTCGCGGGCTCCGCCCTCTGGGCGTTCGGGATCGCCGGTGCGGGCTACGGGCTCGGAACCGGCTACGAGCGCTTCGACGAGGGCTTCAAGTACGTCGAATACGCGGTCGTTGCAGGCATCGTCGCCGGGCTGGCGTATCTCCTGTATCGCGGGGTACGCGCAGCTACAGTGACTCGCCATGCAGACGATTCCGCTCGTTGACGTCCATTCCGAATACGAGGAGCTGATCCCCCGGCTCGAGGCGCGCTTCCGCGAGGTGCTCGACTCGGGCCAGTTCATCCGCGGGCCGCACTACTGGGCCTTCCAGGACGAGGCGGCGGCCTATCTCGGGGTGCGGCGCACGATCGGGGTCGCGAACGGCACCGACGCGCTCGTGCTCGCGCTCGACGCGCTCGGGATCGGCCCCGGCGACGAGGTGATCTGCCCCGCGTTCACGTTCTACGCGACCGCCGAGTCGATCGCCCGCCGCGGCGCCACCCCGGTTTTCGCGGACGTGGACGCGACGACGCTCAACCTCGACCCGGAGGACGTCGCGGCCCGCGTGACCGGGCGGACGCGCGCGATCATGCCCGTCCACCTCTTCGGCCGCCCGCTGCCGCTCGGGCCGCTGCTCGCGCACGGCCTGCCGGTGATCGAGGACGCGGCGCAGGCCTTCGGCGCCCCGGGCGTCGCCGGGCAGGGCACCGTCGCGACGTACAGTTTCTTCCCGACGAAGAACCTGTTCTGCCTCGGCGACGGCGGCCTCGTCGCGACGAACGACGAGCAGCTCGCCGAGCGCGTCCAGATGCTCTCCTTCCACGGCTCGCGCGACAAGACCGGCTTCGACTTCGTCGGCTACAACTCGCGCCTCGACGAGGTGCAGGCGGCGATGCTGCGGATCTTCCTGCCGAAGCTCGCGGAGTGGAACGCCGGCCGCCGCGAGGCGGCCGCCCGCTACGCCGAGCTGGGCCTTGGCGAGCTGGTCGAGCTGCCGCAGGACGAGCCCGGCCACATCTACCACCTCTTCGTCTGCCGCTCGCCGGAGCGCGACCGGATCCGAGCCGCGCTCACGGAGGCGGGCATCGCCTCGGCGACGTACTACACGACGCCGCTCCACCTGCAGCCCGCGCTCCGCTTCCTCGGCTGGGAGCGGGGGTCGCTGCCGGTGACCGAGCAGGTCGCGACCGAGAACTTCTCCGTTCCGCTCTGGCCGGGGATGCCGGCCGAGGCGCAGGAACGGGTGGTCGAGGTCGTGCGCGCGGCGGTGGGCTCGACCGTCCGCGCATGAGGCTCTTCGCCCGCCACCGGCTGTGGCAGCTGCTGGTGGACGCGGCGATCGTCGCCGCCGCGTGGTGGCTCGCGTTCGAGCTGCGCTTCGACCACGGGCCGAACGTCCCCTACACGCACCTGCTGCAGCGGACGATCCTGTTCGTGATCGGGATCAAGCTCGCGGTCTTCGTCGCGTTCGGCTTCTACAACCGCTGGTGGCGCTACGTCTCGGTGCGCGACATGTGGGCGCTCGTGCGCGGCGTCGTCGTCGCCTGCCTGATCGCCGACCTGACCGTCTATCTCGTCTCGCCGGTGCACAACGTGCGCCTGCCGCGCGGGATCGCGGCGCTCGACCTGCTGCTGACGCTCGCGCTCGTCGCCGGCTCGCGGCTGCTCGCCCGCACCGCGATCGAGCGGCCCGGGATCTCGGTCGTCGCGCGCGGCAAGGAGGTGCTCGTGGTCGGGGCGGGCGACGCGGGCCGCCTGATCGTCCAGGAGATGCAGCGCTCGCGGATGCTCCGCTACACGCCGATCGGGTTCGTCGACGACGACCCGCGCAAGCGCAACACCCGGATCATGGGCGTGCGCGTCCTCGGGACGCTCGCCGACCTGCCGCACGTGCTGCGCGACCGCCGCCCGGACGAGGTGCTGATCGCGATGCCGTCCGTCTCGGGCGAGGTGCGGCGGCGGATCGTCGAGGTGGCGCAGGAGGCGCGCGTGCAGGTGAAGACGCTGCCGGGCCTCTACGAGCTGATCTCCGGCGACCTCGGGCTCGCCGGTCAGATCCGCCCCGTCGAGGTGCAGGACGTGCTCGGCCGCGAGCAGGTCGAGGTCGACTTCGAGCAGGTCGCCGCCTATCTGCAGGGCCACACCGTCCTCGTCACCGGCGCGGGCGGCTCGATCGGCTCGGAGTTGTGCCGCCAGATCGCGCGCGTCCGGCCGGCGCGGCTGATCCTCGTCGACAACGCCGAGGGCGCGCTCTTCGAGATCGAGCGCGAGCTGGTCTCCGAGCGCGACTTCACGCCGGCGGTGCCGAAGCTCGTCGACGTGACCGACCGCAAGGTGCTGCGGCGCGAGGTCTTCGAGAAGTACCGGCCGACGGTCGTCTTCCACGCCGCCGCCTACAAGCACGTGCCGCTGCTCGAGACGCACCCGCTCGCCTCCGTCCGCAACAACGTCGTCGGCACCCGGGTCGTCTCGGAGCTGGCCGCGGAGTTCGAGGTCGAGCGCTTCGTGCTCATCTCGACCGACAAGGCGGTCAACCCGAAGACGATGATGGGCCAGTCGAAGGCGGTGTGCGAGTGGATCGTCGAGGCGCTCGGCCACCGGCGCGACGTGAAGACGCGCTTCGTCGCCGTCCGCTTCGGCAACGTCCTCAACTCGTCCGGGAGCGTGATCCCGACCTTCCGCAAGCAGATCGAGCGCGGCGGCCCGGTGACGGTGACCCATCCCGAGATGACGCGCTACTTCATGACGATCCCGGAGGCGGTCTCGCTCGTCGTGCAGGCGGGGGCGATCGGCGGCCGCGGCCAGGTGTTCGTGCTCGACATGGGCGAGCCGGTGCGGATCGTCGACCTGGCGACGAACATGATCCGGCTCTCCGGCCACGAGCCGCGGCTGCCCGGCGACACAGCGGCGGGGCCGCGCGACATCCGCATCCAGTTCGTCGGCTCGCGCCCCGGCGAGAAGATCCACGAGGAGCTGTGGAGCGAGGCCGAGTCGGTCGGCGCGACCGCGCACCCGAAGATCATGCGGCTGAGCAGGCCGCCGGTGGACGACGGCTGGCTGGCCGAGCACCTCGCCGAGCTGGACCGGCTCGTCGACGAGGGCGACACGCTCGAGGTCGTCGCGAAGCTCGGGATGCTCGTGCGCGAGCCGAGACGGAACGGCGCCCCGGCGCCGCGACCGCAGGACGGGGACGCAGTCCGCGGCGGCGAGGCGCTAGGGCTTCGCGAGCGGCCCGCCGACGCACCGTAGGGTCACCGCGAACGGCAGCGAGATCCGCTGCGTCCGCGTGAACCAGCGGGCGTAGGTGTAGCGGAGGCGCAGCGTGTCCGCGAAGACCGAGGGCACCCGCGCGCGCCGGGCCGGGCAGGCGGTGCGGAAGCGCGCGACGAGCACCGCGCTGTCGCCCGCCGACAGCTCGAACGGCCGGAAGCGGCGCGTGTGGGTGACGGGCGTGCCGGTCGAGACGGAGTCGGTGCTGAGCAGCTCGACCGGGCCGATCCACGGCGGCACGTCCGGCTGCTCCGGCACGAGCCCCTCGACGGTGACGGTGAAGTGGCCGCCGTTGTGGAGCGTGAACGAGGCGACGAAGTCCCGCCCCTTGCGGTAGGCCGGGAAGAAGACCGTCTTGCCGCCGGAGCCGACCGCGGGCTCGATCACGGCGCCGACGCCCGGCCCCGGCGACACCGACCCGGCGGTCGTCCCGAGGGGCGTGTAGGTGCGCAGCCAGAGGTAGACGCCCGCCGCGACGAGGGCGATCACGACGACGAGGGCGGCGACGAAGACGCCGGCGAGCCGCAGCGCGCCGCGCGCGTCGAGGCGGTCGCGCACCAGACCGTCCATGGGGTGATTCTGCCCGCCGCGCCGGACCTCGGCACGAAGTCGCCACACGCGCGTGAGGAAGTCGACCGGCGAGGCCGCTACGGTGGCCGTCTGGATGCCGCGCCGATCCTCGACGGGCTGAACCCCGAGCAGCGCGCCGCCGCGGAGGCGGTGCGGGGGCCCCTGTGCATCCTCGCCGGCGCCGGCACGGGCAAGACGACGACGATCACGCGCCGGATCGCCTGGCAGGTGGCGAGCGGCGCCTTCCCGCCCGGCCGGATCGTCGCGGTGACGTTCACCGACAAGGCGGCGGGCGAGCTGCGGTCGCGGCTGCGGGCGCTCGGCGTCGAGGGCGTGCGCGCCTCGACCTTCCATTCGGCGGCGCTCGCGCTGCTCCGCCACTTCCGCGGCGACCCGGGCAGGATCCTCGCGACGAAGGCGCTGCTGCTGCGCCGGATCGGCAACGGGCTGCCGGTGCCGTACCGGTTCCGCCCGGCCGGCGACCTCGCGACCGAGATCGAGTGGGCGAAGAACCGGCGGCTCGCCCCGGAGACCTACTACGAGGGGCTCGGCGAGCACGAGCCGCCGATCCCGCCCGACCTGATGCTGCGCGTCTTCCGCGAGTACGAGCGGCGCAAGGACGCCGAGGGCGCGCTCGACTTCGAGGATCTGCTCGCGCGCACCGTCGCGCTGCTCGAGGAGGACGAGCAGGCGCTCGCCGCCGTGCGCGACCGCTGGCGCGCCTTCACGGTCGACGAGTACCAGGACGTGAACCTCCTGCAGCAGGCGCTGCTCGACCTCTGGGTCGGCCCGCGCGACGACCTCTGCGTCGTCGGCGACGACTACCAGTCGATCTACGGGTTCACGGGCGCGACGGCGCGCTGGCTGCTCGAGCTGCCCGAGCGCTTCCCGCACGCGCGGGTGGTGCGGCTGGAGCGGAACTACCGCTCGAGCCCGCAGGTGCTCGAGTTCGCGAACCGGCTCGTGCCGCGGCTCGGCGGCTCCGCGAAGACGCTCGCCGCGACGCTGCCGGACGGACCGGAGCCGGTCGTCCGTCCGGGCGTCGACGTGGCCGCCTGGGTGCGCGAGGTGGCGGCGACGGGCGTCCCGCTCGAGCAGGTCGCCGTGCTCGTGCGGACGAACGCGCGGACGACCGAGTTCGAGGAGGCGTTCCACGAGGCCCGCATCCCGTTCCAGGGGGCGTCGCTGCTCGCCCGCGACGCGGCGCGGCAGCTGCTGAAGGCCGTGCGCGGGGCGCGCGGCCCGGCGGCCGAGGTGGTCGAGACCGTCGCGGCGCGGCAGGGGCTGCTGGCCGTCCCGCCGGAGAAGCTCGGCGAGCGCGAGCAGACGCGGCAGGCTGACCTCGCCCGGCTCGTCCGGCTCGCCGAGGAGTTCGACGGCGACGTCGGCGAGTTCGTCTCGTCCCTGCACGAGCGCTTCGGCGAGTCGGCCGGCCGCGGCGTCCACCTGCTGACGCTGCACCGGGCGAAGGGGCTCGAGTGGGAGGCGGTGGCGCTGCCGCGGCTCGAGGAGGGGGAGCTGCCGAGCCGTCGCGCCCGCGGCGAGGAGCTGGAGGAGGAGCGGCGGCTGCTCTACGTCGGCCTGACGCGGGCGAGGCGGCACCTGCTCGTCACCTGGTCGGGGAAGCCGAGCCGGTTCCTCGAGGAGCTGGGCGTGCCGGCGACGGCGCCCGCGGCGGCGGCGAAGCCGAAGCTCGAGCAGACGCCTGCGGTGCTCGCGCTGAAGGAGTGGCGGCTCGCCCGCGCGCGGGCGGAGGAGGTGCCGGCGTACGTCGTCTTCAACGACCGCACGCTCGCCGAGCTGGTCGCGCGGACTCCGCGCACGCTCGCGGAGCTGGCCGCGGTGCCGGGGATCGGCCCGGCGAAGCTCGAGCGCTACGGCACGGAGCTGCTGGCCGCGCTCGCCCGCGTCGCCTGAGCTACGGCCAGCACGTCCAGCGGAAGAGCTCGACGACGAGCGCGCCGCCGGCGAGGGCGAGCGCGAGTGCGGCGAGGCCGAGCGCGCGCAGCGCACCGCTCCGCGTCGCGGAGCCGCGCGGCGAGACGAGCGCCATCCCGGTCGCGACGAGCAGGCCGGCCGCGCCGGCGAGAACGCAGCCGACCGCGAGGGCGCCCGCGTGGAGCGGCGACGCCGGGCTCGCGTAGCCGGGGCCGCACTCGAACGGCGGCGTCGCGGCGAGCAAGAGCGCGAGCGACAGCGTAGACAGCGATGCCGCGACCGCTTCGAGCGCCGCGAGGACCGTCGGCGGTGTCAGGCGTGGAAGCGGCACGGCCATAGCACTCCTGCTATGAACATAGCAGAAACGCTATGTGGGGGGCGATGCTTTACGCCCTCCTGACGCGCCTGCAACGGACCGTGAACGTTCGTCCGTTAGGACTGGGGCCGACTCGGCTCCATCGCCCAAAGGGGGTTCAACGTGATGAGACGCACGACTTCAGGCGCACGGCGCCTCGGCGCGGCGCTCGGCCTCGCGGCCGCGGCGCTCGCGCTCGGCGCCGTCTTCGGCCAGCCGGACAACGGCGGCGCGGCGGCGGACGCGGCGCCCGGGAACACGGCCTCGCCGACGATCACAGGCACGCCGCAGGAGGGGGAGACGGTCCGGGTGACGCCGGGAACATGGAGCGGGAGCCCGACCTCGTACGCGTACGCGTGGAGCCGCTGCGACCAGAACGGCGACGGCTGCGCCGCGATCGCGGGAGCGACCGACGACGCGTACAAGCTCGTCGCGGGCGACGTCGGCCACACGCTCCGCGCGACCGTGACGGCGACGAACGCCGACGGGTCGTCGTCGGCGACCTCCGCGCCGAGCGCCGTCGTCTCCAGTGCGGCCGCGCCCGCGAACACGGCCGCGCCGGCGATCTCCGGCACGGTCGCCGTCGGCCAGAAGCTGACCGCGAGCAAGGGCGACTGGAACAACAACCCGACGACGTTCGCCTACGCCTGGAGCCGCTGCGACGAGAACGGCAACAGCTGCTCCGCGATCGGCGGCGCCACCGCGGACACCTACACGCTGAAGCAGGTCGACGCGGGCACGACGCTTCGCGTCTCGGTGACCGCGAGCAACGGGGCCGGCTCCACGCAGGCGACCTCGGTGCCGACGGCGGTCGTCCCGGGCTCGGCGGCGCCGGCCGGAAACGGCTGCCCGGCCGGCACCGGCACGATCCAGGTGCACGATCTCGCACCGCCGGCGCGGCTCTCGGTCTCCAGCTGGACGATGGAGCCGGCGGTCGTCCGCCCGTCGGTCGGCTCGATCCAGCTCCGCGCCCGGGTCACCGCCTGCGACGGCCGGCCCGTGCAGGGCGCGACCGTCTTCGCCGTCTCGATCCCGTACAACCAGTTCCGGGGCGGTCAGGCGACGACGGACGGGAACGGCTGGGCGACGCTCACCCAGCCGCGCCTGAGCGGCTATCCGGCGAGCCGGCGCCAGCAGCTGCTGGCCGTGCTCCTCCGCGCGACGAAGCCGGGCGAGTCGGCGCTCGGCGGCGTCTCGGTGCGGCGCGTCGTCAGCTTCCCCGCCTCGACGCGCGGCTAGCCGGACCGGGCGGCCCGGGCTCCCAGCGAGCCCGGGCCGCCCGCCGCGCCCGGTCCGCCCGCGGCGATCCGTCCCGTCCGCCCGCGACGATCCGGCACAGAGTCGGCACGAATCCGTCACGGGTTCTCCGCTAGCGTCCCCGGCAGGGCGGCGGGACGCCGCCCCACCCGGAAGGGCGGGGGTCCCGGGAGGCGGGACATGGCTGGAACGGACATGTCCGAGCCCGGGCCGGGTTGTTTCGGTCAGGCGGCGAGGGCCGAGAGGAGCAGCTCGAGCAGGCGGTGCGGGTCGCGGCGGACGCGCTGGCCCGCGCCGGTTTCGTCGCGCTTGCGCAGGTCGAGGGCGCGCGGGTCGGTCAGCGGCTTCAGGCGTCCGCGGCGGATCAGCTCCTCGTCGACGCCGCCGAGCCGGCCGCCGTAGGTCGTGTAGACCGGCACCCCGAGCGCGGCCGCCTCGCGGTTCATCGTCCCGCCGGCCGAGACGACGACGTCCGCGAGCGCGATCAGGCTCTGCGCGTCCACCGCCCGCTCCGGGAGGATCACCGACGGCAGCGCCAGCGAGCGCACGTACTCGCGCTGCTCCTCGGTCCGCGGCAGCACGAACGCCTGCACGTGCTCGAGCCGGCCGAGATGGTCGAGCGTCTGCGGGAAGAGCGGGTTCGCGTGCCGGTGGTAGAGCGAGACGTCCGGCGGCGGCCGCAGCACCACGAGCACCCGGGCGGGGTCGACGCCGAACCGCTCCAGGAGCGAGCGGTCTGGCTCGAAGTCGCCGAGGTAGTACTCCTCCTTCAACCCCTCGTACTGGACGAGCTTCGGCGGGCGCACGCCGTACGGGCGCAGCCGCTGCGGCGGGATCGCGTCCGGCACGACCACGCGCGTCGCCGCGCGGCAGCCGATCTGGTGCTGGAGCGTCGCGAACTCGTAGTCGAACGTCGTCGAGCTGGGGATGCCGAGCCGCCGCGCCGTCACCGTCAGCTCGTGCGAGCCGTGCGCGAGCGCGACGTCGAAGCCGCGCCCCTTCGCCCAGCGGTGCAGCGCGCCGAGACGATGCGTCATCTGCCGCGCCTTCTGCAGCCGCGACCGGCCCCCGTGGCGGCCGATCACCGCGTCGGCCTCGAGCCCGTGCAGCTCGAGCAGCTGCAGCGTCTGCGCGTAGTCGCGCGCCGTGATCTCCACCTCGTCGCCGCGCTCCCGCAGGATCTCGATCAGCGGCCGGAACACGAGCACGTGCGCCGACGCCGTCATGTCCATCCAGACCTTCACGCCGCCAGCATCTCCATCCGGGCGGATCGAACGCGCGGCGGCTCCTGCTCCACGTGGCGTTCGTACCAGAGCGTGAACGCGAGCAGCCCCCACAGCTGCCGGCTTCGATCCTCCCGGCCGGCGACGTGCTCGTCGAGCAGGCGCGCGGCGGCCGCCGGGCGGAAGAAGCCCTGCCGTTCGAGGCTCGCGGAGAGCGTCTCGCGCGCGAACGGCTCCAGCTCGCCGCGCAGCCAGGCCGCCGCCGGGATCGAGAAGCCGCGCTTGCGCCCGTGCACCACCTCGCGCGGCAAGAGCGGCTCGACCGCCTTCCGCAGCAGCACCTTCTTCGCGAGGCCCCGCACCTTGTGCCGCGTCGGCAGCGCGAACGCGAGGTTCGTCACGGCCGGATCGAGGAACGGCACGCGCGCCTCCAGCGAGTGCGCCATCGAGGCGCGGTCGGTCTTCACGAGCAGGTCGTCGACGAGGTAGACGCCGAAGTCGACGTCCTGCAGCCGCGCCAGCTCCGGCGCGCCCTGCGTCTCGGCGTAGCGGGCGCGGTAGACGTCCACCGGGTCGAACCCGGCCCGGCGGCCGGTCAGCTCGGCGCGCGCGTCGGGGGAGAAGATCTCCTTCCAGCCGTGGTGGCGCTCGAGCGGCGGCAGGTGCGCGGCGCGGACGAACCGCTTCGCCTTGTAGTCGAGGCTCGCCTTGCGCGTCGAGGCCGGGAGCGCCTCGACCAGCGGACGCGCGAGCGTCGCGAGCGGGGCGAGCCGGTCCGCGAGCAGGTCGGCGGCGTACGTGTAGTAGCCGCCGAACAGCTCGTCGCCCCCCTCGCCCGAGAGCGCGACCTTCACGTGCTCGGCCGCGAGCCCGGAGACGAGATAGGTCGGGAGCGCCGACGAGTCGGCGAACGGCTCGTCGAACGCCTCGGCGAGCGCCCGCAGCAGCAGCTCCGGCTCCGGGCGGACGAGCAGCTCGTGATGGTTCGTGCCGTAGCGCTCGGCGACGAGCCGCGCGTCGGCGCGCTCGTCGAAGCTCCGCTCCGCGAAGCCGATCGTGAACGTGTGCACCGGCTCGGCGGACTCCTGCGCCGCGAGCGCCGCCAGCGCGGCCGAGTCGACGCCGCCCGAGAGCAGCACCCCGACCGGCACGTCGGCCAGGAGGTGGGCGCGCACCGAGTCGCGCAGCCGGGCGCGCAGCTCCTCGACCAGCTCCGCCTCGTCGCCCTCGCGCAGCTCGCCGGCCGGCAGCGGCCCGGGAAGCGCGTAGCGCTCGAGCGACACCGTGCCGTCCTCCCAGACGAGGACGTGGCCGGCGGGCAGCTTGCGGGTCTCCCGGAAGATCGAGTACGGAGCCGGGATCGAGTTGAACGCGAGGAACGCCTCGAGCGCGTCGAGGTCGATCTCGCCGCGCGGCAGCGGGCGCAGCTCGGACGCGAACTCGAGCGTTCCGGCCGCGTGGCGGTAGTAGAGGGGCTTGATCCCGTAGCGGTCGCGGGCGAGCACGAGGCGGCGGCGGGGCGCGTCCCACACGGCGACCGCGAACATCCCGCGCAGCCGCTCCGCGAAGCCGACGCCGTGCTGCTCGTAGAGGTGGACGAGCGCCTCGGTGTCGCAGCGCGTGCGGAAGACGTGGCCGGCGCCGACCAGCTCGCGCTGCAGCTCGGGGAAGTTGTAGATCTCGCCGTTCTGGACGACGACGCAGCTGCCGTCCTCGTTCGCGATCGGCTGGTCGCCGTGCTCGAGATCCTGGATCGAGAGCCGCCGCGCCGCGAGCGCGACCGGCCCGTCGACGTGCTCGCCGCCGCTGTCGGGGCCGCGGTGGAGGAGCAGCTCGCTCATCGCGGCGAGCCGGCCCCGGTCGGGGGCGCCGTGGCTCGTGACGATCCCGCAGATCCCGCACATCGCGGGAACTCTACGGGCGGCAGACCGGCTCGCCGTTCCGGACGGCCCGGGCGGCCTCCGCGAACGCGCTCGCGGCCGGTTTCGGCCGGGCGCCCCGCCAGAGCAAGCCGGACTGCCAGCCCGCGAGGCGTGTCTCGTCGACCAGCTCGAAGTTGAAGAAGGCGTGCACGCGCGGCTGGCAGGCGGCGAGCATGATCGCGCGCCTCAGCCGCTCCGCCTGCGTTTGCGGCGAGATGGTGAGCGCGTTCTCGACGCCGCCGTAGCGGTGGCTCAGGTGCGGCGGGGGCGCGGTCTGGAAGCCGTCCTCCAGATACCAGACCACCGGCCGCGGCTGGGCGGTGCCGGCGAAGCCGTCGTCGAGGACCCGGATCAGGCGGCCGTAGTCGCCCTCGCCGAGGAAGCCGTCCGGATGCACGGCGTCGGGGGGCTCCGCCGAGGTGCGCGGGTAGGGGTTGTGCCCGAAGGCGTCGACGAGGGGTCTCGTGCGGCCGCTCGCGCGGTAGGCGGCCCCGACGGCGCGCAGGAACGCGGCCGGCGCATGCGCGGAGGCGGTCGAGTCGAGCACGACCACGTCGCCGCGCTCGGCGTGCAGCGCGTCGTAGCAGCGGGCGAGCAGGCGCTCGTACTGCTCGGGCGTGCCGCGCCAGTAGGTGCGCGAGTTGACCTCGTTCCAGACGACGACCGCGGCCGCGTCGGGCACGCGCGCGAGCGCGGCGCGCGCGTAGCCGCAGAAGCGCGCCTGGGCCGCGTCGTCGGTCGGGGTGCTGGCGGCGAAGCCGAAGACGGCCAGCACCACCTTCGTCTTGCGGGCGGCGCGCTCCGCGCGTGCCAGCTCGACCCGGCGAACGGCGTTCGGCTCCGCCTCGCCCTGCCAGGGCACCCAGACGCGGACGGCGTGCGCGCCGAGCTGCCGCTGCCGTCGCACCACCTCGAGCGGGCTCGCCGTCCACTTCAACGTGTCGTCGTCGACGCCGACGAGCAGCGGCGCCGCCGGCCGTGCCGGCCGGCGCGGCGACGGGCGCAGCTCCGGCCAGAGCAGCGCCGCCGCGGCCGCCGCGAGCAGCATCGCCGCCGCCGTTCCTGCGATCGCCCTCCTCACGCGTCCGGGCGGACGACTCCTCGCAGCGACTGCCGGAGCACGCGCCACCCGGTCGCGGCGACCGTGCGCAGGTAGAGGCGCACCGAGCGGTCCGCGATCCACTCCAGGTCGTGCGCGAGCTTCTCGGCCATGCTCGTCTCGTAGCCGCGGCGCACCTGCGCCAATCCGGTGAGGCCGGGCCGGACGACGAGCCGCTGCCAGTATGCGGGCAGGTCGTGGGCCAGCTCCGCGAAGAAGACGGGACGGATCGGGCGCGGCCCGACGAGGCTCATGTCGCCGCGCAGCACGTTCAGGAACTGCGGCACCTCGTCGAGCTGGGTCGCCTTCAGCCAGCGGCCGACCGGCGTGAACTCCGCCTGCGTGCGGCGGACCAGCTCCTCGCCGAGGTACGGGCCGAGCCGCTCCTCGGCGCCGCGGCGGAGCGTCCGGAACTTGAGCATCGTGAAGACGCGCCCGCCGCGGCCGACGCGCTCGCCGCGGTAGAAGATCGGCGCCCCGCTCGTCGTGAGCACGACGAGCGCGAGCAGCAGCGAAAGCGGCAGCGATACGAGCAGGAAGAGCAGCGCGAGCGCCACGTCGAGGGTGCGCAGCACCGTGTCGTGGCGCCGTCCGGCGGCCTCGTCGGCGAGCCGCCGGTAGCCGCGGACCAGCGTGTCCTCGATGCCCGGCGTCGTCTCCGGCACCCCAGGGATGGTAGTCCTCCGCTTCGATAAGATGTGCTTATGGACACGCGTCAGCTCGCCGCGTTCTGCGCGGTGGTCGAGCGGCGCAGCTTCTCGCAGGCGGCCGACCAGCTCGGCGTGACCCAGCCGGCGGTGAGCCTGCAGATCCGCTCGCTCGAGAAGCGGCTCGGCCAGCAGCTCCTCGACCGGTCGGGGCGCCGCGTCGAGCCGACCGAGGCGGGCCAGCGCCTCTACCGGAGCGCGCAGCGGCTGCTCGCGCTGGAGGAGCAGTTGCTCGCCGAGCTGGGCGAGGAGGCGGAGGGCGAGCTGGCCGGCAGGCTCGAGATCGGCGCCTCGACCGGGCCGGGCGGGACGGTCGTGCCCGTCGTGCTCGCGGAGTTCCAGCGCGCGCACCCGCAGGTGCGGGTCGCGCTGACCGTCTCGGACACGCAGAGCGTCGTCGAGGCGGTCGCCCGCCGCGAGCTGGAGCTGGGCGTCGTCGGCGCGGCGCGACGCCACCGCGGCGTCAGCTTCGAGCCGTTCTTCCGTGACGAGGTGGTGCTCGCCGTCCCCGCCGGCCACGCGTTCGCGGGCCGGACGGTGTCGCTCGCGCAGCTCCGGGAAGAGCCGCTCGTGCTGATGCAGGATGGTGCCGGCGTGCGTCAGGTGATCGACGACGAGCTGCGCGAGCTGGGCGTCCGCCTGCGCGACCTCGACGTGCGGCTCGAGCTGGGGCTGCAGGAGTCGGCGCGCACCGCCGTGCTCGCCGGCTTCGGGGTGACGTTCATCTCGAAGACCGCGATCGAGGGCGACCTCGCCTCGGGCGCGCTCGCGGTCGCGCGCGTCGAGGGGCTCGAGCCCTCGCGGGAGATCTCGCTCGTCCGCTCGACCGGCCGCGCGGAGACGCGCGTCGCCCAGGCGTTCGTCGAGTTCGCGCGCGGGCGGCTCGAGTGACCGTGCCGCGCATGGTCGTCCGCTGGGGCCTCGACGCGCTCGCCGACGCATGCGCCGCCGCCGGCGTCGAGGTGCCGCTCGTCGTCGCGAGCCCGCGCTGGGACGACCTCGAGCTGGGGGTCGAGGAGCGCGCCCGCTGGCGCGAGGTGCCGTCGCACCGGCTCGAGGAGGCGGCCGCGCAGGCCCGCTCGGCCGGCGGCGTCCTCGCGGTCGGCGGCGGCAGCGCGATCGACCTCGGCAAGGCGCTCTCCGCCGCGACCGGGCTGCCGCTCGTCTCCGTGCCGACGACCTACTCCGGCGCCGAGTGGACGAGCTACTTCGGCATCCGCGACCCGGAGCGGCGCATGCGCGGCGGCGGGGGCGGCGCGCATCCGGCCGCGATCGTCTACGAGCCCGAGCTGACGCTCGAGCTGCCCAGGGAGACGACCGTCGGGACGGCCCTGAACGCGCTCGCCCACTGCGCCGAGGCCCTCTACGCGCGGGGGCACAACCCGGCCGCCGACGAGGAGGCGCTCGCCGGAGCCGCGCTGATCTCGGAATGGCTGCCGCGGGTGGTCGACTCGCCGCGCGACCGCGAGGCGCGCACCGGCCTCTTGCGCGGCGCCGCCCACGGCGGCGCCGCTCTCGCCGGCTCGATGCTCGCGCTCGCGCACGCGCTGGCCCAGGCCGTCGGCGGCGCGTACGGGCTCCCGCACGGGACGCTAAACGGGATCTGCCTGCCGCCCGTCCTCCGCTTCAACGCCGCGTTGGTGCCCGACGCGGTGCGGCGTCTCGGCGAGGCGATCGGGGCGCCGGACGATCCCGCGGCGCGTGTCGAGGAGCTGTGCGCGCTCGGCGGCGCGACGCGCCTCCGCGACCTCGGCGTGCCCGAGCGGGACCTGCCCGCTCTCGCAGCCTCGGCCGCGCAGCGCGGCGGCAACCAGGCCAACCCGCACCCGGCGAGCCCGGAGGAGATCGAGCGGCTGCTGCGCGAGGCCTGGTAGCCGCGCTCATCGGAACCGTTGCCCTTCGTCCCGGCGATAGCCCCAGATCGCGGCGGCCGCGAACGCCGCGGTGAAGCCGGTCAGGGCGAGCCAGTGACGCCCGCTCCAGGGCAGCCCCAGCGCCGCCGGCCAGAGAACGTCGCCCCACTGCCGCGTGGGTGTGTAGGGCGAGATCCGCGCGGCGAGGTGCGGGAGGTCGCTCCCGCCCGTCCAGAGCCCGCCCGCGTACGAGAGCAGCATGTAGAGCACGTTGGCGACCGGCAGCGCGCTCTTCGGCGTCGTCCAGTACGCGATCGCGACGCCGAGCACCACGAAGGGGACGCTCCCGCCGAGCAGCGCGACCGCGAGGCGCGCCCAGGCGAGCGGCGACAGGCTGAGGTGCGTCGTCGCGAGCGCGAGGCAGAGGACGAGCGCGATCGCCGCCGCCGTGAACGCAAGCGCGGCGAGAACCCGGCCGGCGATCCTGGCGGCAGCCGGCGCCGGCAGCGTCCGCAAGAACACCGCCCACGGCGTCGCCCGCTCGATCGCCGCCGACACGCCGAACTGGAAGAAGCCGACGCCGAGCGCGGCGAACGCCATGTACGACGCGACGATCGCCTCGGGGTGCGCGCCGGCGCGCGGGAGCCCGAACAGGCCGAAGAGCAGCGCCGGGAACCCGAGCGTCGCCACCGTGAAGCCCGGGAAGCGGACCAGCTCGACGAGCTGCAGGCGCGCGTAGACGAGCCCGAGCCTCACGCGCCCGCTCCGGTGAGCCGCAGGTAGGCAGACTCGAGCGACGCCTCCCCGGCAGCTCGGAGCGCCGCGGCGGCGTCGTCGGCGGCGACCCGGCCGCGAGCCAGCACGACGATCCGCGTCGCGAGCGCCTCCGCCTCGTCGAGGTGGTGGGTCGTGAACAGCACGGTGCGGCCGCTGTCGGCCTGGGCGAGGATCGCCCGCCACACGTCTCGTCGCGACTCGACGTCGAGGCCCGCGGTCGGCTCGTCGAGGATCGCGAGGCGCGGTTGCGGGGCGAACGCGAGCGCGACCGCGAGCCGCCGGCGCTGGCCCCCGGAGAGGCCGCCCGCCTGCCGGCGCGCGACCTCTGTCAGCCCGAACCGCTCGAGCACCTCGTCGACGGCGAGGCGGCGGCGGTGGTGGGCGAGGACGAACCCGAGGATCTCTCGCACGCGGAGCGTCGGCGGGAAGGACATGTCCTGCGGGGTCGCGGCCACGTCGTGCCGGCACTCGCGCGAGCCGGGCCGCCGTCCGAGCACCGCGACGGCCCCCTCGTCGGCATGACGCAGCCCCAGCACGAGGTCGAGCAGGGTCGTCTTGCCGGCGCCGTTCGGCCCGAGCAGCGCCACCACCTCGCTCTCGCCGACCTCGAGATCGACGCCGGCGAGCGCCTCGACGCGGCCGTAGCGCTTGCGCACGCCGCGCACTGCGAGCAGCGGATCGGCCGGCAGCGGCAGCCCGCCCGCCCCGACCGTGAGCACGTTGTAGAGCGCGTGGGCGACCGCCGCGGCGACGAGGCTGCCGCTCGCGAGGAAGAGGACGCCGAAGACCGCTCCGGTCAGCACGTGGACGCGCACCCCGCGAGCGCCCTGGGCGGGGTAGTGCTGCGCCGCGAATGCAAGGCTCACGAGCGCGAGCGCCGCGAACGCCCCGAGCGCCGGTGCGAGCCGCGCGAGCGCGAACGCGCGCCAGATCGCCTCCTCGCTCGCCCCGACGGCGACCGCGGCCGCGAGCAGCACGGGGGTCGGGAGCAGGCCCGGTCTGCCGCCGGCGAGGAGGAGATACAGCCCGAGCGCGGTGACCGTGCCCGCCCCGACCGCCGCCGGGAGCGAGGCGGGAGGCGCCGGCGGCGGGGTCGGGACGAGCAGGAACAGCCCGACCGCGGCGACCGGGAACGCCGCCGCGAGCAGCGCCCGGCGGCCGCTCATCCCGCGCGCCCTCCGAGGACGACGCCGTAGAGAACCGACTCGTCCACGCCGTCGACGCCGAGCAGCTCGTCGACCCTCGCGTCGTAGAAGCCGCCGAGCGGGAGCGCCGGAAGCTCGAGCGCCGTCGCCGCGAGCAGCACGTTCTGGGCGACGTGGCCCGCCTCGAGGAGCGCGAAGCGGTAGCCGCGCAGGCCGTACTTCACCCGCGTCCGCCAGAAGACCGCCGTCAGGAAGAGCACCGCGGCGGCGGTCGTCACCAGCTCCGGCAACGGCGTCGCCTCGGCGAGCGCGGTCGCGACGGCGTCGGCGGGGACGCGCTCGAGCGCCGGGCGCGCCGGGTCGAGGTGGTAGACCCCGGGCTCGAGTCCCTCGACGCGCTGCGCGACCGCGTACAGCTCGAGCGGGTAGAGCGCGCCTCCGGACGGCGTCGTGCGTCGCCCGCTCGCATTCGGCCCGTACGCGGCTCGGAGCACGAGCCCGAGCACCGCGAGCGGAAGCCGGAGCGGCTGGTCGGCGGCACGGCTCCGCCGTCGCTCGAGCGCGCTCCAGAGCGAGCAGTCCGGCGGCTCCGCGGCGGTGAGCCGCACCCGCGGCAGGTGCGGGTTTCGGCGGACCGCACGCAGCGTCGCCTCCTGCAAGGCGGGACTCGCGGCCAGCTGCGAGATGCCCGCTCCCTGGCGCTCCGCGAGCGCCGGATAGAGCCGCGACGCCTCGTGGAAGATCTCGGCGGGGTCGTCGAGGTCGGGGGTTGCCGCGCCGTAGACGAGCGAGCGCAGGACCGGTGCGGGAGCGTCGGTCACGGGAACGGGTGCGGGTCGGGGTTCATGTCCTCCTCGGCGAGCGGCCCGCCGCGCCGGCCGAGCCTGACGGGCTCCTCGTAGAGGCGCCGACCGCCGAGCTGCCGCGCCGCGTGCTCGACGTCGAGCGCGCACAGCTCCGGCGCGAGCACGCGGGCGACGCGGAGCCCGGCGGCGCGCACGTCCGGCGCGGTCACGTCGACGGCGTAGGCGGAGGCGCCGCGGGCGGCGAGGCGGGCGCACAGCTGCTCCACCAGCGCGCGTGCCCGCGCCCCGGCGAGCGGGGCGACCGCGGACACGTCGCCGCGCTCGTCCGAGGCGTCGAGGAAGTCGGCGGCCGCCGCGTGCTCGTCGTAGGCGTAGTACTGGACGTGCTCGTCGAACTCCGCGATCGCGTCGGGAGCGGGCACGCTCGCGCCCGCGGGCTCGGCGGCGCGGAGGGCCTGCGCCCACGAGCGGACGCGGATCGCCTCGTCGAGCGCCTTCTCCACGGCTCGCTCGACGGTCGCGGCGGCGGCCGCGCCCACGCCGAGCGGCGCCTCGCCGGCGGCGCGGCCGCGCGCGACGCCGAGCACGCACGGGACGTCCCAGACCTCGCTCAGGTCGACCGCCGCGACCCGCAGCCCGGTCGGGCGGACGAACCGGCGCTCGAACTCCTCCAGCCGCCGGTTTCCGCGCCACTCGAGCAGCGGCAGCGAGAGCCGCGCCTTCCAGACGATCATGAACGCGTCCCGCTCGAGGAGCTCGAAGAGCGCAGAC
Source organism: Gaiellaceae bacterium (assembly GCA_035688315.1). GTDB lineage: Bacteria > Actinomycetota > Thermoleophilia > Gaiellales > Gaiellaceae > Palsa-739. Next base: position 42,916 of record DASSND010000066.1, on the reverse strand, counting down.
GCGACCGCCTCGGCGAACGTCGCCCGGCACGAGAGACCGCTGCTCGTGGGGTGGACGACGAGCGCCTCGCCGGGACGCCGCCGCCAGCCGAGGTAGACGAGCTGCGCGGGGACGAGCACCGGCTCGCCGCCCGGAAGCGGCCAGCCCTCGACCCACGCGACCGGCGTGTCCGCGTCGAAGCGCGCATACGGAAAGCCCGGGGTCGCGTACTGGCGCGCCCCGAAGAGCGCGAACCGCTCGGGTGCGACCGCCCGCCCTCCGAGCGCGTTCGCCGGCGCCACCACCGCCTCGACCGCGTCGGCGTCGCAGGCGGAGTAGCGCTCGAGCGCCTCCGCGACGGCCGCCGCGCGCGCCAGCTCCCGCGTCCGCGCCGAACCGGCCCCGAGCTGCGCCACCGGGGGCCCGACGAGCGCCTCGACGTGCCCGGTCTGGCAGAAGAGGCTCGGCAGGCGCAGATCGGCCGGCGCCGCCAGCACCTCGTCGACGCCGCGGACGATGCCGGTGTACGGCGACACGGTCGTCTCGAGCCTGCGCAGGGCGTCCGCGGCCGGCGTGGGCGGGGTGTCGGCCAGCTCAGGCAGCGCGCGCCTCCTCGGCATGCCACGGCGACGGCGCCGCCGCGGCGGCCGCCGGCGAGCAGGCGGGGCAGCGCGGCACGCGATAGACGACGTGTCGCGAGCATGCCGGCTCGGGGCTCGCCTCGACCGCGAGCACGGTCCCGACCGCAAGGCCGTCCTCGCAGGCGAGCCGGCGCACGGCGACGAGGGCTGCGAGGCCGGCGACGACCGAGTCGAGGACCGGCGCGGATGCCGCCGCGCCGCCGCCGCGATCTGCGAGCGGCGAGACGTTCGCCGCCCGGCGCAGCCGGTAGCACTCGTGGCACGCCGACTCGCCCGGGACGACGACCGGGCCGACCGCCGCCACGAGGCCGTCGTAGGGAAGCACCTGCAGCCACTCGCTGCCGCGCGCGAGCGCGTCGCGGTTCCACTCCTCGACGCGGCCCGTCTCGTCCGGCGCCGGCGCGACGACGGCCAGCCGGCTCTCGTGCGCCGCCGGGTCGCGCCAGCCGGCGCGGGCGACCGACGGGACGCCCGAGCGGCGCAGCAGCGCCGCGATCGCGGCCGCCACGGCGCCGGAGCCGACCACCGCGGCGCTCGCGCGCTCGAGGCCGCGGAGCGCAGCCGCCGGTCCGCGGTCGTAGCGGTCGGTCGCGGCCAGAAACCCGACGGTTCGCGCCGTGTCGGCCGGCAGCTCGCCGCCTGCCGGGTCGACGAGCAGGCGCTGCCGCGCGAGCAGGCGCACGGCCTCCGCGACCGCGGGGCGAACCGGCTCTCCGAAGGTCGCCGCGATCTCCTCGAGCGTGCGCGTGCCGTCGAGGAGCCGCAGGAGGCGCGGCAGGAGCCGGACGGCGTCGGCGCCGCCGAACTCGAGCACCGAGCCGCCGTAGCGGAGCACGGTGCGGTCCGCCTCGAGGGAGACGCGATACCACGGCTTGAGCTGCGGCCGCTCCGGGAGCGGCGACGCGGGGAGCGCCGGTTCGCCCACCGGCACTACTCGGCCTTGTTCGCCTTCGCGCAACTGCTGCTGCAGCCGAGGGCGACGCAGAGCACGAGGCAGCAGCAGAGCGGGAACGCGGGCAGCGCGTGCCCGGCGCCGTGACCCCGCTCGGCGACGGTCAGGTCGAGCCCGGGGCTCGTCTCCGGATCGAACATCTTTCCTCCTCTCGTGGACGACGCAGCCCACCGTAGCGTTGTCTAGCGTGACAATCAAGATGGCTCTTTCGGCCATGTCTGCGTAGGACAGCAATAAGAAATTCTCATGTGACGCATGAGGAGCGCTTGGGTATAGTCACGCGCGGCGTGGCGACGACGAACGGTCATTTCGACGTGCTCGTGATCGGCTCCGGGGCCTCCGGGCTCGCGGCGGCCGTGTCCGCCGAGCGGGCCGGCGCGCGGGTCGCGCTCGCGACGAAGGGCTCGATCCAGTCCTGCAACTCGGCGAAGGCGCAGGGCGGCATCCAGGCCGCCTTCGGCGCAGACGACTCGCCGGAGCAGCACGCCCAGGACGTGTGGCGCTCCAGTCACGAGACCGCGGACATGCGGCTCGTCGAGGCGCTCACCGCCGACGCGCCCGGCGCGATCCACTGGCTCGAGGAGCTGGGCGTCGAGTTCACGCGCGAGGAGGACGGCGGCTACCGGCTCGCCCGGTGCGGCGGCGCCTCCGCGAAGCGGCTGCTCCAGGTCGGCGACCAGACCGGGCTCGCGATCACCTCCGTGCTGCGGCACGCGGTCGAGGCGAGCGGCGTCACCGTCTTCCCGAAGTCGCCGCTCCGCGCGCTCGAGCCCGCAGACAACGGCTGGCGCGCGCGCTGCGGCGAGCACGAGCTCGACGCGGGCACCGTCGTGCTCGCGGCCGGCGGGCGCTGCTACCGCGAGGCCGAGGAGCGCGGCGAGCTGTCCACCAACCATCCCGGCGCGACCGGCGAGGTCACCCGCGCCGCGATCGAGCTGGGCGCCGAGGCGCGCGACCTCGACGCGCTCCAGTACCACCCGAACGGCGGCGCCTGGCCGAAGACGATGCAGGGCTACTCGATCCCCGAGACGACGCGCGCCTACGGCGCCGTGCTCGTCAACGCCGACGGCGAGGAGTTCTGCGACTCGCTCGCGCCCCGCGACGTCGTCTCGCAGGCGATCTTCGACGAGGTCGCGAAGGGCAGGGGCGTCCAGACCGAGGACGGCCGCCCCGCGGTCTGGCTCGACACGACCCGCATCCCGGAGCGCGACGCCGAGGTCTCGCTCCCGTACATGCTTCGCCGCTACCGCGCCGGGGGGATCGACCCGCTGCGCGAGAAGATCCTCACCTACCCTGTCCTCCACTACCAGAACGGCGGGCTCGTCATCGACACCAACGCCGAGACGACGCTGGACGGCCTCTACGCCTGCGGCGAGATCGCGGGCGGCACGCACGGCCGCAACCGCATGATGGGGAACAGCCTCCTCGAATGCGTCGTCTACGGCCGCCGCGCGGGCGCGGCCGCCGCCGGGAAAGCGAGAGCATGAACGCCGTCGCAACCGATCTCCAGCGCGCCGTCGAGGACGCGGCCGCACACCTCTACGTCTGGGCGCTGAAGGACATCCCGCAGGATCTCCGCGACGCGCTCCGCGACGCCGCCGGGCGCGAGACCTCGGTGCCCGGGCAGCGCGTCCTCGGCACGATCCTCCGCAACGTCGAGGTCGCCGACACCGAGAAGAATCTCGTCTGCCAGGACACCGGCATCGCCGTCTACACCTGCCGCGTCGGCGAGCACTTCCCGCTCCACCCGGCGCGGATCTACGAGGCGCTCCGCGACGGCACCGCGCGCGCGACCCTCGAACATCCGCTCCGCTCGAACGCCGTCCACACGCTCACGCGGCAGAACACCGGCCCGAACGTCGGGCACCGGCTGCCGATCGTGCACTGGGAGTTCGTCGCCGACTGGGACGGGCTCGACGTCAAGTGTGTGCCGAAGGGCTCCGGCTCCGAGAACATGAGCTTCCTGAAGATGCTCAACCCGGCCGACGGGGTGAAGGGCGTCAAGCAGTTCGTGCTCGAGTCGATCGTCGGCGCCGGCGGCAAGCCGTGCCCGCCCGGGATCGTCGGCGTCGGCATCGGCGGCTCCGCCGACTACGCGATGTACCTCGCGAAGGAGGCGATCGCGCGGCCGATCGGCACCCGCAACGCCGACCCGGAGGTCGCGAAGCTCGAGGAGGAGCTGTACGGGCTCCTGAACGAGACCGGGATCGGGCCGATGGGGCTCGGCGGCGACGTCACCGTCCTCAACTGCCACGTCGAGCACGCCGACACGCACATGACGCTCAACCCGGTGGCGGTCAACTACCAGTGCTGGGCGGCCCGGCGCGCGACCGCGCACGTCGCCGCCGACGGCGCCACCGACTTCGACAGGGAGGCCTGATGGCGACGCACGAGATCACGTTCCCGATCGCCGACCCGGAGGAGATCCTGAAGCTCCGCGCCGGCGACGAGGTGATCGTGCAGGGGCACATCGTCGGCATCCGCGACCGGACGCAGATCCGCATCTTCGACCAGGGCATGGAGCCGCCGATGGACCTCAGCGGCGCCTTCCTCCTGCACACGGCGCCCGGCGTGCGCAAGCTCGCCGACGGCCGCTACGAGAAGGTCTGCATCGGCACCACCACCTCGGCGCGGATGGTTCGCTTCACCGAAGGCCTGGGAGAACGCTACGGCGTGCGCGCGATCTGCGGCAAGGGCGGCTTCCCCGACGAGGCGATCGAGCCGATGCGAGCGCACGGGATGGTCTACTTCGCGATCGTCGGCGGCGCCGCCGCGCTCGAGACGACGCAGATCGAGGAGATCGAGGAGGTGCAGTGGGAGGAGCTGATGCCCGAGTGCCTCTGGAAGTTCCGGGTCAAGGACTTCGGCCCGCTCACCGTCGGCATCGACGCCCACGGCAACTCGCTCTACCACGACGTCCAGGCCGCCGCGACGAAGAAGCTGGAGGAGCTCTATGCCCGCCTTTGAGGACGGCTTTCTCGACCTGCCGCCGCGCCCCGGCAAGCCGCGCTCCGAGGGGCTGACGCACGTGATCGACAAGGGGCTGAACCTGCGCGACGTCGAGGGCCTCTTCGACACCGCCGGCCAGTTCGTCGACATCGTCAAGTTCGGCTGGGGCACGAGCTACGTCACGAACAACCTCGAGAAGAAGATCGCGCTCTACCGCTCCTTCGAGACGCCCGTCGTCTGCGGCGGCACGCTCTTCGAGGCCGTCTACGCGCGCGGCCGGCTCGACGAGTTCAAGGCGTGGCTGCAGGAGCACCGCTTCACCCACGTCGAGATCTCCGACGGCACGATCGAGATCCCGCGCGAGCGCAAGCTCGAGCTGATCGCCGACTTCGCCCGCGACTTCACCGTCCTCTCCGAGGTCGGCTCGAAGGACACCGAGGTCGTGTTCGCGCCCTTCCAGTGGGTGCAGTGGATCAAGGACGAGCTGGAGGCGGGCGCCTGGAAGGTGATCACCGAGGGCCGCGAGGGCGGCACCGCCGGGATCTACCGGCCGACCGGCGAGCTGCGCACCGGGCTCGTCGACGAGATCGAGCACTCGATCTCGTTCGCCAACCTGATCTGGGAGGCGCCGACGAAGGCGAGCCAGGCCTGGTTCGTCAAGCACTTCGGCTCCAACGTCAACCTCGGCAACATCCCGCCCGAGGAGGTCATCCCGCTCGAGACGCTGCGGCTCGGCCTGCGCGGCGACACGCTGAAGGAGGTGCTGCTCGGTGGCGACGCCGACCTTGCGCCTGCCCCCTGACGTCGAGTCGTGGCCGGCCGAGCGCGTGCTCGAGCACGTCCTCGCCGCGTTCCCCGGCCGGGTCGCGCTCGCCTGCTCCTTCCAGAAGGAGGAGACGGTGCTGTTCGACATGCTGCTCGAGCTGGAGCCGGGCGCGCGCGTCTTCGCGATCGACACGCACCACCTCTTCCCGGAGACCTACGAGCTGTGGCGCGAGGTGGAGCGGCGCTACGGGACGACGATCGAGCGCTTCGAGGGCAAGCCGGTCGAGGACGGGCTCTGGGAGACGAAGCCCGACCTCTACCTCGCGCTCGCGAAGATCGAGCCGCTCACGCGCGCGCTCCTCGACCTCGACTGCTGGATCACCGGGATCCGCCGCGAGCAGTCGCCGACGCGCGCCGACGCGCCGAAGCTCGGCTGGGACGACCGGCACGAGCTGTGGAAGGCGAACCCGCTCGCCGACTGGACGGACGACGACTGCTGGGCCTACATCCGCGAGCGCGGGCTCCCGTACAACCCGCTGCACGACCGCGGCTACGACTCGATCGGCGACACGCACTCGACGCTGCCGGGCAAGGGCCGCGAGGGCCGCTGGGCCGGCAGCGAGCGCACCGAGTGCGGCATTCACACCGTCTCGACCAAGGAGGTCGCGTGAGCGACAACGGGCGTGGGGGATTCGTCCTCTGGTTCACCGGGCTCTCGGGCGCCGGCAAGACGACGATCGCGAACATCGTCGAGCCGGAGCTGGAGCGGCGCGGGCTCGTCGTCGACCACCTCGACGGCGACATCGTCCGCACCCATCTCTCGAAGGGGCTCGGCTTCTCGAAGGAGGACCGCGACACGAACATCGCGCGGATCGGCTGGGTCTCGTCGCGGCTCGCCCGCGCCGGCGCCGTCGTGATCGTCTCCGCGATCTCGCCCTACGAGGAGCTGCGCCGGCACGCCCGCGCGCTCGTCGAGCAGCACGCGCCGTTCGTCGAGATCCACGTCGCGACGCCGCTGCAGGAGTGCGCGCGCCGCGACCCGAAGGGCCTCTACGCGGCCGCGTTCGCCGGCGAGATCGACGAGTTCACCGGCGTCTCCTCCCCCTACGAGGAGCCGCTCGAGCCGGACCTGCGGCTCGACACGAGCGGCGAGACGCCGACCGAGTCGGCCGCGCGCGTGCTCGCCCGCCTCGAGGAGCTGAACCTGCTGCGCGGCGAGGTGCCGAGCTGAGCCGCGTCCGCCTCACCCATCTCGAACGCCTCGAGGCGGAGGCGATCGACATCATGCGCGAGGTCGTCGCCGAGGCCGAGAACCCGGTGATGCTCTACTCGATCGGCAAGGACAGCTCGGTGATGCTGCACCTCGCCCGCAAGGCGTTCTGGCCGGCGCCGCCGCCGTTCCCGTTCCTGCACGTCGACACGACCTGGAAGTTCCAGGACATGTACCGCTTCCGCGCGCGGATGGCGGAGGAGCACGGGCTGAACCTGCTCGTGCACGTGAACGAGGAGGGGCTCGCGCGCGGGATCAACCCGTTCGACTCCGGCTCGGTCGTCCACACCGACGTGATGAAGACGGAGGGCCTGAAGCAGGCGCTCGACAAGTACGGCTTCGACGCGGCCTTCGGCGGCGCCCGCCGCGACGAGGAGCGCTCGCGCGCGAAGGAGCGGATCTTCTCCTTCCGCACCGCGCAGCACCGCTGGGACCCGAAGAACCAGCGGCCGGAGCTGTGGCGGCTCTACAACGCGCGCCACCGCCGCGGCGAGTCGATCCGCGTCTTCCCGCTCTCGAACTGGACGGAGCTGGACGTGTGGCTCTACATCCACCGCGAGGGGATCCCGATCGTGCCGCTCTACTTCGCGGCCGAACGGCCCGTCGTCGAGCGCGACGGGACGCTGATCATGGTCGACGACGAGCGGATGCGGCTCGAGCCGGGCGAGGAGCCGATGCGCAGGAAGGTGCGCTTCCGGACGCTCGGCTGCTACCCGCTCTCGGGCGCCGTCGAGTCGGAGGCGGACACGCTGCCGAAGATCATCCAGGAGATGCTGCTCGCGAAGACCTCGGAGCGGCAGGGCCGCGTGATCGACTACGACGAGGCCGCCTCGATGGAGAAGAAGAAGGTCGAGGGCTACTTCTAGTGGCGCAGACCGACCTGATCTCCGAGGACATCCTCGCCTACCTCGACGCGCACGAGCACAAGTCGCTGCTGCGCTTCATCACCTGCGGCTCGGTCGACGACGGCAAGTCGACCCTGATCGGCCGCCTGCTCTACGAGGCGCAGATGCTCTTCGAGGACCAGCTCACCGCGCTCGAGGCCGACTCGCGGCGCGTCGGCACCCAGGGCGAGGAGCTGGACTTCGCGCTCCTGCTCGACGGGCTCGCCGCCGAGCGCGAGCAGGGGATCACGATCGACGTCGCCTACCGCTTCTTCTCGACCGACAGGCGCAAGTACATCGTCGCCGACACGCCCGGCCACGAGCAGTACACGCGCAACATGGTCACCGGCGCCTCCACCGCCGACTGCGCGGTGATCCTGCTCGACGCGCGCAAGGGCGTGCTCACGCAGACGCGGCGCCACAGCTATCTCGTCCACCTGCTCGGGATCCGCCACGTCGCGGTCGCCTGCAACAAGATGGACCTCGTCGAGTTCTCGGAGGGCCGCTTCCGCGAGATCGAGCGGGAGTACGCCGAGTTCGCGGCGCAGCTCGGGCTGGAGGGCTTCACGCTGATCCCGCTCTCGGCGCTGCGCGGCGACAACGTGATCGAGCGCTCCGAGGCGATGCCCTGGTACGACGGGCCGTCGCTGATGGGCTACCTCGAGGCGGTCGAGGTCGACCAGGAGCGGATGCAGGACGCGCCGTTCCGGCTGCCGGTGCAGTGGGTGAACCGGCCCAGCAGCGACTTCCGCGGCTTCGCCGGCACCGTCGCCGGCGGCTCGGTCGCGCCCGGCGACCGCGTCCTCGTCCTGCCGAACCGGCGCGAGACGACCGTCGAGCGCGTCGTCGGCTTCGAGACCGACCTCGAGCGCGCGGTCGCGGGGCAGGCGGTGACGCTGACGCTCGCCGACGAGATCGACGTCTCGCGCGGCGACGTGGTCGTCGCGGCCGACGCGCCGGCGCGGGTCGCCGAGCAGTTCGAGGCGACCGTCGTCTGGATGGCGGAGGAGCCGCTCCTGCGCGGGCGCACCTACCTGATGCGCTGCGGGACGAAGACCGTGCCCGCGACGGTGGCGCCGATCCACTACAAGCTCGACGTCGACACGCTGGAGCGGATCGCCGCGAACCAGCTCGACCTGAACGAGATCGGCGTCGTCCAGCTCGAGACCGGCTCGCCGCTCGCGTTCGACCCGTACGTCGAGAACCGCGACACCGGCGGCTTCATCCTGATCGATCGGATCACCAACCACACCGTCGGCGCCGGTCTGCTCCGCTCGGGCGCGCGCCGCGACGAGAGCGTGCCGTGGCAGGAGCTGGAGATCGACCGGGAGGCGCGCGCCGCGCTGCTCGGGCAGCGGCCGTTCGTCGTCTGGTTCACCGGGCTGCCCGGCGCGGGCAAGTCGTCCGTCGCGAACGCGCTCGAGAAGCGGCTGCACGCGCTCGGCCGCCACACCGTCCTGATCGACGGCGACAACCTGCGGCACGGGCTCTCGAAGGACCTCTCGTTCAGCGACGCCGACCGCGCCGAGAACAACCGCCGGGCGGGCGAGGTGGCGAAGCTGATGACCGACGCGGGCCTGATCGTGCTCGCCGCGTTCGTGTCGCCGTTCCGGGCCGACCGCGAGACGGCGCGCTCGCTCTTCCCCGAGGGCGAGTTCGTCGAGGTGCACGTCGACCTGCCGGCCGAGCTGGCGGCGCAGCGCGACCGCAAGGGGCTCTACGCGCGGGCCGAGTCGGGCGCGATCGGCGACCTCACCGGCGCCGGCGGCGCGTACGAGCCGCCCGAGGCGCCCGACGTCCATCTCGACATGGCGACGTTCGACGTGGCGGCCGCCGCCGAGGAGGTCTTCCGCGTCCTGCAGGAACGCGGGTTGGTCGAATGACCTGGCAGTTCACCCTGACGGGCCTGCTGATCGGCGCGCTCGTCGGGTTGACCGGGATGGGCGGCGGCTCGCTCATGACGCCGGCGCTCGTCTTCCTCTTCGGCTTCGACCCCGTGACCGCGATCGGCACCGACGTGCTGCACGGCGCGATCTTCAAGAGCGTCGGCGGCCTGCGCCACCACCGGCTCGGGACGGTGCAGGCCCGGCTCTCCGGCTGGATGCTCGCCGGCAGCGCGCCCGCGTCGCTCGGCGGCGTCGCCCTCGCCACCTGGCTCCACCGCCGCTACGGCGGCGGGCTCGACTCGGTCGAGGGGATCGTGCTCGGCGCCGTGCTGCTCGCCGGCGGGCTCGGGATGCTGCTGAAGGCGCTCGTCCGCTTCCGCAGCCATCCGGAGGAGTTCGTGCTGCGGCGCCGCGACCGGCTCGCCGCGGTCGCGATCGGGCTGCTCGGCGGCTTCCTCGTCGGCCTGACCTCGGTCGGCAGCGGCGTCTTCTTCGGGCTGACGCTGCTCGTCGTCTTCCCGCTGCGCGCCCACAAGGTCGTCGGCACCGACATCGTGCACGCGGCGGCGCTGCTCTGGGTGGCCGGGATCGGGCACCTCGTCGCCGGCAACGTCGACCTGCACACGCTCGCGTGGCTCCTGCTCGGGTCGATCCCGGGCGTGCTCGCGGGCTCGCAGCTGACGCTCGCGGTCGGCGACCGGCCGCTGCGGCTGCTGCTCGCGCTCGTCCTGCTCGTGTCGGGCGCGCGGCTCGCCCTGCCGGGCGGGATCGCCTGGATCGCGGTCGCCGCGGTCTGCGTCGTGCTCGTCGCGCTCGTCGCGGTGCGGCTCGCGCGCGCGCCGGTCGCCGTCGAGGCGCGGGTGGCCGAATGACCTGGCAGTTCACGCTCACCGGCTTCCTGATCGGCGCGCTCGTCGGCCTCACCGGGATGGGCGGCGGCTCGCTGATGACGCCGATCCTCGTCATCCTCTTCGGCTTCAAGCCGACCTACGCCGTCGGCACCGACATCCTCCACGGCGCGATCTTCAAGTTGTTCGGCGCGCTGCGGCACCGGCGGCTCGGCACCGTGCACGCGCGCCTCGCCGCCTGGATGTTCCTCGGCTCGGGGCCGCTGTCGCTGCTCGGGGTCGCCGTCGCCGCCTGGATGAAGCACCGCTACGGCGACTCGGCCCAGACCGTGGAGGGGTACGCGGTCGGCGCGGCGCTCGTCGCCGGCGGGATCGGCTTCCTCGTCAAGTCGGTCGTCACGCGCGGGATCAAGCCGAGCGACGCCCCCTTCCTGCTCGGCCGCCGCGACCGGCTGGTCGCGTTCGCGATCGGCGCCGTCTTCGGCTTCGTCGTCGGCCTCACCTCGGTCGGCAGCGGCACCTTCTTCGGGCTCGTGATGGTGCTCGTCTACCCGCTGACGATGCCGAAGATCGTCGGCACCGACATCTTCCACGCGGCGGCGCTGCTCTGGGTGGCCGGGATCGGGCACCTCGTCGCCGGCAACGTCGACCTGCACGCGACCGCGTGGCTCCTCGTCGGCTCGATCCCCGGCGTGCTGCTCTCGAGCCGCTTCACGCTGAAGCTCCCGGACGGGGCGCTGCGCGCGACGCTCGGCGCCGTGCTGACCCTGAGCGGGATCAAGGTGCTCGACGCGCCCGGCAGCGACTGGATCCTGATCGGCGGGCTGTGCGTGGTGGCGGCGGGCCTCGCCGCGACCGGGGTGCGGGCCTGGCTGGCGCCGCGCGCCCAGCCCGAACGGATCTAGCCGGGACGTGCCTACAATCGCTGCGCCTTGCAGCGGGTTCTCTCCACCGCGGCTCTCGTGGGCCTGCTGATCGCCACCGCTGCGGCGTTCGCGATCACGGAGCGGCTCAAGCTCGTGAAGAGCCCGATCTACGGGACGCACGTCGCGAAGCGGATCTCGCCCACGTGCGGCTGCGCGCGCGGCAAGGCCGGGATCCGCGTGACGATGCGCCACGCCGACGACGTGACGGTGACGATCCGCGACGCGGAGCGGAACGTCGTCGCGACGGTCGCCGACGGGCAGGCGGTGCCGCGCGGCGAGGTGCGCTTCGTCTGGGACGGCAAGACCGACGCGGGCGTCCGCGCCCCCGACGGCGTCTACCAGCCGGAGATCCACCTCGCCCGCCAGCGCCGGACGATCCTGCTCCCGAACCGGATCGTGCTCGACACGCACCCGCCGCAGGTGCTCGCCGCCGACGCGGGGCGCGCCACCATCTCGCCGGACGCCGACCGGGTCGGCGACACGCTCAAGATCTCCTACCGGTTCAACTCCCCTGCGCGCGCGGCGCTCTACCTCGGCTCGCGGCGGATCCTGCTCACGCGCGGGCACAAGGCGAGCGGCGCCTTCACGTGGCGGGGGATCGTCGGCGGCAAGCCGCTCCGCCGCGGCAGCTACACGCTCTACCTCGGCGGCATCGACGAGGCGGGGAACATCACGAAGCCGAACGCGCGCCGCCAGCTCGTCGTGCGCGTCCGCTACATCCAGCTCGTCCGCGACCGGATCGTCCTGAAGAAGCCGGGCGTGCGCTTCGGGGTCGGCGTCGACACCGACGCGCCGGTCTACCTCTGGCGGCTCGACGGGCTCAGCGGCCTCGCGACCGACCGCGTGCTGCGGCTGCACGCGCCCGCCAAGCCGGGCACCTACCCGCTCGTCGTCGCCGAGCGCGGGCACTCGTACCGCGCCACCCTCGTCGTCGGGGCGGGCACGAAGAAGTGAGCGACCTCGCACGGATCGGGGGGCCGGTCGCGTGCGTCGCGCTCGCGGTGCTGCTGATCGCGCGCGGGCGGCGCGACCGGATCGCGGCGCTCGGGTTCGCGCTCTTCGGAACGGCGCTCCTGGTGGTCTCGCTCGCGCCCGCGAAGGCGCTCGAGCTGGGGCTGACGATCGGCGGCGGACTCGTCCTCGCGCCCGCGGTCGCGTGGGCGTTGCGCCGGGAGCCGTGGCTCGTCGCCTTCGGGACGCTCGGGCTGCTGCCGATCCGGATCGGCCTGCTCGGCCACCAGCTGCTCGTGCCGCTCTACGCGCTCGCGGCGGGCGCGGCGGCGCTGCTGCTCTGGGAGCTGCTGCGCGGCGACGAGCGCTCGCGGGAGCTGGGCGTCGTCGCGAAGCCGCTCGGCTGGTTCGTCGCCTGGACGGGGGCGTCGCTCGCGTGGAGCCCGGACGTCCACGAGGGCGCGATCGAGATCCTCGCGTTCTACGTCCCGTTCACGATCCTCGCGCTCGCGATCGCGCGGCTCGAGTGGAGCCGCGTCCGGCTGCGGATCCTCTACGGGGAGCTGGTGGCGATGGCGCTCGCGTTCGCGGCGGTCGGCTTCTACCAGTACGAGACGCGCGACGTCTTCCAGAACCCGAAGGTGATCACCGGCAACGCGTACGCCGCCTTCTTCCGGGTCAACTCGATCTTCTGGGACCCGTCGGTGTACGGGCGCTTCCTCGTCGTCGCGCTGATCCCGACGGTGGTGCTCGTCGTCCGCGGCCGCTCGCCGCGCGCCGCGCTCGCGGCGGCGGCGGGGATCGTCGTGCTCTGGTTCGGGCTGCTGATCTCGTTCTCGCAGTCGAGCTTCGCCGCGCTGCTCGTCGGCGTGATCGGCGTCGCCGCCGTCGCGTGGCGCTGGCGCTCGCTCGTCGCCGTCGTCGCGGCTGCCGCGGTGCTCGCGGGGATAGCGGCCGGGGAGCCGCGCGTGCGCCACGCGCTCGTCCACCACACCTCGAGCGGCCTGAACAGCGCGACGAGCGGGCGCGCGAGCCTCGTCGCGAACGGGATCCGGATCGCGCAGGCGCACCCGGCGATCGGCGTCGGCGTCGGCGGCTTCAAGCACGCGTACGCGAAGCGGGTCGACCGCCGGCACGTGAAGGGGAAGGAGCCGAAGCGGGCGGCGTCGCACGACACGCCGGTGACCGTGGCGGCCGAGAGCGGCGGGATCGGGCTGCTGCTCTTCGCCTGGCTGCTCGTCGCGCTCGGCGTGCAGGGGACGCGGCGGTTCGACCGCGGCTTCGGCGCGCGGGTCGCGCTGTCGGCGGCGCTCGCGCTCGCGGCGATCTTCGTCCACTCGCTCTTCTACAACGACTTCTTCGAGGATCCGACCACCTGGGGGCTCTTCGGCGTGCTCGCGCTCGCGGCGCCGCGACGGCTCCCGGCGCAGGAGCCGCCGCCCGCGGTGGAGAATCGTGAGCCGGTGGTCGTGTGATCGAGCAATGGCGGAAGGCGCTCGTCCTCGCGCCGCACACCGACGACGGCGAGTTCGGGTGCGGCGGGACGATGGCGCGGCTCGTCGAGGCGGGCTGCGACGTCCGCTACGTCGCGTTCTCGATCGCGACGCGCTCGCTGCCGCCCGGCTTCCCGCCCGACACGCTCGCGCGCGAGGTGCGCGAGGCGACCGCGGAGCTGGGGATCCCGCCCGACTCGCTCGCCGTCCACGACTTCGACGTGCGCACGTTCCCGGAGCGGCGCCAGGACATCCTCGAGCTGCTCGTCGCGCTCTGGGAGGAGTGGCAGCCGGACGTCGTCTTCCAGCCGAGCCTGCACGACATCCACCAGGATCACCGGACGATCGCCGAGGAGGGCCTGCGCGCGTTCAAGCGCACGACGATCCTCGGCTACGAGATCCCGTGGAACAACTTCGACTTCTCGTACCAGTGGTACGTCGCGCTCACGCGCGAGCACGTGGAGCGGAAGGTGGCCGCGCTCGAGCACTACGCGTCGCAGCAGCACCGGCGCTACGCGAACGCGGAGTACGTCCGGAACATCGCGCGCACGCACGGCATCAACGTGAACCGCGAGTACGCCGAGGTGTTCCAGGTGTACCGCGTGATCGCGTGACGGCGGCGGCGGCGCTGCGCGACCTCTACGACGCGCAGCTGCGCGCGCACGTGCCGGAGCCGCTGCCGGCCGGGCTCGTCGTCGAGCGCGACGGGCCGCTCGTGCGCAGCTACGGGCTCGGGCCGCAGGGCTGGGTCGAGTACCGCGACCTCGGCGACCTCTCGGCGGCCGAGCTGGACGAGCTGATCGCGCGGCAGGTGGCGCGCTTCTCCGAGCTGGGCGTGCCGTTCGAGTGGAAGTTCCACTCCCACGACCGGCCCGCGGTCCTCGAGGAGCGGCTCGTCGCGGCCGGCTTCGTCGCCGAGGATCTCGAGACGGTGCTCGTGGCGGAGGCGGCGGCGGTGCCCGCGGGCGAGCCGCCGCAGGGCGTCCGCCTGCGCGAGGTGCGAGAGCGCGCCGACCTGGAGCGGATCGACGACCTCGCCGCCGTGGTCTGGGGCGAGGGCGAGCGCTGGCACGCGGAGGTGCTCTCCGGCGAGCTGGCGGCCGATCCGGACGGGATCGCGGTCGTCGTCGCGGAGGCGGAGGGCGCGGTCGTCTCGGCAGCGTGGGTGCGCTTCCCGGCCGGGACCGAGTTCGCGACGTTCTGGGGAGGTTCGACGCATCCCGACTGGCGCGGCCGCGGCATCTACCGGGCGCTCGTCGCGCACCGCGCGCGGCTCGCGCTCGCGCGCGGGCGGCGCTGGCTCGAGGTGGACGCGCTGCCGACGAGCCGCCCGATCCTGGAGCGGCTCGGCTTCCGAGCGGTCACCGAGACGCGGCCGTACGTCTGGACGCCGCGCTAGCTGCGGCGCAGGCAGCGGAGCAGCGGCTCGCCGGTCAGGTCTGGGCAGCGGCCCTCCGCGACGTAGACGCTCGCGTCCTGGGTCGGCAGCGCGACCGCGACGGCGGGGCTGACGCCGCTCACCGAGCGGACGTCCACGTTCTCCGGTGCGGCGTCGCAGCCGGAGACCACTCCGGTGCCGATCGCGAGCGCCTGGACCGCGTCCGCGTCGCGCGCCACGAAGTCGCGGCCCGCGAAGCGGAGCGTCCGCTCGCACGTGCTGCCGCCGCCGCGGAAGACGACCGGCAGGCTGAGCACGACGAGCAGGACGAGCGCGCCGGCGAGCCCGACCGCGACGCGGGCCCAGCGCGGGACCCGGCTCACAGCACGAGCTCGGCGAGCACCCGCAGCGCCTCCGGCTGCGGCGTGCCGACGACCAGCTCGGTCACGGGCGTCTCCCGCCAGGCGTCGAGGCGCTCCGCGATCTGCTCCCTCGGGCCGACGAGCGCGACCGCGTCGACCAGCTCGTCCGGGACGGCGGCGATCGCGTCGCGCTGGTGGCCGGCGAGGTACAGCTCCTGGATCCGCTCCGCCTCCGCCTCCCAGCCGTAGCGGCGCATCAGCGCGTTGTAGAAGTTGCGCCCCTTCGCGCCCATGCCGCCGACGTAGAGGGCGAGGTGCGGCTTCAGCGAGTCGCGCAGCGCCTGCACGTCGTCGCCGAGAAGGACGCTGACCGTGGGCGCGATCTCGAAGCCGTCGCGCGCGCCGGCGAGGCTGTCCCCGAACGCGGTGGCGAAGCGCTCGGGCGCGACGAAGATCGGCAGCCAGCCGTCGGCGATCTCGGCGGCGAGCGCGACGTTGCGCGGCCCGATCGCGGCGAGGTAGATCGGGATGTCGGCGCGGAGCGGGCGCAGCATCAGCTTCAGCGGCTTGCCGAGCCCGGTCGCGCCGGGGCCGGCGTACGGGATCCGGTAGTGCTCTCCCTCGTGCTCGACGACCTCGCGGCGGAGCGCGCTGCGGACGATCTCGACGTACTCGCGCGTCTTCCCGAGCGGCTTCCCCCACGCCTGGCCGTGCCAGCCCTCCACCACCTGCGGCCCGGAGGTTCCGAGCCCGAGCACGAAGCGGCCGCCCGACATCAGGTCGAGGGTCGCCGCGGTCATCGCGGCGTTCGCGGGGCTGCGGCCGGGGATCTGGAGGATCGCCGAGCCGACCCGGATCCGCTCGGTGCGGGCGGCGATCCAGGCGAGGACGGTGACCGCGTCCGTGCCCCACGCCTCCGCCGCCCAGACGGAGCGGTAGCCGAGCCGCTCCGCCTCCTGCGCGAGCGGAACCAGCTCGGCGGGGTTCGTCCCGGGCGGCGCGTAGCCGAGATTGAGGCCGAGCTGCATTGCCGTGACGCTACACCCCTGGCTACGCTCAGGGGCTCGTGGCGCACCCCGAGCTGGCGGCCGAGCAGGCCTACGTCGACAACGCGTACGCGTGCCTCGAGCGCATGCGCGCGACGCTTGCGCGCGTGCAGGATTCGATGGCGACCGAGTTCGCCGCGCTCACCATGGAGGCGTGGCTGAAGCGGCGCATGCGCACCTTCGAGGACGCCGATCGCGGGCTCGTTCTCGGCCGGCTGACGCTCGACGCCGTGCCGAGGCCGCTCTACGTCGGTCGCCGCTGGGTCACGGACGAGAGCCAGGAGCCGCTCGTCGTCAACTGGCAGGCCCCCGCCGCGCGCCCCTTCTACACGGCGACCCCTGCGACGCCGCACGGCGTGGTGCAGCGCCGCCGCTACCGGAGCGAGGGGCGGCGGATCGTCGACATCTCCGACGAGTCGCTCGACGGCACCGCGGTCGAGGGCGCGAGCGTTTCCGACTTCCTGCTCGAGGAGCTGGAGCGGCGCCGCGAGGCGCACATGCGCGACATCGTCGCGACGATCCAGTCCGACCAGTACCGCCTGATCACGGCCGACCCGGAGGGCACGCTCGTCGTGCAGGGCGGCCCCGGCACCGGCAAGACCGCGGTCGGGCTCCATCGCGCCTCCTGGCTCCTCTACACGCATCGCGAGCGCCTGCGGCGCGTGCTCGTCGTCGGCCCGAACCCGACCTTCATGGACTACGTCTCGCACGTGCTGCCCGCGCTCGGGGAGGAGGCGGTCGAGCAGCGCGCCGTGTCGGAGCTGCTGGACGGGATCGAGGTCGGCCGCGAGGAGGCGCTCGACGTCGCGCGCCTCAAGGGCGACCCGCGGCTGCGCGAGGTGGTGACGCGCGCGGTCGAGCTGGCGGTGCAGCCGGCTCCGGCGGAGCTGGTCTCCTACGCCGACGGCGTCTTCGTGACCGTGAAGGAGCGCGAGGTCGCCGAGCTGCTCGAGCAGGCGCTCGCGGCGGGCGACGCGCTCGCGCTCGCGCGCGAGCGCTTCCGGATGGCGGTGCTGCGGCGCTTCTACGAGCGCTACGGGGAGCGGCTCGGCCCGCGCGCGCTGCGGAGCTTCGACGAGGTCGAACGCGCGCTCCGCAAAGGCGGCTTCCTGCAGCGCTGGCTCGACCGTGTGCTGCCGCAGCCGCGCGCCGAGAAGCTCGTCGCGCGGCTGTTGACCTCGCCCGCCGCGCTCGCGGCGGCGTCGGAGGGCGTGCTCGACGCCGCGGAGCGCAAGCTGCTGCTCCGCGACCGGCCCCGGCGCGCCGCCGACCTGCGCTGGAGCGACCACGACCTGCCGCTCCTCGACGAGGCGCGGGCGCTGCTCGAGGGCCCGCCCAGGGCATACGGGCACGTGATCGTGGACGAGGCGCAGGATCTCTCGCCGATGCAGCTGCTCGCGATCTCCCGCCGCGCCGCGGACGGGTCGCTGACGATCCTCGGCGACGTCGCCCAGGCCACGGGGCCCGTGGTCTACCGCCGCTGGCAGGAGCTGGAGCCGTACCTGCCCGAGGACGCGGAGGTCTCGGTCGAGGAGCTGCGCCACGCCTACCGCGTGCCGGCCGAGATCATGGCGCTCGCGCTCCCGCTCCTCGAGCGGATCGCACCCGACGTCGAGCCGCCGCTCGCCTACCGCCGCGGCGGCGAGCCGCCGCGGCTCGTCCGCGTCGAGGAGGCGGAGGTGCTCCCGGTCGCCCTCCGCGAGGCGACCGACCTCGCCGAGCTGGACGGCCTGCTCGCCGTGATCGCGCCCCGGTCGCTCGTCCACGACGGCGGCGTCGCCGAGGGCGCGTTCGACGAGCTGGCGGTGCCGATCCTCACGCCGCGGCGGGCGAAGGGCCTCGAGTTCGACCACGTGGTCGTCGTCGAGCCGGCCGCGATCGCCGAGGACGGGGAGCAGGGATTGCGCGAGCTGTACGTCGCGCTGACCCGGCCGACACGCACGCTCGTCGTCGTGCACTCGCGTCCGCTTCCCGACGCACTTTCGTAACTCGCGGCTACATCTACATCTACATCTACATCTACATCTACATCTACATCCACCGCCGGCTACATCTACATCCACCGCCGGCGGCGACGACATCCACCGTCGCATGGCAGAGTCGGGGCATGAGCGAGACCGACGAGTTGGGGTACTGGGAGGACTTCCCGGTCGGCTCCGAGGCGGAGCACGGCTCCGTCGAGGTGACCGAGGAAGACATCCTCCGCTTCGCGCGCGAGTTCGACCCGCAGCCGTTCCACGTCGACCCGGAGGGGGCGGCGCACGGGCCGTTCGGCGGCCTGATCGCGAGCGGCTGGCACACCGCGGCGCTCTACATGGGCCTGTTCGTCCGCTCGCAGCTCCTGCACAGCGCGGGCATGGGCTCGCCGGGCGTCGAGGAGCTGCGCTGGCCCGCGCCGGTGCGGCCCGGCGACGTCCTGACCGCGCGGAGTCGCGTCGTCGAGGCGTGGCCGTCGGAGACCAATCCCCGTCGCGGGACGATCGTCGGCGAGCACGAGTTCGTGAACCAGCGCGGCGAGGTCGTGATGCGGATGCGGGCGCGCGGACATGTGGCGCGCAGACTTCCGGCGAGCGAGTAGCGTCGGGCCGTGCGCACGCAACGACTCGGCAACGGTGGGCCCGAGGTCTCGGTCGTCGGCCTCGGCTGCAACAACTTCGGCCGGCGGTGCGACCTGGAGCAGACGCGCGCGGTCGTCGACGCGGCGCTCGACGCGGGCGTGACGCTGTTCGACACCGCCGACGTCTACGGCGAGGGCCTCAGTGAGGAGTACCTCGGGCAGCTGCTCGAGGGCCGGCGCGACCAGGTCGTCCTCGCGACGAAGTTCGGCGCCCAGATGCCGGACGGCCCGGACGCGCCGCGGGGCTCGCGCACCTGGATCCGCTGGGCGGTCGAGCGGTCGCTCCGGCGGCTGCGCACCGACACGATCGACCTCTACCAGTACCACCATCCGGACGGCGAGACGCCGCTCGAGGAGACGCTCGGCGCGCTGAACGAGCTGGTCGAGGAGGGGAAGGTGCGCTTCGTCGGCCACTCGAACTTCTCGCCCGAGCAGGCGGAGCAGGCGGAGCGGATCGCCGGGGAGCAGGGCTGGGCGCGCTGCGTCTCCGCACAGAACCGCTACTCGTTCGTGCACCGCGACGCCGAGGACGAGCTGCTGCCGACGTGCGAGCGGCTGGGGGTCGGGATGCTGCCCTACTTCCCGCTCGGGAGCGGTCTCCTCACCGGCAAGTACACACGCGGCGTCGAGCCGAGCGAGGGGAGGCTGGCGGAGCGGCCGGAGTGGCTGACCGACGAGGCGTTCGACCGCGTCGACGCGCTGCAGGCGTTCGCGGACGAGCGCGGAGTCTCGTTGCTCGAGGTCGCGGTCGGGGGCCTCCTTGCGATGCCCGCCGTCGTCTCGGTGATCGCGGGCGCGACGCGGCCCGAGCAGGTGCGTGCGAACGTCGAGGCCGGCGCATGGCAGCCGAGCGCGGACGACGTCGCCGCGCTGACGGCGCTCCGCTAGCGCAGCGAGGGCACGAGCCGGCGCAGCCGCTGCCGTTCCGCGGGCAGGTAGAAGCCGAGCGCCGCGAGTGCGAGCGGGTACGCGAGCACGAGCAGGACCGAGATTGCGAGCGGCAGGTGCGGCGCCCGGGCGGCCACGGTCAGCCCCACCCCGGTCGCGACGGCGGTGACGACGCGGCGCCACTGGTAGGGCACCCGGTAGACCGACTGCGCGTACAGCGTCATGCCGACGAAGAGGACGCCGTACGAGACCGCGGTCGCGACCGCCGCGCCCACGAAGCCGTACGCCGGCACGAGCCAGACGTTGAGGCCGACGTTGACCACCGCGCCGGTTCCCGTGACGACCCAGTTCAGCTGCGTGCGCCGCGCCCGGCCGCTGCCGATCGCGAGCACCGTGTAGCCGGCGTAGAGCGCGAACGCGAACGCGAGCAGCGCGACCCCCTTCTCGGCGCGCAGGTAGCCCGGCTTCGACGTGAGCAGCCGCACGAGCCACGGGGCGAGCGCGCCGAGCGCGAGCGCGAGCCACGACACCGCGGCGAGCAGGTAGGTGAGGACGAACGAGTAGGTGCGCCGCGCCTCCCGGTCGTCCTCGATCGAATAGGCGAACGCCGGCCACGCCGTCCGGAACGCGACCATCGCGAAGGTGACGACCGAGGCGACCTTGACGGCGACGGAATAGACGCCCACCGCCGCCTGGCCCTTGTACCAGACGACGAACTCGCGGTCGATCCAGGTGATCGCCCAGAGCGCGAGCGCCGACGGCACGAGCGGCATCCCGAACCGCTGCATGCCGCGGAAGAGCGCCCGGTCGAACTCGAGCCCGAGCTGCTCGCGCCGGTAGCCGAGCAGCGCGAGGTAGACGGCGAGCGTCCCGGTGAAGTTGCCGACCACGAGGCCGATCGCGCCCCAGTGGAAGACCGCCACGAACACGACCATCGCGGCCACGGTGACCAGGACGTTGACGACGCTCGCGATCGCGTACTGGACGGAGCGCTGCTCGACCCGGAAGAGCGCGGTCAGCTGGTTGTAGTTCGTCTGCGCCCACAGCCCGACCGCGCCCGCGCGGACGAGGGCGGGGTCGTGCCCGAGCCCGAGCAGGTGGGAGAACGTCCCGGCGAAGACGAGCCCGAGCACGAGCCCGAGGGTCGACGTCGCCATCGTGAACCAGAACGACGTCCGGATCACGGTCAGCCTCCCCGCCGGCTCCTTCTCGTCGAAGTAGAAGCGGAAGAACGCGGTCGCGATCCCCATCTGCAGCACGATCGCGAACACCGCGGTGGACGCCGTGACGACCTCGACGCGGCCGTACTGCTCCGTCGTCAGGTAGTGCGTGTACAGCGGCAGCAGCAGCGTCGCGAGGACGCGCGCGACGAGCCCGCCCAGCCCGTAGATCGCGGAGTGGCGCGCGAGCCGGCGCAGCTCCAGGCCGAGTCTCATCGGCGCCAGCGTAGTCCGCGCGGAGGTCAGGAGAGGCGGCGGCGCAGCTCGTCGAGCCGGGCGCGCCAGGCGTCCTCGTCGTCGACGACGCGCTCGAGCAGCTCGGAGCGGGCGGCGACGCGCTCGACCGCCGCCGCCGCGAGCACGGCCAGCTCCGGCGAGGCGCCCTCGCTCGCGACCTGCTCGGCCGCCGCGAGCGCCGTGGAGCCCCACGGCTCCTCGACGTAGTCGCCGAGATCCGCCTCCGCGACCTCCTCCAGGGCTTCGCGGAGCAGCTCCTCCGACTCGAACTGCTGCTCGCTCACGCAGCGGCCACGTCGCCGAGCCGGTAGCGGAGGTCGTTCAGGCGCTCGCGCCACTCCTCCGACACCGCGGCGACGCACTTCATCGAGCGGCAGGCCAGCTCGACCAGCTCGTCCGGCGGGACGCCGTGGGTCTCCGCCCACTCGCGGTCCGCGTCGGTCAGCTCGTCGGGCGGCTCGCCTGCCGTCGACGCGACCAGCTCGGCCGCTCGCACCGCCCGCTCGGCCACCTCGGGATCCTCCGGGCGCGCGCACGCGGCGTTCAGCGTGTCCTGCAGGTCTCTCCACTCCATCACGGGTCGAATTCCACCTGGTCGAAGAAACGAAGCGCGATCCGCCCCGGCCGGACGCGCGTCCGCAGCGCCCGCAGCTCGTCGTCGGACGCCTCGCCTAGCGCCCGCTTGACCGCGAGCCAGGGCAGGTTCAGGTCGTCCTGGTAGACGATCGTCGAGATCCGCGGGTTCACCTCGATCACCTGCTCGCCCACGAGCTGGATGTTGAAGAACCATTCGATCTCCAGCTCGGAGACGATCGTCTCCGCGATCTCGTCCAGCTCGGGCGCGGCGAGCGTCTCGAACCACATCGCGAGCCCGGCCCGCATCCCCTCGCGCGTCTTCGGGTGGCAAAGGACGACGCCCTGCCCGTCGCCGATGCCGTCGATCGTCCGCTCGCTCCCCTGCGCCAGCTCCATCACGAGCAGGTCGAGGCCCTCGTCGGGCAGCAGCTCGAGCGCCTCCTCGAGTCGCATCGCCACCGCGCCCGGGCGCTCGTGGAGGAGCTGGTGCGTGCGGTCGACCGCGGGGTCGAGCACCCGGAAGCCGCGCGAGCCGGAGGAGAAGACCGGCTTGAAGCAGACCGGCCGCTCCGGATAGCCCAGCTCGCGCGCGGCGGCCTCGACCCCGGGCGCGCCCGTGACCCGCCGGAAGGCCGGCGCCGGCACGCCGATCCGGTGCAGCAGCTCGTAGCACTCGGCCTTGTCGTTCGAGCGGCGCACGGTCTCGGGCCGCGAGACGAGCACCGGCACCGGAAACTCGCCGCGGCGCTCCGCGAGCTGCTCGAGGCCGGACGACGACTGCGGCAGGACGACGTCGACCCGCTCCCGCTCGACCAGCTCGAGCAGCGCGTCCGCGTACCCGGGCCCGTCGCCCGCCGGGACGAGGTGGAACGCGTCGCAGAGGCGGCGCCCCACGGAGCGCTCCGACATGTCGACGCCGACGAGCCGCACCTCGCGCTCGCCGTTCTCGCGCAGGGCGCGGAGCAGGCGCGCCGACCCGGGCGCCCCGACGGCGCTGACGAGGATCGTCGTCACGGCCGCTGCGCGACGAGCTGCGTGCGCGGGTCGTTCACGCGGCGATGCTACTGCCGCGGCGTGAGCGCGTCGCGCAGGAGTGCGAGCGTCGAGTCGACGTCGGTCTCCTCCTCGCCCGCGACGCGGAGGGCGAGGCCGTTCACGACCATCCCGAGGAAGTGCGCGACCCCGGTCGCCGGGAGGTCGTCGCGGAACACCCCCGCCTGTTGCAGCTCGGCGATGCGGGTGCTCACGCGGGGCACCTCCTCGGCGGCGGCCTCGAAGCGCCGGATGAACTCGGGGTCGTGATGGAGCCGTGTCTGCGTCTCGATCAGGACGCGCAGCCACGCCGGGTCCTCCGCCGCGATGCCGCGGATCGCCTCCTCGAGGCCCTGCTCGACGAAGATCCGCTGGAAGCGGTCGTTCACGCGCATCGCGACCGCGACGAAGAGCGCCTGCTTGCCCTCGAAGTAGTTGAAGATCGCGCCGCGCGAGAGGCCGATCTCCTGCTCGAGCCGGGCGACGGTCGCGCCGGCGTAGCCGTGCGCGGCGAAGCAGCGCCGGGCGCCCTCGAGGATCTGCTCGCGGCGCGCGTCGAGGTGCTCCTGGCTCACCTTCGGCATCGCGCGGAGTCTACCGCTTGACAAAACCGTATGGACGTTTTATTTTGCGGGGCCATGTGGCGCAACCGCTCCCTCGCCGGCCTGATCGCGGCCGAGCTGGTCTCGCTGACCGGCTCGGCGATGACCTTCGTCGCGCTCCCCTGGTTCGTCCTCGCCACCACCGGCTCGACGGCGAAGATGGGCTGGGTGCTCGGCGCCGAGCTGCTCCCGATCGGGCTGCTCGGCGTGCCGGCCGGCTCGCTGATCTCCCGGCTCGGCGCGAAGCGGTCGATGCTCATCTCGGACGCGGCGCGCGGCCCGCTGATGCTCGTCCTGCCCGTGCTCGACTGGACCGGGCACCTCTCGTTCCCGGCGCTGCTCGCGGCCACGTTCGCGGTCGGCTGCTTCGCGACGCCCTACTACGGCTCCTCGCGGCTGATCGTCCCGGAGGTCGCCGGCGAGGACGAACAGGCGGTGGCGCAGGTGTCGGCGGTCCTCGCGGCGGCGACCCAGGGCACGCAGATCGCCGGCCCCGTCCTCGCCGGAGTCCTGATCGCCGCCACGAGCCCGCCCGTCGCGCTCGTCGTCGACGCCGCCACCTACCTCTTCTCGTTCCTCACGGTCGCGACCGTCGTGCGCGCCGGCGCTCGCACCGAGCCGACCGCGGAGTCGCAGGGCGTGCTCGCCGGGCTCCGCTTCCTGCGGCGCGACCCGCTGCTCGGGCCGCTCCTCGTCGCGGCCTGCGCGATCAACCTGTTCGCCCAGGGGGTGATCGTCGGCCTCGACGTCCTCGCCTACTTCACCTACGGCTCCGCCCACGTCGCCGGCCTCCTCTTCGGCGCGTTCGGGGTCGGCGCGCTCCTCGGCGCGCTCGCGGCGCAGCAGCTCGCCGCCCGCGTCGAGCTGCTGCGGCTGATCTCGGTCGCGATCGTCGCCCTGCCGCTGCCGATCTTCCTGCTCGGGATCTCGATGCCGTGGGGGGCCGCGCTCGTCGTCGTCGCCGCCGGCGCGTTCTTCGCGCCGCTCGTGAACGCGCCGATCTTCGGCGTGCTCACCGTGCGGACGCCGCCGGCGCTGCGGCCGAAGGTGCTGACGGCGGCGATGACGGTCGGGTCGCTGGCCACGCCGCTCGGGTTCTTCGCGAGCGGCTACGCGCTGCGCTGGCTCTCGGTGCAGCAGCTGTTCGTCGCGATCGCGGCCGCGCTCACCGTCGGCGGGCTTGCCTTCGCGGCGATCGTGCGGCGGAACGGCGACGCGCCGGCTCCCGCCTCCCCGGCCGCCGCGTAGCTCAGGCGACCGTGCTCCGGCGGGGCGCGTCGCGGTGGCGCGCGTCGCGGGCCACCAGCCGCATCCGCTCCGCGAGCCGCCGCGGCCGCAGCTCGGCGAGCAGGACGGCGCCCGCTCCCGGGCCGCCCTCGCCGTAGCGGGCCGCCTCCGCCTCGGCGAGCGTCGCGCTGCGCCAGCCCTCCTCGCCGCGCACGTACAGCTCGTCCTCGAAGACGAGGAAGCCGGCGCGCTCGAACAGCTCGACCCAGGCGAGCGGCTCGCGCTGCACCTGCCAGCCCTGGTCGTCCGCGACCCCGGTCGGGACGCTGACGAGCAGGCGGCCGTCGGGCTCGAGCACGCGCCGCAGCTCGCGCAGGGCCGCCTCGTCGCCCAGCTCCTCCCGCGGCGCGTCGACGTCGTAGACCGCGTTGTCCCGGCCCACGTGCTCGAGGGTCGAGACGCACGTCGCGAGCTGGAACGAGCCGTCGCCGAACGGCAGGTCGCGCACGTCCGCGACGACGGAGCGCAGCCCGGGCAGCTCCCGCTCGGCGAGGTCGACGCCGGTCAGCTCCCCCGCCCCGAGCGCGAGCAGCCCCGCGAGATAGGCCGGCTCGGCGAACGCGTAGCCGACGTCGAGCACGCGGCTCTCCCCGTCGTGGCGCGCGAGGCACCAGGGGATCTCGATCGCGCGCTCGTCGCTCCACGCAGGCGCCGCGAGGGACCGTGGCCGCGCCGGGCCGCGCACCGTCCGCGGCGCCGCGCGCTCGGCGGCGGCGCGTGCGACCGCGTCGTCGAGCAGCCCGACCGCCGCGAACTCGTCGCTGCCGACGAGGTCGCGGAGCAGCCCGGCGCGCGACAGCTCGCCGCGGCCGAGCCGGGCCGCCGTGTCCGCGAGCACCTCCGGCTCGGGCGGACGCCTGACGGCCAGGCGAAACGCGCGCGCCGCGAACTCCTCGTCGCTTCCGGAGAGGGCGTCGAGCCAGGCGTCGAGGTCGCCGTGCACGGCCCAAAGCTAGACTCGGCGCCGTGGCTCTGCAGGGGAAACGCATCTTCGTCACCGGCGGCGCGGGTTTCATCGCGACGACGCTGGCGCGCACGCTCGTCGACGACAACGAGATCGTCGCCGTCGACAACCTCCACCGCGACGCGCTCTCCGGCACCGACCTCGGCGGTCATCCCAACTTCGCGTTCCACCACGTCGACGTCCTCGACGCGGACGCGGTGCGCGAGCTGGCCCGCGGCGCGACGCACATCGTCCACTGTGCCGCGATCGCGGGCGTCGACACCGTGCTCGAGAGCCCGGTGCGGACGATGCGGGTGAACATGATCGGCACCTACAACGTCCTCGAGGCGGCGGTCGCCACGCAGCACACGCTCGAGCGGCTCGTCGACTTCTCGACGAGCGAGGTCTTCGGGACGCACGCGTTCAACGTGCGCGAGGGCCAGGTGACGACGATCGGCTCGGTCGGCGAGGCGCGGTGGACGTACGCCGTCTCGAAGCTCGCCGGCGAGCACATGGCGCACGCCTACCACGACGAGCTGGGCGTGCCCACGGTGACGGTGCGGCCGTTCAACGTCTACGGCCCGGGCCAGATCGGCGGCGGCGCGATCCGCGCGTTCATCGAGGCGGCGCTCGCCGGCGACGACCTCGTCGTGCGCGGCGACGGCGCCCAGATCCGCGCCTGGTGCTTCGTCGACGACATGGTCGAGGCGGTGCTGCTCTCGCTCGAGCGTCCCGGTGCGATCGGGCAGAGCTTCAACGTCGGCAATCCGCGCTCGGCCGTGACGATCTTCGACCTCGCGCAGCGCGTGAAGCGGCTGACCGGGTGCCCGGGCGAGATCCGCTTCGCTCCGCTCGACTACGTCGACGTCGAGCTGCGGATCCCGAACGTCGAGAAGGCGCGGGAGCTGCTGGGCTTCGAGGCGAAGGTCGAGCTGGACGAGGGGCTCGACCGGACGATCGCCTGGTATCGCGCGCGCAAGCCGGCGCTGACCTAGTCCGGTGCGCGTCCTCGTCACGGGCGGGCGCGGGTTCATCGGCGCGCACGTGTGCGCGGCGCTCGAGGCGGACGGGCACCAGGCGGTGCCGCTCGGGCGGGCGGACGGCGATCTCGCGGTCGCGGGCGTGGCGGAGCGGCTCGTCGAGGCGCACGCGCCGGACGCGGTCGTCCATCTCGCGGCGACGATGCCCGGCGACGAGCGGCTCGCCGAGAACGCGCCGATCGCGCAGCTCGTCGCGGCGGCGTGCCGGGCGCGCGAGATCCGGCTCTTCCACGGCTCGACGACGTCGGTGTACGCGGACGACACGCCCTATGCCGAGTCGAAGCGCGCGAGCGAGGAGGCGGCGGGCGACGCGACGATCCTGCGCTTCCACTTCCCGTACGGGCCGGGGCAGCGGCGCGGGGCGATCCCCGGGATGCTCGCACAGGCGCGCGCCGGCGAGCCGGTGGTGGTCTACCGCGGCTGGGCGCGCTCGTTCTGCTTCGTCGCGGACGCGGCCCGGGCGGTGGCGCTCCTCGTCGGCCGCGGCGAGCGCGGCGCGTGGGACGTCGGCCGCGCCGACGACCGGCGCTCGCTCGAGGAGGTGGCCCTGCTCTGCGTCGCCGCGGTCGGGGCGGACCCCTCGCTCCTGCGGGTGGAGGATCCGCCGGCCGGCCCGGCGCCCGTCCTCGACGACCTCGACACCGGCCGGCTCCGCTCGCTCGGCTGGCGCCCCGAGGTCGCGCTCGAGGACGGCATCCGCCTGACCGCCGCGGCCATCGAAAGGCCATGGGGCGGCGCCGCTAGCATCGGCCCGGCATGAAGACCGTCCTCTTCCTCGGCGCCGGGCGGCACCAGCGCGCCGCGATCCTGCAGGCGAAGGAGCTGGGCTTCCGCGTCGCCGCGTGCGACGGCAACCCCGACGCGCTCGCGCTCCCCGACGCCGACGTCGCCGAGGTCGTCGACTTCGTCGACATCCCGAAGGCGATCGAGTTCGCGGAGAAGGTGCGGCCGGACGGCGTGCTCACGATCACCTCCGACCGCGCGGTCGTCGCCGTCGCGGCGGTCGCCGAGGCGCTCGGCCTCCCCGGGATCGGCGTCGACGTCGCCGTCGGCCTCACCCACAAGGTCGAGATGCGGCGCCGCCTCGAGGCGGCCGGCGTCCCCCAGCCCCGCTTCGGCTCCGCGCGCACGCTCGCCGAGGCGCGCGCCGCCGCCGAGCGCGTCGGCTTCCCGCTCGTGATCAAGCCCGCCGACTCGGGCGGCCAGCGCGGCGTCTTCCGGCTCGACGAGATCGGCCAGCTCGACGAGGCGTTCCCGCAGTCGCTCGAGCTGTCCCGCGGCGGCGAGACGATCCTCGAGGAGTTCGTCGAGGGGATGGAGATGAACGCGATGTCGGTCGTCCGCGACGGCCGCGTCACCCACCTGACGCTCTCCGACCGGCACCGTCCGCCCGGCCCCGGCTTCGCCGTCGGCTGGATCCACGCCTACCCCGCCTCGCTCGGGGAGGACGGCACCGCGCGCGCCGAGACGATGGTCGAGCAGACGCTCCTCTCGCTCGGCCTGCGCAACGGGATCGGCTTCCCGCAGCTGATCGCCCACCCCGACGGGCGCATCCTGATGATCGAGGTCGCCGCCCGCATCCCGGGCGGGCAGATGGCCGATCTCGTCCTGCACGCCGTCGGCGTCGACCTCGTCGAGGTCGCGCTCCGTTTCGCCGTCGGCGACCCGATCCCGGACGAGCTGGTCGTCCCCCGCTTCCGCCGCCCGACCGCGATCCGCTTCTTCACCGCCCAGCCCGGCCCGCTCCCCGTCGGCCGCGTCGTCTCCGAGGCGACCCTCGACCGCGTCCTCGCCGCGCCCGGGGTCGTGCAGGCTGCGAGCTACATCGTCCCCGGCGAGACGATCCGGCCGGTGCAGCGGGACGGCGACCGGCGCGGCTACGTGATCGCCGTCGGCGACACCGGCCCGGAGGCGCTGCGCCGCTCCGAGGAGGCCGCCGCGCTCGTCGGCGTCGAGGTCGAGTGATGCCGTGCGCGTTCGACCTCGCGCACTACCGCGAGCTGCTCGACGCGGCCGAGGCGGGCGGCTACCGCTTCGCGTTCTTCGACCGCGAGCCGCGCGAGGGCGACCTGTTCCTCCGGCACGACGTCGACATGTCGCTCGACGCGGCGCTCGCGATGGCGGAGCTGGAGGCGGAGCGCGGCGTCGCCGCGAGCTACTTCCTGATGACGCGCAGCCAGTTCTACAACCTCGACTCGCGCGACGGCCCGCGCGCCTTCGAGCGGCTGCGCCAGCTGGGCCACCGGGTCGGGCTCCACGGCGTCCACCCCGACGCCGCCCGCGACGACCGCTTCGACCCGGTCGTCGCCTGGCACACGCCCGAGCCCGCCTACATGAGCGAGCCGGTGGACGGGGCCGTCAACGTGATGGCGCCGCCCTGGTTCGACCCGGCCTGCTACCGCTCCGACTCGAACCAGCACTGGCGCGGCGGCTGCCCGCACGAGGAGCTGCGCGCGGGCGCCTTCCCGTGGCTGCAGCTGCTCGTGCACCCGGAGATCTGGGTCTTCGAGGGCGCGACGATGCGCGAGACGATGCACTCG
Organism: Gaiellaceae bacterium; assembly: GCA_035688315.1. GTDB lineage: Bacteria > Actinomycetota > Thermoleophilia > Gaiellales > Gaiellaceae > Palsa-739. Next base: position 13,604 of record DASSND010000066.1, on the reverse strand, counting down.
CTGATCGCAGCCGAGCGCGACGTCATGCTGCGCAGGATGGCCGAGAACCGCATCGACCTCGCATGAGGGTCCTGCACTGCCCGGTGAACACCGCCGGGATCCCGTGGGCGAACTCGCTCGCGCTCCGCCGGCTCGGGATCGAGTCCGACCTCGTCGTCTTCAACCGCTACAAGCTCCACCCGGAGGCGGACCGCTCGCTCGACCTGCCGCAGGGCAGCCAGCTCCGCCGCCAGCCGAGGCAGTGGCGCGCGTTCCTCGAGCTGCTGCCGCGCTACGACGTCTTCCACTTCTACTCGGCGGTGACGCTCGTGCCGGCGTCGCTCCAGTTCCGGATCCTGCACGCGCTCGGCAAGCGCGGGATCTACCACTACCTCGGCCGCGACATCCGGGGAAAGTCGCGCGACCAGCTCGCCTACGGCCTGCGCGCGGACGTGGAGATCGTCGGCAGCTACGACGCGATCCGCTGGGTGCCGCACGCCGACGTCGTCCTGCCGGGGATCGAGGTGTCGCGGATCGAGCCGGCGATCCCGGATGCGGGGACGCGCCGGCCGGTGATCCTGCACGCGCCCTCGTCGCGGCGCCGCAAGGGCACCGAGCACGTCGTCGCCGCGTGCGAGGGGCTCGACGCGGAGCTGCGGATCGTCGAGGGCCTCACGCACGACGAGGCGTTCGAGCAGTACCGGCAGGCGGACATCGTCGTCGACCAGCTGAACGCGGGCTGGTACGGCGTCTTCGCGATCGAATGTCTCGCGCTCGGGAAGCCGGTCGTGACGTTCCTCCACGACGAGGCGGTGCGGCGGACGGAGGCGGCGTACGGCGTCGAGGTGCCGCTCGTGGCGACGACGAAGGAGACCCTGCGCGAGACGCTCGCGCCGCTCGTCGCCGACGGCGCGCGCCGGCGCGCGATCGGCGAGGCGTCGCGCGCGTACGCCGAGCGGCTGCACGACGTCGACCGGATCGCCGAGCAGCTGGTCGGGATCTACGAGCGCGTGCTTGACAAGAAGTGAGTCATCACTTACTATCTCGCGCGTGAGCACGACCCGCCTCTCCGCCGCCGAGCGTCGCGACGACGTCCTCGACGCCGCGCTCGTCGCGTTCGCAGAGCACGGCTACGAGGGCACCTCGACCGAGGAGATCGCGCGCGCGGCCGGGATCTCGCAGCCGTACCTCTTCCGGCTCTTCGGCACGAAGAAGGAGCTGTTCAAGGCCTCGGCGGCCCGCTGCTTCCGCGAGATGCTCGAGCTGTTCCAGAAGGCGGCGGAGGGCGCGCGCGGCGAGGAGGCGCTGCACGCGATCGGCACGGCGTATATCGCCGAGCTGACCTCGAACCGGACGCGGCTGAAGGCGCAGATGCAGGCGTACGCCGCCTGCGACGACGACGAGATCTGCGCGGTCGTCCGCGACGGCTACGGCGACCTCGTCGCCTACGTCCAGCGGGTGAGCGGGCTGCCGGCCGAGGACGTGTCCCGCTTCTTCGCCACCGGGATGCTGCTCAACGTGCTCTCGGCCATGGACGTCCACGACGGCTCGGAGTCGTGGGCGCGGATGCTGCTCGAGGGCTGCGGCAAGTCGACCTGACGGTTCTCTTTTTTTCGCATCGGAGGAAGTGATGACTCACACACAAAGACGCTCGCTGATCTGGACGCTCGCGATCACCTCGGTCGCGCTCTTCATGGTCTCGCTCGACAACCTCGTCGTCACGACCGCGCTGCCCGTGATCCGCGAGGAGCTGCACGCGTCGATCTCGCAGCTCGAGTGGACCGTGAACGCGTACACGCTGACGTTCGCGGTGCTGCTGCTCACCGGCGCGGCGCTCGGCGACCGCTTCGGCCGGCGGCGGCTCTTCGCCGCGGGGCTGCTCCTCTTCACCGGCGCCTCGGCGCTCGCCGCGCTCTCCGGCTCGGCGACGATGCTCGACGCGGCCCGCGCGCTGCAGGGCGTCGGCGGCGCGATCGTCGCCCCGCTGACGCTGACGATCCTCGCGGCCGCGGTGCCGGCCGAGCGGCGCGGCCTCGCGCTCGGGGTCTGGGGCGGCGTCGGCGGTCTCGCCGTCGCGCTCGGGCCGCTCGTCGGCGGCGCCGTCGTGAGCGGCATCTCGTGGCACTGGATCTTCTGGCTCAACGTCCCGATCGGGCTCGTGCTCGCGCCGCTCGCGTGGCGGCGGCTGGACGAGACGCACGGCCCCGACGCGGGCCTCGACCTGCCCGGCCTCGGGCTCGCGAGCGCCGGTCTCGCCGGACTCGTGTGGGGGCTCGTCCGCGGCAACGCGCACGGGTGGACCTCGACCGGCGTCGTTCTGCCGCTGCTCGCGGGCGCGCTGCTCGTCGCGGGCTTCGTCGCCTGGGAGCGGCGCGCGCCTGCGCCGATGCTGCCGCTCGGCTTCTTCCGCGACCGCACGTTCACGCTCGCGAACGTCGCCTCGCTCCTGATGTTCTTCGGGATGTTCGGCTCGATCTTCCTGCTCGCGCAGTTCTTCCAGACCGTGCAGGGGTACTCGCCGCTCCAGTCTGGGCTGCGGATCCTCCCCTGGACGGCGATGCCGATGTTCGTCGCCCCGCTCGCGGGCGCGCTCTCCGACCGGATCGGCGGCGCGCGCCTGATGACCGCCGGGCTGGCGCTCCAGGGGGCCGGGCTGCTCTGGATCGCGGCCGTGACGACCGCGACGACGCCGTACGCGGAGCTGGTCGGGCCGTTCGTCCTCTCCGGCGCGGGGATGGCGCTCTTCTTCGCGCCGGTCGCGAACGTCGTGCTCGGCTCGGTGCGGCAGGCGGAGCAGGGCAAGGCCTCGGGCGCGACGAACGCGATCCGCGAGCTGGGCGGCGTCTTCGGCGTCGCGGTGCTCGCGGCGGTGTTCTCGCACAGCGGCGGCTACGCGTCGCCGCAGGCGTTCGCCGACGGGACGACGGTGGCGGTGTACGCGGGCGGCGCGGTCGTCCTGGTCGCCGCGGTCGCGGCCGCCCTGATCCGCCGGCCCGCCCGGGTCGCGGCGCCCGCCGTCGCGCCCGCGCTCGCCGACGCGGCCTAGACACGTCTGCGGGTCCGACGCTGTCGCGACAATGGCACCGTGGAGGGGAAGCGACTGCTCGTCCTCGGGGCCGGCCCGGCGCAGCTCGGCGTGCTCGCGGCCGCGCGGCGGCTCGGCGTGCGCGTCGTCGCCGCCGACCGCGACCCCGCGGCGCCCGGCTTCCCGCTCGCCGAGCGGCGCGCGCTCGTCTCGATCGAGGACGAGCCCGCGATCGAGCGCCTCGCGCGGGCGGAGCAGATCGACGGCGTCGTCGCGCCCGGCACCGACCACGCCGTCGCGCTCGCGGCCCGCGTCGCCGCACGGCTCGCCCTGCCGCACCCGATCTCGCCGGAGACGGCGCTCCTCGCCGGCTCGAAACGCCGCCAGCGCGAGGCGCTCGCCGCGGCGGGCGTGCCGCAGCCGCGCTCCGCCGTCTGCCGCACGCTCGAGGAGGCGCTCGCCGCCGCCGACCGGCTCGGCTACCCGTGCGTCGTCGAGGCGCCCGACCGCGCCGGCGAGCGCGCCGTCGCGCTCGCCGCCGACCGGGACGCGGTCGCGGCCGCCGCCGCGGAGTCCCGCGGCGAGCCCTGCCTCGTCGAGGAGTTCGTCGGCGGCCGCGTCGTCACCCTCGCCGGGATCGTGCTGGGCGGCTCGCTCGTCCCGCTCGCGCTGACCGACCGCGAGCAGGCTCCGGCACCCGCCTTCGGCGTGCCGCTCGCGCACTCCTGGCCGGCCGCGCTCGCCCCGGCCGAAGCCGACGCCGCCGTCCGCCTCGCGGCGGCCGCGACGCGCGCGCTCGGCGTCGAGAGCGGCCCCGTCTCCGTCCAGGTGCTCCCGGCGCCCGGCGGGCCGCTGCTCGCGAAGCTCTCCGCGCGCACCGGCGGCGGCCACGACTCCGAGCTGTGCCGCGCCGTCACGGGCGTCGACCTCGACGGGCTCGCGGTGGCCGCGGCGCTCGGCGAGGCGACCGCGCCGGAGCCGCTCGCGCCCGTCGGGCTCGCCGGCGGCGCCTGCGTGCGCTTCCTCGTCGCCCCTCCCGGGGAGCTGCTGGACACGACCGGGTTGGAGCGCGCGCGCCGCGTGCCCGGCGTCGTCGCGGTCCACGCCTACCGCTCGCCCGGCCACCGCTTCGCCCCGCTGCGGCGCGCCTCCGACCGCGCCGGCGCCGTCCTCGCGACGGGGGCGAGCCGGGAGCAGGCGGAGCGGGCGGCCGCCGAGGCGGCGGCGCTCGTCGGCTTCGCGGTCGCGCGGGCGGCCGAGGCGGCGTGACGCGCGCCCGCCTGGTTCGGGCCGGCCTGACGCTCGCGCTCACCGGCCTCTGTACCGCGTACGTTCTCTGGAAGATCGACCTCGGCGAGACCGGCCACGTGCTCGCGACCGCGAGCCCGGCCTGGTGGCTCGCCTCCTGCGCGATCATGGCCGCCTCCGTCTGGCCGCTCGCCTGGCGCTGGCAGCGTCTGCTCGCCGCCCGCGGCGTCGACGAGCGGCTCGGCTGGCTCGTCCGGACGAGCTTCGTCGCCTACGCGGCCGGCCAGGTGCTGCCGACCTCGCTCGGAGGCGACGCGTCCCGGATCTTCGAGACCGCGCGGCGCCACCCGGGCGCGGGCGGGCCGGCCGCGGGAACCGTGCTGCTCGAGCGCGCGCTCGGCGGCGTCGCCACGCTCGTCCTCGCCGCAGCCGGCTTCGCGCTCGCGGTCGGCCGCTACTCGATCGGCGGCTACGTCTGGCTCGAGCTGGCCCTCGTCGTCTGCGCTGCGGCCGGCGCGTTCGTGCTCTTCTCGACCCGCCTGCACCCGCTGCTGCGGCGGACCGGGCCGCTCCTCCGCGCCGTCCGGCTGGAAGGGCCGCTCCGCGCGGCGTATCTCGCGCTCCACTCGTTCCGGAGCGAGCGGGCGCTGCTCGGCGGCGTCTTCGCGCTCACGCTCGCCGTCCAGGCGGCCCGCGTGCTCGCGATCTGGTGTGCAGGGAAGGCGGTCGGCGTCGACCTCTCGCCCCGCCCGTACTACGTGATGGGACCGCTGCTCTTCCTCGTCATGCTCGTGCCGTTCACGGTCAACGGGCTCGCCGTGCGGGAGTCGTTCTTCGTCAGCTTCCTCGGCGGGCTCGGCGTCGTCGCCGACCGCGCCTTCTCGACCGGCTTCCTCTTCTTCGTCGTCACCGTCGCCGTCTCGCTTCCCGGCGCCGGGATCGTCGCGTGGGAGGGGCTGCGCGGCCGCGCCGCGGAGGCGTCGGGATGAGGGAGCGGCTCTCCCCGGCGCTCGCGGCGGCCGCGCTGCTCGGGATCTCGCGGCTGCTGCCCGAGAGCGGCTTCGGGCTCTGGCTGCGGCTCGCGGCGGCGACGGCGATCCTGCTCCTGCCCGGCCGCTACGTCGCCCGGGCGATCGGCGTGCGCGGCACCGCCGCGACGCTCTCGTGGTCGCTCGCGCTCACCGGCGTCGGGCTGGCGGTCGCGGTCGCGCTCCACACCTCGCTCGACGCGACGCTCGCGCTCGTCCTCGCCGCGGGCGCAGTCGCCGCGATCCTGCCCGAGCGCGCGGGCGAGCGCGTCTCGCGCGTCCGCGGCCCGGTCGCCCTCGTCGGGCTCGCGTACGGCGGCGCGATCTGGTTCGTCGAGAGCGTCATCGACGGCGACGCGCTCTTCCATCTCGGACGGATCCGGAAGCTGCTCGACCTCGGCTCGCTCTCGCTGCACGGCGTCGGCGAGTTCGCGCACGGCGGGCTCCATCCCGGCTACGCGTTCCCGCTCTGGCACGCGTGGCTCGGGCTCGTCGCGCGCCTCGCCGGCGTCGACCCGGCGGCGGTCGTCTCCCACGAGTCGAGCCTGCTCGTGCCGCTCGCGCTCGTGCTCGCGTTCGAGATGGGGCGCGCGGTCTTCCGCAACACCTGGCTCGCGCTCGCGACGATGCTCGGCCAGGTGGCGCTGATCTCGCTCGCGCCCGGCGCAGGCGGCGCGTACACGCAGCTGACCGGCCCGGGCACCTCGGCGCGGCAGCTGCTCGTGCCGGCGGCGACCGCGCTCTTCTTCCGCTTCGTGCGCCGGCCCTCGCCGCAGCTCGGCGTCACGCTCGCCGCCGCGTCGGCGGCGATCTCCTTCGTCCACCCGACCTACGCGCTCTTCCTCGCGATCCCGCTCGCCGCGTTCGCCGTCGCGCGGGCGCTCCTGGCCCGCGGCGCCGACCTGCGGGAGGGGGCCCTCGCGCTCCTCGCCTTCGTCGTGTCGATGCTCGCCGTCTTCGCCTGGCTGCGGCCGATCGTGAACGAGACGGTCTCGGTGAACCCCGGCCCGGAGCAGCTCGCCCAGAGCCTCCGCCACTACGCGGGAGACCTGCACATCCACTCGCTGACGCGTTACGCGCTCGACCCGTCGCTCGTCGACCGCACCGGCTCGGTCGCGATCGCCGCGCTCGTGCTCGCGCCGCTCGCGCTCTTCGCGCGCCGCCGCCGCTGGAGCGCGTACGTGCTCGGCGGGACGGCGGCCGTGCTCGCGCTCGAGCTGTGGCCGTTCGTCTTCCCGCACTTCGCCGACGCCGCCTCGCTCTCGCAGGCGCGCCGCGCCGCCGGCTTCGTCCCGTTCGCGTTCGCCTTCGCGGGCGGCGCCGCCCTGCTCGCGCGCGTCTCCCGGGTCGGGACGCTCGCGCTCGCGCTCGGCGCCGGGATCTGGCTCCAGCTCGACTATCCGGGCGACTTCGGCCTGCGCACCGCCCACGACGGGCCGGTCGCGATCCCCTGGATCGCGCTCTACGGCTCGCTCGCCGCGCTCGCGCTCGGGACGGCGCTCGCCCGCCGCTCGCCGCTGCCGGCGGAGGAGCGGGCGCCGCGCGGGCTCGTCGCGGCGGTCGCCGCGGGGCTCTTCGTGCTGCCGGTCGCGATCCACGGCTTCGCGGAGTGGCGCGCCGCGACCCCGCGGGACGCGTACGCGCTCACGCCGGGGCTCGTCCGCTACCTCCAGCAGGAGGTGCCGGCGCGCGCCGTCGTCTTCGCCGACCTCGAGACGAGCTACCGGGCGGTCGCGTTCGCGCCGGTCTACGTGGTCGCGGCGCCGCCCGCGCACGTCGCGAACACGAAGCCGAACCAGGTGCGCCGCCGCCGCGCCGCCGTGCTCCACTTCTTCGCCCGTCCGGACCTCGCGATCCCGCGCCGCTGGGGGGCGGAATGGCTCGTCCTGCGCCGGCACGAGAAGGTCGAGGCGGTCGAGGCGCTCGGCCTCGCGCCCGTCTACCGGGACGAGCAGTTCGTCGTCTTCCGGCTGCCCCCGCACTAACGTTCCCGGGGCGTGAAGGTCCTGCTCGTGACGCTCTACTTCCCGCCCGCGGGCGGCGGCGGCGTGCAGCGGCCGCTCAAGTTCGCGAGCCACCTGCCCGCGCTCGGGATCGAGACGCACGTGCTCGCGCCCGACTCGGCCGGGGCGACCCACGGGGACGCCGACCTGGCGCTGCCGACCCAGGCGTGGGTGCACCGCGTCCGCTACGTCGGCCCGAAGAGCGACAAGCCGGCGGAGCGGCTGCACGGCAAGCAGGGGCTCGCCCGGGTCGGGACGCAGGCGCAGCTGTTCGGCCGGCGGCTGCTCGTCCCCGACGAGAACGTCCCCTGGAGCACCGCCGCGCTGCCGGCGGCGCTGCGGATCGTGCGCCGCGAGGGGATCGACGTCGTGCTCACCACCTCGCCGCCCGGCTCGCTGCACCTGCTCGGCGCCGCGGTGCAGAAGGCGACCGGGGCGCGCTGGGTGGCCGACCTGCGCGACTCGCTGACCGCGCACTCGCACCGCCGCGGCTACGAGTCGCGGCTCGCCCGCCTCAAGGAGACCGCGGCCGGCGGCGTGGCGAAGCTCGTGGCGGCCCGCGCGGACGCGATCGTCGCGGCCGCCGACGCGATCGCCGACGAGGCGCGCGCGCTCGGCCCGAAGGGGCCGGTGGCGACGATCGGGAACGGCTGCGACTTCGACGACTTCGCCGGGCTCCCCTACGAGCCGTCCGAGCGGCTGCGGATCACGCACACCGGCTCCTTCTTCGGCAAGCGCGACCCCAAGCCGTTCCTGCGCGCGCTCGCCGAGTCGGGCCTCGAGGACGTCGTCGTGCGCTTCGTCGGCGACTTCCGCGCCGAGGACAGGGCGTTCGCGGAGTCGCTCGGGCTCGCCGACCGGATCGAGCTGCCCGGCTACGTGTCGCGTCGGCGCTCGCTCGAGCTGCAGCGCGACTCGGAGCTGCTGCTGCTGCTGATCCCGGACGCGGGCGGGCGCGGGCGCGGCGTCCTCTCCGGGAAGGTGTTCGAGTACCTCGCCGCGGAGCGGCCGATCCTCGCCGCCGTCCCCCCCGACGGCGCGGCGGCGCGGCTCGTGCGCGACACCGGCGCCGGCGTCGTCGCCGCGGCCGACGACGTCGAGGGGCTCCGCGCCGCGCTCCTCGAGCTGCACGCGCGCTGGCGCGCGGGCGGGCTGGACGGGACGCCGCTCTCGCCGGAGTGGCGCGAACGCCTCTCCCGGGGCCGCCGCGTCGAGGAGCTGGCAGACCTGTTGAGGACGCTCGCGTGACGGCAGCCGCGGCCGCCGCGACCCGCCCGCGCCCGCGGGCGCTCTCGCTCACGCTGAGCTTCCTCTTCGCCGGCGTCCTCTTCACGTCGACCTTCGAGAAGGTGCACTGGGACGTCGCGGGCCAGGTCGGGATCGCCGACGTGCTGACGATCCTCTTCCTCGTCGTCTACGTGCTGAGCGAGCGACGGCCGCTGCCGCGGACGAGCGCGATCGTGCTCGGCTTCTTCGCCGCGTTCCTGCTCGTCTACCTCGCCGGCTACTTCGACATCGACACCAAGCAGGGGCTGCAGCAGTTCGCGAAGGGGATGACGAAGTTCCTGATCCACTTCCTCTTCCTCGCCGCCGCGATCGGCTACCTGGCGCGACGCGGCGAGCGCTACTACTGGCGCGCCGTCGGCTGGTTCGCCGCCGGCTTCGTCGCGAACGCGGTCTACGGGATCCTCCAGCTCGTCGCCGCCCGCGGCGGGCTCAACCTCGACAAGCAGGTGCTCTCGCCGCTGACGGGCGGCGCGAGCGCGATCAACATCTACGGCGCGATCAACGGGCGCAACATCTACCGCCCGAACGCGCTCACCGGCGACCCGAACCATCTCGGCGTGATGCTGCTGGTGCCGCTGCTCTGCCTGACGCCGCTCTACCTGCGGATGCCGCGGCGGCACCGGCTCAAATGGTGGCTCGCCGGGACGCTCGCGTTCCTGCTGCTCGTGGAGCTGGCGACGCTCTCGCGCTCGGGGCTGCTCGGGCTCGGCGTCGGCGTGCTCGTGCTCGCGCTCCCGTACCGGCGCTTCGTCTGGTCGCGCGCCCTGCTCGCGCCGCTCGTCGCGCTCGCCGCCGTGCTCGCCGCGATCGTCTACCAGCGCCGCCACTTCTTCTCGGTCGTGCTCCACTCCCGGATCCAGACGGGCGGGCGCTCGACCTCCGCGCACTTCGCGGTCTACGACTTCATCCCGCAGGTGCTGCACATGCACCCGCTGCTCGGGCTCGGGCTGAACAACTTCTCCGTCTACTACGAGTTCGTCACCGGCAAGGGGAACTTCGGCGCGCACTCCTACTGGGTGGCGCTGATCGTCGAGACGGGTCTCGTCGGGCTGCTCGTCTACCTCGTCTTCGTCCGCTACCTGTTCGTGCGCCTGACCGCGGCGCGGCGGCTCGGGCGGCTGCTCGACCGGCTCGGCGACCCGGAGGCGCGGCGGGTGCGGCCGCTCGCGTGGGGGATGACGGCGGCGCTCGCCGGGACGATCGCGGCGAACTTCTTCTACCTGACGATGCAGTTCTATTACTTCTACGCGTTCGCGGCCCTGCTGCTCGCCCTGCCGGTCGTGTTCGGCCGGCGCGCGGCCCCGTGAAGGTCGTCGTCGTCACCACCTCCTGGCCGCGGACGGAGAGCGAGTTCGCCGGGCGCTTCGTCGCCGACGCGGTCGAGCGGCTGCGGGAGCGGGGGATCGAGGTGGAGGTGGTCGCGCCGGGCAGCGGCTTCCGCGACTTCGGGCTCGCCTACGGCGGCGGGATGGCCGCGAACCTGCGCCGGCGGCCGTGGGCGGCGCCGCTGCTGCTCCTCTCGATGCTCCGCGCCGTGCGGCGGGCCGCGTGGGGCGCCGACCTCGTGCACGCGCACTGGCTCCTGACCGCGGCGGTCGCGCGCTTCGCCGGGAAGCCCTTCGTCGTGACGCTGCACGGCTCCGGCTCGGCCGGCCGCTTCTCCGACGTCGAGCTGGCCCGGCGGCGCCCCGGGCTCGTGCGGGCGCTGCTGCGGCGCGCCGGCGGCGTGATCTGCGTCTCCGAGACGGTCGCCGCGGCCGTGCGCGCCGCCGGCGTCGAGGTCGCGGTCGTCCCGAACGGCGTGCGGGTCCCCGAGCGGCCGCAGGCGCCGGCGGAGCCGGCGGAGGTGCTCTACGTCGGCCGGCTCTCGCCGGAGAAGAACGTCGACACGCTCGTCGAGGCGGTCGGCGACCTGAACCTCGTCGTCGCGGGCGACGGGCCGCTCCGCGACCTCGTCCCCGGCGCGCTCGGCGCGGTGCCGCACGCCGAGGTGGAGCGGCTGATGCAGCGCGCGAGCGTCGTCGTCGCGCCGTGCGAGCGCGAGGGCTTCGGGCTCGCCTGCGCGGAGGCGATGGCGGCGGGGCGTCCCGTCGTCGCCGCGGCGGGCGGCGCGCTGCTCGAGCTGGTGGACGACGGCGAGACGGGGATCCTCGTGCCGCCGCGCGACGCGGCGGCGCTGCGCGCCGCGGTCGAGCGGCTGCTCGCCGACCCGGAGCTGCGCGCGCGGCTCGGCGCCGCGGCGCGCGAGCGGGCGCGCGAGCGCTTCGGCTGGGACGCGGTGATCGAGCGGACGCTCGCCGTCTACCGCGAGGCTGCGGCGCGATGAGGCTCGGCTGGATCCGCACAGGCGCCGCCGACGACTACGGCGAGGAGTTCCAGGACGCGATGGCCTCCGAGTACGAGCGGGGGACGCCCTGGACGCGGATGCGGCTCGAGAACGTGCGCCTGCTCGTCGACCCGCGGCCGGGCGACCGCGTGCTCGACCTCGGCAGCGCGGCCGGCGCCGTCACGCACTTCCTCTCCGGCCTCGGCTGCGACGTCGTGGGCGTCGACCTCTCGGAGACGGGCGTCGCGCGGGCGCGCGAGCGGTATCCGGGACTCTGCTTCGAGGTGGCGGACGCGGCGGCGCTGCCGTTCCCGGACGGCTCCTTCGACAAGGCGGTCGCCGCCGACGTGACCGAGCACCTCGAGGACGAGACGCTGCGCGGGATGCTGCGCGAGGCGCGGCGCGTGCTCGTCGCGGGCGGCACCCTGTCGATCCACACGCCGAACCCGAAGCACCTGATCGAACGCCTGAAGGCGCACGAGGTCGTGCTCCGCCAGAACCCGACCCACATCGGCCTGCGCAGCGGGCCGGAGCTGCACGCCGAGCTGGAGCGCGCCGGCTTCGCGGTCGAGCTGGACCTGCGGCGGCCCGGCTTTCTCCCGGTGCTGCGGACGCTCGAGCGCGCGCTCGGCTCGCGCGTCGAGCTGCTCGGCTACCGGATCTGCCTGCGGGCGCGGCGGCCGTGAGCGGGCGTGCGCCGCTCCTCGCCGTCACGCTCGCCTGCGCGGCGGGCTTCGCCCTCACGTTCCTGCTCGCGCTCCACACGGAACCCGGGCTCCACGACGACGCCGCCCTCTACGGGAGCGTGAGCGGCAACGGCCTCGACGCGCTCACCCGCGGCGGCGCCACCGTCCTGCGCACGATCGACTCGGGCACGCTCGCGCTCGAAGTGCTCCTGCTCGCGTTCCTCGGGCTCGCCCGCGGCCGCGCCGCGCAGGCCGCCGCCGCGGCAGCCGTCGTCGTGCTCTCGATCGGCTCGACCGAGCTGCTGAAGCATGGGCTGCCGCACCTGGGCGGCGCCGTGCCCGCGGGCCGGCCCGCCACCTTCCCGAGCGGACACACGAGCGTCGCCGTCTCGGTCGGGCTCGGGCTCGTGATCGCGTCTCCGCCGGTGCTGCGCGCGGTCGCCGCCGTCGCCGGCGCCGCCTACGGGGCCGCGATCGGCCTGGCGGTCGTCCTGCTCGGCTGGCACTACCCGAGCGACGCCGTCGGCTCCTTCTTCGTCTGCGGCTTCTGGGCCGCGCTCGCCGGTGTCGCGCTCGGCGCGGCTCCCGGCCGGGCGGCGGTAAGTGCCCGCGGGCTCGCGGTCGGCGCGACGGCGACCGCCGCCGGGCTCGTCCTCGCGGCGGCGCTCGCGGCGCGCCATGCGCTCGCGGTCGACGCGGTGCGATCGCGGCCGTGGATCGTCGCGACCGGTGCCGCGTTCGGGTTCCTCAGCGTTGCCGTCTTCGCCGTCCTCACGCCGCTGCTCGGCGAGCGCGATCTGGGATCCTCGGCCGGGTGAGGACGCGCCTCTATCTCCAGGCACTCCGGATCGCCCGAACGCGGCAGATCGCGGGACGGCTCCGCCGCCCCTTGACGCGCCGCCGCTTCCCCGGCGGTGAGCCGCCGCGCGCGCCCGCCCCGCTCGAGGCGGCAGCGGAGCTGTGGCGCTCGCCCGCCTTCGAGCCCGCGCCGGAGCCGCAGCCGGGGACGCGGCTCGCGAGCTTCCACGCGCACTACGGCGAGGACGTCCTCGCCGCCGCCCGCGCCGGCGACGCCGAGCGCGCGCGCGGGCTCGTCGAGGCGTGGATCGAGGCGAATCCGCCGAGGCCCGGCGACCCGTGGCACCCGTACCCGCTCTCGACGCGCGCCGGCAACTGGCTCGCCGCGCTCACGCTGGCGCCCGAGCTGGCCTCGCCGCGTCTCGCCCGGAGCCTGTGGCGCCAGCTTTGCCGCCTCGAGTGGAACGTCGAGGACGACATCCTCGGCAACCACGTGATCCGGAACGCGCGCGCCCTCGTCCTCGGCGGAGTCGCGTTCGACGAGGCGCGCCTGCTCGAGCGCGGGCTCGCGCTGCTCCGCCGCGAGCTGCCCGAGCAGGTGCTCGGCGACGGCGGCCACTACGAGCGGAGCCCCGCCTACCACCTGGTCGTCCTGCGCGACCTGCTCGAGATGCAGGCGGTCGCCCCGCAGTCGTGGCTCGCGGACGCGATCGAGCGGATGCGCGCGTTCGCCGCCGCGCTGCAGCGGCCCGACGGCGAGCCGGCGCTCTTCAACGACGGCTGGCCGGGGCTCGGGCCGCGGCTCGAGCTGCCGGAGCCGCCGCGGGGGCTGACCGTGCTGCGTGAGTCGGGCTTCGCGGTCGTGCGCGAGGGCGACCTCTGGCTCGCCTTCCGCTGCGGCCCGCTCGCTCCCGACTTCCTGCCCGCGCACGCGCACGCCGACGCGCTCTCGTTCCAGCTCTGGTGGCGGGGCGAGCCGGTCGTCGTCGACCCGGGCACGACCACGTACGAGCCGGGCCCGCTGCGTGACTGCGAGCGCGGCACCGCGGCCCACTCCACGGTGCTCGTCGACGGACGCGACCAGTTCGAGCTGTGGGGCGCCTTCCGCAGCGGCCCGCTGCCGCACGTCGAGCTGCACGAGGCGCACGACGGACTGCTCGAGGCGAGCGCGCGCTACCGGGGCATCCGGCACGTGCGGCGGCTCGAGTGGGGCGGCGGCGAGGT
>DASSND010000005.1:0-3899 GCA_035688315.1 Gaiellaceae bacterium | reverse complement strand
GCTGCGAAGGAGTCGCAATGACGCACGAGGCTCGGATCCAGGCCGAGGCTGACCAGCTCGAGGCACAATGGCGTTCGGATCCGCGCTGGCGCGGGCTCGAGCGCACCTACGACGCGGAGCAGGTCGTGCGCCTGCGCGGCTCGGTCGCGCCGGAGCACACGCTCGCGCGGCTCGGCGCGGAGCGCCTCTGGGAGTTGCTCGCGCGCGAGGACCGGCCCGTGCGCGCGCTCGGCGCCCTCAGCGGCGGTCAGGCGGTGCAGATGGTGAAGGCCGGGCTCGAGGCGATCTACCTCTCCGGCTGGCAGGTCGCGGCCGACGCGAACCTCGCCGGCTCCACCTACCCGGATCAGAGCCTCTACCCGGCGAACAGCGCGCCGGCGCTCGTGCGCCGCATCAACAGCGCGCTGCAGCGCGCCGACCAGATCGACTGGTCGGAGGGCCGGAACGGGACGCACTGGTTCGCGCCGATCCTCGCGGACGCGGAGGCCGGCTTCGGCGGCCCGCTGAACGCCTACGAGCTGATGCGGACGATGATCGAGGCGGGCGCGGCGGGCGTCCACTACGAGGACCAGCTCGCCGCGGAGAAGAAGTGCGGCCACCTGGGCGGCAAGGTGCTCGTCCCGACGCAGCAGTTCGTGCGGACGCTGAACGCGGCGCGGCTCGCGGCCGACGTCTGCGGCGTGCCGACGGTGCTCGTCGCGCGCACCGACGCGCTCGCTGCGACGCTGCTGACGAGCGACGTCGACGAGTACGACCGCGACTTCGTCACCGGCGAGCGGACGAGCGAGGGCTTCTACCGCGTCCGCGACGGGATCGACGCCGCGATCTCCCGCGGCCTCGCCTACGCGCCGTACGCCGACATGATCTGGTGCGAGACCTCGACCCCGGACATCGGCGAGGCGCGCGCGTTCGCCGAGGCGATCCACGAGCGCTTCCCGGGCAAGCTGCTCGCCTACAACTGCTCGCCGTCGTTCAACTGGCGCAAGAAGCTCGACGACGTGCAGATCGCCCGCTTCCAGGACGAGCTGGCGGAGCTGGGCTACCGCTTCCAGTTCATCACGCTCGCCGGCTTCCACGCCCTGAACGCGGGCATGTTCGAGCTGGCGCGCGGCTACGCGAGCGAGCACATGACCGCCTACGTGCGGCTGCAGCAGCACGAGTTCGCGCTCGAGGAGCACGGCTACACGGCGACCCGCCACCAGCGCGAGGTCGGCGCCGGCTACTTCGACCTCGTCGCCCAGGCGGTCGCGCCCGACAGCTCGACGCTCGCGCTCAAGGGCTCGACCGAGGAGGCGCAGTTCCAGGAAGAGGCGGCTTGATGAGTACCGTGTCCGGCGAGGTGGAAGTCCTCGCGCCCGCAGACGAGGAGGTCCTGACGCGTGAGGCGCTCGAGTTCGTCGCGCGCCTGCACCGGGAGCTGAACCCGCGCCGGCTCGAGCTGCTCGAGCGCCGGCGCGAGCGGCAGGCGGAGCTGGACGCCGGTGCGCTGCCGGGCTTCCTGCCCGAGACGAAGGGGATCCGGGAGGGGAGCTGGCAGGTCGCGCCGGCCCCGGCCGACCTGCGCGACCGCCGCTGCGAGATCACGGCCCCGGTCGACCGGAAGATGATGATCAACGCGCTCAACTCGGGCGCACGCGTCTTCATGGCCGACTACGAGGACGCGAACTCGCCGACCTGGACGAACGTCGTCGAGGGACAGCGCAACGTCTCGGACGCGATCCGGCGCACGATCTCGCTCGACACCGGCGAGAAGCGCTACCGGCTGAACGAGGAGACGGCGACGCTGCTGATCCGCCCGCGCGGCTGGCACCTGCCGGAGCGGCACGTGCAGGTCGACGGCGAGCCGGTGTCGGCGTCGCTCTTCGACTTCGGCGTCCACATGGTGCGCAACGCCCGCGAGCAGTGCGAGCGCGGCTCGGGGCCGTACTTCTACCTGCCGAAGCTCGAGTCGCACCACGAGGCGCGGCTCTGGGGGCAGGCGTTCGAGTGCGCCGAGGAGCACCTGGGCCTGCCGCACGGGACGATCCGCTGCACCGTCCTGATCGAGACGATCCTCGCCGCGTTCGAGATGGAGGAGATCCTCCACGAGCTGCGCGACTGGGGCTGCGCCCTGAACGCGGGCCGCTGGGACTACATCTTCAGCGCGATCAAGAAGTTCCGCTCGCGCGAGGACTGGGTGCTGCCGGACCGCGTGCAGGTGACGATGACGGTGCCGTTCATGCGCGGCTACACGGAGCTGCTCGTCCGCTCGTGCCACCGGCGCGGCGCGCACGCGATCGGCGGCATGGCGGCGTTCATCCCGTCGCGCAAGGACGCCGAGGCGAACGAGCTCGCGCTCGCGAAGGTACGCGAGGACAAGGAGCGCGAGGCCGGCGACGGCTTCGACGGCTCGTGGGTCGCGCACCCCGACCTCGTCCCCGTCTGCACCGAGGTCTTCGACCGGGTGCTCGGCGAGCGGCCGAACCAGCTCGAACGGCTGCGCGAGGAGGTCGTCCCGGGCGAGGCGGCCCTGCTCTCGATCCCGGACACGCCCGGCGAGATCACCGAGCAGGGCCTGCGCACGAACGTGTCGGTCGGCGTCCGCTACCTCGACGCGTGGCTGCACGGCGTCGGCGCGGCGGCGATCGACAACCTGATGGAGGACGCGGCGACCGCCGAGATCTCGCGGGCGCAGGTGTGGTCGTGGGTGCGTGCGGGGCGGTTCGACGAGGCGCGCGTGCGCGAGGAGATCGAGCGCGTGGAGGCTTCCGACGAGGCGAAGGAGGTGTTCGCGGAGGTCGCCCTGGGCGACGAGCTGGGCGACTTCCTGACGCTGCGCGCGTACGATCGTCTCCCGTGACGCTCGAATCGACCAAGGCCGACGACATCGCCGTGCTGATCGAGGAGGCGATCGTCTCCGGGGAGCTGGAGCCGGGCTCGGTGCTGCGGCAGGAGCAGCTGTCGGAGCGCTTCGGCGTCTCGCGGACGCCGGTACGCGAGGCGCTGCGCCGGCTCGCGGCGCTCGGCCTCGTCTCCTTCGAGCCGAACCGCGGCGTGCGCGTGCGGACGCTCTCACGCGACGACCTGCGCGAGGCGTTCCTCGTGCGGGCGGAGCTCGAGGCGCTCGTCACCGCCGAGGCGTCGCGGCGGATGACGCCCGATGTGCTCGAGGAGCTCGAGGAGTGCGAGAAGCGGTTCGCGCGGCTGACGCGGGAGGTGCGGTCGCAGGAGCCGGGCGGGAACCGGCGATCGCTGATGGGCGACTGGATGCGCGCGAACCACGCGTTCCACGACGTGCTCTACCGCGTCGCGGCGATGCCGTACGTCGAGTCGGTCGCGAAGGCGGCACGGCGGACGTTCTCGGGGCCGACGGTGTGGGCGCCGGTCGACGACGAGCTCGAGGTGCTGTACGAGCGCAACCAGGCGGAGCACCGCGCGATCCGCCAGGCGCTCGCCGCCGGCTCGGTCGTGGGCGCGCGCGAGCTCGCGCACGAGCACGTCATGCACAGCTTCGAGCTGCTGACGACGATCCTCGCGCACGTCGGCGCCGACTGGGCGACCCGCCGCGGTTAGCGCGCCCGCTCGAGCAGCACCGCGACGAGCTCGCCGGCCGAGTGGACGTGGCAGGCCATCTCGGCGCGCGCGGCCGGGGCGTCCCGCCGCTCGAGCGCGGCGAAGATCCGGTTGTGCTGCTCGACGTTCTCGCCCAGCAGGTGCGAGCTGCGGCTGAGCGCCGTCCACGTGAGGTGGCGCGGGAAGCTCCGGTGCAGGTGCGCGATCGCCGAGAGCAGCTGCCGGTTCCCGGCGGCGTGCTGGATCACCTCGTGGAAGAGGTTGTTCGCGCGCTCCCAGTCGTTCTCGGCCGACCACGCCTCCGGCGGCTCTCCGGAGCGGCGGCGCTCGATCTCCGCCTCGATCGA
>DASSND010000073.1:0-9111 GCA_035688315.1 Gaiellaceae bacterium | reverse complement strand
CCGGCTGCTTCACGCCCTGAACGCGGAGCTGCCCGACGACGCGATCGTCACGCTCGACGGCGGCGACATCTTCTCGTTCGCGCGGATCGGCCTGCGCGGCGTGCGCTGCCTCGACGCGGGCGCCTTCGGCTGCCTCGGCGTCTCCGTCCCCTTCGCGGTCGCCGCCGCGCTCGTCGCACCGGGCCGGCGCGTCGTCTCGGTGAACGGCGACGGCTCGTTCGGCTTCAACGCGCTCGAGGTGAGCACCGCGGTGCGGCACCGGGCGCCGGTCGTCTTCGTCGTCGCCAACAACGAGGCGTGGAACCTCGAGCGCACCGACCAGCGCGTCAACTACGACGGCAACGTCTTCGGCACCGACCTGCCGGACTGCCGCTACGACCTGCTCGGCGCGGCGCTCGGCGCCCACGCCGAGCACGTCGTCGACCCCGAGGAGCTGCCCGCCGCGCTCGCGCGCGCGTTCGCGAACGCGCCGGCGGTGGTCGACGTCTCGGTGACGCGCGACGCGATCTCGCCGGACTTCGAGAGCGGCCTCGCCGACCTGCCGCCGCTGCAGACGCTCCGCACCTGGGACGAGGCGGAGCGCCGCCTGGTATGACGGATCGCGCGCTGCGGCCCGTCTTCGAGGCGCTCGAGGAGCGCACGCTGCCGCGCCTGCTCCGCCACCAGGCGGAGGCGCGCCCGGACGAGCCGTTCCTGCGCTTCCTCGGCGACGACGGCTGGGTCGGTTTCGCGGCGATGGAGCAGGAGACGAACCGGATCGCGAACGCGTTCCGGCTCCTCGGCGTCGAGGCGGGAGACCGGGTCGCGCTGATCCTGCCGAACTCGCTCGGCTTCGTCCGGCTCTGGTTCGGGGCCGCCAAGCTCGGCGCGATCGAGGTGCCGGTCGACCCGGAGCTGCGCGGCCGGCCGCTCGCGCACGTGCTCACGAACAGCGCGCCGCGGGTCGTCTGCTGCCACGTCTCGGTGCTGCCGGCGCTCGCGGAGGTGAGCGTCGACCTCGTGCTCGACGCGGTCGTCGTCGTGGACGGGGCCGCCGAGGACGCCCACGCCGCGGGGGTGCGGGCCGGCCGGATCCACGCCGAGCCGGAGCTGCGCGAGGGCGGCGACGCGACCCCGGACGCGGCCGTCGGCCACGCCGACCCGCTCGCGATCCTCTACACCTCGGGCAGCACCGGGCCGCCGAAGGGCGTGCTGATGCCGCACAACCAGTTCTACGTCTTCACCGAGATGTTCGCCCGCAACCTCGACCTGCACGCGGGCGACAGCTACTACACGCCGCTGCCGCTCTTCCACGCGGACGCGCAGCTCTTCGGCGTCTACTTCCCGCTGATCTACGGGACGCGCGGCACGATCGACGCGCGCTTCAGCGCGTCGCGCTACTGGGAGAACGTGCGCGCCTCGGAGGCGACCGCGACGAACATGCTCGGCGTGATGGCGCACATCCTCTGGAAGCGCGAGCCGAGCCCCGACGACGCGGCGAACCCGATCCGGGTCTGCCAGGCGCTGCCGATGGTGCCGTTCCGGCGCGAGTTCGAGGAGCGGTTCGGGATCGCGCTCGCGACCGCGTACGGGCAGACCGAGACGTGCTTCGTCACCTACGACACCCCGGACGAGTGGCGCGAGGGCTCGTGCGGGCGGCCGGCGCCCGGCTTCCAGGTGGCGGTCGTGGACGCGTCCGACCGGCCGCTGCCGCCCGGCGAGGTCGGCGAGATCGTCGTCCGTCACGACGACCCGTGGACGGTCTGCTCCGGCTACTACGGGCTCCCGGAGCTGACGCTTGCGACGAGCCGCAACCTCTGGTGGCACTCCGGCGACCGCGGGCATTTCGACGCCGACGGCTGGCTCTACTTCGACGGCCGCGTCAAGGACGCGATCCGCCGCCGCGGCGTCAACATCTCCGCCGAGGAGGTGGAGGGGATCGTCGGCGACCACCCGGCGGTGCTCGAGAGCGCCGCCGTCGGGATCCCGTCGGAGCTGAGCGAGGACGACATCAAGGTCGTGGCCGTCGCGCGCGACGGGGCGGCGCTGACGACCGCCGAGCTGCTCGAGCACTGCGTGCGGCACATGCCGCGCCACATGGTGCCGCGCTACCTGGAGATCCGGCGCGCGCCGCTGCCGCGCACGCCGACGGAGAAGATCGCGAAGGAGACGCTGCGCGCCGAGGGCGTGACCGCCGACACCTTCGACCGCGAAACGACCACACCGAAGGAGCGTGCATGAGCGACGTCAACGGCTTCCTGGCCGCGATCGCCGACGACGCCGACGGGTATCTCGCCGGCAAGGAGGAGTCGACGGTGATCGTCGGCGCCTCGATCGCGGGCGACCGCGGTTTCCGCGGCTTCCGCTCGGCCGACGCGCAGTACGTCGGCGTGCCGGAGCCCGACTCGCTCTTCGAGATCGGCTCGTTCTCGAAGGTGTTCCTCGCCTCGACGCTCGCCGTGCTCGAGGCCGAGGGCGTCGTCGCGCTCGACGACACGATCGCGCGCTACCTGCCGACGCACGTGCAGCTGCCGCCGGAGGTGGCCGCGATCACGCTCTTCGACCTCGCGACCCACAGCTCCGGCTTCGACCGCCTCTGCAAGGTGTTCGCGGAGATCGTCGAGGAGGAGACGCCGTACGGCTCGGGCGCGGTCTACATCCGCTACCGCAAGGAGCACCTCTACGAGGAGCTGGCCGCCGGCGAGCTGACCTTCCCGCGCGGCAAGGGCTGGGCGTACTCGATCGTCGGCATGGGCCTGCTCGGGCACATCCTCGAGCTGGCGACCGGCGACCCGTGGGAGCAGATCCTGAAGCGGACGATCTGCGAGCCGCTCGGCCTCGCCGACACGACGTACACGCTCACGCGCGAGCAGCAGGCGCGTATGGTGCGCGGCTACGAGCCGGACGGCACGGCGACGCCGAACTGGTACCACGACGTGCTGATGCCGCAGGGCGGGCTCCGCTCGACGGCGCAGGACCTGCTCGCCTTCGCCGAGGCGAACGTCCGGGCGGCCCGCGACGGCGGCGACGACGTGCTCTCGCGCGCGCTGCGGCGCACGCGCGAGGTGCACCTCGAGTGGGCGGAGGGCGTGGAGCGGCCGCGTTCCTACGGCGACGAGGAGTTCACGCAGGGCCTCGCCTGGTGGGCGTTCGAGCGGCCCACGGGGCGGATCTGGTTCCATCCGGGATCGACGGTGGTCTACCAGTCGTCGGTCGCCATCGACGAGAACGCGGAGGTCGCGTTGATCGCTCTCACCTCGAACCGGCTGAATCTCCGGCACATCGAGAACCTGCAGGTCTTCCCGGTGCTGCAGCGCGACACCTGGCTGCCCCGCCTGCTCGCCGGCGCCGCGGTGGCGGCATGACGACGCTCGCGGACGGCCCGAGCCTGCTCGCCGGCGCGCGCCTCGCCGAGGCGGTGGAGTGGCGGCGGCACCTGCACCGGAACCCGGAGCTGTCGTTCCAGGAGCACGAGACGAGCGCCTTCGTCGAGGAGACGCTGCGCTCGTTCGGGCTCGAGACGAGGCGGCCGACGCCGACGAGCGTCGTCGCGACCCTCCGCAACGGCACGGGGCGGACGATCGCGCTCCGCGCCGACATCGACGCGCTCCCGATCGACGAGGAGAGCGGCGTCGAGTTCGCCTCGACCCGGCCGGGCGTGATGCACGCCTGCGGGCACGACATGCACACGGCGACGCTGCTCGCGGTCGCGCGGACGCTGAGCGAGCGGCGGAGCGAGCTGGCCGGCGAGGTGCGCTTCGTCTTCCAGCACGCCGAGGAGCAGCTCCCCGGCGGCGCGCAGGAGCTGGTGGCGGCGGGCGTCGTCGACGGCTGCGACGCGGTCGTCGGCTGTCACGTCTTCTCGGGCGAGCCGGCCGGCACGATCGCCGTCTCCGACGGGGCGTTCATGGCGGCGGCGGACTTCTTCGAGCTGACCGTCCGCGGCAAGGGCGGCCACGGCGCGATGCCGAACCTCTCGATCGACCCGGTGGTCTGCGCCGCCGAGATCGTGCTCGCGTTCCAGTCGATCGTCACGCGCGAGTTGAGCCCGCTCGCGCGGGCGGTGATCACGACCGCGACGCTCCGCACCGACAGCACGCGCGGCAACGTCATCCCCGAGCAGGTCGAGCTGGGCGGCACGGTGCGCACCTTCGACCAGGAGGTACGCGAGCACGTCGCCGCGGCGATGGGGCGGATCGCGGAGTCGGTCGCGGCGGCGCACCGCTGCACGGCCGAGCTGGACTACCAGTGGGGGTACGCGCCGACGGTCAACGACCTGGAGGTCGCGGCGCTCGTGCGCCGGAACGTGCCGGCCGGGCGGCTGCACGAGATCGAGCCGACGATGGGCGGCGAGGACTTCTCCGCCTACGGCGCGGCCGCGCCCGCCTGCTTCTTCATCGCCGGCGCGGGCGGCCCGGGCGCGTTCCCGCACCACCATCCGCGCTTCGTCGTCGACGAGGCGGCGATGCCGGCCGCGCACGACACCTTCGTCGGCACCGTCCTCGACTTCCTGCGGGCGGGCTGAGCGATGCCGTTCCTCTCCCGGCAGGTTCACGCGACCCGGCTCGACGCGATGCGCGAGCTGATGGACCGCGAGCAGCTGACCGCGCTCTGGCTCTCGGCGCCCGACTGGTGCTTCTACGCGAGCAACTTCGAGATCGACGTGCTCGTCTGGGAGCGGCCCGTCCTCGTCGTCGTGCCGCGCGAGGGCGAGCCGTTCGCCGTCCTGCACGAGCTGAGCCGCAACCACGTCGGCTTCGCCCGCGAGCGCGGGACGCTCTGGGTGGACGACGTGCTCTTCTACAGCGAGCTGCCCGACAAGGAGGACGTGCCCGCCGCCTCCGAGCTGCCCGCGCTCGTGACGCGCGCGCTCGAGGAGCGCGGCCTCGCCGGCGGCCGGGTCGGCGTCGACACGGCGAACGAGCTGGTCGCCGAGCTGCGCGGGCGCCTGCCGCAGCTCGAGCAGGTGCCGGTCGGCCGCGAGCTGCGGCCGCTGCGCTACGTGCTGACCGGCGAGGAGCTGCAGCTCGCGCGGCTCGCGGCCGGCCTGACCGACTGGGCGCAGGAGCGTTACCGGGAGGAGATCCGCGTCGGCCGCCTCGTCGACGAGCTGGACTGGCGGCTGGGCGCGCGGATCGTGGAGGAGGCGGCGAACCGGTTCCCCGGCGAGTCGGTGCACGTCCGCCTGCTCGCGCTCTCCGGCCCCGAGTCGGCGGCCCCGCACGGCAGCGGCGCGAGCGTCGGCTCGCGGATCGCGGCCGGCGACGTGCTCGTCAACATCATCGTCCTGCGCCTGAACGGTGTGACCGTCGAGAACGAGCGCACCTGGCTCGTCGGCTCGCGCACGCGCGAGCAGGAGCAGGCGTTCCTCGCCGCGACCGCCGCGCAGGAGGCGGCGATCGCAGCGGCGGTGGAGGGGCGGCCGGTGAAGGGGATGCACGACGCGGCGGTCGCGACCTTCCGGGCGGCCGGCTTCGGCGAGTTCGTCTGCCACCGGGCCGGCCACGGCATGGGGATCGGGCACGGCGGCATGACCGCGCACGACTTCCCGCACGACACCGCGGTCGAGACGCGCCCGCTGCGCGCCGGCGAGCTGTACTCCGTCGAGCCGGGGATCTACCTGCCCGGGGTCGGCGGCTTCCGCCACGACGACAGCGTCGTCGTCGGCGCCGAGCCCGAGGTGCTGACCACGACCCCGCGCGACCTCGAGACGCAGACGCTGCCGGGGTAGGCGGGAAGGTCAGCGGCGCGCGGCGGCGAGCGCCTCGAGCAGCCGCTCGGCGGTGAGCGCGTGCGCGGTGACGCCGTCGCGGCCGGTCATCGTCTCCGCCTGGAGGAGCGCGTTCAGGATCGCCTCCTCGGCCGCCTCGACGGTCGCAAGCAGCAGCTGCGTGATCCGCTGGTGCGGCACCGAGGTCGCCTCGAACGTCCACGGGACGAGTTGCGGGTCGTAGATCTCGGCGGGCGGGCGGTTGCCGGTCGAGAACGCGATCGCGATGTCGCCGCTCCCGTCCTGGCCGTAGCCGCCGGCGCGCGAGAGGCCGACGAAGCTGCGGAGCGCGAGCCGCCGGCACTGGTCGGGCAGCAGCGGCGCGTCGGTCGCCGTGACGAGGATGATGCTGCCCGCGCCCCGCGGCGGGCCGGCCGGCGCGAACGCGGCGAACGGCGACGGGATCTCGCTCGTCGGGATGTGCCTGCCGACCGGCAGCCCGTCGACGCGGAGCTGGTCGCGCGCGCCGTAGTTCGCCTGGACGAGCACGCCGACCGTCCACGGCCCGTCCGGCCCCTCGACGAGCCGCGACGACGTGCCTATCCCGCCCTTGAACTCGTGGCAGATCATCCCCGTGCCGCCGCCGACGTTGCCCTCGGGGACGGGGCCGGAGGCGGCCGCGGCGCGCGCGGCGCGGACGTGCTCGGCCGTCACGTGGCCGCCGTTGACGTCGTTGAGGACGCCGTCGAAGGTCTCGCCGACCACCGGCATCACCCAGAGCATGTCCCGCCCGACCCGGTTCGCCTCGTCGAGCGCGAGCGTGTCGCGGACGACGCCGACCGAGTGGGTGTTCGTGAGCGCGACCGGCCCGGAGAGGAGCCCCGACTCGCGCACCCACTCGAGCCCGGTCAGCTCGCCGTTGCCGTTCAGGGTGGCGGCGCCCGCGAAGACCGGCTCCTCGCGCGGGCTGCCGGGGCGCGTCTCGACGACCGTCACGCCGGTGCGAACGGGCCCCTCGCCGACCCGCAGCGGCCCCTCGCCGCGGACGATCGTCGCGTGGCCGACCTGGACGCCCGCGACGTCGGTGATCGCGTTCAGTTCCCCGGTGGGAAGGCTGCCGACGGCGAGGTCGAGGTCGCGGAGCCGCGTCACCCGGCGAGCCTACCGGCCGCGTGCCCGCGCGGCGCGGGAGCGGACGCGGACGCCCGGCGCCTCCGCGAGCCAGGCGTCGACGGCGGCTGCGCAGCGCCGGCCCTCCTCGATCGCCCAGACGACGAGCGACTGGCCGCGGCGCGCGTCGCCGGCCGCGAACACGCCCGGGCGGGAGGTCGCGTAGCCGGCGCGCGTCGGCTCCGCGCCGAGCGCGTCGAGCAGCTCCCGCTCCGGCCCGACGAAGCCCATCGCGAGCAGGACGAGGTCGGCGGGATGCTCCTCCTCGCTGCCCGGCACCGCCGCGAACGGCGGCGCTCCCTCGTTGCGAACCCAGTGGATCCGCTCGACGCGGCCGCGGCCCGAGAGCCCGGTGGTGGAGAGTGCGAAGCGCTGCTCGCCGCCCTCCTCGATCGCGTAGGAGCGCCGGTACTTGACCGGCCAGAGCGGCCAGGGCGTCAGGTCGTCGCGGCGGCTCGCGGGCGGCTCGCCGAGCAGCTCGATCTGCGTCACCGAGGCGGCGCCCTCGCGGTGCGCGCTCGCGACGCAGTCGGCGCCGGTGTCGCCGCCGCCGATCACGACGACGTGCTTGCCCGCCGCGCTCAGCGCCGGCTCGGCCGAGCCGGCGACGGCGCGGTTGCGCGCGTAGAGGTAGTCCATCGCGAAGTGGACGCCGTCCAGCTCGCGCCCCGGCACGGGCAGGTCGCGCGGGACGCGCGAGCCGGTCGCGAGCACGACCGCGTCGAACTCGGCGAGCTGCGCCTCGTCCTCGATCGCGACGCCGCAGCGCAGCTCCACGCCTTCCTCCTCGAGCTGGGCGACGCGCCGGTCGATCACGTGCTTCTCGAGCTTGAAGTCGGGGACGCCGAAGCGCAGCAGGCCGCCGGGCGCCTCGTCGCGCTCGAAGAGGACGACCTCGTGGCCGGCGCGCGCGAGCTGCTGCGCGCACGCGAGCCCGGCCGGGCCGGAGCCGACGACGGCGACGCTGTGCCCGGTCGAGGCGGCGGCCGGCTGCGCGGCGACGCCGTCCGCCCAGGCGCGCTCGGCGATCGCCAGCTCGACCTGCTTGATCGAGACGGCGTTGCCCTCGTCGATCTCGAGCACGCACGCGGCCTCGCACGGCGCGGGGCAGAGCCGGCCCGTGAACTCGGGGAAGTTGTTCGTGCGGTGCAGCTGCTCGGCCGCCTCGGCGAAGCGGTCGCGGTAGACGAGGTCGTTCCAGTCGGGGATCAGGTTCCCGAGCGGGCAGCCGTGGTGGCAGAAGGGGACGCCGCACTCCATGCAGCGCGACGCCTGCTCGCGCAGCCCGGCGAGCGGGAGCGGCCGGACGAACTCGCGGTGGTCGCCGACGCGTTCCGCCGGCGGCCGCTGCCGCGGCGGCTTCCGCTCGACCCGCTTGAAGGCGCCCAGCTCGCCCACTACGCGGCAGCCTCCGTCTCGGTCTCGGTCTCGGTCTCGGTCGTGAGGAAGCCCTCGCCGCCGGTCGAGACGGCCTCCAGCTCGAGCGCGCGCCGGTAGTCGTGCGGGAGCACGCGGACGAAGCGGGCGGGCTCCCAGTCGGCGAGCAGGCGCGCTGCGACGCTCGAGCCGGTGCGGGCGAGGTGCTCCTCGACGAGCGGGCGCAGCTCCGCGTCGTCGGCGACCGGCTCCAGGCCGACCAGCTCCCGGTTGCAGCGGCCGGCGAAGCCGCCGTCCTCGTCGAGGACGTAGGCGACGCCGCCGCTCATCCCGGCGGCGAAGTTGCGGCCGGTCGGGCCGAGCACGACCACGACGCCGCCGGTCATGTACTCGCAGCCGTGGTCGCCGACGCCCTCGACGACGGCGCGCGCGCCCGAGTTGCGGACGGCGAAGCGCTCGCCGGCGAGCCCGCGCAGGAAGGCGCGGCCCGCGGTGGCCCCGTAGAGGACGGTGTTGCCGACGATCGTGCTGCGCTCGGGGACGTAGCCGGCGCCCTCCGGGGGGCGCACCGCGAGGACGCCGCCCGAGAGGCCCTTGCCGACGTAGTCGTTCGCCTCGCCGGCGAGCGTCAGCTCGATCCCGGGCGCGAGCCAGGCGCCGAACGACTGCCCGGCCGAGCCGCGGAACGTGTAGCGGCGCGGCGTCTCGAGCCCGTGCTTGACGACGTGGTAGGAGAGCAGCGCCCCGACGGCGCGGTCGACGTTCCGGATCGGGAGCTCGCCCTCGCGCACGTCGAGGAGCCGGTGGTCGAGCTGAGCCTCGAGCGACGGCGGCTGCCCGCGCTCGCGGCGGCGCGCGCCGGCGACGGGGGCGAG
>DASSND010000018.1:0-35033 GCA_035688315.1 Gaiellaceae bacterium | reverse complement strand
CGCGAGCACGTCGGCCCCGAGATCCCGCTCATGTTCGACGGCTCCGCCGCCTACGACCTGCTCGACGCGATCCGCCTCGGCCGCGTCCTCTCCGAGGCCGACTACCTCTGGTACGAGGAACCGATGCGCGAATTCAGCATCACCGCCTACCAGCGCCTCGCCGAACGCGTCGACGTCCCCCTGCTCGTCGCCGAGACGAGCGACGGCGCCCACATGAACACCGCCGACTTCGTCGCGAGCGGCTGCGCCGTCGGCGTCCGCGCCAGCACCAACCTTCGCGGCGGCATCACCGGCGCGATGCGGATCGCCCACCTCGCCGACGCCTACCTGATGCGCGCAGAAGTCCACGGCGGCGGCCTCCCCCACGTCCACCTCTGCATGGCGATCCGCAACAACAGCTACTACGAGTCGTTCATCCCCGCGAACCCCGCGCGCCGGGAGCAGCGCGTCGACGAGCACGGGTTCGTCCACGCCCCGCTCGCGCCCGGGATCGGCTGGGAGCAGCTCTGGGACGAGCAGGGCATTCCGGCCGGGCTCCGCGCGGCCGCGGCGGGCGGCGACGCCCAGCTTGAGGCACTCTCCTCCAGCTGATATCACAGGCATCATGTCCGGCATGAGCGGGCACGAGCGCGGCCAGCTCGCGGCCACCCCTCGCCGCGTCCTCCTGGCCGACGACAGCTACCGGATCCTCCGCGAGGCGCTGATCGCCAACCGGCTCGCCCCCGGCGAGCGCCTGAACATCGAGCAGCTCGCCGAGGACCTGAACGTCTCGATCACCCCGATCCGCCACGCGCTCGTGCGGCTCGAGGCCGACGGCCTCGTCACCCGCGAGCCCTACAAGGGCTACGTCGTCTCCCGCATGCTCGACCCCTCGACGGTGTCGGACATCTTCGACGCGCGCATCCTCGTCGAGACGCAGCTGGCCGCCCGCGCCGCCGAGCGGGCGACGCCCGAGGACGGAGCGCTGCTCGCCGACCTGGCCGACGCCGACCCGATGGCGGACGCCCCGCCCGACACGCTCCCGGTCGCCAGCGAGGCGCCGGCCAGCTACGACAGCGCGCTCCACCTCACCATCGCGCGCATCGCCGGCAACGCCGTCCTCGTCGACACGATCGACAGCCTCGCGAAGCGCATGTCCGCGTACCGGAGCTTCCGCACGCAGCTCCTGCACACGAAGTGGAGCCCGAGCGGCGAGTTCCTGCTCGCGACGAAGAAGGAGCACGCGGCGATCGTCCGCGCGATCCGCCGCGGCAACGCGGACGCTGCGCGCACCGCGATGCGCAGGCACCTCGAGAACGCGCGCAAGCGCGACCTCGACGCACCCGCCGAGTAGGAGCCGCGGCCCGCGTGCGCGCGCGCCTCGTTTGTGCGCTCGCATTATTTCGGGTCAGAGATATCATGTTGGAAATGGCCGACCTCGAGCCCACTGCCGACGCGAAGGTCACGGGCCGTCCGCGCCGCGTCCTCCTGGCCGACGACAGCTACCGGATCCTCCGCGAGGCGCTGATCGCCAACCGGCTCGCCCCCGGCGAGCGCCTGAACATCGAGCAGCTCGCCGAGGACATGCAGGTCTCGATCACGCCGATCCGCCACGCGCTCGTGCGGCTCGAGGCCGACGGCCTCGTCACCCGCGAGCCCTACAAGGGCTACGTCGTCTCACGCATGCTCGACCCGTCTGCGGTGTCCGACATCTTCGAGGCGCGGCTCCTGATCGAGAGCGAGCTGGTGGCGCGCACCGCGGTGCGCGCGACGAAGGCCGACGTGGAGGAGCTGGCGCGGCTCGCGAGCCACGAGCCGATGTCGGAGACGGCTCCGGGCGGCGACCCGGACGGGCCGCTCGACTACGACGGCGCCTTCCACGAGCTGATCGCGAAGACCGCCGGCAACGCCGTGCTCGTCGACACGATCGACGCGCTCTTCAAGCGGATGTCCGCCTACCGGAGCTTCCGCGTGCAGGTGCTCGAGTCGAAGTGGAGCCCGAGCGGCGAGTTCGACCTCGCGACCAAGCGCGAGCACACGGCGATCGTGCGCGCGATCCGGCAGGGAGACCCGGCCGCGGCGCAGGCGGCGATGCGCAAGCACCTCGAGAACGCCCGCCGCCGGGACACCGAGCCGATCCCGGACGGCAGCTGATGGGCGGGCAGGCGCAGACCGGCAGCGACGCCCTCGCCGGGATCGCGCTCGCGAACGCCGGACCGACCCGGCTCGAGGCGACCGACGCGCGCCACCATCCCTGCCCGTTCGTCCTGAGCGCCGCCGGCGGCCTCGCCCCCGGCGCCGAGCTGCGCCTGCTCGTCAGCCCGTTCCGGGCGGTGCTCGACTCGCAGTGCTGGGACCAGATCCGTCTGCTCGACGTGCGCCCCTCCCCCGCGTTCGCCGTCGAGCTGCGGCGCCGGCCGCCCGCGAACGTCGACGAGATCTTCGAGGGCTACGAGGACGGCCGCACGATCGTCCTCCACCTGACGCTCCCGGAGGGCTGTCCGCCCGGCGCGGCGCTCGAGGTCGAGCTGGGCGTGAAGCCGAGCCCGCACGCGCGCATCGACGTCCAGGTCGACGCCGAGGCGCGCTCCGGCCCGGAGGAGACGTTCCGCCCCGTCGGCGGCCGCGAGACGATCGCCGTCGTGGCGGGCCCCCCGGTCGGGCTCGAGTGCCGCGCCCGCGCGGTCGCGGGCTCGCTCCAGGTGAGCGTCTTCGCGCGCGACGCCCATCTGAACGTCGCCGACTCCTACGAGGGCCGCGTCGAGCTGACGGGGCCCGCGCCCGGCCTGCCGCGCGCGGTCGAGCTGCGCGACGGCCGCGCGGTCGTGGAGCTGGAGGACGCCGGCCGCGCCGACGGCGCGCCGCTGCGGCTCGAGGCGCGCGACCCCGAGCGCGGCTGGAGCGCGGTCTCGAACCCGGTCTGCGCGCGGCGCCCGTACTTCGGGGAGCTGCACTTCCACACCGTCTTCTCCGGCGACGGCGGCGGCGAGCTGCCCGACGCCTACGCCTACGCCCGCGACGTGCTGCAGCTCGACCTCTGCGCGGTCACCGACCACTCGCCGGTCGAGCACTGGCAGGCGACGAAGGAGATCGACGACGCGTTCGACGATCCCGGCCGCTTCGCGACGCTGCACTCCTGGGAGTGGAGCACACGCCACGGCCACGCGAACGTCTACCTCCGCCCGCCCGACCCGCCCGCCGGCCCGGAGCGCGAGGTCGAGGCGGAGCACCCGAGCCATCTCGAGTGGCCCGAGGGGACGATCGTGATCCCCCACCACACGAACATCGACTCGTCCTACGACGACCCAGACTACGACGGCCCCGTCCACTGGTTCCCCTACGACTGGTCGCGCCGGAACCCGGCGATCCGCCTCGTCGAGGTCGCCCAGTGCCGCGGCAACTTCGAGGCCGACGAGATCGACCCCGCCTGGGGGATCGTCACCGAGGGGCTCGGCTCCTCCGTCCAGGACGCGCTCGCCATGGGCTACCGGATCGGCTTCGTCGGCGGCACCGACAACCACTCGAGCGCCCCGAGCCGCGACTCGCTGAAGCCGGGCGAGTACGTCGGCCTCACCGGCGTCTACGCCGAGGAGCTGTCGCGGGCGGCGATCTGGGACGCGCTCTGGAACCGGCGCACCTTCGCCACCTCGGGCGTCCCGATCGTCGGCTGGACGCGCATCGCGGGCGCCGAGATGGGCGGCGAGGTGGCGGGCCACGCCGGCGACGCGACCTTCGAGGCTGAGCTGCACGGCACCGCCGCGATCGCGCGCGTCGAGGTGATCGGCGACCGCGAGGTCGTCTGGGCCGCCGACCCGAACGAGCCCGACGTGACGATCCGCGGCGTCGTGCTCCCGCCCTGCGGCTGGTACTACGTGCGGCTCCGCCAGGTCGACGGGCACCGCGCCTGGTTCAGCCCGGTCTGGGTCGACCGGGCCTGAGAGTTACCTCTAGGCGACGACGCCGCCGGGGTAGCGCTCGAAGACCTTCGGATCGTAGAGCGGGACGATGTGCTTCGCCGTGCGCAGCACCCGCTCGTTCGCGCGCAGCGCCTCGTACATGTTCTCGTTGATCCCGAGCAGGCGCCCGTCCTCGACGTTCTCGTAGTAGAAGAACGAGTCCGAGATCGCCACCACCCCGTCGCTCGAGTCGACCTCCACGACCATCGAGGCGCGGTGGTGCACGCCCGACCACCAGGTGCGGAGCCCCGGCAGCACCTCGTCCTCGTCCTCGAGCAGCCGCACCCGCTCCCACGCGTCGGTCACGAGATAGACCAGCTCCTCGCGCCCGATCGACGTCCAGCGGTTGTCGTGCGGGTGCGCATGGGTCGTGTGGTAGTGCACCCAGCCGCGCTTCGTGAAGCAGAACTGCGCGTTGTCGAAGAGGCGCACGTTCCCCGTCGTGTAGAGCTGGAACGGCGTCAGCAGCACGTGCGTGATGTCGGCCGGCGCGAGGCCCGCCGACTCGAGCACCGCCTCGATCTCCTCCTCCGGCGGGCGGCGCAGCGTGCCGCGCTCGCCGAGGAGCTGGATCCAGAGGTCGCTGATCGCGCTCGGGTCGTGCGCGAAGCCGGTGTTGACGAGCGCGTTCACGCCCTCGCCCTGGATCAGGACGGTCTGGAAGCAGAGCGTGTACCAGGCGTCCCACTGGTCCATCCAGAACAGCTCCGGCCCGGGGACGTCGACCTCGCCGACCTTGAAGCTGCGCACCGAGAACACCATCGCTACACCTCCTCCGGCAGCGGGCCGGGCCACATCGGCGGCTCCGCGTCCTTGCCGGCGACGGCGAGCCAGGGCTTGCCGTCGCGGCCGAGCGCGCTGCTGACCGCCTCGAGCATCCCGTAGCCGATTCGCGTGTCGGGAAGCAGGTACGCGCCCTCGGTGAACTCGTTCAGGCAGCCGATCAGCACGACGGGCGGCGTCGTCTGCCGCTCGTTCACGAACGCGATCGCCGCGCGCAGGAACGCCTCGAACGCGGCGGGCGTCTCGTCCACCGCGATGAACCCGCCCTGCTTGCGCGTGGTCGGGTCGGGCTGCGGAAAGCGCGGCGAGTTGTCCCAGCCGGGGCTGACGCAGGGCAGGAACGGCAGCGAGGAGCGCTCGGCCAGCTCCGGCCAGACCTTCGAGACGGTGTCGGCGGCGAGCACGCCGTAGTCGAGGACGTTCCCGTCCTCGGCCGGCCGCTCCATCCCCGCGACGGTGAGCGGGTTGTAGATGCCGAAGCTGTCGTAGCCCATCTCCTCGAGCCGCGGGAACGTCTGGAAGCCGGCGAGCTGCGAGACGATCCCCTGCGAGGCGTGGATGTGGATCCGCTCGTGGCCGCACGAGCGCGCGAACGCGCGCAGGTCGGAGAAGAGCTCCGCGACGCCGCTCGTCGTGAGCGCCGTCTCCAGCCGCGCCGTGTCGTAGATGACGAGGAACGGGTCGCCGTTCGGCAGGCGCATGTAGTTCGGCAGGTGCAGGTAGCGCGCGACGATGTAGGAGAGGCTCCGCCAGGTCTCCTCGGGCGAGTCCTGCGACTCGATCACGAACGGCCAGGAGCTGGTGCCGTCGAGATGCATCGTCTGGATGAAGATCGGCCAGACGGCGTTCGTCCACATGACGGCGAAGCGGCCCTGGTGCTGCGAGCGGAGGTAGCCCTCCTCGAGCGCCTCGTGCAGCACGGGCTCGCCGTCGAGCCAGTACCAGTCCCAGATCAGCGTGTCGACGCCCGCGGCCTTCAGCAGGCGGTTGTACGTCGTCCACGTCGCCGGGTCGCGCTCGTCCAGCTCGCCGAGCAGCGGGGTGCGCGGCTGGTGGTGACCCTCGAAGCGCGGCCGGGCGCCGCGTGTGGTCACGTACTCCGTCCAGCCGGGCCCGTACAGCTCGTCGTTCAGGGCCGAGCGGTGGTAGTGCGGGAAGGTGTAGCAGGCGACCGAGAGGTCGTCGGGCAGCGTCGTCGCGGCGCCGCGGATCAGGCTGTCGAGGTCTTCTGGGAGGCGGGCGGAAGTCACGGCGAGTTCATGTCTGTGAACTGCTGTACGTCAATGCGAAAACCTGCCAGCACGAGGCGCCGCTGTCAAGACGGACTGTGTCCGAGCGCCTGCGAGAGCGCCCGGGCGCTCTGGCGCAGCGCCGCCAGCGCGCGCCCCTGCTCGCGCTCGCCGAAGCGGACGGTCGGCACCGAGACGCTGATCGCCGCGACCCCCGCGCCCTCGTGGTCGAGCACCGGCACCGCCAGGCAGCGCACGCCGAGGGTGTACTCCTCCTCGTCCACCCCGTAGCCGCGCCTGCGCGTCTCGGCGAGCGTCGCCTCCAGCTGCCTGCGCGTCCTGATCGTCCCGGGGGTGTAGCGCTCGAGCGTCACCCCGGCGAAGCGCCGCGCCAGCTCGTCGTCGGGCAGGAGCGAGAGCAGCGCCTTGCCGCCGGCGGACGCGTGCGCGCCGACCCGGCCGCCGACGCTGTAGCTCGTCACGAGCCGCTGGCT
Source organism: Gaiellaceae bacterium (assembly GCA_035688315.1). GTDB lineage: Bacteria > Actinomycetota > Thermoleophilia > Gaiellales > Gaiellaceae > Palsa-739. The sequence continues at coordinate 28,592 of DASSND010000018.1, read as the reverse complement.
GCCGTCGACGCGCGCCACGTAGACGACGTCGCGGCCGTCGAGCACCGCGAGCTGCACCGTCTCGTCGAGCTTGTCGCGCGCCTGCTCCAGGTGGGGGAGCGCCCGCTCGACGAGGTCGCGTGCGCGCAGGTAGGCGCGCCCGGCCTCCCAGGCGCGGATGCCGAGGCTGTACGTCCGCGTGCGCGCGTCCAGCTCCACCCAGCCCATCTCGGTCAGCGTCCCGAGCAGCCCGTGCAGGCTCGAGCGCGGGTAGCCCAGATCCTCGGCGAGCCGCGTGAACCCGACCGGCCCGCGCGTCAGGTGCTCGAGGATCTCGAGCGCCCGGCGGGCCGACTTGACGCCCGCGCTCTCGGCTGCGCCTGCCGCCGCCATCGCCGCACGATTCTAGACCGGTCGCGCGCGTGTGTTCATACTCGTGGTCAGCCGTTCACCATCCTGGAGGAACAAGCACATGCGGATCGTCGCCCTGCGCGCCCGGAACGTCGGCTTCTCGCGCGCGCCGAACACGCTCCGGCGGAACCTCGTCTCGAACACGTCGCTGTTCGACGACTTCGCCACGAAGCCCGGAGGCTGGTTCGGCCCCGTGTTCAACACGGTGGTCGAGGTCGAGACCGAGGACGGCGTCGTCGGCGTCGGCACGGCCGGCGCGTTCGGCGGCGGCGCCAAGGCGATCGTCGAGATGTACCTCGCCGACCTCGTGCTCGGCCAGGACGTGCGCTCGCACGAGGCGCTCTGGCAGCGGATGTACCGCACGCTCGCCCGCTTCGGCCGCGGCGCGCCGACGCTGACGGCGATCTCGGCGGTCGACATCGCGTGCTGGGACGCGCACGGGCGCGCCGAGGGCAAACCCGTGGTCGAGCTGCTCGGCGGGCGCGCACAGAGCTCCGTGCCGGTCTACGTCTCGCGCCTCTACGCGCTCGAGGACCTCGACGAGCTGGCCGCCGAGGCGCGCGGCTACCTCGAGCAGGGCTTCACGAGGATGAAGCAGCGGTTCGGCTTCGGGCCGCGCGACGGCCGCGCCGGCATCCGCGGCAACGTCGACCTCGTCCGCACGGTGCGCGAGGCGGTCGGCGACGAGGTCGAGCTGGCGAGCGACGCCTACATGGGCTGGGACCTCGCCTACGCGCTCGAGCTGGCGGAGCTGCTGCGGCCGTACCGGCTCTCCTGGATCGAGGAGCCGCTGATGCCGGAGCAGGTCGAGCGCTACGCCGAGCTGCGCGAGCGGGCGCCGTGGCAGCGCTGGAGCTGCGGCGAGCACAGCTACGGCAAGTGGGAGGTCAAGCAGCTGATCGACCGCCGCGCCACCGACGTCCTCCAGCCCGACGTGAACCGCGTCGGCGGGATCACCGAGGCCCGGAAGGTGTGCGCGCTCGCGGAGGCGGCCGGCCTGCCGGTCGTGCCGCACTCGAACGAGGCGCACAACCTCGCGATCGTCTTCAGCCAGCACGCGCACGTCTGCCCGGTCGTCGAGTACTTCCCGAACGTCGAGCCGGACACCGGCAACGAGCTGTTCTGGAAGCTCTTCGACGGCAACCCGGAGCAGGAGGGCGGGATGCTGAGCATCGACACGTCGCGGCCCGGCCTCGGCGTGACGCTGAACGAGGACGTCGCGCGCGACCTGCTCGTCGAGGACGGGGAGTGGCTGCGCGCGTGAGCAGGGTCGCGGTCGTGACCGGCGGCTCGCGCGGAATCGGCCGCGGCATCTGCGAGCGGCTGGCGGCGGACGGCCTCCAGGTCGTCGTCGACTACCCGAGCGAGGACGACGACGCGGGCGCGACCCTCGCCGCGATCGAGTCGGCGGGCGGCAGCGCCGTCGCGATCCGCGCCGACGTCTCGCGCAAGGCCGAGGTCGACGCGCTCTTCGCCGAGGTGCTCGAGCGCTTCGGCCGGGTCGACGTGCTCGTCAACAACGCGGGCATCTGCCCCTTCTCGGAGTTCCTCGAGATCTCGGAGGAGCTGTGGGACCGCGTCCACGCCGTCAACCTCAAGGGCGCGTTCCTCTGCTCCCAGGCCGCCGCGCGGGCGATGCTCGAGCGCGGCGAGGGCGGCCGCATCGTGTGCGTCAGCTCGATCAGCGCGCTCGTCGGCGGCCCGTTGCAGGTGCACTACACGCCGACGAAGGCGGGCGTCCGCTCGCTGATGCAGTCGCTCGCGGTCGTGCTCGCCCCGCACGGGATCACCTGCAACTCCGTCCTGCCCGGGACGATCGCGACCGACATCAACGCCGGGTTCTTCGAGGACGCCGAGACGCTGCGCCGCTATTCGGAGGGGATCCCCGCGGGCCGCCTCGGCACCCCCGCCGACGTCGCCGGCGCGGTCGCCTACCTCGTCTCGGAGGAGGCCGCCTACGTGAACGGCGCCGACATCCTGATCGACGGCGGCGCCTTCGTGACCCTGTGATGGAGCGGCTGCGCGGCGTCTTCCCGATGGCGGTGACCCCGTTCGCCGCCGACGGCTCGGTGGCGGCCGGCGAGCTGCCGCGGGTCGTCTCGTTCGTGCTCGAGAGCGGCTGCCCCGGCGTGAGCGCGCTCGGGCTCGGCGGCGAGGCGGGGGCGCTGACGCGCGAGGAGCGGCTCGCGGTCGCGGAGGCGGTCGTCGCCGCCGCCGCCGGCGCCCCGGTGCTGATCGGCTGCAGCGCGCCGGAGACCGAGCTCGCGGTCGAGCTGGCGGTGCACGCCGCGGCGTGCGGCGCCGCCGCCGCGATGGTCGCGCCGCCGCCGCGGCCCGACTGGACGCGCGAGCAGCTGACCGAGCACTACCTGCGGATCGCGCAGGCGGTCGCGCCGCTGCCGGTGATGGTGCAGGACGCGCCCGCGTTCGTCGGCGTCGCGCTCGACCCCGACTTCGTCCGCGAGCTGCGCGCGCTCGCCGCCAACGTCTCCTACGTCAAGTCGGAGGCGGTGCCGGTCGCCGACACCGTCGCCGCGCTCGCCGCGCTCGAGGACGTGGCCGTCTTCGGCGGCCACGGGGCGCTCTACACCCTCGACGCGCTCGACGCGGGCGCGACCGGGATGATCCCCGGCTGCGAGCTGGCCGCGGAGTACGCGCGGATCTTCGAGCTGCACCAGGCCGGCGAGCGGGAGGAGGCGCGCCGGCTCTTCACCCGCGTCCTGCCGCTCGTCGTCGCGCAGTTCCAGTCGCTCGACGCCTTCGTCGCGAGCACGAAGGAGGTGCTCGCCGCCCGCGGCGTGATCTCCCGTGCGGACGTGCGGGCCGGCGCCGGCCTCGGCGCGCTGAGCCGGCGCCTGCTGCTCGAGCACGCCGTCGCCGCCGGCGCGCTCCCGGCCGCGCCTTGACGGCGGCGATTCGCGCCGTGTAAGAATCGTTCGATCAGGCTTCCTATAGGAGGCCTGGAATCGGAATGAGGGGTTCATACGCGAGCAGACGGCAACCGGACCGGAGACAGGGTCTCCGAGGATCTCCGGCAGCGGCGGCTCGGGGGCACGCCGGCTCGGGAAAGGACGCTCATGGTCGATCCTGCCCGTAGGCCCGCGAAGAGGCGCCTCCTCTTCGTCCTCACCGTGCTGGCAGCGGCTGCCGCCGCGCTCGTCAGCGCCACCGCGACTCGCGCCGACGGCGACGGGACCGCGCTCTTCGGCCTCTATCCCGGCGAGAACAACGCGCTCCTCGTCCTCCCCGGCCCGACCTTCGCCTACAACGACAACTACCTGCCGGCGATGGTCGCCTGGCAGGGCCGCGACAACGACGTGATCAACGTCTACAACCAGATCAACGGCGCGGGCGGCGTCCAGACGACCACCGGCACCTATCTGCCGACGATCTGGAACACGTACCACTCCGTCCCGATGATCAGCCTGAACACGAACAACTGGACGAACGCGCAGGTCGCGAGCGGCGCCGCCGACGCGGACATCGACGCGTACGCGGACGCCCTGCGCGACAACTTCGTCGAGGGCGACGGCGCGCCCGAAGGGGGGCGGCGCGTCTACATCCGGCTCGACTGGGAGATGAACGGGAACTTCAGCCCGTGGGAGCCGCCGAACTCGAAGAACAGCCACGACTGCGCGTCGCTCCTCTCCGCCGAGCAGGACTACGTGGCGATGTGGCGCCACTTCCACGACGAGTTCATGACGGAGGGCGGGTTCGACAGCACGCAGGTGCAGTGGGTCTACTCGATCTACTACTTCGACGTGCTGAGCCCGGCCGAGACCGGCTGCGCGAACGGCGCCTCCGACGTCGTCGCGAACACGTACCCGGGCAACGACTACGTCGACTGGGTCGGCGTCGACGGCTACGCGTACAACGAGGGCCCGAGCGGCACGCCGTTCGACACGCCGTCGTCGATCTTCGACCCGGCGTTCGCACGGCTGAACGCGGTCACGGGCGGGACGAAGCCGCTCTCGACGAACGAGGTCGGGGTGAGCACCCACGGCACCGGCTCCCCCGACCAGACGGTCGCGAACAAGGCGCAGTGGATCTCCGACTACTTCGCCGACATCGAGTCGCAGGGCGTGAAGATGGCGCTCTGGTTCAGCATCGACCTGGGAGCGACGAGCTTCCACAACCTCGCCGTCTTCTGCAAGAAGAACGCCGGGCTCGCCGACCTGTACTGCAACGGCGACAACACGTACGCCTCCGGCGGCAAGACCTACAACGTCTACGACGAGTACAAGACCGGCGTGGACTCCTCGTACTTCATCTCACCCGACACCTCGAACCCGCGCCTGCTCACGGACGCGCAGTTCCAGGGGGCCTAGCAGCAGCAGCGGAGGCGGGCGGGCCGGCGCCGGTTCGCCCGCCTCCGACACCAGAACGACAGTGACCGAGACACCCCGCATCCGCGTCCTCGCCGGCGGCCCCTACCACCCGGTGGCGCGACAGTTCGCGACGATCGCGGAGCTGCTCGGCGACCGCGCGGTCGTCGAGTGCCGCGACGGCGCGGCCGCGTTCGACGACCTCGACCGCTGCGAGCTCTTCGTCGGCGGCGGGCTCTTCTGGACGGGGATGGACGGGCTGCCGGACACGAGCCCTCCCTGGCCGGAGGGGATCGATCCGACGACCTACCGCCCGCTCGACGAGTCGCGGCGGCGAGCCTTCGTCGACTTCGTCGCCTCGGGCCGGCCGCTGCTCGCCTGGCACGGCGGCACCGGCAGCTTCGACGACTGGCCCGAGTACGGGCGGCTGCTCGGCTTCCGCTGGGCGTGGGGGACGACGGGCCACAGCGCGTACGCCGGCTGGCGGGTGGAGGTCGAGCCGACCGGCCACCCGGTCGTCGCCGGCGCCGGCTCGTTCGACGTGGTCGACGAGCTGTACCACGACGTCGAGGCGACCGCCGGGATGGAGACGGCCGTGCACGCCTGGGCCGGCTACGAGGGGCGGCGCCTGCCGATGGTCGTCACCGCCGAGGGCGGGCGCGTCGCCGGCGCCGGCCGGACCGCGTTCCTCGCCAACGGCCACGACATGCGCGCGCTCGAAGCGGGAGACTTCTGCAGAATCGTCGTCAACACGATCGGATGGCTGCTGGGATGAACAGGAAGGTGCGGGCTGCGGTGATCGGCGTCGGCCGGGCGGGAGACCTCCCGGCCGAGCGCGGCGGCGGCTTCAAGATCGGCTACGTCCACGCGACGAACTACCGGGCGCACCCGGAGGTCGAGCTGGTCGCCGGCGCCGACGTGAACGAGGAGAACCTCGCCGCCTGGCGGCAGGAGTTCGCCGTCCCCGGCGGCTACGCGGATCACCGCGAGCTGCTCGCCGACGCCCGCCCGGAGCTGGTCAGCATCTGCACCTACGTCGGCCTGCACGCGCGGATGCTCGAGGACTGCGCGCGGGCCGGCGTCGGGACGATCTTCTGCGAGAAGCCGTTCCTCGCCGCGCCGGCCGAGCTGGAGCTGGTGCGCGGGCTGCTCGCCGAGACGGGCGTGAAGGTCGCGGTCGCCCACATCCGCCGCTACCAGCCGATCTTCCGGCGGATGCGCGAGCTGGTGCAGGCCGGCGCGATCGGCCGGCCGCTCCTCTACTCGGCGAGCCTGCCCGGCTGGGACCTCTCCGAGTGGGGGACGCACTGGTTCGACATCTTCCGCTTCTTCAACGACGACGCGCCGGTCGAGTGGGTGATGGGCCAGGCGCGCGTGCGCGAGGAGCGCGCGTACGGGCACGCGACCGAGCAGCACGCGGTCGCGTACTTCTCCTTCGCCGGCGGCTGCAAGGGGCTGATCGACGGCGGCGGCGACCTCGCCCAGCCGTTCCCGATGATCCTCACCGGCGAGGACGGCGAGCTGCGCCTCGTCGACAACGAGACGCTGCGGATCGTGGACGCGACCGGCGCCCGCGAGGAGCGCTTCCCGATCGCGGGCGCCTGGGACGCGATGTGGGGCGAGGCGGTCGACGAGGTCGTCGCCTGGGCCCGCGGCGGCGACGAGCCGACGATCGGCGCGACGAACGCGCTGCAGACGGCGGAGCTGAACCTCGCCGCCTACCTCTCCGCGGTCGAGCGCGACCGCGTCGACCTGCCGCTCGCCGACCTCTCGCTCGCCGAGTGGCCGCTCGAGCAGCTCGCGAGGGCGGCGGCATGAGCGGCGGGGAGCGCTTCCTCGCCGCGCGCGACCTGCTGCTGGAGCTGCGGGAGCAGCCCGACCGCGCGTACGCCGAGTTCCGCTGGCCCCAGCTCGACGAGTTCAACTGGGCCCTCGACTACTTCGACGGGATCGGCGCGCGCGCCGACCGGCCCGCGCTGCGGGTGGTCGAGGCGGACGGCTCGGAGCGCACGCTCTCCTTCTCGGAGCTGACGGCGCGCTCGAACCGCGTCGCGAACCACCTGCGGAGCCTCGGCGTCGCCCGCGGCGACCGGCTGATCCTGATGCTCGGCAACCAGGTCGAGCTGTGGGAGACGATCCTCGCGGCGATGAAGCTCGGCGCGGTGATCATCCCCGCGACGACCCTGCTCGGCCCGAACGACCTCGTCGACCGGATCGAGCGCGGCAACGCGCGCCACGTCGTCTGCGGCAGCGCCGACACGGAGAAGTTCGACGAGGTGCCCGGCGACTACACGCGGATCGCGGTCGGCGAGCCGGTCGCCGGCTGGAACGCGTACGCGGACGCCGACGGCGAGCCCGCCGAGTTCGAGCCGGAGGGCGTCACGCGCGCCGCGGACCCGATGCTCCTCTACTTCACCTCGGGCACGACGGCGAAGCCGAAGCTCGTCGAGCACACCCACGCCTCCTACCCGGTCGGGCACCTCTCGACGGCGTACTGGATCGGGGTGCGCCCCGGCGACGTCCACCTGAACATCTCCTCGCCGGGTTGGGCGAAGCACGCGTGGTCGAGCGTGTACGCGCCCTGGAACGCCGAGGCGACGGTGCTCGTCGTCAACCAGCCGCGCTTCGACGCGCAGGGGCTGCTCGACGCGATGGTCCGCTGCGAGGTCGCCACCTTCTGCGCGCCGCCGACGGTGTGGCGGATGCTGATCCAGGAGGATCTCGGCGCGTGGCAGCCGCCGCTGCGCGAGGCGGTCGCCGCGGGCGAGCCGCTCAACCCGGAGGTGATCGAGCAGGTGCGCCGCGCCTGGGGGATCACGATCCGCGACGGCTACGGCCAGACCGAGACGACCGCCCAGGTCGGCAACCCGCCCGGCGCGCACCTGAAGGAGGGCTCGATGGGCCGGCCGCTTCCCGGCTACCGCGTCGCGCTCGTCGACCCGATCTCGGGCGAGGAGGCCGAGGAGGGCGAGATCTGCCTGCCGCTCGCGGAGCGGCCGCTCGCGCTGATGACCGGCTACCGCGACTCCGAGGAGCTGAACGCGGAGGCGATGCGCAGCGGCTACTACCACACCGGCGACGTCGCCAGCCGCGACGCCGACGGCTACATCACCTACGTCGGCCGCGCCGACGACGTCTTCAAGGCGTCCGACTACCGCATCTCCCCCTTCGAGCTGGAGAGCGTCCTGATCGAGCACGCCGCGGTCGCCGAGGCGGCGGTCGTGCCCGCCCCCGACCCGCTCCGCCTCGCCGTCCCGAAGGCGTACGTCACGCTCGCCGCCGGGCACGAGCCGAGCGCGGAGACGGCGCTCGCGATCCTCCGCCACGCGCGCGAGCAGCTCGCCCCGTACAAGCGCGTGCGCCGGCTCGAGTTCGCGGAGCTGCCGAAGACGATCTCGGGGAAGATCCGCCGCGTCGAGCTGCGGGCGCAGGAGGAGGCGCGCGCCGAGCGGGCGCCGGGAGAGTTCCGGGAGGAGGACTTCCCGGAGCTGAAGGCGCGGTGAGCGCGCTCGACATCGAGCGCCACGACCAGCTCGTCCGCTACCTGCGCGAGAGCGGCCGGATCGGCGCGGAGGAGGAGCCCGCTGTGCGCACGCTCGGCGGCGGCGTCTCGAACCGCACCGTGCTGCTCGCGCGCGAGGGCGGCGAGGAGTGGGTGCTGAAGCAGGCGCTCGAGAAGCTCCGCGTCCAGGTCGACTGGTTCTGCTCGCCCGAGCGCATCCATCGCGAGGCGCTCGGCCTGCACTGGCTGGCGCGGCTCGCGCCGCCGGGGACGATCACCCCGTTCGTCTTCGAGGATCGCGCCCGCCACGTGCTCGCGATGGCGGCGGTGCCCCGTCCGCACGAGAACTGGAAGACGATGCTGCTCGCCGGCGACCTGCGTCCCGGCCACGTCGAGCAGTTCGCGCTCCTGCTCCGGAGCATCCACCGCAACGCGCTCGAGCACGACGAGGAGCTGCGGCGCGTCTTCGGCGACCGGAGCTTCTTCGAGGGGCTCCGGCTCGAGCCGTACTACGCGTACGCAGGCGAGCGGGTGCCCGAGGCGGCGGCGTTCCTCGAGCGCCTGATCGCGGACACGCGCGCGCACGACGACACGCTCGTGCACGGCGACTACAGCCCGAAGAACGTGCTCGTGCGCGACGACCGGCTCGTCCTGCTCGACCACGAGGTCGTCCACTTCGGCGACCCGGCGTTCGACCTCGGCTTCTCGCTCACGCACCTGCTGAGCAAGGCGCACCATCTGCCCGAGCGGCGCGGCGACTTCGCCGACGCGGCCCTCCTCTACTGGCGCACCTACGCGGACGGGGCGGAGGACGGGCTCGAGGAGCGGGCCGTCCGCCACACGCTCGCGTGCCTGCTCGCCCGGGTCGCCGGCCGCTCGCCGCTCGAGTACCTGGACGCGGAGGAGCGCGCCCGCCAGCAGCGCGCCGTGCTGGCGCTTCTCCCCGCGCCGCCGGAGCGGATGGACGACCTCGTCGCCGGCTTCCTGGAGGCGCTGTGAGCGCGATCGACCGCCTCGCCGGGCTCGAGATCCTCGACAGCCGCGGCAACCCGACCGTGCAGGCGACCTGCGTGCTCGCGGGCGGCGCGACCGGCACGGTGTCGGTACCGTCGGGTGCGTCGACCGGTGCGGGCGAGGCGCACGAGCTGCGCGACGGCGACCCGTCGCGCTACGCGGGCCGCGGCTGCCGGCGCGCCGTCGAGGCGATCGAGGGCGAGATCGCCGCGGCGCTCCGCGGGCGCGCGCTCGCGGGACAGGCGGAGCTGGACCGCGCGCTCGTGGAGCTGGACGGCACGCACGACAAGTCGCGCCTCGGCGCCAACGCGATCCTGGCCGTCTCGCTCGCCTTCGCGCGCGCCGTCGCCGCCGAGCGCGGGCTGCCGCTGTACGAGCACTTCGCCGCGCTGGCGGGCGAGGAGCCGGACGCGCTCCCGCGACCCGAGATCAACCTCTTCAGCGGCGGCCGCCACGCGGGCGGCCAGGTGGCGGTGCAGGACGTCCTCGTCGTGCCGACGGCGGCGCGGACGATCGACGAGGTGCTCGCGACGACCGCCGACGCCTATCGCGCCGCGGCGGCGCTCGTGCTCGACCGCTACGGGATGCGCGAGCTGACCGCCGACGAGGGCGGGCTCGCGCCGGAGTTCCCCGGCACGGCGCGGATGCTCGCCGACGCGAGCGAGGCGATCGCCGAGCTGCCGGTCTCGCTCTCGATCGACGTCGCGGCCAGCCAGCTCCGCGTCGAGGACGGCTACCGGCTCGACGGCGAGACGCTGAGCGGCGCCGAGATGGTGGAGCAGGTCGCCGGCTGGGCGCGCGAGCACGCGGTCGTCGCCGTCGAGGACGGCGTCGCCGAGGACGACTGGCACGACTGGGTGGCGCTGCGGGCGGCGCTGCCGGACGGCGTGCTCGCGATCGGCGACGACCTCCTCTGCACGAACGCGGCGCGGATCCGGCGGGCGATCGACCTCGGCGCGGCCGACACGCTGCTCCTGAAGGTGAACCAGGTCGGGACGCTGACCGAGGCGGCGGAGGCGCTCGGCCTCGCGCGGGCAGCCGGCTGGCGCGTCGTGGTGAGCGCGCGCTCCGGCGAGACCGAGGACGACTGGCTCGCCGACCTCGCGGTCGGCTGGCGCGGCGACCTGATCAAGATCGGCTCGATCCGCCAGTCGGAGCGGCTCGCGAAGTACAACCGGCTGCTCGCGATCGAGCGGGAGACGGGGCTGCCGCTCCGCCCCTGGGGTTGAGCCCGAAACCGCACAACGTGCTGCGGTTTTCCCGTTCGCCGCGCTAGCGTCGCCGCATGGCCCGGACGCTCTTCGAGAAGGTCTGGGAGCCCCACGTGGTGCGCCGCGAGCAGGGCCGCCCCGACCTCCTCTACGTCGACCTGCACCTCGTCCACGAGGTCACCTCGCCGCAGGCGTTCGAGGGGTTGCGGCTCGCCGGACGGCGCGTGCGCCGGCCCGACCTGACGGTCGCGACGATGGACCACAACGTCGCGACCGGCGACGACACGCCGATCGACCCGCTCTCCGAGCAGCAGCTCGCCGCGCTGCGCCGCAACTGCGAGGAGTTCGGCGTGCCGCTGCACGCGACCGGCAGCGGCAGCGAGGGGATCGTGCACGTGATCGGGCCGGAGCTGGGGCTGACGCGGCCGGGGACGACGATCGTGTGCGGCGACTCGCACACCTCCACCCACGGCGCGTTCGGCGCGCTCGCGTTCGGGATCGGCACCTCCGAGGTCGAGCACGTGCTCGCGACGCAGACGCTGCCGCAGCGGCGCCCGCGCACGCTCCGCGTCTCCTACGTCGGCGAGCCGGCCGCGGGGGTGACCGCGAAGGACCTCGTGCTCGCGACGATCGGGCAGATCGGCGTCGACGGCGGCGTCGGGCACGTGATCGAGTTCGCCGGGCCCGCGATCGAGGCGCTCTCGATGGAGGGCCGGATGACGGTCTGCAACATGTCGATCGAGGCGGGCGCGCGGGCCGGGATGATCGCGCCCGACGAGACGACCTTCGCCTACCTGCGCGCGCGCGGCGTCGAGACGGCGCCGGAGTGGCGCGAGCTGCGCAGCGACGAGGGCGCGAGCTTCGACCGCGAGGTCGAGGTGGACGTCTCGCGGATCCGCCCGCAGGTCACCTGGGGGACGAACCCGGGGATGGTCGCGTCGATCGACGACGTCCTCCCGGAGCCCGCCGACGAGGCGGCCGAGCGCGCGCTCGCCTACATGGGCCTCGCGGCGGGGACGCCGATCCGCGACCTGCGCGTCGACCGCGTCTTCATCGGCTCCTGCACGAACTCGCGGATCGAGGACCTGCGCGAGGCGGCGGCGGTGGTGCGCGGCCGGCGGGTGGCGGACGGGGTGCGCGCGCTCGTCGTCCCCGGCTCGGCGCAGGTGAAGGCGCAGGCGGAGGCGGAGGGGCTCGACCGGATCTTCGCCGCGGCCGGCTTCGAGTGGCGGCGCGCGGGCTGCTCGATGTGCCTCGGCATGAACCCGGACGTGCTCGACGCCGGCGAGCGCTGCGCCTCGACCTCGAACCGGAACTTCGAGGGCCGCCAGGGCGCGGGCGGCCGCACGCACCTCGTCTCCCCCACGATCGCCGCGGCGACCGCGCTCGCCGGGCACTTCGCCGAGCCGTGAGAGCGTTCCGCGCCGTCACCTCGCCGGCGGTCGTGCTCGACCGGCCCGACGTCGACACCGACCAGATCGTCCCGAAGCAGTTCCTGAAGCGGATCGAGCGGAGCGGCTTCGGCGAGTTCCTCTTCCACGACTGGCGCAAGGACCCGGGCTTCGAGCTGAACGCGCAGTCGGGGCGGATCCTGCTCGCGGGCCGCAACTTCGGCTGCGGCTCGTCGCGCGAGCACGCGGCGTGGGCGCTCCAGGACTACGGCTTCGAGGCGGTCGTGGCGCCCTCGTTCGGCGACATCTTCCGCCAGAACTCGCTCAAGATCGGCCTGCTGCCGGTGCAGCTGCCGGAGGAGCAGGTGCGGGAGCTGATGGAGCGCGCCCGCGCCGGCGAGGAGCTGACCGTCGACCTGGAGGCGCGCACGGCCGGCGGCTTCCCGTTCGAGCTGGACGACTTCACGCGCCGCTGCCTGCTCGAGGGCCTCGACGAGATCGGCCTCACGCTCGAGCACGAGGCCGAGCTGGCCGCCTACGAGGCGGCGCACCCGGCCGCGTTCTCGACGCTGCGCGCCTGAGCGACACGGCGGCCGCCGCGGGGCTACAGTCCTGCGACGGCGCGACGCCGAGGTCGAGCGATGGCGATGAGGAGGGTCGAATCGGAGGGTGGGCCGCGGCTGCGCTACCGGCCGGGCCTGGACGGGCTGCGCGCGCTCGCCGTCGCGGGCGTCTTCCTCTACCACGCGCGGATCGACTGGCTGCCCGGCGGCTTCCTCGGCGTCGACCTCTTCTTCGTCCTCAGCGGCTACCTGATCACCTCGCTCCTGCTCGCCGAGTGGGAGCGCGCGCGCCGCGTCGACCTCGCCCGGTTCTGGCTGCGCCGCGCGCGCCGCCTGCTGCCGGCCGTCGTCGTCCTCGTGCTCGCGGTGCTCGCCGCGGCCGCCGTGCTCGCGCCGGACGACTTCGCGCGGACGCGGCGCGACGCGGCCGCCTCGCTCCTCTACGTGACGAACTGGCACCTGGTCGCCGCCAGCCACTCGTACTTCGCGAGCGTCGGCCGCCCGTCGCTGCTGCAGCATCTCTGGTCGCTCGCGGTGGAGGAGCAGTTCTACGTGCTCTGGCCGCTGCTGCTGCTCGGCGCCCTGGCGCTCCGCGGACGGCGCGCAGCCGGCGTGCTCGCCGTCGCCGGGACCGCCGGCTCGACGGTGCTGATGTGGCTGCTCTACGACCCCGAGCGCGACCCTTCGCGCGTCTACTACGGGACGGACACGCGCGCCGCCACGCTGCTCGCGGGCGCGCTGCTGGCGCTCGCCGCGCCGGCGCTCGCGCGGGTGCGGCTCCGCCGCGGCGGCGCGCTCCTCGACCTCGCCGGGGTCGCGGCGCTCGCCGGCGTCGCCGCCGCGTTCCGGCTCGTGCACGACTACGACCCGGGCCTCTACCGCGGCGGCCTGCTCGCGTTCGCCGCCTGCGCGGGTCTCCTGATCGCCGCCGCGGCGCGCGAGGGGAGCCGGCTCGGGGACGCGCTCGGCCGCGAGCCGCTGCGCTGGGTCGGCGTACGCAGCTACGGCATCTACCTGTGGCACTGGCCGGTGCTCGCGCTCACGCGGCCGGGCGTGGACGTACCGTGGCGCGGCTGGTGGCGCGTGCCGCTGCAGGCGGCGCTCGTGCTCGCGCTCGCCGCGGCCTCCTACCGGTTCGTCGAGCAGCCGATCCGCAGCGGCGCCCTCCGGCGCCGGCTCGCGCGGCGGCCGGCGACGACGCGGCCCGTGGCGATCGCCGCAGCGGCCGCCCTCGTCGCGGCGTTCGCCGCCTTCTTCGCCGTGCCCGCGCCGGCGACGCACCCGCTCTTCCCGGAGGCGTCGTCGCGGCCCGCGCCGCTGCCGGCGGCCCGCCCGCACCGGACGCTCCCCGACCCGGCACGGCCCCACGCGACGCGGCCGCGTCCGTCCGGGCAGCGGGCCTCGTCAAAGCCCCATCCCCGGGATCGGTCCCAGCCTCCCGCGCGCCCGCTCGCGCGCGGCTCGCTGCTCGCGATCGGCGACTCGGTGATGCTCGGCTGCTCGGCCGCGCTCGAGCACCGGTTCGGCCGCGGTCTGCGCGTGGACGCGGTCGTCGGTCGGCAGGTGCTCGACGTCGTCGACCGCCTCGCCGCCTACCGCGTGCGCCGCGCGCTCCCGAAGCTGGTCGTCGTGCAGGTGGGCGACAACGGCCCGGCCTGGTACTCGGATCTGCTCCGCCTCCGGCGCACGCTGGCCGGAGCCGACCGTGTCGTCCTCGTCAACGTCCGGGTCGACCGCAGCTGGCAGGGCGAGGTCAACCACGAGCTGCAGCGATTCGCCGCCTCGTGGCCGGCGGCGACGATCGCCGACTGGCACGGCCACAGCAGCGACAGCGTCCTCCAGGACGGCGTCCACCCGACGCCGCAGGCGTGCACGACGTACGCGCGCGTGATCGCCGACGCGCTGCGCGGCGCCTGAGCGGGGTCGTGCAAGATGCGCGGGTGACGCTCGCGCACTGGGACGAGGTCGACGCGCACCGCCGCGCGAAGGGCGAGATGGACGCGACCTGGCAGCGGCTCGGCGACGCCGCGGGCGCCGTCGGCGTCGGCGTGAACCGCGTCCGGGTCGAGCCGGGGAAGCTGCCGACGCCGCCGCACTCGCACGGCGCCTCGGAGGAGCTGTACTTCGTCCTCGCCGGCTCGGGGCTCGCCTGGCAGGACGGGGACGTCCACGAGGTGCGCGCGAACGACTGCGTGATCCACCGCGCCGACGAGCACGAGCACACCTTCCTCGCCGGCCCCGGCGGGCTCGACTACCTCGTCTTCGGGACGCGCCACCCGACCGAGCTGGGCTGGCTGCCGCGCTCGCGCGCGCTCCGGCTCGGCTGGCCGTGGGTCGAGGGCCGCGACGACGACCCGTGGGACGTCGAGGCGGGCGTGCCGCCGCTCGAGGTCGGCGAGCCGACGCCGCGGCCGGCCAACATCGTCAACGTCGACGAGGTCGAGCCGGAGCGCTGGCAGGAGCGGATGACGACCGCGCCGCTCGCGACGCCGGAGCGCTCGCGGCTCGCGGGCCTGCACTGGGAGCAGCTCGCGCCCGGCCGGCGCGGCTCGGTGCCGCACTGCCACTCCGAGGAGGAAGAGGTGTTCGTGATCCTCGCCGGCGCCGCGACGCTCGAGCTGTGGCCCTCCCCGCGGGCCGAGGCCGCCGGCGCACGGTACGAGGAGCTGCCGCTGCGCCCCGGCCACGTCGTCGCGCGCCCGCCCGGGACGCGCGTCTCCCACTCGTTCCGCGCCGGCCCGGACGGCGTGACGATGCTGATCTACGGCACGCGCAAGCCGAACGACATCTGCTGGTACCCGCGCTCGCGCAAGCTCGCCTGGCGCGGCGTCGGCGTGATCGGCCGGATCGAGACGCTCGACTACTTCGACGGCGAGCCGCTCGACGACGACTGACTCTGCGCGAGCACCTCGCGCTTCATCAGGTCGAGCAGCCCCTGGTACAGCTCGGCGAGGCCGTCGGCCGAGAGCGGCCCGCGGTTGGCGCGCTGGAGGTAGCGGAGCATCCACTCCTCGCGGGCGAGGTCGACGAAGCCGATCCCGTGCTCGTCCTTGTAGCGCTTCAGCCCGCCGACGAGCCGCAGGCGCTTGTTCACCAGCTCGACGAGCGCGCGGTCGATGTCGGAGATCTCGCGGCGGACCCGGACGACGTGCGGATCCTCCTCGGTGACTGTCACGGTCATGCTGCCTCCTCGGGGTGTCCTTCGTAGACGCCGACGACGCGGAGCGACGCTCCCTGCGCCGCCAGCTCGCGCAGCGCGATCCGCACCGCCGGCTCGAGCGGGTGGCCCGCGACGACGGCGTCGAAGCGGTAGCGCCAGGGCGTCGCCGGCAGCGGGCGCGAAACGAGCCGCACGAGGTCGAGCCCCGCGCGCGCGAACGGCTCGATCGCGGCCGAGAGCGCGCCCGGACGGTGGTCGGTCGCGAACGTGAACGCGGTGCGCGGCTTCTGCGTCTGCGCGAGCCGCGTGAACGGCGCCACCGAGACGAAGCGGGTGAACGCGGGCCGGTCGCCGACGTCGTCCTGGAGCACCGTCAGCCCGTACAGGCGCACCGCCTCCTCGCCCGCGATCGCGGCCTCGCCCTTCCAGCCCTCGCTCGCGACCACGCGCGCCGCCTCCGCGGTCGTCGCGGTCGGGACGACGCGGGCGCCGGGGAGCGCGGCGAGCAGCGCGCGGCACTGCTCGAGCGCGGTCGGGTGGGAGCGGATCACGCGGATCCGGTCGAGCGGCGTGTCCGCGGCCGCCGCGAGCACGTGGCGGATCGGCAGCACCGTCTCGCCGACGATCGAGAGCGCGCGCTCGTAGAGCAGGTCGTGCGTCTCCGCGACCGCGCCGGCGAGCGAGCTTTCGATCGGCAGCACGCCGCAGGCGGCCTCGGCGGCGAGCACCGCGTCGGCGACGCCGCGGAAGCCGGGCACCGGCAGATGCTCCTCCGCCGGGAAGAGCGCGGCCGCGGCGGCCGCCGTGTGCGACCCGGGCGGCCCCGGGTAGGCGACGGGGCGGGTCATCGCGCGAGCGTCGGCGGCACGCGCAGGCCGCAGCGGAGACAGAGGACGACCGCCGCACCCTTCCGCTCCGCGCGCTGCACGGGCAGCGGGTCGGGGCAGCGGCAGCTCTCGGGGTGGGCGGTGGCCCGGCGGACGAGGGTCTTGGTCGTGGACGTCATGGTTCGATCGCCTCCTCGCGAACGAGTGGTGGAAGTCCCGCGGGAGATGTGGGCTAGCCGGCGGCGGCGGGGGAACGAGAGCGCCGGCTAGCGGATAAAGGCGCGCTTCGCGTAGCCGTTGCCGACGAGAATCGAGAACTGCACGGCTGTGGTCGCGAAGGCCATCGACTCGAGGCTAGGCGGCGGCGGGCGCCCCGTCAACGGTCAGTTGTGCTCTTATCGCCGCTCCCAGCTCCGCGGTCGTCGCCGCGCCGCCGAGATCCGGGGTCGGCGCGAGGCGCAGCCCCTCGTCGACCGCACGGGCGAGCCGTGCGGCCTCCTCGGGCCGGCCGAGCCCGTGCTCGAGCAGGAGCGCGGTCGAGCGGAGCATCGCCGCCGGGTTCGCGATCCCGCGGCCGGCGATGTCGGGCGCCGACCCGTGCACCGGCTCGAAGATCCCGGGGCCGCCGTCGGCGAGCGACGCGGACGGCGCCAGCCCGAGCCCGCCCGTCACGGCAGCGGCGAGGTCGCTGAGGATGTCCCCGAACATGTTCTCGGTCACGAGCACGTCGAAGCGCTCCGGCTGGGTCGCGAGCTGCATCGCGCAGTTGTCGACGAGCATGTGCTCGACCCGCACGTCCGGGTAGTCGGGGGCGAGCGAGTCGACGACGCGCCGCCAGAGCCGCGACGTGTCGAGCACGTTCGCCTTGTCCACCGAGAGGAGGCTGCCGCGGCGTGCGCGGGCCAGCTCGAAGCCGCGCCGCGCGATCCGCTCCACCTGCGCCGGGTGGTACTCGCACGTGTCGAAGACGGTGCCGTCCTCGCGCACGCCGCGCGCCCCGAAGTAGAGCCCGCCGACCAGCTCGCGCACGATCAGGATGTCGACGTCCCCCTGCACCGCGGGGCGCAGGTTGGCGTAGGCGTCCAGCTCGGCGCGCAGGCGGAGCATCCCCTGCTCGGGGCGGACGTCGGCGGCGTCGAACTCGGGGTCGCCGATCGGCGCCTTGAGGACGGCGTCGGCGCGGCGGCACGCCGCGAGCGTCTCGTCGGGGAGCGGGACGCCTGTGGCGCGGATCGCGGCCGCGCCGAGCAGGTGCTCCTCGAGCTGGACGTCCGGGGCGAGCTGCGCGAGCGCGAGCTTCGCCTCGGCCGCGACCTCGGGGCCGACTCCGTCGCCTGGAAGGAGGACGACGCGGGTGCTCAATCGGCGAGCGCCTCCCGCCGCGGCCGCCCGCGCGGGCGCGGGTCGAAGCCGGCGGCCAGCATCGCCTCGTTCCAGCTGCCGAAGACACGTGCGACGGTCTGCCTCGACGGGTGGTTCTCGCCCGCCTGGTCCCACTCGCTCGTGAACGGGGGCCGGCTGTGCTTGCGGGCCCAGAGCGTGATCGCGTACACGATCGTGTCCGGGGTCCACCGGAAGCCCGTCCGCGGGCCGGTTCTCATGCTGCACCTCCCTGGTTTGCGTGGGCATGGAGCTGCACACCGAGCAGCTCCAGGATCGAGTCGGCGTCGGGCTCGACGGTCGTCGGCGCGAGCCGGTCGGCGACGAGGCCGGGTGTCTTGAGCCCGTCGCCGGTGACGAGCAGGACGACGCGGTCGCGCTCGCCCAGCTCGCCGCGCCGCACCGCCTCGCGGAGCGCCCCGAGCGTGACCCCGGGCGCGGTCTCGCCGAAGACGCCGCTCGTCTCGGCGAGCAGCGCGACGTTCTCGGCGATCTCCTCCTCGGCCACGGCGTGGATCGAGCCGCCGGAGGCGCGAGCGGTCGCGACGGCCAGCTCGCCGTCGGCGGGGCTGCCGATCGCGAGCGAGCGCGCGACGGTGGCGGGACGCACGGGCCGGACGCGGGCGCCGTCGTGGAAGGCGGTCGCGACCGGCGCGCAGCCCGCCGCCTGGCCGCCGACGAGCCGCGGCGCGTCGCCCGCGACGAGGCCCAGCTCCCGCAGCTCGCCGAAGCCCTGGTGCAGCTTCGAGAAGAGCGCGCCCGAGGCGATCGGCGCGACGACGGCGTCCGGCAGCTCCCAGCCGAGCTGCTCGGCCACCTCGAACGCGATCGTCTTCGAGCCCTCGGCGTAGTAGGCGCGCAGGCCGACGTTCACGAACGCCCAGTCCAGCTCGAACGACAGCTCGACGCTGAGGCGCGAGCAGTCGTCGTAGCTGCCCTGGACGGCGAGGATGCGGGCGCCGTGGATCGCCGTCGCGACGAGCTTCTCCGGTTCGAGGTCGGCGGGGCAGAGGACGACCGCCTCGATCCCCTCGGCGGCGGCGCGCGCGGCGACCGCGTTCGCGAGGTTGCCGGTCGAGGAGCAGGCGAGGGTCGTGCGGCCCAGCTCGAGCGCCTTCGCCGCGGCGACCGCGACGACGCGGTCCTTGAACGAGTGGGTCGGGTTGGCGGTGTCGAGCTTCAGCCACAGCTCGCCGACGCCGGTCGCCGCCGCGAGGCGCGGCGCGGCGACGAGCGGCGTCAGCCCCGGCGCGAGCCTCTGCTCCCGAGGAGGGGTGACCGGCAGCAGCGGCGCGTAGCGCCAGAGGCTCGGCGGGCCGGCCGCGATCGACTCGCGGCTGACCGTGCGGCGCTGCTCGTCCCGGTCGTAGACCGGATCGAGCGGCCCGAAGCAGCGCGGGCACACGCCGATGGGTTCGAGATCGAGGTGCGTCTCACAGACGCGGCAGCGAAGTGCGGTAGCGGGCACTGCTCAAACTCCTTTCGTCCGTCGCTCGGCATCCGACCGGGATTGGCACCTTGCGCTGGATCGCGCAGGTTGCCGAGGCGTCTCAGGGCCGGTTCCCTCAGCCTCTCTCGATGCGGAGCGGGACGCGCCCGCTGCCGTGGTGCTCCTCCGACTATACAAAAGAAAGCTCTCGAAAGCGAACAACGTCATCGCAGCACCGCCCCTTGCGAGGCGGACGAGACGCCCGCGGCGTAGCGCGCGAGCACGCCGGCCCGGTAGCGCGGCTCGGGATGCGAGACGGCGGCGAGCCGCGCCGCCAGCTCCTCCTCGGGGACGAGCACGCGCAGCTCGCGCGCCTGCACGTCGACCTCGACCTCGTCGCCGTCGCGGAGCGCCGCGAGCGGCCCGCCGCGCGCCGCCTCGGGCGAGACGTGGCCGATCATCAGCCCGTGCGTCGCGCCCGAGAAGCGGCCGTCGGTGACGAGCGCGACCTCCTCCCCCAGCCCCTCGCCGACGAGCGCCGCGGTGACGTGCAGCATCTCGCGCATCCCGGGGCCGCCGGCGGGGCCCTCGTAGCGAATCACGACGACGTCGCCGGCGCGGATCGCGCGCGCCTTGACCGCGGCGAAGCAGTCCTCCTCGGAGTCGAAGACGCGCGCCGGGCCGCGGTGGAAGAGCCGCTCGTGGCCGGCGAGCTTGACGACGCAGCCCTCGGGGGCGAGGTTGCCGCGCAGGATCGCGAGCCCGCCCGTCTCCTTGAGCGGGCGCGCGGCCGTGACGACGACCTCCTGGCCCGGGGTCTCCCGCGCCGCCTCGCCGACCTCGGCGAGCGTGCGGCCGTCGACCGTCGGCGCGTCGGCCGCGACGAGCCCGGCGCGGGCCAGCTCGCGCACGACGAGCGCGACGCCGCCGGCGGCGTGCAGGTCGGTGGCGACGAAGCGGCCGCCCGGCTTGATGTCCGCGACGACCGGCGTGCGCGCGGCGATCGCGTCGAACTCGTCGATCGAGAACGGGATGCCCAGCTCGTGCGCGATCGCGAGCAGGTGGAGCACCGCGTTCGTCGAGCCGCCGGTCGCGGCGACCGCGGCGGCGGCGTTCTCGAGCGCCGTCCGCGTCATCAGCGCCGACGGGCGGACGTCGTCGCGGACGAGCCGCATCGCGAGCTTCCCCGCCTCGTAGGCGGCGTCGCGCTTCGCGGGGTCGGTCGCGGGGATGTCGTTCAGGCCGCACGGCCCGATCCCGAGGAAGTCGAGGACGGTCGCCATCGTGTTCGCGGTGAACTGGCCGCCGCACGCGCCCGCGCCCGGGCAGGCGACGCCCTCCAGCTCGTGCACGTCCTCGGGGCTCATCCGCCCCGCCGCGGCGGCGCCGACGGCCTCGAACACGTCCTGCACGGTCACGTCGCGCTCGCGGAAGCGGCCCGGCGCGATCGAGCCGTTGTAGAGGGCGAGCCCGGGGACGTCGAGCCGGGCGAGCGCCATCACGGCGGCGGGGATCGTCTTGTCGCAGCCGACGAGGCAGACGAGCCCGTCGAGCAGGTGGCCGCGCACGACCAGCTCGATCGAGTCGGCGATCGTCTCGCGCGAGACGAGTGAGGCGCGCATCCCCTCGGTCCCCATCGAGACGCCGTCCGAGACCGCGATCGTGTTGAACTCGACCGGCGTCCCGCCCGCCTCGAGGATGCCGCGGCGCACGTGCCGTGCCAGCTCGCGCTGGTTCCAGTTGCACGGCATCGTCTCGATCCACGAGGTCGCGATGCCGACGAGCGGGCGCGCGAGCGCGTCGTCGTCGAGGCCGACCGCCTTCAGCATCGCGCGCGCCGGCGCGCGGTCGACGCCGTCGGTGAGCGCGGCGCTGCGCCGCTTCGCGGGATCGGTCGGCCGCTCGTACGGGTTCGTCATGCCGGCCCCGCCCCCACCGGGGTGACCTGGAGGTGGACGACGTCGTGGTCGGGGAAGCGCTCGGACAGTGCGGAGGCGACCTCGCCCGCGCGCGGGCGCTCCGCCCAGACGACGACCGTCGGGCCGGAGCCGGAGAGCGCCGCCCCGAGCGCGCCGCGCGGCAGGTCGTCGCGGATCGCGGCGAGGTGCGGCGCGTGCTCCGCGCGGTAGGGCTCGTGCAGCCGGTCGTCGGCGCTCGCGGAGAGCAGGCGCGCGTCGCCGGCGGCGAGCGCCGCGCCGAGCAGCGCCGCGCGGCCCGCGCTGTAGGCGGCGTCGGCGTGCGGGAGCGTGGCGGGCAGGGCCGCCCGAGCCTCGGCGGTGCGGACGCGCTCGCGCGGCACGACGCCGATCGCGGCGGCGGGCAGGTCGTCGGCGAGCCGGGCGATCCGGCCCTCCCAGGTGAGGCAGACGCCGCCCGCGAGCGCGGCGGCGAGGTTGTCGGGATGCCCCTCGAACGGGAGCCCCTCCGCGAGCAGCTCGTCGGCGCTCGGCTCCTCGCCCGCGACGATCGCCCCGGCGACGAGCCCGAGCGCGACCACGGCGGCGCTCGAACCGAGCCCTCGCTCGCGCGGGATCCGGTCGGTGAAGCGGAACGACCAGTCGGCCGGGTCGGCGAAGCGGGAGAACGCGCGCACGGCGAGGTGCTCCGGGTCGGGCGGCGTCCCGTTCGCGGGCAGCAGCTCCAGCTCGTTCCAGAGGTCGAACGCGACTCCGGCGACGTCGAACCCGGCGCCGAGGTTCGCGCTCGTGGCGGGGGCGCGCACGATCATGCCGCCACCGCGTCCGGGTCCTTGAGGCCGTGGCCGGTGATCACGCAGACGACGCGCGCGCCCGGGTCGAGCCGCGCCGCCTCGACGGCGGCGAGGCCGGCCGCGCTCGCGGGCTCGCAGAAGACGCCCTCCTCGCGCGCGAGCGCGCGCCACCAGTGCGCGAGCCGCTCCTCGCCGAGCCGCGCCGCCGAGCCGCCCGAGCGCTCGAGCACGCGCACCACCTCCTCGCGGTGGACGGGCTCGCCGATCCGGATCGCGGAGGCGAACGTGTCGGCGCGGCGCTCCGCCTCGCCGAGCAGGAAGCGCGGCAGCTCCTCGCCGAAGCCCTGCGCGTAGGCGACGGTGTTGCCGCCGCCGCCGTACGGCAGCGCGAGCGCGTCGGGGCGGCCGCCGAGCTGCGCGACGACCTCGCGCGCGGCGCTGCTCTGCCCCTCGATCCGGTCGGGGTTGATCGAGTTGACGTTGACGAGCCCCTCCTCGTCGGAGAGCCGGCGCGCCTCCAGGTGCGCGTCCTCGAAGCTGCCGTCCAGCTCGCGGATCTCCGCGCCGGCCGCGCGCGCCTGGGCCACCTTGCCGCGGGCGACCGCGCCGCGCGAGCCGACGAGGACGGCGCGCAGTCCGGCCCGCGCCGCGTAGGCGGCGGCCGAGGCGGCGGTGTTGCCGGTCGACGCGCAGACGACCCCGGGGGCGCCGCGCTCGAGCGCGCGCGAGACGGCGACCGCCATGCCGCGGTCCTTGAACGAGCCGGTCGGGTTCGCGCCCTCCCACTTCAGCCACACCTCGACGCCGAGCCGCTCCGACAGGCGCGGCGCCGCGAGCAGCGGCGTGTTCCCCTCTCCCAGCGAGATCACAGTGCCTTCTCCGTGATCACGGGAGCGAGAAAAGGGCGGCGCAGCACCTCCGGGAACGTGGCGATCTCGGCGGCGGCGCGGGCCAGCTCCCCCTGCGGCGTCTCGTGGACGACGAGGTCGAGCGTCGCCTCGCCGTTCCGCAGCCGCTGCACGAGCTGCGCGACCGAGATCCCGTGCGCGGCGAGCCGGCTCGTCACGTGCGCGAGCACGCCGGGTCGGTCGGCGACTTCGAGGTGGACGTAGAAGGGGGAGCGCCAGGCGCCGGGGTCGAGGCGCGGCAGCTCGCGCCAGCAGGCGTCGTTCTGGAGGAAGCCGGTGCCGGCGGTGCCGACGACGCTGACGAGGTCGGCGACGACGGCGGAGGCGGTCTCGATCCCGCCCGCGCCCGGCCCTTCGAGGGTGATCTCGCGGATCGCGTCGCCCTGCAGCATCACCCCGTTGAAGGCGCCGTCCACGGCGGCGAGCGCGTGCGCGCGATCCACCAGCGTCGGCTGCACCCGCACGTCCACCGCGCCGTCGGCGAGCGTCGCGATCCCGACCAGGCGCACCGCCATCCCCAGCTCGGCCGCCGCCGCGACGTGGGCGGGCTCGACCTCCTCGATCCCGCGCCGCTCCACCTCGTCGAGCGGCACCCGCGACCCGAACGCGACCGTCGCGAGGATCGCCATCTTCGCCGCCGCGTCGGCCCCGTTCACGTCGTCGCTCGGATCGGCCTCCGCGTAGCCGAGCGCCTGCGCCTCCGCGAGCGCCTCCGCGTACGAGCCGCCCGCCTCCATCCGCGAGAGCACGAAGTTCGTCGTCCCGTTCACGATCCCGAGCACCCGGTGCACGTTCGAGACCACGAGCGACTCGCGCAGCACCTTCACCACCGGGATCGCCGCGCACACGGACGCCTCGAAGCGCAGCTGCACCCCCGAACCCGAAGCCGCGGCGAAGAGGTCGGCGCCCTCGCGCGCGACGAGCTGCTTGTTCGCCGAGACGACCGGCCGGCCCGAGCGCAGCAGGTCGCGCACGTAGCCGCCGGCCGGGTCGAGGCCGCCCATCACCTCCGCCACCACCGTCACCGCCGGGTCGTCGCGCACCGCCGCGAAGTCGGTCGTGAGCACGCCCTCCGCGGGCGCGTACTCCCGCTCCTTGCCGAGGTCGCGGACGAGCGCGCGCACGACCCGCAGCCGGTGCCCGGTCGCGCGCTCGATCTCGTCCCCGCTCTCCTCGAGCAGGCGGTGCACCGCCGAGCCGACGGTGCCGTACCCCAGCAGGGCGACGCCGACGTCAATCGCGGACACCGGCCTCCTTCGCCTCCGCTCCGAGCAGGCCCTCGAGGCCCGCCAGCTCGCGCAGCTCCCTGCCGACCCGCTCGATCTCGCGCGCCCGCTCGGCCCCGTCGCGGCGCAGCTCGGCGAACTTCGGCCGGTCGGCGTCGTCGTCGGCGAACAGCTCGCGCGCGAACGCGCCGCTCCGCACCTCGTCGAGGATCGCGCGCATCCGCTCCTTCGTGCCCTCGTCGACGACGCGCGGCCCGCGCGAGAGGTCGCCGAACTCGGCGACGTCGCTGACCGAGTAGCGCATGTACTCGTAGCCGCCCTGGTAGAGCAGGTCGACGATCAGCTTCAGCTCGTTCAGGCACTCGTAGTAGGCGATCTCGGGCTGGTAGCCTGCCTCGACGAGCACGTCGAACCCGGCCTGGACGAGCGCGGGGACGCCGCCGCAGAGGACGGCCTGCTCGCCGAAGAGGTCGCTCTCGGTCTCCTCGGCGAAGGTCGTCTCGAGCAGGCCGACGCGGCCGCAGCCGACGCCGACGCCGTAGGCGAGCGCCAGCTCGAGCGCGCGCCCGCTCGCGTCGCGGTGGACGGCGACGAGGCCGGGCGTGCCCGCCCCGGAGACGTACAGCTCGCGCACGCGGTGGCCGGGCGCCTTCGGCGCGACCATGATCACGTCGTGGTCGTCCGGCGGGACGATCCGCCCGAAGTGGACGTTCAGCCCGTGCGCGAAGAGGACGGCGGCGCCGGGCGCGAGGTTGGGCGCGACCTCCGCGTCCCACACGCCCTTCTGCACGTGGTCGGGGACGAGCAGGGCGACGACCTGCGCGCCGCGGACGGCGTCGCCGATCGAGCGCACCTCGAGGCCCGCGTCCTCGGCGGCCGCGCGCGAGCCGCTGCCGTCGCGGAGGCCGACGACGACGTCGACGCCGGAGTCGCGGAGGTTGAGCGCGTGCGCGTGCCCCTGGCTGCCGAAGCCGACGACGGCCACGGTGCCGTCGAGGAGGGAGAGATCGCCGTCGCGGTGGATGGTTGCCATGGGGTTCTGTCTCCTTAGACGAGGACTTTGGGACGGGGACGGGACGGGTTGCGCGCCGCGCGCGGGAGCCCGACGCGGCCGGTGCGGACGAGCTCCTGCAGGCCGTGCGGACGGACGAGCTCCTCGAAGGAGTCGACGTCCTCGGGCGAGCCGGCCAGCTCGAACACGATCGAGTCGGGGCCGAGGTCGGCGACGCGGGCCCCGAAGACCTCGGCGAGCGCCATCAGCTCGCTGCGGGCGCTCGGCGGGGCCGAGACCTTCAGCAGCGCCAGCTCGCGCTCGATCGACTCGCCCGCGACCAGCTCCGACACGCGCAGCACGTTCACGAGCTTGTGCATCTGCTTCTCGATCTGCTCGAGCGAGTGGCGCTCGCAGTCGACGCGCAGCGTGATCCGCGAGACGTCGTGGCGCGCGGTCGGGCCGACGGCGAGGCTCTCGATGTTGTAGCCGCGCCGCGCGAACATGCTCGTGACGCGCGTCAGCGCGCCCGGCGTGTTCTCCAGGAGGACGGAGATCGTGTGCTTCATCCGACGACCGCCTCGGCGTCCTCGCTCGGCTCCCACTCGACGACGTCGACCGCCGCGTTGCCCGACGGGATCATCGGGAAGCAGTGCTCGGCCGGGTCGACGCGGCAGTCCACGACCGCCGTCCGCCCCGAGGCGAGCGCCTCGGCGAGCGCGTCCTCGAGCTGCTCCTCGCAGTCGACGGTGAACGCGAGCGCGCCGTAGGCGCGGGCGAGCGCCGCGTAGTCGGGGAGCGCCTGCGTCAGGTGGATGTGCGAGAAGCGCTCCTCGAAGAACATGTCCTGCCACTGCCGGACCATCCCGAGGTAGCCGTTGTTCACGATCACGACGACGATCGGCAGCTCCTCGAGCACGGCGGTGGCCAGCTCCTGCGAGGTCATCTGGAAGCAGCCGTCGCCGTCGACGCAGACCACCGTCGCGTCGGGTCGAGCGGCCTTCGCCCCGACCGCGGCCGGGAGCCCGTAGCCCATCGTCCCGAGCCCGCCGGAGGTGACGAAGCTGCGCGGCCGGTCGCAGGCGACGTACTGCATCGCCCACATCTGGTGCTGGCCGACCCCGGTCGTCCAGACGACGTCGTCGCGGCCGGCGGTCAGGTCGCGGAGCGCCTCCAGCACGCGCTGCGGCTTCAGCGAGTCGCCGCCGTCCGGATAGCGGAGCGGGAACGCCTCGCGCCACGCCGCGATCTGCTCGAGCCACTCCTCGGTGCGTCCCGGCTCCGCGGCCTCCGCGACGGCCCGCGCGAGCTGCGCGAGCACCGGCTTCAGCGGGCCGACGACGGGGATGTCCGCGTGGCGGATCTTCGAGATCTCGGCGGCGTCGACGTCGAGGTGGACGACCGAGGCGCCCGGCGCGAACGCCGAGACCTTGCCGGTGACCCGGTCGTCGAAGCGCGAGCCCGCGGCGACGATCAGGTCGGCCTTGTTCAGCGCCCAGTTGGCCCACTTCTGGCCGTGCATCCCGGGGTGGCCGGCGAAGAGGTCGTGCGACTCCGGGAACGCGCCCTTTGCCATCAGCGTCGTCACGACCGGGACCCGCGCCGCCTCGGCGAGCGCGAGCAGCTCCTCGGTCGCGTCCCCGTTCGCGACGCCTCCCCCCGCGTAGAGGATGGGCCGCTCCGCCGCGGCCACGGCCTGAGCAGCGGCCGCGATCTGGCGCGCGTTGCCGCGGCGGGGCGGCTTCCACCCGGGGAGGGACACCTGGTCGGGGTAGGAGAAGTCCAGCTCCGCCTCCTGCACGTCGCGCGGCACGTCGACGAGCACGGGCCCGCACCGGCCGGTGCGCGCGACGTGGAAGGCGGCCTTGAGCACGTGCGGCAGCTCGCGCACGTCCTGCACGAGCCACGAGTGCTTGACGATCGGGATCGTGATCCCGGTGATGTCGCACTCCTGGAACGCGTCGGTGCCGATCAGGCTGGAGCGCACCTGGCCGGTGATGCAGACGAGCGGCGTCGAGTCCATCCATGCGTCGGCGATCGGCGTGACGAGGTTCGTCGCGCCCGGGCCGGAGGTGGCGATCGCGACGCCGACGCGGCCGGAGACGCGCGCGTAGCCCTCGGCCATGTGGCCCGCGCCCTGCTCGTGCCGCGCGAGCACGTGGCGCACCGTCGTGCCGCGCGCCAGCGCGTCGTAGAGCGGCAGGATCGCGCCGCCCGGGAGGCCGAACACGACCTCGACGCCCTCGGCCTCGAGGCAGCGGAGGATGGCGTCGGCGCCGTTCATCCTGCGAGCCGTCCCCGTCACGCCGCCCCCGCCCAGAACTCGGCGTTGCGGAGCGCGAGCTGGAAGCCGGCGACGACGCGGGAGGTGAACTCGCGGGTCGTCGCGCCGAGGCCGCGGCGCAGCAGGTCCGGCGTCTGCGGCCCGTCGACGAGCGCGGCCGAGACGGCGCCGGCGAGGGTCGCGGCGGCTCCCGTCTCGCCCAGGCCGTGCCCGAGCAGCATCGCGGCGGCGAGCAGCATGCTGCTCGGGTTGACCACGCCGTGCCCCGCGAGCGCGAACCCGCCCTCCGGCGAGGGGACGAAGAGGCTCGGCCCGTGCTCGGCGAGCAGGCCGTGCGCCGCGACGCGCGCCGGCGCCGAGGCGGCGGCGATCTCGATCAGCGGCTCGGCCCAGCGCTCCTCGACGGCGACGACGTCGAAGCGCGCCGCGTCGAAGGCGGCGAGCGGGATCGCCACGCGCGGCGAGAGGCGGTCGACGAAGACGTGCTCGTGGTCGGCCGCGACCGACTCGACGAGGTCGTGCCAGTCGGCGTCGCCGACCGCGGCGAGCCGCAGGCCGCGCGACTCGGCGAGCGCGAAGGCCGCCTCGAGCGACCACTCCTCCGCGCCGGCGGCGACCGGAGCGACGAGCGCGACGTCGTGGAGCCGGTCGAAGCGGACGCGGGTCACGCGGGCGCGCAGGTCCAGCTCCGCCATCAGCTCGGCGAGCGCGGGATCGTCGGCGCCGCCGACGAGGATCGCGTCAGCGGCGAGCACGGCGTCCCGCGTCGCGGCGGGGAGCGGCTGCCCGGCACGCGCGAGCGCCGCCGCGCCGAAGACCGGGTGCACGTCGTCGAGCGCGACCCCGTGCAGGCGGCCCACCGCGGCCATGGCGAGCACCGCCTCGGCCATCAGCTCGGGCGCCGTGCCGGCGCCGGCGAGGCACGCGACGGTGGGGTTCCGCCTCCTCATGCGCTCACCCCCGCGAACAGCTCCTCCAGCTCGACCGCCTGGCCCCGGTCGGCGAGCGCCTTGAAGCGGCGGAACGCCGCGTTCAGCTCCTCGCCGCCCAGCTCGACGCCGCGCTCCGCGAGCGCCTGCGCGAACGCGTGCCGCCCCGAGTGCTTGCCGAGCGGCAGGGTCATCCGCACGCCGACCTCCTGCGGGTCGACGATCTGGTAGGTGCGCGGGTCCTTGAGCATCCCGTCCTGGTGGATGCCGGCCTCGTGCGCGAACGCGTTCGCGCCGACGACCGCCTTGTTCGGCTGGACGACGTAGCCGGTGCGCTCGGAGACGAGCCGCG
>DASSND010000029.1:0-27735 GCA_035688315.1 Gaiellaceae bacterium | reverse complement strand
CCATCTTTCGAGGTATTGCGCGAACCGCCGCCGGAGTCCTGTAGGTGGGGATGATCCGGCGGCGGTCGTGCACTTGGATGTCTTTGACGAGCAGGCGGGAGCACGTCCTCTGTCCAGGCTGGCCCCAGCACCCGGTGGCTGAACGCACGTAGGTTGCGATCGAACTCACGCACAAGCTGCTCGAACGCAGCTGCATCGCCCTCCTGCGCACGAGAAACTGTCTGGGCGGTCAGGTCCGGAATGGGTTCCACAACGCTCCTCAACTGCCCGTACGCGCCAGAGCCGCGAATCGTTCATCCGCGTCGCTGGCCGGCGAACGTGAACCCCTGATCAGCGGCCTCGGCGAGTGTTCGCGAGTACACCCTGAGCCGAAGTGGGTAGCCAGAGGGCGGTTGCGAACTCGTGATGTGTCACGCTCGCCTCTGGATCGGCACCTGTACTCGTAGATGAGCGAATTTGGAGTGGACTGCGCCGAGTCCGAGACTCCGGGGGAAGTCTTGCGCCAGCAGCGCGGGCGGAAGACTTCGGTGTCCTCTGTCTCTCCCGAGACTGTCGAAGGTCTGTTCCGTACCTGCGAGGTGCGTCTCGGCCGCTTCCTTGCACAGATGGTCAGCGACCGAGTGCTTGCGGAGGACTTGCTCCAGGAGAGCTTCTACGAGGCGTTCCGTTGCCGCGACCAGAGGGTCGAGAATCCGGAGGCGTGGCTGTTCGGAATCGCGCGCAATCGTGCCTTAGCCGCGCTCCGCAGACGGCGCCGCTTTGGCCGTGCTCTCGAACGTCTCGTCCAGCGCCCCGAACCGAGCGAGGACGACGATCTCGAACTGCTTGCCCTTCGCGACCTGCTTCAGCGCACGCTCGACGCAGATGATCGCGCGCTTCTGATCCTCCGCTACATGCACGGCTTCGAGGCGACCGAGCTTGCCGCCATGACGGGGCGGTCTCCTGAGGCCGTCCGGCAGCGGCTTTCGCGGGCCAGGGCCCGCCTGATCCAGGCCGCCGGTCGCGAGTCTACGCCTTGGGAAGAGGAGAGAAGACCATGACCCCTGTTCGTGACCTCGACCACGACGACAACGTCGTTCGCGAGTTGCTCGCACCGCTTGCGCGCGTTCAGCCTGTCACTTTACGGCGCCACCCGACCCGGCACCGACCACGCCGCGTCCGTCCCGTGCTTGCAGTAGCCGTTGCCGTGGCCGCGCTCGCCGGCGCGGGTATCGCGATCGCTGCCACCTTCGGAGCGTTCGACGGGATCGGTGCCGCACAGCATCCACAAACGGGTGCCGATGTTCTCGACACTAGAACCCTCGCGAATCTCCAGGAGATGTGCGCCAGCGACAACCAGGCGAACTTCTACAACCCGCTTTGCCACCTCGCCCTCGACAGCACCAGGCTGATCGGCACGATCCCCTCGATTGGCAACGTCTACGTCGTGACGGACGCGCGCGGCGAGCTTTGCGCCATCTGGGAAGGAGGCTCGGCAAGCTGCGGGCCGCCGCTCAGCAAGTCACAGCCGATCACTTTCGGCACCTTCAATCCCTCCCCGACGACCGGCGGCACCTTCGTCGCCAGCGGGCTCGCCCTCGACGGCGTCACCTCCGTCTCCTTCACCGTCCGCGGCAAAGCCGTAACCGTGCCGGTCACAAACAACGCCTGGGAATACGAGGAACCCGACTCACGCGCCACACAGGGTTATTGCATCGTCGCCCACCTCGCCGACGGCTCCGCGGTCAACCCCTTCCCCGAGGTTCCGTGCCCTTCAGGCGGAGGCAGCTAGCAAGAACCCGAAGCCCGCTGGAGCCGGTAGCGATACGCCCAGCAGCAGTCCCACGCTGACGGTCTCTCCGCTGAGCGAGCGTCCTCACGTCAGAGCAAGGGGCGACGCCTCGAACGAGTTGGCGCATTCTGCGCGGTTCGCGCAATACCCGGTTCGGCCCATCTCCGAATCCCCGTGTATGCGGGGATTCTCCTGTTACGCGGTGGGTCGGGGGATTGCGCGAACCGCGAGATACCTGCGGCTTGATCAGCGTTGACAGTCGACCGCGATTTCGAGCGCTTCGCAGATCTGATGCATGCGGTCGCCGCTGAGTCGCCCGAGGCGTTCGGCCAGCGTTCCAAGCGAAACGCTCTCGACCGAGTCGAGATGACGACCGACACGAGCGGGACCGGGTCGTCCGGAGGCTCGAGGAGGACCTCTGTCGGGATCCCGCGGACGGTGGTCGTGCATGGCGCGATCAGCGCACGCCGCAGACGCGGGATCGCCGCGTCTCGAGAGAGTACGACCACCGGCCGGCGCCCGATCTCCGAAAGCTCGCACCACCAGACGTCGCCTCGCGCCGGTAGCGCGCTCACGACGAGCCGGCAGCCCCCCGGAACGAGGCGAGGTCTCCCCACTCGTCGGCTTCGTCGAGCGGGTGTGCGTCATAGGCGGCATACGCAGCGTCGAACTCGGCTGCGCGTCGGCGAGCCATCAGCGCGGCGAGCGCTTCGTCGATCAACGCAGAGTCGGTGAGGCCCGCACGTGCCTTGCGCGCGCTCTCGAGCAACTCGGCGTCGACCGTCGTGCTGATCCGGGCCCGAGCCATGCCACAATCGTGCCACAGACGTGGCATGACAGTCTCGGACGGCGAGCGCAGCCGCATCCAGCAGGGCGGCGACGCGTTCGCCTGGCCCGGCGTCGAGAAGTACGCGGCCCGCGAGCGGCCGGCGCGGCCGGTGGCCCCTCGAGGAAGCAGCGCCCGAGCGGCGCTGACTCGCTGCGAGCGCGGCGAAATACGGCCGCGACCCCATCGCGGCGCGCGCTTCCGTCCGCGACCCTTGCAGGGACGAGGCGACGAGAAGGAGGAGCGGCGATGGGCGGGACGATCGTGTGCGGGGTGGGGGAGACGGAGGGGCGCGCGGCCGCCGAGCTGGCCGCGGCGGTCGGGGCGCGGCTCGGGCTGCGGCTCGTGCTCGTCTCCGTCGTCGAGGGCGCTCCCGGCGAGGCCGGCGACCGGCTGCTCGAGCTGGCCCGCGAGATCGGCGACGGCGCCGAGACCCGCATCGCGCACGGGCCGCGAGCCGAGGCGCTCGCCCGGATCGCCGCCGAGGAAGGGGCGGACCTGATCGTCGTCGGCTCCCGCGCGGCCGGGCTCGGCGAGCGCAAGCTCCGCTCGACCCTCGCGCGCGAGCTGGAGGCGGCCACACCCGTCCCCGTGCTCGTCGCGCCGCCCTCGACCCGCAAACGCAGCGAGCGGCGCCTCGCCGTCGCGGCCGCCGCGCTCGAGCGCTAGAACACCGCAGACACCCCGTGCCGATCCGGTTCTCACGGCTGCCGCTGCTGTGGCGCGTGTTCGCGATCAACTCGGCGCTCCTCGTCGCCGCGACGATCCTGCTCGCCCTCACCCCGGTGACGATCCACGCGTCGATCGCGCTCGTCGAGGGAATCGACCTCGTCGTGGCGCTCCTGCTCATGCTCGCCGCCAACCTGCTGCTCCTCCGGCACACGCTCACCCCGATCGACCGGCTCGTCGAACGGATGCGCACCGTCGACCTGCTCCGGCCCGGCCAGCGGCTCGTCGAGCACGGCGGCGTCGAGGTGAACGAGCTCGTCCGCTCCTTCAACCAGATGCTCGACCGGCTCGAGGCCGAACGGCGCGAGAGCGGCCGGCGCGCCCTCCAGGCGCAGGAGGCCGAGAGGCGCCGGATCGCGAGCGGCCTCCACGACGAGGTCGGCCAGGTGCTCACCGGCGTCCTCCTCCGCCTCGACGACGACGAGACCAAGCAGGCGGTACGGCAGGCGCTCGAGGAGGTGCGCCGGATCGCCCGCGAGCTGCGCCCCGAGATGCTCGAGCAGCTCGGGCTCGTGAGCGCGCTCACCGAGCTGTCCCGCCGCTTCGCCGACTCGAGCGGCATCCCCGTCGAACGCGACTTCGCCGCCGACCTGCCGCAGCTCTCCGACGACGCCGAGCTGGCCGTCTACCGGGTCGCCCAGGAGAGCCTCACCAACGTCGCCCGCCACGCCGAGGCGAGCCGCGTGCGCGTCACGCTCGAGCCGGGAGCCGGCAGCGTCGTCCTGCGCGTCTCCGACGACGGCCGCGGCCTCGCCGACGAGCAGGCCGCCCACGGCGGCGGCCTGCGCGGGATGCGCGAGCGGGCGCTCCTCGTCGGCGGCGCGCTCGCGATCAAGCCCGGCCCCGCCGGCGGCGTCGAGGTGCGGCTCGAGGTGCCGGCCCGGGCAGCCTGATGCCGATCCCGCTCGTCACCCGCATCCTCGTCGCCGACGACCACCCGATCGTCCGCTCCGGCCTCCGCCGCGTGATCGACGCCCAGGCCGACATGCGCGTCGTCGCCGAGGCCTCCGACGGCGCCGAAGCGGTCAGGACGGCGCTCGCCGAGGACGTCGACCTCGCCATCCTCGACGTCTCGATGCCGAAGAGCACCGGCATCCAGGCCGCCGAGGAGCTGCACAGGCGCAAGCCCGAGCTGAAGCTGCTCATGCTCTCCATGTACGACAGCGAGCAGTTCCTGTTCGAGTCGCTGCGCGCCGGCGCGTCCGGCTACGTGCTCAAGTCGGACGCCGACCAGGACATCGTCGAGGCCGTCCGCCGCACGATGCGCGGCCAGTCGTTCCTCTACCCGTCCGCGATCTCCAGCCTCGTCAAGGACTTCGTCGACCGCGGGCGCCCCGGCGACGACGAGTTCGACGTCCTCACGCCGCGCGAGCTGCAGGTGCTGAAGCTGATCGCCGAGGCGTACACCTCGAAGGAGATCGCGAAGGAGCTGGTGATCAGCGTCAAGACCGTCGAGCGCCACCGCCAGAACATCCTCGACAAGCTCGGGATGAGCGACCGGGTCGAGCTGACGCGCTACGCGATCCGCCGCGGCCTCATCCAGCCGTAGTCGCGACCGGCGGCTCGACCGCGAGGATCTCGAAGCGGAGCCTGCCGCGCGGCGCGTCGACCTCGACGACCTCGCCCGGTCTGCCGCCGTGGATCGCCTTGCCGAGCGGGGAGACGACCGAGACGCGGCCCGCGGACGGGTCGGCCTCGAGCGAGCCGACCAGCTCCAGCTCGAGCCGCTCCCCCGAGTCGACGTCGCGCAGCCGGAAACGCTCGCCCACGTCGATGCGGCCGTTCCCCGGCAAGGGGTCGACGACCCGGGCCGCGCGGAGCCGCGCCTCCAGCAGGGCGATCCGCCGCTCGAGCAGCCCCTGCTCCTCGCGGACCGCGTGGTAGTCGGCGTTCTCGTCGGTGCTCGCCTCGCCGGCGGCGGCCTGCCGGAACCGCTCCGCGATCTCGCGGCGGCCCGGGCCCGTGAGCCGCTCCAGCTCCTCGTTCAGCCGCTCGAACCCCTCCCGGGTGATCGCCGTCTCGTCCATCTCGACCTCCTCGTCGCTCGTCCGTTCCTGACCAGCGCAGAGTCGCCGAGAGCGGACGCGGCCGCGATCGGGCCGAGACCCCATCTTCGCCGCCGGCGCGAGATGGGGTGGGGAGCCCATTGGCGGCCGCGCGCGCCGCGGGCACGCTGCTTCGCGAAAGCCCGACGGAAGGAGCCCGCGATGGAGACCCTGGCAACCGCAGCACCGATCGACCCGCGCGCCCGTGGACGCCGCCTCGAGGTGCTGATCGCCGACGACGATCCCGGGGCCAGGGCGATGCTCGCCGCGCGCGTGTCGGAAGCGCTCCGCGACGCGCTCGTGCTCCAGGCGAAGGACGGTGCCGAGGCGGTCCAGGTCGGCCTGCAGCGGCGGCCGCAGCTCGCCCTCCTCGACGTGCAGATGCCGCGGCTGGGCGGCGTCGAGGCCGCGATCACGCTCCGCGAGCTGCGCCCCGCGATGCGCGTCGCCCTTCACACCGCCGACCCGCCCGCCCACCGCGAGCGCGCTCGCGACCATCTGCTGCCGCTGCTCGACAAGCTCGACCCCGACGCCGCCGTCCGCTGGCTCGAGGCGCAGGTCGAGGCGCTCGCCGCGACGCGCCCGCCCAGGAATGTCCTAGCGCGCTAGTCCTTGACCGGCGGAGCGCGCTATGACAGCATCGGCCGGGTTGTCGTCCCGACTCGGGGAGGGGTTCCAGTGAGCGCAGCGAGCGACGCAGCCGTCACGCGTCCGGCCACACGCACCGGCGAGGAGACCGTCGACCTGCACGGCAGGTCGATCCCGGATCCCTACCGCTGGCTCGAGGCCGACGCCGACTCGCCCGAGGTCGCCGCCTGGATCGAGGCCCAGAACGCCTACACGGAGTCGATCCTCGCCGCCTCGCCCGCCCGCGAGGCGATCCGCAGCCGGCTGACGCAGCTCTTCGGCTTCCCGAAGGTCGGCACCCCGAGCGAGCACGGCGGGCGCTGGCTCCAGTGGCGGAACACCGGCCTGCAGAACCAGTCCGTGCTCTACGTCGCCGACGCGCCCGACGCGGAAGGGCGCGTGCTGCTCGACCCGAACACGCTCGCCGCCGACGGCGCCACCGCGGTCATGGGCACCTCGGTCAGCCGCGACGGCTCGCTGCTCGCCTACGCCGTCAGCGACGGCGGCTCCGACTGGATGACCTGGCGCGTGCGCGAGGTCGAGACCGGCGACGACCGGCCCGACCTCGTCGAGTGGTCGAAGGTCTCCGGCGTCGCGTGGGCGCCCGACGGCTCCGGCTTCTGGTACGGCGCCTTCGACGCGCCGCAGGCCGGGCAGGAGCTGTACGAGCGGAACGGGGCGATGCGCGTCGCGTTCCACCGGCTCGGCACCCCGCAGAGCGACGACCTCCTCGTCTACGAGCGGCCGGACGAGCCCGAGCTGTTCTTCATGCCGCAGCTCACCTTCGACGGCCGCTACCTCGTCGTCACCGTCGTCCACTCGACCGCCCAGGAGACCGAGCTGCACGTGCTCGACCTCGAGGCCGCCGACCCCGCCTGGCAGACGCTCGTCGGCGACCGGACCTCGCGCAACACCGTGATCGGCAACGAGGGACGCGACTTCCTCCTGCTCACCGACCACGAGGCGTCGCGGCGGCGGATCGTCCGCGTCTCGCTCGACGCGCCGGAGCGCGACTCCTGGGTCGAGGTCGTGCCGGAGGGCGAACACAAGCTCACCGGGGCCGGCCACGTCGGCGGCCGCCTCGTCTGCCACTACCTCGCGCACGCCGCGTCGGCCCTCGAGGTCTTCGACACCGCCGGCACGCACCTGCACTCGGTCGCGGTGCCCGCCTTCTCCGGGGTGCTGGAGCTGTCGGGCCGCCCCGACGAGCTGGAGCTGTCCGGCAGCCCCGACCGGCCGCTCGTGTTCTTCAGCTCCACCTCGTTCTGCGACCCGGTGACGATCTGGTCGCACGACGTCGCGAGCGGCGAGACGACGCAGGTGTGGACGTCCGCGATCCCGCTCGACCGGGACGAGATCGTCACCGAGCAGGTCTTCGTCGAGTCGCTCGACGGAACGGCGGTGCCGGTCTTCCTCGTCCACCGCAAGGACGTCGTCCCGAACGGCGAGGTGCCCGTGCTCCTCACCGCGTACGGCGGCTTCAACATCCCCGTCACGCCCGTGTTCGCGATCTACTCCGCCGGCTGGGTCGACCGCGGCGGCGTCTTCGCGTCGGCGAACCTGCGCGGCGGCGGCGAGTACGGCCTCGACTGGTACCACGGCGGCCGCCGCGAGCGGAAGCAGAACGTCTTCGACGACTTCTGCTCGGTCGCGCGCTGGTTCCACTCCTCCGGCTGGTCGAACCCGTCGCGGATCGCGGTCAAGGGCAAGTCGAACGGCGGCCTGCTCGTCGGCGCCTGCGTGACCCAGCACCCGGAGCTGTTCGGCGCGGTCGTCCCCGAGGTCGGCGTGCTCGACATGCTGCGCTTCCCGCGGTTCACGATCGGCTGGGCGTGGATGCCCGAGTACGGCAACCCGGACGACGAGACCGAGTTCGGCTGGCTCCTCGACTACTCGCCGCTGCACAACGTCAGGCCGGGCACGCGCTATCCGGCGATCCTCGTCACGACCGGCGACCACGACGACCGCGTCGTCCCCGGCCACTCGTTCAAGTTCGCGGCCGCGCTGCAGGCGGCCCAGGCGGGCGACGCGCCGGTCGCGATCCGGGTCGAGACGCGGGCCGGCCACGGCGCCGGCAAGCCGACCGCGAAGATCATCTCCGAGTTCACCGACATCCTCGCCTTCGCCGAGCTGGCGCTCGGAATCCGCTAGGCGCGGCCGGCGAGCCGGGAGACCAGCTCGCCCCGGCTGCGGAGGTTCGTCTTGGCGAAGATCGCCTTCAGGTGGTCCTGGACGGTGTGCGGCGAGATCGAGAGCGCCGCGGCGAGCTGCTTCGTCGCGAGCCCGTCCAGCATCAGCGCCGCGAGCTGCCGTTCGCGCGGCGTCAGGTCGTACGCGTGCGCGAGCAGGTCGAAGACCTCGTCGGTCGTCGCGTCGCGAATCGCGATCGCCGCCCGGCCGCGCTCGGCCCCCTCGAGCGGCGCCGCCTCGAGCGTCGCCCAGCGCCCCGAGCGCGTGCGCACCCGCGCGGTCGCCGGCAGCCCGCTCGCCTCCTCGGGCGGCGTCAGCACGCGCGTGCCCAGCTCGTAGACCGCGGGCGGCAGCGTCTCCGGGCCGGTGGGCAGCTCCGCCAGCCACTCCCGGAACGACGGCGTCCAGCTCGTCGCGCGCAGCTCCGCGTCGACGAGCAGCGTGGCGGGCGGCAGCGGCGCGCGCGCGTCCGTGGACGCGCGCAGGTCGGCGCGGAGGCCGTTGCGGAGGAGGGTCGCGAGCGCCGGGGCGAGCCGGTGCAGCAGCAGCACGTCCTCGTCGGCGAACGGCGGGTCGTCGCTGTCGCGGAGCAGCTCGACGCTGCCCCAGCAGCCGTGCCGGTCGCGGCAGACGGTCATCAGCTCGTCGCCGACGCCGTAGGGACGCAGGCATTCGCGCCAGCGCGTGCTGCGGCCGAGGTCGCCGCCGGTCGCGGCGCTGAGCGCGACGCTCGCGCACGCGCCGAGGGCGAGCGCCGGCTTGCTCGTCACGTCGCCGCGCTCCTCGAGGACGGCGATGCGCGGCAGCTCCGCCCAGAGGTCGAACTCGGCGATCCCGCTCGTCGAGAGGGCGCTGTCCGGGTCGGTGAGCGGCCAGCACCAGCGCTCGAACTCGAGGGCGGGGCGGAGCGTCGCGATCGCCTCCCGCCGCGCCTCCTCGCTGCCGAGCCCGGCCCGCGCGAGCGCCTCCAGCCGCTCGCGGGCGCGGTTCCGGGCTCGCTCGCGCGGCGTCATGCGGCTCAGCGTAGACCCCTCGTGGTGCGATGGAAACCCCCAGGTTTCCGGGATGGCGCGGCCGCGCGGCGGCGGCGAGCATCGACGGCGTCAACGACGCACGGGAGGTGCCATGGACTCGTACACGCTCAGGGAGATCGACGACCTGCCCGCGATCGCCCACGGGATGCTGAAGCTCGCCGGCGAGCCGCTCGGGATCCGGACGTTCGGGCTGCAGGTGCTCGAGCTGCAGCCGGGCTCCGACGACTATCCGGAGCACGACCACGCCGACGACGGGCAGGAGGAGGTCTACGTGGTGCTCGCCGGCTCGACAGCCTTCGAGGTGGCGGGCGAGCGCGTCGAGGCGCGGCCCGGGTCGATCGTCCGGGTCGGCGCGGAAGCGCGCCGGAAGCTGCTGCCCGGCCCGGACGGGGCGCGGGTGCTCGCGATCGGGTGCGCGCCCGGCGGCTACGAGCGGCCGGAGGCGTTCCGCGTCGGTGCGGGCGCGTGAGCGACGAGCAGCCGCTCTGGTTCCTCGGCACGCTCGTCCGGCCGAAGCTCGGCGGCGAGCAGACCGGCGGCCGGCTCGGGCTCTGGGAGGCGGTGCTGCCGCGCGGCGCCGCGCCGCCGCTGCACACGCACCCGCAGGACGAGACGATCTACGTGCTCGAGGGGACGCTGACGACCTGGCTGGGGGAGGGCGGCGGCGAGAGCCGGCGGTGCGGCGCG
Organism: Gaiellaceae bacterium; assembly: GCA_035688315.1. Classification (GTDB taxonomy): domain Bacteria; phylum Actinomycetota; class Thermoleophilia; order Gaiellales; family Gaiellaceae; genus Palsa-739. Next base: position 17,826 of record DASSND010000029.1, on the reverse strand, counting down.
GGCGCCGTGCTGCACGCTCCGGGCGGGACGCCGCACGCGTTCCGGGTCGAGTCCGACACGGCGCGCGTCCTCTTCCTCTCGACCCCGGCGGGAATCGAGGACTGGGTGCGCGAGCTGGCCGAGCCCGCCGCGTGGCCGTGGCTGCAGCCGCCGCCGGAGCGTCCGCGCGTCGCGCCCGAGCGGCTCGCCGCCTCCGAGCGGACGCACGGCATCGTCCGTCTCGGGCCGCCGCCGGGCTGATCGCCGCGAGGTGGGGCCCGCCTGAGCGGGCCCCACCTCGCCTCGGAGCTCGTCGCGCCTCGCCTACTCCTGCGGCGGCGTGACGTCGATCTGCATGAAGCCGCCGGGCGTGACGCTCTTCACGCGGATCTGCGTGCCGGTGTGCGGCGTCTTCACGCTCAGCCAGCCGGCCTGGTAGTGGCCGAGCGCGTCGCCGGGATCGCTCCCGACCCACCAGCTCGCCGTGTCGTCGAACACCGGCACCGCCGGCTTCGACGCGATCGTCGTCGCCCCGCTCGCCGAGTGGAGCGTGATCGCGTCGGTCGGATGGAGGCCGAACGTCGCGTCGTAGGCCTGGAAGCGGCCGCGCATCACCTGACCGTCGTTCCAGTGCTCGATCGCGGGATGGGCGTCGACCGGCAGGATCTCGCCCTCGCCGGGATGGTCGCCGACGTTGTTGTTCGCGTAGGACGAGTCGTAGTACCAGACGAGCATCCCGTCCTGGTAGGGGAAGCGCTCGGCCCACACGTCGGTCGTGAAGTTGTACGGGCCGGTCTTCAGGTCGGCGTCGGCGCCGAGGTACTGCCGGTTCTCGGCGACGTACGCGTTGAAGTACGAGAACGACTCGGTGCCGCTCGTGGCGTGGAAGCCGGTGCCGTCGAGGTTCGAGTCGTACGTCCAGCCGGCGTCGGCCTCGGCCCCGTCGACGCTGTCGCCGATCGCGACGTCGTCGATCGCGAACCCGGCGGGCTGCCGCCGCGTCTGGCCCTGCACGCCGCCGTCGGTCTTGTACCCGAAGCCGAGCGTGACCGTCTTGCCGGCCCACTGAGACAGGTCGGCGGTCAGGTCGACCCAGCCGTCCGAGACGCCGTCGATCCCCTCGGGGAGCACCGGCGAGCTGGAGACGCTCGTCGGCACGGCGGCGCCGTCGACCTCGAGGTAGGCGTAGTCGTAGCCGGTCTCGATGTTGTACCGCACCTTCGCGGTCAGGCTCGCGGCGTCCGCCGGGACCGTGACCGTGCGGGTCATCGTCGCGTCGAGGTCGTTCGCCGCGCCGGAGTAGTAGAACTTCTCGCCGGCGTACGGCGTCCCGACGTTCTTCGTCACCTGCTTGTCGGGCAGGACGACGATCGCGCCCTGCGTCTGCTTCGTGTTGGTCTCGGCCGGGCCGAGCCGGATCGACGTCTTCCTGTCGCCGGGGAAGACGACGGCGTAGTCGAGCCAGCCGAGGTACCACTTGTCCCACGCGTTCATGTGGAACGGCTGGTCGCCGATCCCGTCCGCGGCCTCGCCGGTGGAGCCCCACGAGCCGCTCGACATCAGCGTCCAGAACCCGGTCGAGTTCTCGGCGCCGCCGCTGTTGCCGCTCGTGTCGTACTCGTCCGGCAGGCCGAGGTCGTGGCCGAACTCGTGCGAGAACACGCCGACGCCGCCGTTCTCCGGCTCGATCGTGTAGTCGCCGATCCAGAGGTTCGTGTCGCCGATCCGCAGGCCGCCGAAGCCGTGCGGCCCCGGGCCGTCCGGCCCGTTCGCCGCCTGCCACGCGTACCAGCGGTGCGACCAGATCGCGTCGGTGCCGAGCGAGCCGCCGCCGGCCTCCTCGCCCTGGCCGGCGTGGATCGCCTGGAAGTGGTCGACGTAGCCGTCCGGCTCGTCGAAGTCGCCGTCGCCGTCGTAGTCGTAGCGGTCCCAGCGGTCGAAGCGGGACAGGTAGTCGGCGATCTCGGCGTCGGTCTTGCCGGCGGCCTTCTGGGAGGCGTACCAGGCGTCGACCTCGTCGCGGACGAAGTCCCACGCCGCGGAGTCCGGCTTGTCGTTCGTCCCGTAGTAGGCGGCGGGACGGGGCACGGTCACCCAGTCGGTGACGTCGCCGTCGACCGAGTAGCGGCCGGACGACTGCTCGGCGTAGAAGTTCGCCATCGAGTTGGCGCCGGGCGACTGGTCGAACAGGAGCGTCCGGTAGTAGTCGCGGCTGAAGTCCGGCGCCCAGATCGTCGTGTTGTCCTTGCTCCGATCCGGCTCCGGGATGCTGTTGTGGGCCACGTCGCCGAACTCGCCGAGGACGGTCCAGATCGAGTCCTGGCCCTCGCGGCGAAGCTCGACGTACTGACCTTTCGCGACCTTGCCGACCTTGGCGCCCCGGGCGATCGCGCCCTTCGCCTGCAGCTCGAGCGCCGTCGTCTCGAGCGCGTGCTGCTTGTCGCCGAGCCGGCTCGGCAGGTCGTCCGCCCGCAGCCGCGGGTCGTGCGGCGACGGCGTCCGTGCGCCTGCGGCGCCCGCGGCGAGCGCCGCCAGCGCGGTGACGGCCGCGACGAAGCCGGCCAGAGAGATGACTCTCCTCATTCCCCCTCCTCATGGGTTGTTCCCCTGGGCGCCCGCGGCGGCACGAGTGGGACGCCGACCGCGGGAAGGGCGAGGATTGCCGTCCGCGCCTGCGGGGGTCAAGGCTTCGCGCCGAGGCTTTACGATTTGCAAATGGTGGAGGGGCCGCAACCCGAAGCGTCCCGCAACCGTTTCTCCCTCAGAGACAAGGGAGGTTCCGTATGTCCACCCCCGCGACGCCGCGGGCCAGACGCTGGACACCCGCAGCGATCCCGGTCGGCATCCTGCTGATGCTGCTCGGCGCCTGGGTGTTCCTCGTCCCGCTCGTCGGCCCGTACTTCAACTTCGGCTTCTTCACCGCGAACACGTGGGTTTTCTCCGGCGTGCACTGGGAGATGCTGCTCGGACCCGGCATCGCGCTGTTCGCCGGCGGACTGCTGATGACGATGCCCGCCAGCCCGGTCGGCTCGACCGGCGGGCTGCTGGCCGTCGTCGCGAGCGTCTGGCTGCTCGTCGGCCCGTCGCTGCACCCGATCTGGTCGGGGACGATCGAGGTCGCGACGCCGCACGCGCAGTGGCTCCGCAGCCTGCTCTGGGTCGGCTACTTCTACGGCACCGGCGCGATCGGCCTCTACCTGAGCGGGCTCCTGCACGGGATGCTCACGCGCAGGCCGGTCGTGTACGACAACACGGTGATCGAGGAGACGCCCAGCCCCGTCGAGCGGCGCGAGCGGGTCGTCACCCGCGCGTAGCGCTCGAGCGTCAGCCGTCCTGCGCCGCGAGCCACTCCTTCACGAGTCGCTTCGGCGCACGGACGGCCCACGCGTCCTCCAGCAGGTCGCGCAGCTCGTCGCGCGCGATCTGCGGGAGGTCGCGGATCCGCAGCAGGATCCCCGGGTAGCCGTCCCAGTGCGGCGTCGTGAACCAGACGCCGCGCGGGTCGGCGAGCAGCAGCTCCTTCACGTCGAGGCCGTCGGTGCGGAAGACGAGGACGTCGTCGAGCCGCTCGCCGGTCTCCGGGTCGACCGCGTCCGGCCGCGGCCGCCGGTGGAAGCACACGTACTTGCCGCGCACCGCGTAGGTGACCCGCCCGTCCTCCGAGACGGTCTTCTCGGTCTCGGGCAGGGCGAGGGCGAGCCGGTCGAGGTCGGCGAGCGTCGCCACGCGGGAATCCTGCCAGTCCGCGCGCAGGAATCTCGCCCGGCGGGGGTCTCAGCACGGGAGGCGATGGAGCGAGCGATCCCCGAGGACGACGAGCCGCCGTTCCTGTGCGAGTGCGGCGACGTCGGCTGCGAGAAGTGCGTGCCGATGAGCCCCGCCGAGTACGAGGAGCTGCCGACCGGGGACGGGCTCGCGCTCGCCCCGGGGCACCGGCTCGACTCAGCCGCCGAGAGCGGGGACGGGGAGTGAGGGCGCCGCGGGGGGCTGCGCGGTGTGCGCGACGGCGCCGGCGGCCGCCTGGGCGGCGCTCGTCGCCGTCCCGACCGCGTCGGCGGCCGAGCCCGTCGCCGCGGTCGCGTCGCCGACGGCCGGTGCGAGCGCCGAGGCCGGGTCCGGCGCGTCCGGCGCGGGGAGCTGCGGCGGCAGCTCGAGCGGCGGCGCGGCCGGCGGGACCGGCACGACCGGGAGGGCGGGCGCGGCAGGGGCGTCGAGGGTCGGCCCGCTCTTCGCGGGCGTCGCCGGGCCGGGGCCGCTCTGCGCCGGCGGCGACGGCGCCGCGGCCCGGCGGGCCGGCGCGGACGGCCGCGGCTCGGCGATCGTCACCGGCCGCGAGGACACGGCAGCGCCGGCGGAGCGACCCGGCGTCGCACCCCCGATCGCGGCGTGGCCGACCGCCGGCGTGCCGAGCCGAGGCGACGGCGTGCGGCCGTCGCGATGCTGGGCGGGAGCCGGCGCCCGCGCCGGGCCGTGCGTCGTGCCGAGCAGGACCGCCGTGCCGATGCCGGAGCCGCCGAGCACGAGCGCGGCCGCGCCGGCCGCGAGCGAGCCGGGCGCGGCGCCCGAAGCGGCCTCGAAGAGGCGCTGGACGAGGGCGCGCAGCCCGAGCACGTCGAACAGCCCGGCGACCACGCGGCGCGCCCGGCGGCCGCCCTGCTCGAGCGTCGCGGCGAGCTGGCGCCGCGCGCGGTAGAGCAGGGTCTCGACGGCGGACACCGTCGTCCCCATCGCGTCGGCGATCTCCGTCTGGCTCAGCCCCTGCCACTCACGCAGCAGCAGCGCCTGGCGCAGGTTGTGCGGCAGCCCCGCGAGCGCGTCGGGAAGGCCGTCGAGCGCGTCGTGGTCGTGCTCGGGCGCGGCGAGCAGGTACTCGACGTCGTCGAGGTCGCGGGGCGTCTCGAACGCGGCACGGCGGCCCCGCGACTCGATCCGGCTCAGGCAGACGTTGTGCGCGATCTTGTACAGCCAGGCCGCCTCGAACTCCGGGACGACCCCCTTCCGCAGCGCGGTGTGCACGCGCAGGAAGACGTTCTGCACCGCGTCCTCGGCCTCTTCGGGCGAGCGGAGCCGGCCGAGGCAGAAGCGGTAGAGCTGCGCGCCGTACCGCTCGAAGAGCCCGGCGGCGTCGGTTTCCCGTCGTGCCGCTGGCGAGATGGCCGTCACTCGAACCCGGTTGTGCCCGTTGGAACGAACGAACGAAACCTGCGGGCGGGCGGACGGCGAGGTCGCGTGCAGGTTTCTCGCCGCCCGGCGGTCTCCAGGGCGGACACACGCGATCGGCGCCCCGCCCAGGGGCGCCCCGGGGGAAGGAGATCCAAGGTGAGAAGGCTTCGTCGACCGAGCGGAGGAGGGTCGCGCCTCGCGCGCGCCGCTCTCGCGCCGGCCGCGATCGCTGCGGCCCTGCTCGTCCTCGTCCCGTCGGCGCTCGGCGTCGGCGACTTCCGCGGCAACGCCGCGAAGCCCGACCTGAGCGTCAACAGGGGACGCATCGCCCCGACAGCCGTCCAGAAGCGGCTCGTCACGCGCCTGGGTGCGCACGCGACGTGGAACCGCTACGGCACGCCGGCGTCGCTCGTCAGGCTTCACGGCTACCTCGCGACCGGCCTCGGCGCGGACGCCGTCGCCGCCGCGAAGACGTTCCTCGACCGCAACCGCGCCCTCTTCAAGCTCGCGCAGGGCTCGCACGGGCTCCGGCTCGTGAACGACGTCACCCTGACCGGGACGAAGGCGCACGCAGTCCTCTTCGCGCAGCGCTTCGGCAGCCTCGTCGCCGACTGGAACGGCCTGATCGCCGTCGGCGTCGTCGGCGGCAAGGTCGCCTACGTCTCCTCGAGCGCCGCGGGCGGCTCCACGCTCGCAGGCGCGGTGAAGCTGACCGCGACCCAGGCGTGGACGGCCGCGGCGAAGAGCGTCGGCGTCCCGACCGGGAACGGCTTCGGCCCGCTCGTGAAGCAGGGGCTCTGGACGTACTTCGACGTCCCGGGCCTCACCTCCGGGGCGGCGCGCACGACCTCGGCCGTGAAGCCGGGCCTGCCGCCGCTGCCGAAGCTGCCGCCGCTGCCGCCGCTCCCGATCGGCTCCGGCTCGTCCGGCTCGTCCGGCACCGGCTCCGGGTCGGCCGCGACCGTCGACCTCGGCGCGCTCCGCCAGCAGCTCCAGGACGCGATCGACTCGACGTACTCGGGCGCGACGCCGACCACCTCGATCGACCTGCCGGCGATCCGCCAGGGCGCGCGGCTCGTCGCGTTCCCGACCGTCGGCTCGGGCGTGCGCCCGGCCTGGCTCGTCGACGTGATCGACCTGCGCAGCGCCGCCAACCCCGCCGCCTACCAGCTGATGGTGGACGCCGAGAGCGGGAAGATCCTGCTCCGGCACGACGCCGTGCAGCAGGCCTCCGACGCGGCCGCGAGCGAGCCGGCGTACACGTTCACCGGCGACTACGCGCCGCCGAACTGCGCCCCCGACGACGCGTTCGCCGTCGACCCGGGCCAGAAGTCGATCGTCGCCGCCGCGAGCGCGGTCAACCCGACGAACGACATCATCCTCGAGCTGGTCGACCCGGCCGGCACTGTCGTCTCCAGCTCCGACACGGGGACGAGCCCCGAGGCGATCGCCTACTCCGACCGCAGCGGCGACGGCCTGCCGGCGGGCAACTGGGCGCTCCGCGTCTGCCCGTTCAACGGCGCGAGCGTCCAGCCGCCGCTGCCGAACCAGACGGCGCCGTTCACCTACGTCGCCGCCGTCGCCGTCTCGACCGCCTCGGCGGCCGCCCCCACGACGCCGCGGCTGAAGCCGCCGACGCTCGTCACGAACAACCCGCGCTGGGCGTTCTTCCCGAGCTTCCCCGGCCTCGACTACGGCGCGACGCCGCAGACCGAGGGCTGCTGGAAGGACGAGGACGACGGCGTCGGTCAGCCCGCCGCCTGCGCGGAGACGTTCGCGAACCCGTACTCGCCGTTCGGCTGGGACGTGATCCCGCGGACGAACCAGGCGACGCTGACCACGCGCGGCAACAACGCGTTCACCGCCGAGGCGTGGCTGAGCCCGCTCACCCCGGCCGAGCAGCGGACGCCGCTCTCGAGCGACCGCTACTACGACCGGAACTTCCCGGGCGGCAACTTCGTCTGGACGAACTCCTGGAACGCGAGCAAGTGCGACCCGTCGGCGCTCGTCGACCCGACCCGCAACAACGCGGACGTCGACGCCGCCACCACGAACCTGTTCGTGATGCACAACCGCATGCACGACTTCGCGTACGCGCTCGGCTTCACCGAGCAGGCCTACAACGCGCAGCTCGACAACCTCGACAAGGGCTCGGGCGCCGGCCCGTACCCGCTCGGCTCCGAGGGCGACCCCGAGCTGGGCGACGCCCAGGCCGGGGCGCTCGACGGCGGCGCCCCCTCCTACGAGGGCCGCGACAACGCCAACCAGATCACGCTGAACGACGGCGTGCCGCCGATCACGAACCAGTACCTCTGGCAGCCGATCGCGGACGCGTTCTACTCGCCGTGCACCGACGGGTCGTTCGACCTCTCGGTCGCCGGGCACGAGTACACGCACCTGATCTCGAACCGGATGGTCGGCGGCCCCGACGCGAGCCTCTCGTCCGCCCAGGGCGGCGCGATGGGCGAGTCGTGGTCGGATCTCGACGCGCTCGAGTACCTGCACGAGTACGGGCTCGCGGGCGCCCGCGGCGAGGAGCCGTGGTCGCTCGGCGCGTACGTCACCGGCAACCCGCACTCGGGGATCCGCGACTACGCGCTCGACGAGAACCCGCTCAACTTCTCCGACATCGGGTTCGACACCCCGGGCGTCGAGGTGCACGCCGACGGCGAGATCTGGAACGGCGTCAACTACGAGGTGCGGCAGGCGCTCGTCGCGAAGTACGGCGAGGGCACGACCGCCGCGAACATCGCCTGCGCCAAGGGCGAGACGCCGGTCGCGCAGTGCTCGGGCGGACGGCGCTGGATCCAGCTCGTCTACGACGCCTGGCTGCTCGAACAGGCGGACCTCTCGATGGTGGACGCCCGCGACGCGATGCTCGCCGCCGACCTGATGCGCTTCGGCGGCGCCGACCTGCCGCAGCTCTGGCACGCGTTCGCGAAGCGCGGGCTCGGCATCGGCGCCTCGTCCGCGACCGGCGACGACGGGCAGCCGACGCCCTCGTTCGCCTCGCCGGACGAGACGAACGCCCGGGTCTCGTTCGCGACGGTGGCCGCCGACGGCCCGAACGCGGGCAAGCCGGTCGCCGCGACGGTGTACGTCGGCGACTACTCCGCCCGCGTCACGCCGATCGCCGACACCGACCCGTCGACGGCGCTCGGCGACACCGCCGGGTTCGTCCCCGGCGACTACCGGTTCGTCGTCCAGGCTCCGGGCTACGGGATCCTGAAGCTCTCGCGGACGCTCTCGGCGACCGCGCAGACGCTGACGATCTCGCTGCCGCACAACTGGGCCTCGACGGCGAGCGGCGCCACCGCCGCCGGCGACGGCGCCGACCAGGCGAGCCTCGTCGACGACGACGAGACGACGAACTGGAGCTCGACGAGCGGCGTCGCCGGCCAGCAGGTGACGGTGACGCTGAACGGGCGCCACGTCCTCACGGGCGCGCGCGTCAGCGCGTTCGTCGACCCGTCCGAGACGCGGTTCGAAGCGCTGCGGTCGTTCACGCTCCAGGCCTGCGACGCGAGCACGGTCAACTGCTCGGTCGCCGGCAACTGGGTGACGGCCTACGACAGCGCCGACGACGCGTTCCCGTCGGTCGCGCCGCGGCCGGTCGCGCCGGATCTGATCCTGCGCTCGTTCCCGATCGGCGGCGTCCCGGCCACCGTGGTGCGCCTCGTCGTGAAGACGAACCAGTGCACCGGCGCGCCCGCCTACCAGGGCGAGCAGGACAACGACCCGTCGAACGACACCGCCTGCCCGACGAGCGCCGACGGCTCGACCGTCGCCGCCGCCGAGCTGGAGCTGGAGTCGGCGGCGGCGTCGGTGGCCTCGACCGCGGGCACGACGACCGCGACGACGAACGGCTCCGCGGGGACGACGACCGCCGCCAAGGGCAGCTCCACGCCCGCGGCGGCGGCGGCGCCCGTCTTCTCGTTCATCGCGCCGGCGCAGAAGAAGGGGGCGGTCGCGGCCGTCGAGGCGACGTTCCACCGCATGCTCGCGCACGGGCGGCTGCGGCTCCGCAACCACCGGCTCGTCACGTTCTCGCTGCGCGTGCGGGCGGCGGCGCCGGGCCTCTTCCGCTACGCCGACCGGACGCGGCACGTCGCGTTCACGACGAAGCGGCTGCGCACGGTGACGGTGAACTTCGCGAAGAAGACGGCCGTCGTCACCGGCCGGACGCGCGTCGCGCGGAAGCTCACGGCGTTCACGCTGCGGCTCCGCGACGGCAAGCGCTTCGACTGGTTCGCGCTGCGGCTCGGCACGGGCTACCGGCTCTCCGGCAAGCTCGCCCGGACGAGCGTCAGGCTCGGCTAGCGGACGCGCGCGGCGACGGGCGGAGGCTCGGCTCGGGCCCCGCCCGTCGCCCGCGCAGGCACCGTGCTACGGTTCCGGCGCACAGCGAGCGAGTATCGGTTGCGCCGTCGGCGCCTCCCCTGCCCGTTCTCGATCGTGTGGGAGGAGGTGTAAAGCAATGGCAACCGGAACCGTGAAGTGGTTCAACGACGCGAAGGGGTACGGATTCATCACCCCGGACGAGGGCGGCAAGGACGTCTTCGTGCACTTCAGCGCCATCCAGTCCGAGGGCTTCAAGTCCCTCGCCGAGGGCGCGAAGGTGGAGTTCGAGCAGGCCGAGGGACAGAAGGGCCCCGAGGCCCGGAACGTCCAGATCGTCGGCTAGCGGCGGGCGCGCCTGGGGCGCGCCCGCCGTCGCTTCTTCCCCTCCACCTGCAGCACCGCCTGCATGCCGAGCGCTCGGTGGCCGGGGAGGCTGCACCAGAGCAGGTAGGTGCCGGGCGTGAGCCGCATGTCGCGGTCGACGTGCCCGCCCGCCGCCGTGGTCGGGAACGACACGACCTTCCACGTGCCCTTGCGCCGGAGCTTCAGGTCGTGGGCGTCCTCGCCCATGTTCACCAGCTCGACCACGGCCTTCCCGGCCTTCACGTGGACGCGCGAGAGCGAGAGGCGGAACTCCCGCGCGACGACCTGCACGCGCGCCGGCGGCGGGGGCGGCGTCGCGATCACGCGATCAGCCTCGGCCGGGCGAAGGAGCCCGCGTCCGGGATGATCGGGGCCGCGTCGACGCCGAGCCACTGCTCGAGCAGCGCCGCGTAGACGCCGCGGAAGTCCGCGGTGGCACGGACGTTGCCGTCCTCGTCGAGCCCGTCCTTCAGGCCGGGGAACTCGCCGACCAGCGCTCCCTTGACGCGGCTGCCGACGAGGAAGCCCACGCCCGCGGCGCCGTGGTCGGTGCCGTTCGAGCCGTTCTCGGCGGCGCGGCGGCCGAACTCCGACCAGACGTGGACGACGACGCGGTCGGCGATCCCGCGCGCCTCGAGGTCGCGCTGGAAGGCGAGCAGGGAGTCGGCGGTGAGCTTCAGCCCGGACGCGAGCGCCTCCGGCTGCGCCGAGTGCGTGTCGTACTCGCCCGGCGCCGAGAGCGCGACCGCGCGCAGCGGCAGCCCGGCGGCGAGCATCGCGGCGAGCCCGGCCAGCCGCTTCGGGAAGTCGTCGTCGCCGTGCGGGTAGGCGACAGGGCTCGTGTAGGCGGGCGTCCCGTCCTCGGCCGCCTGGAACGGGACGAGCCGGCGGCGGAGCGCGTCCACCTGCGTCGCGACCGAGGCGGCGCCCTGCAGCGTCGGGTCGCCCTGCGTCGCCCCGAGCAGCCCGATCGCCTCGAGCATCCGCGTCTCCACCTCGCCCCAGACGCGGCTGCTCCAGAAGTCGTACTGGTCGGGGCCGGCCACCGAGGCCACCGGCACCGTCGCGGTCGCGAGCGCGGGGGCGAGCGTGTCGTCGAGCGAGAGCCCCTGCAGCGGGTTGTCGGCGCTGCCGACGCGGTCGAGGTAGCGGCCGAGCCAGCCGGTGCGCAGCGACGTGCTCGTCGCCCCGACCTCCCAGTAGTGGCGCGAGGTGAAGTGCGACTGGTCGGCGTTCGTGTAGCCGATCGCCGGCATCACCGTCACCTTCTTCTCCCCGTAGAGCTGCGCGAGCCCGGCGAGCGAGGGATGCCAGTGCAGCCGGTCGTCCTCGCGGAGCGCGGTCCCGCCCGAGAGGGCGAGCTTCGGCCGCAGCTTCCGGTAGAGCGGGTCGCCCTGCGGCGAGAGCACCGAGAGCGCGTCGGCGCCGCCCTCGAGGAAGACGGAGACGAGCACCCGCTGCGGCGCGAGCCCGGCCGCGGCTGCGATCCCCTCCTCGAGCGCGCGCAGGCCGAGCTTCGAGCCGCCGTAGACCGCGAGCGCCGCGCCGAGCCCGTGCGCGAGGAAGCTGCGCCGCGAGAGCCCGGTGCCGGCCGGGAGCGGCATGCCAGGCTCGATCGCCGGCAGGCCGCGGCCCGCCTCGGCGGCGCGGCGGAGGACGCGCGAGCGGGTCAGCCCGTCGCAGTGGTTGCAGCCGCGCCCGCTCACGCCGCCTGCAGCTCCGGCGAGACGGCGATCAGATGGCGGAGCGCGTTCTGCGTCATCACCGCGTACTGCTTGCGCTTCCAGCTCGCCCCGGCGGCGTCGGCGAGCGCGTTGCGCGCGAAGGCGAGCAGCGCGGCGCGCGTCGCGTCGCCCAGCTCGGGGCTGCGCCAGAAGTCGAGCGCGCCGGCGACGAGCTGCTCGGCGTCGAACGGCTGCGACGCCTTGCCGGGGTCGAGCGCGTAGGGGCGGAGGACGTACTGGGCGACCCACCAGCGGCCGCGCCAGGTGGCGGTGTCGAGCCAGCGCGTGTCGTCCCAGCCGGCGACGTTCGGCGGCCGGAACAGCTGCTGGCCGGCCATCGCGTCGAGCCACACCCAGGCGGTCGTGTCGATCCCGCGCCCGAGCCGGCGGAGCAGACCGGCGGTGTAGACGACCGGCGGCTTTGTCAGCCGCGGGCCCTCGTGCAGGGCGGGATGGCGGAGGATCGCCGCGACGACGGGGCGGATCTGATGGCCGCCGCGGACGTAGAGCCGCTCGAGCGCGGCCTGCGTGGCGCCGTCGGGCGGCCGCGGCACGAAATAGCCCCAGAGCTTGCGGACGAAGAACGAGGCGTGGTCGTGGTGGGCGACGCAGAGCCGCACCGAGTCCTTCCACGCGAAGCGGCCGTGCTTGCCGAAGATCGTCTTGCGCTCCGGGTCGTGGTAGCGCGGGTCGTAGCGGAAGTTCACCGGCCCGGTGCTCTGGTGCCAGTCGTTCCGGAAGCCGGTCAGCGCGCGCGCCTGCTGGCGGACGTCGCGCTCGCCGTAGCCGCGGCCGGCGCCGAGCGTGAAGAGCTCCATCATCTCGCGCGCGTAGTTCTCGTTCGGCGACCAGCGCGAGTTGTCGCTCCCGTTCAGCCAGAGCAGCATCGCCGGGTCGGCGGTGACGCGCTCGAGCAGGCTCGGGAACGAGCCGAGCCCGTGCTCGCGGAAGAGCTGGTTCTGCCGGAGCATCAGGCGCTGCGAGCCGACGCCGTCGTTCGAGGTGGCGAACCAGTCGTGCCAGACGAGCGCGAGCCGCTCCACGAGCGGGCGCGAGGTGCGCACCATCCGGTCGAGCCACCAGGCGTGGTCGTGTCCCCAGGCGGCGGCGGGGGCGAGCGGGCGGCCCTTGTCGTCGTGCGGCCTGGGCCCGACGAGCCGCTCCGCCTTCGGATGCGTGAGCGCCTCGACGGCGCCGGCGAGCCCGAGCTTCGCGAGCGCCTCCGCCTCGCCCGGCCGCGGCCCGAAGCCGGCACGCCAGAGCAGCCGCTCGGCGTGAGCGGGCGTGAACGATCCCTCGTAGAGCGCGACCCGGGGCACCCACAGGTACAAGAGGCCCGCGGCGCGCCTTTTCCTTCGCCAGAGAGGCTCGACGTGGAATGGCCGGGTCCACGGGCGTCCATTCCACGTCAAGCCTCTACCGCGAGATGCGCTCGACGGTCTCGCCGGTGCGCGCGTCGGCGCCGTGCCGCGCGACGTCGGCCTGCGCGACGATGCCGACGAGGCGGCCGTCCTCCTCGCAGACGGGGAGCCGGCGCACCTGGTGCTCGGCCATCAGCCGCATCGCCTCGTCGGCGTCCTGCTGCGGGTCGATCGTCACCACCTCGCGGGAGGCGATCTCGCCGACGGTGGTGTCGCCGCCGCGGCCGTCGGCGACGACGCGCACGACGATGTCGCGGTCGGTGACGGTGCCGACGAGCCGGTCGCCCTCCACGACGGGGAGGCTGCCGACGTCGTCGTCGCGCATCAGCCGCGCCGCCTCGGCGACGCTCGTGGCCGCCCCGACGGTGCGCGGGTCGTGGGTCATCAGCTCGTTGACGGTTGCCATCTCGAACCCCTTTCTCTCGTCCTCGCCGTTGGCTTTCCGGCCGTCCCGTTCGCAAACGGCAGAATTGGCCGATGGCCGAGTTCGCCGACCGGATCCGCGCGCTCGCCCTCTCGCTGCCGCGCTCCTACGAGGACCGGCCGTGGGGCTTCCCGGTCTTCAAGGTCGGCGACAACAAGCTCTTCGCCTGGATGAGCGACGACGGCTCCGAGCTGACGGTGAAGCTGACGCGGGAGGAGCGCGAGATCGCGGAGCTGCTGCCCTGGGTGCGCCCGGCGAGCCACGTCGGCCGCTACGGGTGGGTCACCGCGACGATCTCGGACGGGGAGACGCTCGCCGCGGCGCTCGAGTGGCTGCGCGAGAGCTACTGGCTCAAGGCGCCCGCCGACTGCCGCGACGCCGCGTTCGCGGACGCCTGACGCCTCACGGACACGGCCGGTACCGGGTACCGGCCGTGTCCGAAGCGGACGAGCCGGCCGGCGGTAGACTGTGCCCATGGTTACGGCCCGGACATCGACAGCCCGCCGCGCGCGGCCGCTCGTCGCCGGGTCGCGCGCGGACTAGTCGGCCTCGGGGTCGTCCTCGGCCGACGTGTCCCCGGCCTCCGGGTCGGGCACCGGCGACTCGTCCAGCTCCTCGTTCCTGTCGTCCTCGCGGGGGTGGTTTACGGTGTCCTCCATGAAGGTTCTCCTTCCCGACAACTCGCAGCTCGAACTTCCCGCCGGCGCGACCGGGCTCGACGCGGCGCGCGCGATCGGGCCGAAGCTCGCCGAGCAGGCGGTGCTCGTCCGCGCCGACGGCCGCGTCCAGGACCTGCGCGCCCCCCTCGAGGACGGGCAGCCGATCCAGATCCTCACCACCCGCGACAAGGACGACCCGGACGCGCTCGCGGTGCTGCGCCACTCGGCCGCGCACCTGCTCGCCGAGGCGGTCCGCCGCCTGTACCCGGGCGTGAAGATCGCGATCGGCCCGCCGATCGAGAACGGCTTCTACTACGACTTCGACTTCCCGGAGCCGCTCCGCGAGGAGGACCTCGGCCGGATCGAGGAGGAGATCGCGCGCGAGCTGAAGGAGGGCCGCGAGTGGTCGCGGCAGCAGATCTCCCGCGCCGAGGCGCGCGCCCGCTTCGCGGCCGAGGGCGAGCCGTACAAGGTCGAGCTGGTCGACACCGCCGAGGGCGACATCTCGCTCTACACGCAGGGCGAGTTCACCGACCTCTGCCGCGGCCCGCACCTGCAGAACTCGAAGCCGATCAAGGCGCTGAAGCTCACCGGGCTCGCCGGCGCCTACTGGCGCGGCGACTCGTCGAAGCCGCAGCTGACCCGCATCTACGGCACCGCCTTCTACGACAAGGCCGACCTCGAGGCGCATCTGGCGCGACTCGAGGAGGCGCAGAAGCGCGACCATCGTCGCCTCGGCGTCCAGCTCGACCTGTTCCACCTCGACGAGCACTCGCCGGGGTCGCCGTTCTGGCATCCGAAGGGAATGGTGATCTGGAACGTGCTCGAGGACCTGCGCCGCAGCGAGAACCTCCGGCGCGGCTACGTGGAGGTCAAGACGCCTCTCATCTACGACAAGTCGCTCTGGGAGACCTCCGGCCACTGGACGAAGTTCCGCGAGAACATGTTCCTGATCCCGCTGGAGAACGACCAGGTCTACGGGATCAAGCCGATGAATTGCCCCGGCCACATGCTCCTGTTCGGGAGCGCGATCCGGAGCTACCGCGACCTGCCCCTTCGGTACGCCGAGGCCGCGCCGCTGCACCGCAACGAGCTCGCGGGGGCGCTGCACGGCCTCACCCGTGTCCGTCACGTCACCCAGGACGACGCGCACATCTTCTGCACCCGCGAGCAGATCGCGGACGAGCTCGACGGCTGCATCGACTACCTGAAGTTTCTCAACGGGCTCTTCGGGCTGGAGGCGCGCGCGGAGTTCTCGACCCGGCCGGAGAACAAGCTGGGAACCGACGAGGAGTGGGACTTCTCGGAGGGGCAGCTCGAGCAGGCGCTCGAGCGGAACGAGATCCCGTACGTCGTCGGCGAGGGCGAGGGCTCGTTCTACGGCCCGAAGATCGACCTCCACATGACCGACGCGCTCGGTCGCTCCTGGCAGCTCGGCACGATCCAGCTCGACCGCCAGATGCCGGCGCGCTTCGGCCTCACCTACATGGGGCCGGACAACACCGAGCATCCGGTCTTCGTCATCCATCGCGCGCTCTACGGCTCGTTCGAGCGGTTGATCGGCATCCTCACCGAGCACTACGCGGGCGCGTTCCCGTTCTGGCTCGCGCCGGTCCAGGTGCGGATCCTGCCGGTCGGGGAGGCGCACCTCGACGCGGCGCGCACGCTCGCGCTCCGGCTGCGCGAGGCGGGCCATCGCGTCGACGTGGGGGAGCCGTCCGAGACGATCGGCAAGCGGATCCGCGGCGCCGAGCTCGAGAAGGTGCCGGTGACGATCGTCTACGGCGACCGCGAGTCGGACGAGAGCCTCGCCGTGCGCCTGCGCGGGGGCGAGCAGGAGACGCTCTCGCTCGCCGCGCTGCTCGCCAGGCTTGCTACGCTTTGACGTCTGAGAAGCAGGAGCGGACCCGTTCCTCACCTCCCGGGCGCCGAGAGCGACCGCGCGGGGTTCAACCGAGTCGAGACGACGAGGATCGGGGCCGCTGCATGGCAGCGGCTTTTCTGTGTTGCAACCGAAACGAGGAGGAATAAGCCCAACTTGGTGATTCGCCTTTGAGGCCCAGACGCCGGCCGTTCGAGCATGTCCGCCCGGTCAACCGCGACTCGACGCGCATCAACGACGCGATCCGCGTCCCGCGCGTCCGCCTGATCGACGCGGACGGGGCCCAGCTCGGGATCAAGTCCACGGACGAGGCGCGCGAGTACGCCTACGGCAAGAACCTCGACCTGGTCGAGGTGGCCGCCCAGGCCGACCCGCCCGTCGCGAAGGTCATGGACTACGGCAAGTACAAGTACGAGCAGGAGCAGAAGGCGAAGCAGGCGCGCAAGCACCAGAGCCAGATCCAGGTCAAGGAGATCAAGCTCCGGCCGAAGATCGGCGTGCACGACTACAACACCAAGAAGGGACACGTCGAGCGCTTCCTCAACCAGCGCGCGAAGGTGAAGGTCACGATCATGTTCCGGGGGCGGGAGACCACCCATCCGGAGCGCGGGCGCGACCTGCTCCTCCGCCTGGCCGACGAGTTGAAGGAGATCGGGCAGATCGAGTCCCAGCCGCTGCTCGACGGCCGCAACATGGTGATGCTGCTGGGCCCGACGAAGAACGCAGGAGTCAAACGAGATGCCGAAGACGAAGACACACAGCGGGGTGAAGAAGCGCTTCAAGGTGACGGCGACGGGCAAGATCCTGCGCCGCCGGCGCCATCGGACGACGCCGCCGGGGCACCTGGTGAAGACGAGCCCCGGGAAGCGGAAGCGGGGGCAGCAGGACGCGCAGGTCGCGCCTAGCGACCGCCGGAACCTCAAGAAGCTGCTGGGGGTGCGCTAGATGCCGAGGGTGAAGCGCTCCGTCCACGCGCAGAAGAAGCGCCGCAAGGTCCTCGAGCAGGCGAAGGGCTACTGGGGCCGCAAGAGCACGCACTACCGCTACGCGAAGGAGCAGGTCGAGCACTCGCTCGTCTACGCCTACCGCGACCGGAAGGTGCGCAAGCGCGAGTTCCGCAAGCTCTGGATCACGCGCATCAACGCGGCCGCGCGGGCGAACGGCCTCTCGTACAACCAGTTCGTGAACGGCTGCAACAAGGCGGGCATCGAGCTCGACCGCAAGGTGCTCGCCGACCTCGCCGTCAGCGACCCCGCCGCGTTCACCGCGATCGCCGAGCAGGCGAAGAGCGCGCTGCAGAGCTGATCACCTCCCGCGACAACGAGCGCCTGAAGCTCGTCCGCAAGCTCCGCGACCGGCGCTGGCGCGACAAGCTCGGGCTGCTCGTCGTCGAGGGGGAGGATCTGGTCGCCGCGGCGCGGGCGGCCGGGATCGAGCCGGTCGACCTGCTCGCCGCGGGCGAGGACGTCGAGCCGGCGCTCCTCGCCGAGGTGTCGACGCTCGCGCATCCGCCGCGCGTCGTCGGCGTCTACCGCCGCGACGACCTGCCGCGCGGGACGCGCCCGGCGACGCTCGCGCTCTGGCGCGTGGCGGACCCGGGCAACGTCGGCACGCTGCTCCGCTCCGCGGACGCGTTCGGCGCCGGCCTCGCCCTCTCGGCCGGCTGCGCCGACCCGACCTCGCCGAAGGCGCTGCGCGCCTCGATGGGCGCGGTCTTCCGGGTGCCGATCGCCGGTTTCGAGGAGGCGGCCGGGCGGCGGGTCGCGCTCGTCCCTCGCGGCGGCACGCCGCTGCCCGAGCTGGCCCTCGACGGCGAGACGGTGCTCGTGCTGGGGGCGGAGCGGGAGGGGCTGCCGGCGGACGTGCTCGC
>DASSND010000070.1:0-9991 GCA_035688315.1 Gaiellaceae bacterium | reverse complement strand
CGTGCAGCCGGAGCGCCCCCTGGACCGGTTCGTCCTCTTCCGGACGCGGACCGTCCTCACGCTGCTCCTGATCCTGCTCGTCGTCGGGGTCGTGCTCTGGACGCTCTGGATCGCGCGCCACGTCGTCGTCTGGGTGCTGATCTCCGTCTTCCTCGCGCTCGCGCTCAACCCGCTCGTCGAGTGGCTGCAGCGGCGCGGGATCCGCAGGCGCGGGCTCGCCGCCGCGGCCGCCTACGTGCTCGCGTTCGCGGCCGTCGCCGGGATCGCGGCCGCGTTCGTGCCCACGCTCGTCGACCAGGTGAACAGCTTCGCCCACAAGGTTCCCGACTACCTCGACGACCTGACGAAGGGCCGCGGCCGGCTCGGCTTCCTCGAGACGCGCTATCACGTCGTCGAGAAGGTGCGCAGCGCCGTCGAGAGCGGCGGCGTCCACCGCTTCGCGACCGGCGCGGGCACCGCGATCGCGATCACCCGCGGCATCTTCACCGCGATCGCCGCGATCGTCACGATCGTCTTCATGACCTTCTTCATGGTGCTCGAGGGGCCCGCGTGGATGGAGCGGCTGTACTCGCTCCTCCCAGAGCGCTCGCAGCCGCGCTGGCGGAACGTCGGCCGGGAGATCTACCGCACCGTCGGCGGCTACGTCAGCGGCAACCTCCTGATCAGCCTCGTCGCCGGCGTCTCCTCCGGGATCGTCCTCTTCGCGGTCGGCGTGCCGTACGCGGTCGCGCTCGGCCTGCTCGTCGCGCTGCTCGACCTGATCCCGCTCGCGGGCGCGACGATCGCCGCGATCGTGGTCGTCCTCGTCGCGATCGCCGCGCAGGGCGCCACCGCCGCGATCGTCGTCGGCGTCTTCTTCGTCGTCTACCAGCAGCTCGAGAACCACCTGCTGCAGCCGCTCGTCTACGGGAGGACGGTGCAGCTCTCGCCGCTCGCCGCGCTGATCGCGGTGCTCCTCGGCGCCGAGGTCGCGGGCGTGCTCGGCGCGCTCGGCGCGATCCCGATCGCCGGCACGATCCAGGTGCTGCTCGTCGACTGGCAGCGGCACCGGCGCGCGGACGCGGCCGCGACCTAGCCACAATGCGCCCGTGGAGGGCGTTCGGATCGACAAGTGGCTGTGGGCGGCGCGGTTTGCGAAGACGCGCGGCGCGGCGACCGAGCTGGTGCTCGGCGGGCACGTCCACGTCGGCGGCGAGCGCGTGAAGCCGGCGAAGGAGGTACACGTCGGCGACGAGCTGGAGATCGTCCGCGGCGGCCGCCGCTGGACCGTGCTCGTCACCGGCCTCGCCGACCGCCGCGGCCCGGCGAGCGCGGCGGCGCAGCTCTACGAGGAGCGCGAGGAGTCGCGGGCGGCGCGCGAGCGCCAGCAGCTCGAACGGCGCCTCGCACGGCCGCTCGGCTCCGACCTCGGCGCCCGCCCGACGAAGCTCGACCGGCGGCGGATCGAGGCGCTCCGCCGCGGGGCGCGGCGGCGGCGCGGCGGCGGATGAGACGGCAGCCCTGGTGCGTGCTCCTGCGCGCCGTCAACCTCGGCGCCCGCAACAGGGTGCCGATGGCGGAGCTGCGGCGCCTGCTCGCCGAGGCGGGTCACGAGGACGTGCGCACCTACATCGCGAGCGGCAACGTCCTGCTGCGCGCGCCCGGCCCGCGCGACCGCGTCGCACGCGAGCTGGAGGAGCTGATCGCCGCCGCCTTCTCCGTCGACACGACCGCGATCGTGCGGACGCCGAGGGAGCTGGCGGCCGTCGCGGCGGCGCGCCCGTTCGGACGCGACACGTCCTCCGTCCATGTCGCGTTCCTCGCCACGCAACCGGCCCGGGACGCCGTGA
The DNA here is from genome assembly GCA_035688315.1 of Gaiellaceae bacterium. GTDB lineage: Bacteria > Actinomycetota > Thermoleophilia > Gaiellales > Gaiellaceae > Palsa-739. The sequence continues at coordinate 8,162 of DASSND010000070.1, read as the reverse complement.
GACGCCTGAGCGAAGCCGACCACGGCCCGGATCGCGTCCAGCTCGCCGGCAGCGACGTCTTCCTCCACTACCCGCGCGGCGTGCAGGGCGCGCGTCTGGGCGGGGCGCGGCTCGAGAAGCTCCTCGGCGTCGCGGCCACCGTCCGCAACTTCCGCACCGTGACCGCGCTCGCCGAGCTGGCCTAGAGCCGGGCGGTGTCGCGGCGGTAGGCCCAGCGGGCCGCGACGGTCAGCACGACCGCCCAGGCCGCCACCACCGCCCACCCGGTCGTGCCCCAGCCGCTGCCGCCGACCCCGATCTGCCCGGCCTGGACGAGCCAGTAGGACGGCAGCGCCTCGGCGACGTCGTGCAGGAAGCCGCTGCCGCCGATCGGGAACCAGACGCCGCCGAGCAGCGCGAACACGGCCGTCGTCCCGCCCATCGCCGGCCCGATCGAGTCGGCGGTGAGCAGGTGCCCGTAGAGGATCCCCATCGCGACGAACGGGACGAGCCCGAGCAGGAGCATCCACGTCATGTGCAGCCAGCGTCCGGCCGGGATCGAGACGCCGAGCGACGCGCCGGCGACGTCGAGCACGACGATCGTCACGAGCGCCATCAGATACCCGGTCGCGACCTTCGCGCGGAAGTAGGCGCGCGGCGAGAGCGGCGTCAGGCGCAGCTGCCGGTTCCAGCCGACGCTGCGCTCGGCGGCGATCCGGGCGCCGGCGGAGAGCACGGAGTTCATCGTCCCGAAGGCGGCGAGCCCGACCATGAAGTAGAGCGGCGCCGAGATGCCGCTGCCGCTCAGGTCGTGGACGTCGCGGTTCGGCGCGGCGATCGCGTAGTAGAGCACGAGCGGGAAGCCGAGCGAGAAGACGAAGAAGCGGCGGTTCCGGAAGGTGCGGATCAGCTCGTAGCGGGTGTAGGCGAGGACGTTCACGCGCGCACCGCCTCCGCGCCGGCCGGCTCGTCGCCGGTGAGCTGGAGGAACGCCTCCTCGAGCCCGGCGCCGCTGATCTCGATGTCGCGCGCCGCCGGCTGCGCCGCGAGCAGCGCCCGGATCGCCTCGTCGGAGTCCGAGCACGCGAGCACGACCGCCTCGCCGCGCCGCTCCGCGTTCGTGACCCCGGGCAGCCGGGCGAGGGCGCCGAGGTCGGCGTCCGGGAGCGTCGCGCGGATCGTGCGCGACCCGACCATCGCCTTGATCTCGGTCGGCGGCCCGTCCGCGACGACGCGTCCGCGGGCCATCAGCACGACGCGGTCGGCGTACGCGTCGGCCTCCTCGAGGTAGTGCGTCGCGAAGAGGATCGTCTTGCCGGAGGCGGCGACCTCGCGCATCGTCGTCCAGAACGCGCGGCGGCCCTCGACGTCCATCGCGACCGTCGGCTCGTCGAGGACGAGCAGCTCCGCGTCGGCGACGAGCGCGAGCGCGAAGCGGACGCGCTGGGTCTCGCCGCCGGAGAGCTTCTGGGTGCGCTGCGCGGCGAGCCGCTCGGTCCCGGTCAGCTCGAGCACGTGGTCGACCGGGAGCGGGCTCGGGTAGAGCGAGGCGACCATCGCGACCAGCTCGCGGACGGTCAGGTCGCGGATCAGCGAGCCCGTCTGCAGCATCGCGCTCACCGCGCCGGCGGCGACGGCGTCGTCGGGCGAGCGGCCGAAGAGCGAAGCGGAGCCGCGGTCGGGCCGCAGCAGCCCGAGCATCATGTCGATCGTCGTCGACTTGCCGGCCCCGTTCGGGCCGAGCAGCGCGACCGTCTCGCCGCGCGCGATCGAGACGTCGACCCCGCGCACCGCCTCGACCGGCCCCTGCGGCGTGCGAAACGTCTTCGCCAGCCCCTGCAGCTCGACCCCTGCGCCCTCCATCGCGTCCCCATCGTGCCGATCGCGGCGGCCGGACTGCATCGGTCCACGAAAAAGCCGAGCCGGTTGCGCCTTCGTCCACCTCGCCAACCAACCTGTCCGGGCCGAAGCCCTTTCCGATCGCTTGGCGGGGCTTCGTCCTCCAGCGCCCCGTGCTCGGCAATGGGGAACCTACGCCGTCCGGCGCTCGCCGCGCAAGGCCCCTCCCGGCGAAGAGTTCGCTCTTTGCGAGATTTTTCTACGAGAAGGTGACGATCGGCCCGCGGGCGCGGCGGGTGCCGGCGAGGCAGGCGCCCCGTTCGGCCGCGGTCGGGAGCGTCGGGCAGCCGTCGCGGGCGAAGCGGCCGTCGGTGACGAGCTGCAGGGTCAGCCCGAACCACGAGACGCAGCCGGCGCGCTGCGCGGGCCGGAAGCGGCGGCAGGCGGCGAGGAGCGCGAGCTGCCGGGCCGGCTTCCCCGTCGTCGCCTGGACGGCGACCCCGCGCAGGCAGGCGACCGCGTCCGCGCCGGCGAGCGTCCCGCAGAGGCGCGTCTGCTCGAGCGGCGGCAGCTGCAGCTCGAACGACGCCGCGGCGACGCAGCCCGTCCGCTGCGTCCCCGCGAGCCCGCGGCAGGTGCGCTCGACGTCGGCGCCGGTCGAGATCGCGGGCGCGGGCACGCGCTCGATGAAGGTGCGGTACCAGCACCCGAGCGCCCAGCGGCGGTACTGCGGCTCGGCGCAGAGCTTCCTCGGCGAGCGCACCGCGTGGATCGGCGAGGTCGTGTCGTCGGCGCCGCGCAGCGAGATCCAGTAGTCGTGGAAGGCGCCCTGCGTGCAGTCGGGCGCGTAGGCGGCTCCGAGGCGGGCGCACGCGCGGACGGCGAGCCAGAGCGTCTCGTGGTAGCCGCGCATGAGCGCGTGGCCGAGGCTGTGCACGCAGGTGTACTGCCGGTACCGCGTCGGCAGCTTCACGCAGGTCTTCAGGGCGCTCTTGCCGCCGCTCGGGATGATCTGCGGGCCGAGGTAGATCACGAGCCCCATCCCGAAGCCGGCCGAGCAGCCGGGGTCGTTCGACTGCGGGACGACCTTCTGGAGCCGCTCGAGCGTCAGGTGGTGCTCGGCCCCCCAGCGGCGACCGACGACGTGCATGAGCACGTGACAGCGTCCGTAGAGGTCGGTGCCCGCCTGCTTCGCGAGCCGGTCGATCCGCGGCAGCTCGGTCGCCGGGTCGCCGGAGCGGTCGACGTCGGCGAGGAGCAGGCGGATGTAGCACTCGTCGCGCGCCTGGTCGAGGTGGATGTCGACGCACTGCCAGAGGAACGGCTTCGCGGCCGCCGGCGCCGTGGTCGCGGCGGGGCGCGTCCCCGAGCCGCACGCGCCGCAGGCGAGCGCGAGGAGGGCGAGGATGAGTGCACCCCGGAGCCTGCTCGCCACCGTGTCACGATACCGGGGAGGCCGCTCCCCCGAACGAGTGATGCCCAGCCTCCGCGCCGCGCTGCATGATCGTGGTTCGGGTATCGAACCGGTCGCCAGTGCCGCACACGAACGGCCGGGTCAGCTCGCCTAGCTGCGACGCCCGATCTGCTGCGGGGGCGGCCACCGGCCGCAGGTGGCGCCCCTGCGGCGCTACCGGAGGATCGCGACCTCGGCGGCCGCGCCGACGCGGCGGACGAAGCGAGGCACGGTCTCGAGGACGCTCTCGCGGGCGCACCACTCGATGTCGGCCTCCAGCCCGTGCCGGCGCAGGTTCGCGGCGCTGCGGCTCGCGCCGAGGCCGTCGAGCGGGGCGCCGAGGGTCTCGGCGAGGAGGATCGCGGCGCGCGCGGAGTCGCGCGGCTCGCCGCCGAGCGCCTTGGCGATCCGGCCGGCGCAGTACGCGTCGTCGAGCGCCAGCTCGCCGAGCACGCCGGCGCAGAGGACGGCCACGTCCTCCCCGGTCTCGCGGGCGGCGGCGGCGACGGCGTCGAGGTTGAGCAGCGAGCCGACGTAGACGCGCTCGAACCGCTCGGCGGCGGAGACGAGCAGCCGCGTCCCGTTCGTCGTCGTGAGGATCAGGGTCGGCGCGGCCGGCTCCTGCGCGACCTCGGCCGGCGAGTTGCCGAAGTCGAAGCCGTCGATGTGTTCGAGACGGCGCTCGCCGGCGAGCTTCGCCGGGCCCTCGGTCGCGGCGAGCGCGCGCGCCTCCTCGATCTCGGCGCAGCAGAGGACGCGTTCGTAGCCGGAGGCGAGCGCCTGCGTCATCGTCGAGGTGGCGCGGAGCACGTCGACGACGATCCCGACCGGAGCAGGGGTCTGCTCGCCGGGGGTGAAGGCGACATGGACCGTGGGCGCCACGCGGTTAGGCTAGTCCGATGACCGAGACCCGGTACTGCTACCGGCACCCGGACCGGGAGACGGGGCTCTCCTGCTCGGAGTGCGGGCGGCCGATCTGCGCCGACTGCGCGACCTTCGCGGCGGTCGGGATCCGCTGCCCGGAGCACGCGGGGACGCGGAAGCAGCGGGTGCGGCCGCGGCCGGTCGTGCGCGCCCCCGGGACGGCGCTCGGGAGCGGGCAGGCGCCGGTGACGAAGCTCCTGATCGCGGTCAACATCGCGATCTACCTCGTCACGGCGGTGCAGGGCGCCGGGCTGAACAACCCGGGCGGCGAGCTGATGCTGAAGATGCTGCTCTTCGGGCCGTACGTCGACGACGGCGGCTGGTGGCGCCTCGTGACGGCGATGTTCCTGCACGCGTCGATCCTCCACATCGCGTTCAACATGTTCGCGCTCTGGGTGATCGGGGCGCCGATCGAGCAGTACCTCGGCCGCGCCCGCTACGTCGGGCTCTACTTCGTGTCGGGTCTGGCGGGGTCGGCGGGGGCGCTGCTGCAGACGCCGCTGACGCCGGTGCTGGGCGCGTCCGGGGCGATCTTCGGGATCCTCGGCGCGATGATGATCGTCGAGTGGCAGGCGACCGGGCGCCTCGCCGGCAACGCGCTGACGTGGATCGTGATCAACCTGGCGATCTCGTTCGCGATCCCGAACGTCTCCTGGGGCGGCCACGTCGGCGGCCTGATCGGCGGGATCCTCGTGATGCTCTCGTTCGCGCGCTGGGGCCGCGGCCACGCCGCGTACGGCCGGCTCGGCCTGACGGGCGTCCTCGGCCTCGTCGTCGTCGCGGTGGGAAGCATCGCAATCGCGTACTGGAAGGTGCGCGGGCTCGCGTAGCGAACCCACGCCCCGTGTGGCACGACCTCGTCCACATGGGGATCGGGCCGGGCGAGAAGGCGATTCGCACGGTGGCGGTGTACGGCGGGCTGCTCGTCCTGCTCCACCTGGCCGGCAAGCGCTCGCTCGCGCAGCTGAACTCGTTCGACCTCGTCGTGCTCCTGCTGCTCTCGAACGTCGTCCAGAACGCGATCATCGGCAGCGACGACTCGCTCGCGGGCGGGCTGCTCGGCGCGGCGATCCTCGTCGCGGCGAACGCGCTGCTCGTGCGCTTCGCGTTCATGAGCCCGCGCTTCGGCAAGGCGCTGCAGGGCGGCTCGACGACGCTGTTCGCGGACGGCGAGGTCGACGAGCGTGCGCTGCGGCGGACGGCGATCACGCGCGAGGAGCTGGTCGCCGGGCTGCGCCGTCAGGGGCTCGAGCTGGCGGACGTCGAGCGGGTCGTCCTCGAGCCGGAGGGGGCGCTGAACGCGACGCCGAGGCCGAAGCCCGGGATCGAGGACGTGCTCCGCAAGCTCGACGCGCTCGAGCGGCGGCTCTCCGCCTGAACTAGCCCCGGACACGGCCGCCGCGGCCGCGTCCGGGGTCAGAGCCCGGACGGGTGCGAAACGGCCATGTCCGTCAGCCGCGGGTGTAGCGGCGGGCGCCGGCGAAGCCGGTCCAGCGCACCGGGACGAGGCGCACCGCGTGCGCGGAGTCGGGCGACTCGATCATCCTGCCGCCGCCCGCGTAGATCGCGACGTGGTGGACGTACGAGGGCGTCCCGTAGAAGAGCAGGTCGCCGGGACGCAGCGCGCTCGCGGCGACCGCGCGGCCGTGGCGGAACTGCGGGTCGGCGTCCCGCGGCACGGTCGTCCCGTGCGCCCGGAAGACGTCCCAGACGAGACCCGAGCAGTCGAACCCCCAGGCCGAGAGGCCTCCCCAGAGGTAGCGGAGGCCGAGGAAGCGACGCGCGCTCGAGACGACGGCGGCGCCGGTCGGCGGACTCGGCGCCGCCGTCGCGCTCCCCGCCAGCCTCCCCTCCCCGTCGGGCGTCCGGACGATCGCGACGCCGCCTGCGAGCCTGCGGACGAGCGGGAGCCGCGTCCCGTAGCTCAGCTGCAGGACGCGGCCCGCGACGCGCAGCGTCGCCCGCTTCGCCGTCACGACGAGCGAGCGGCCGCCCGCGTCGAATCCGGTCGCGAGCTGCCGCACCGGCAGCCAGCCCGGGTAGCCGCGCGGGTCCTGCGGGTCGGGCTCGTCGGTCACCGCCACCCTCGCCCAGCCGCCGCGCACCGCGAGCACGGTCACGTCCTGGCCGTAGAGCGCCTGCGTCTGCACGTGGTCGTCGAGCCAGATCCGCGCTGCCGTCGTCGCGAGGTTCCGGTTCCAGGCGTTGAGGTCGACGGGGTTCCGGAGCGACGGCGCGTCGAGCGGCCGCGCCGCCGCGGGCTCCTTCCAGAGCGTGGCGACCGCCACGTCGATCGTCGCGTGCTGCCCCGGCTTCGGGACGGCGAGCGCGAGGACTGCGAGGGCGAGCGGCAGCACCCGCGCAGTGTGCCCGCGTCAGGCGTCGACCGCGTGCAGCCCGTCGTCGTCGAGGAACTCGTCGCGGTCGACGAGCCGGCCGCCGCTCAGCCAGGCGAACCGGCCCAGCTCCCGCACCTGCACGTGCGTCGCGTCGGGATCGTCCTCCGCGTGCTCGGTGCGGTAGCCGCGCAGCCAGGTGCGCACCTCGTCGGCCGAGCGCGCCCGCGCGCGGCTGCTCCCGTCCACGAGGATCTCGTAGCGGGGCATCGCGGCGCCTAGCCGCCCGCCGAGACGTACTGGGCGCGGTGCGCCTCCTTCAGTACCGCCTGGGCCGCGGCGAGGCGCGCGAGCGGCACCCGGTAGGGCGAGCAGCTGACGTAGTCGAGCCCGATCCGGTGGCAGAACTCCACCGACGAGGGCTCGCCGCCGTGCTCGCCGCAGATGCCGAGCTTGACCTCGGGCTTCGCGGAGCGGCCGCGCTCGACGCCGATCCGCATCAGGTCGCCGACGCCGTCCTGGTCGAGCGCCTCGAACGGGTTGCGTTCGAGCACGCCGTCCTCGAGGTAGAAGGTGAGGAACTTGCCCTCGGCGTCGTCGCGCGACATCCCGAGCGTCGTCTGGGTGAGGTCGTTGGTGCCGAAGGAGAAGAAGTCGGCGACCTCGGCGATCTCGTCGGCGCGCAGCGCCGCGCGCGGCAGCTCGATCATCGTCCCGCACAGGTACTCGAGCTCCGGCGCCTCCTCGGCCAGCACCTGCTCGGTCAGCTCGCGCAGCCGGCGCAGCTCCTCGCGGAAGCCGACGAGCGGGTGCATGATCTCGACGAGCGGCGCGTCGCCCGAGCGCTCCTGCACCGCCTTCGCCGCCCGCGCGATCGCGCGCACCTGCATCTCGTAGATCTCCGGCCACTGGATGCCGAGCCGGCAGCCGCGCGTGCCGAGCATCGGGTTCGCCTCGGAGAGCGCCTTGATCCGCTGGCGCATCCGCTCGTCGCGCGCGTCCTCGAGGTCGGGCAGGAACTCGTGCAGCGGCGGGTCGAGCAGCCGGATCGTCACCGGCAGCCCCGCCATCGCCTCGAAGATCGCCTCGAAGTCGGACTGCTGGAACGGCAGCAGCCGGTCGAGCGCGGCGCGGCGGCCGTCCTCGTCGGAGGCGAGGATCATCTCCTGCACGACGGGCAGCCGCTCCTCGCCGAAGAACATGTGCTCGGTGCGGCAGAGGCCGATCCCCTCGGCGCCGAACTCGCGCGCCTTTGCCGAATCCTCGGCGTTGTCGGCATTCGTCCGCACCTTCAGCCGGCGCACCTCGTCGGCCCAGCCGAGGATCGTCTCGAAGTCGTCGTTGATCTGCGGCGGCACGAGCGGCACCTCGCCGACGATCACGCGTCCGGTGCCCCCGTCGATCGTGATCGTGTCGCCCTCGCGCAGGTCGTGCCCGCCGATCCGCACCGAGCGCGCATCCTTGTCGATCTCGAGGCCTTCGCAGCCCGCGACACACGGCTTGCCCATCCCGCGCGCGACGACCGCCGCGTGCGAGGTCATGCCGCCGTGCGCGGTGAGGACGCCCTTCGCCTGGATCATCCCGTGGATGTCGTCGGGCGTCGTCTCCCAGCCGACGAGGATGACGGACTC
>DASSND010000063.1:0-7748 GCA_035688315.1 Gaiellaceae bacterium | reverse complement strand
AGGATCGCGCGGCGCGTCGGCATCGGCAGGGCGTGGCCGTCGCGCGCGACGGCCACCCCGCCGCAGGCGACGTGGGTGTCGTCGATCGTGAACCCGTGGAGGCGGGCGACCGCGTCGAGCGCGAGCACCGCCTCCGCCATCAGCTCGGGCGCGGTGCCCGCGCCGGTCACACATGCAACTGCTGCTCTCCGGCTCATGCGAGCACCTCCTGGAAGATGTCCTCGACCGCGACGGCGCCCCCGGCGTCGGCACGCTCCTTGAAGCGGCGGAACGCCGCGTCCAGCTCCTTGCCCGAGACGGCGACGCCGAGCTCCGCGCACGCGCGGGCGAACGCGTGCCGGCCCGAGTGCTTCCCGAGCGGCAGCGTCATGCGCACGCCGACCTCCGCCGGGTCGATGATCTGGTACGTCCGCTCGTCCTTCAGCATCCCGTCCTGGTGGATGCCGGCCTCGTGCGCGAACGCGTTCGCGCCGACGACCGCCTTGTTCGGCTGGACGACGTAGCCGGTGCGCTCGGAGACGAGCCGCGACGCCGCCGCGATCTCGGCGCAGTTGACCCCCGTCTCGGCGTCGAAGCGGTCGCCGCGGACGCGCAGGGCGACGACGATCTCCTCGAGCGCCGCGTTGCCGGCGCGCTCGCCGATCCCGTTCACCGTGCACTCGACCTGGGTCGCGCCCGCCTGGAGGCCGGCGAGCGAGTTGGCGACGGCGAGCCCGAGGTCGTTGTGGCAGTGGACGGAGAGCGTGACGTGGCGCAGCTCCGGCGCCCGCCGCCGCACCTCGTCGAGGAAGGCGGCGTACTCGGCGGGCACCGCGTAGCCGACGGTGTCGGGGAGGTTGACGACGCTCGCGCCGGCGCGGACGGCGGCCCGGCAGACGCGCGCGACGAACTCCGGCTCCGAGCGGGTCGCGTCCTCGCACGAGAACTCGACCTCGTCGACGCGGCCCGCCGCGTAGGCGACGGCGTCGCGGGCCTGCTCGAGCACCTCGCGCGGCTCGAGGCCGAGCTTGTGCTCCATGTGCACGGGGCTCGTCGCGATGAAGACGTGGATACGGGAGCGCCGCGCCCCGGCGAGCGCCTCCGCGGCGGCGTCGAGATCCTCGCGCCGGGTGCGGGCGAGCGCCGCGACGACGGGCCGCTCGACGGCGCCCGCGACCGCGCTCACGCCCGCGAAGTCGCCCGGCGACGCGCCCGGAAAGCCCGCCTCGACGACGTCCACCCCGAGCCGCTCGAGCTGCTCGGCGATCTCCGCCTTCTCGTGCGGCTGCAGCGCGATGCCGGGGCTCTGCTCCCCGTCGCGCAACGTCGTATCGAAGATCTGGATCCTGCGGGACACGAACACTTCCTTCCGTCGCGGGCGTCACTCGGGACGCACCTGTGGTGTGGCGAGGTCGGCGTCTGCGGCAGCGCGTGCCGCGTGTTCGTGTCACTCCCCCTAGCGGGGGAGAATCGAAATAACGACGAAAAGGAGGAGCGCGCACGCAGACACGAGCCTCTGGCCCGGGTGCATGCGTGTCAGCGCCGTCGTCATCACGGTCGCCAGAGCCTGCCTGCCCGGTCGGCGGTTGTCAATGCGCGGTTGTGCGTTTTCGGGTTGCGGCCGTCCACGGCGTCTGGCACCCTGGGGTCAGGCCGTCTTCGCACCGAGGCGAGGCCGGCCGGGCATCGTGGCCCGTGGGATCTCCGTCCCGCGGGCTTTTTTGTTGGTCCGAAACGGGAGGAGACGCGGTGACGAAGCACGACCTGCTGATCGCGGCGAGCACCATCTGGGTGGTCGTCACCGCCGTGCTCGTGATGTTCATGCAGGCGGGCTTCGCCTTCCTCGAGGCCGGGTTGACGCGGATGAAGAACGCCGGCCACATCGCCGGCAAGAACGTGCTCATCTTCGCGGTCGCCTCGCTCGTCTACTGGGCGGTCGGGTTCGGGATCGCGTTCGGGGACGGCAACGCGGTCGTCGGCACCGCCGGCTTCTTCCCCTCGGTGGACGAGCTCGTCTCGGTGGGCAAGGCCCCCTTCGACCTCTTCTCCGAGGTCCCCGGCGCCGCCGGCTACCTCTTCGAGGTCGTGTTCGCGGGCGTCTCGCTCGCGATCGTCTGGGGCGCGATGGCGGAGCGCGCGAAGCTCTGGGTCTACTTCGCCTTCGGGGTCGCCTTCACGCTCGTCTACTCGATCACCTCGCACTGGGTCTGGAGCCCGCACGGCTGGCTCTACCGGCTCGGCATGCAGGACTTCGCCGGCTCGACCGTCGTCCACTACCAGGGCGCGCTCGCCGCCCTCGCCGGCGCGCTGATCCTCGGGCCGCGGATCGGCAAGTTCGGCACCGACGGCCGCGCCCACCAGATCCCGGGCCACAACCTCCCCTACGCCGTGCTCGGGACGCTGATCCTCTGGTTCGGCTGGTTCGGCTTCAACCCCGGCTCGACGCTCTCGGTCGACTTCGGCGGCTTCGGCTACTTCGGCTACGTCGCGCTGACGACGAACCTCGCGGCGGCGGCCGGCGCGATCGGCGGGATGGCGAGCGCGGCGGTCGTGCTGAAGCGCTGGGACATCACGATGATGCTGAACGGCGTGCTCGCCGCGCTCGTCGCGGTCACGGCCGCGTCCGGCTACGTCGCGCCCTGGGCGGCGGTCGCGATCGGCCTCGGCGCCGGCGTGATCGCGGTCGTCGGCGTGCTCTGGGTCGAGCGGCTCGGGATCGACGACCCGATCGGCGCGGTCGCCGTGCACGGCATGGCCGGCGTCTGGGGCACGCTCGCCACCGGCCTCTTCGCGGCGCCGGCGCTCGCGGCGCGGCTCGGCACCGGGCAGGGCGGGCTCGTCTACACGGGCTCGTTCCACCAGCTCGGCGTGCAGGCGCTCGGGATCGCGGTCGTCGGCGTCTGGACGTTCGGGGCCTCCTTCTCGCTGCTCTGGGCGATGCACAGGCTCTGGGGGATCCGCGTCCACGAGGAGGCCGAGCAGGCGGGCCTCGACGTCGCCGAGCACGGCGCGCTCGCCTACCCGGAGTTCCACCTGCAGCCGAACCCGCGCCTCGTCTCGCTCGCGCAGACGGAGATCGCGATAACCGGACAAGCAGGTTGACGGATGCGGCCGAGCCGTTCACGGTGGAGGGTGATGCTGCGCAGCGCGAACGCCTCGCCGAAGCCGTTTTCCGCGTTCGTCGCGCGCATTCGTCTGCGCTAGTCGGCTCTCACCCGCCACCGCCGACTAGCCGCCATAGGCGGAACCCCCCCAAGTCCCTCTCCCCGGAGGAGCCGCTCCCGTTGAGTCGCGTCGACAACCCATCCCGCACCGGCCTGTACGACCCGTCGTACGAGCACGACGCGTGCGGGATCGCGTTCGTCGCGCGGCTCGACGGGGCGGCGGTCAACGAGACGGTGCGGCGCGCGCTCACGGCGCTCGCGAACCTCGAGCACCGCGGCGCCTCGGGCGCCGACGCCGAGCTGGGCGACGGCGCCGGGATCCTGCTGCAGGTGCCGGACGCGCTGCTGCGCGCCGAGCTGGGCGAGACGCTGCCGCCGCCCGGCGCGTACGGGCTCGGCATGTTCTTCCTCCGCGACGAGGGCGAGGAGCTGGTCGAGCGGGTCGCGGCGGCGGAGGGCCAGCGCGTCGTCGCCTGGCGCGACGTGCCGGTCGACGCCTCGGTGCCCGCGGCGGCCGCGGTCGCGGCGATGCCGCGGATCCGCCAGGCCGTGATCGCCTCCGACCTGCGCGGCGACGCGCTCGAGCGCAAGCTGTACGTGATCCGGCGCCTCGTCGAGAAGGCGGCGCCCGACCTCGTCGTGCCGAGCCTCTCCTCGCGCACCGTCGTCTACAAGGGGATGCTGACCGCGCCGCAGCTCGAGCGCTTCTACCTCGACCTCGCCGACCCGCGCATCGCGAGCGCGGTCGCGCTCGTCCACTCCCGCTACTCGACGAACACGTTCCCGAGCTGGGAGCTGGCGCACCCGTACCGGCTCGTCGCCCACAACGGCGAGATCAACACGCTGCGCGGGAACGCGAACTGGATGCGGGCGCGCGAGTCGCAGCTCGCCTCGGAGCTGTTCGGCGACGACCTGCCGAAGGTGCTGCCGACGATCCGCGAGGGCGGCTCCGACACGGCGGCGCTCGACAACGTGCTCGAGCTGCTGGTGCTCGCCGGCCGCTCGCTCCCGCACGCGCTGATGATGATGGTGCCGGAGGCCTACGAGAGCCGCGACGACCTGCCCGAGGAGCTGCGCGGCTTCTACGACTTCCACCGGCTGCTGATCGAGCCGTGGGACGGGCCGGCCGCGCTCGCGTTCTGCGACGGCCGCGTCGTCGGCGCGACGCTCGACCGGAACGGGCTGCGCCCGGGCCGCTGGCACGAGACCGCCGACGGCTGGGTCGTGCTCGCCTCCGAGGCGGGCGCGCTGCCCGAGGAGCCCGGGAACGTCGTCCGCAAGGGCCGCCTGCAACCCGGGAAGCTCTTCCTCGTCGACCTCGAGCAGGGCCGCATCGTCCCCGACGAGGAGTTGAAGGCGCAGGTCGCCGGACGGGCGCCGTACGCCGAGTGGGTGCGCGACGAGACGCTGCGGCTCGCCGAGCTGCCGCCCGCCGACGCGCCGGAGCCGCCCGAGGCGCCGCTGCGCACGCGCCAGCTCCTCTTCGGCTACGCGCAGGAGGACATGAAGGCGATCCTCGCGCCGCTCGCCGCGAACGCCGAGGAGCCGGTCGGCTCGATGGGCAACGACACGCCGCTCGCCGCGCTCTCCGAGCGCAAGCCGCTCCTCTACTCGTACTTCAAGCAGCTCTTCGCGCAGGTGACGAACCCGCCGATCGACCCGATCCGCGAGGCGATCGTGATGAGCGTGCAGGCGAGCGTCGGCTCCGAGCGCAACCTGCTCGCCGAGTCGCCCGAGCACGCGCGCCAGCTCGTGATCGACAACCCGGTGCTGCGCGACGAGGAGCTGGAGCAGCTCCGGGGCGTCCGCCACGAGATCTTCCGCGCGTGGACGGTGGACACGACCTGGCCCGCCGAGGAGGGCGGCGCGGGGCTCGAGCCGGCGCTCGAACGGATCCAGGCCGAGGCGGACGCCGCCCTCGCCGCGGGCGCGAACATCCTGATCCTGAGCGACCGCGCCGCCGGGCTCGAGCGGATCCCGCTCCCGTCGCTGCTCGCGACCGCGGCCGTCCACCACCATCTCGTCCGGCGCGGCACGCGCCTGCAGGCGGGGATCGTCGTCGAGTCGGGCGAGCCGCGCAGCGTCCACTCGATCGCCGTCCTGATCGGCTACGGCGCCGCGGCGGTCAACCCGTACCTGATGCTCGAGACCGTCGCGACCCTCGGCCACGGGCTCGACGCCGAGACGGCGCAGGCGCGCGCGGTGAAGGGGATCGCGAAGGGGCTGCGCAAGACGATGTCGAAGATGGGCATCTCGACGCTCGCGTCGTACACCGGCGCGCAGCAGTTCGAGGCGGTCGGGCTCGCGCCCGAGCTCGTCGAGCGCCACTTCACCGGCACGGCGTCGCGGATCGGCGGCGTCGGGCTCGCCGAGCTGGGCGAGCACGCCGCCGCCCGCCACGCGCGCGCCTTCCCCGGCAGCGGCGACGAGCTGCTGCCCGTGCTCGGCCTCTACGCCTGGCGGCGCGACGGCGAGGCGCACATGTGGAACCCCGAGACGATCTCGCGGCTCCAGCACGCCGTCCGCTCCGGCTCCTTCGAGACGTACGAGCAGTACGCCGAGACGGCGAACGAGGACGCGGCGCGGCGCGGCAACCTGCGCGGGCTGCTGCGCATCCGCTTCCCCGAGCAGGGCGTGCCGCTCGACGAGGTCGAGCCGGCGGCGGAGATCGTCAGGCGCTTCTCGACCGGCGCGATGTCGCTCGGCTCGATCTCGCGCGAGGCGCACGAGACGCTCGCGCGCGCGATGAACCGGCTCGGCGGGCGCTCGAACACGGGCGAGGGCGGCGAGGACCCGGTGCGCTTCGGCGACGACCGCCGCTCCGCGATCAAGCAGGTCGCCTCCGGCCGCTTCGGCGTGAACGCCCACTACCTCGCGAACGCGGACGAGCTGCAGATCAAGATGGCGCAGGGCGCGAAGCCCGGCGAGGGCGGGCAGCTCCCCGGCCACAAGGTCGACCGCTACATCGCCTCGGTGCGCCTGACGACCCCGGGGGTCGGCCTGATCTCGCCGCCGCCGCACCACGACATCTACTCGATCGAGGACCTGAAGCAGCTGATCTACGACCTGCGCTGCGCGAACCCGCGCGCGCGGATCTCGGTGAAGCTCGTCGCCGAGGTCGGCGTCGGCACCGTGGCGGCGGGCGTCGCGAAGGCGGGTGCCGACCACGTGCTCGTCTCCGGCCACGAAGGCGGCACGGGCGCGGCGCCGCTCTCCTCGATCCTCCACGCGGGCATCCCCTGGGAGATCGGGCTCGCCGAGACGCAGCAGACGCTCGTCCGGAACGGCCTGCGCTCGCGGATCTGGGTGCAGACCGACGGCCAGCTGAAGACGGGCCGCGACGTCGTCGTCGCCGCGCTGCTCGGCGCCGACGAGATGGGCTTCGCGACCGCGCCGCTCGTCGCGAGCGGCTGCGTGATGATGCGCGCCTGCCACCTGAACACGTGCCCGGTCGGGATCGCGACGCAGGACCCCGAGCTGCGGCGCCGCTTCCGCGGCCAGCCCGAGCACGTCGTCAACTTCTTCTTCTTCGTCGCCGAGGAGGTGCGCCGGCTGATGGCCCGTCTCGGCATCCGCCGCTTCGAGGAGCTGGTCGGACGGGTCGACCTGCTCGACGCCGACGAGGCGGTCGGCGACTGGCGCGAGCGCGGGATCGACCTCTCGCGGATCCTGCACGCGCCCGCCGGGGACGGGCCGCGGCGGCGCACCGAGGCGCAGCCGCCCGCGCTCGACGACGCGCTCGACCACGAGCTGATCGCGGCGGCGCGCCCCGCGCTCGAGCGGGGCGAGCCCGTCGCGGTCGAGCTGCCGGTCGCGAACGTGAACCGCACCGTCGGCGGGCTGCTCTCGCACGCGGTGACGACCCGCTTCGGCGCGGCGGGGCTCCCCGCCGGGACGATCGCGGTGACGCTGCGCGGCTCGGCCGGGCAGTCGTTCGGCGCCTGGCTGGCGCCGGGCGTGGAGCTGACGCTGATCGGCGACGCCAACGACTACACGGGCAAGGGGCTGAGCGGCGGCGTGCTCGCCGTCCGGCCGCCCGACGAGGCCGCCTTCGTGGCCGAGGAGAACGTGCTGATCGGCAACACCGTGCTCTACGGCGCGACCGCCGGCCGGGCGTTCTTCCGCGGCCTGGCGGGCGAGCGCTTCGCGGTCCGCAACTCGGGCGCGAGCGCGGTCGTCGAGGGCGTCGGCGACCACGGCTGCGAGTACATGACCGGCGGCCGCGCGGTGATCCTCGGGCCGACCGGGCGCAACTTCGCGGCCGGCATGAGCGGCGGCGTCGCCTACGTGCTCGATCGCGAGGGCGACTTCGAGTCGCGCTGCAACATGGGCCTCGTCGGGTTCGACGAGATCACGGAGGCCGACGCGATCGAGCTGCACGGGCTGATCGAGGAGCACCACCTGCGCACGCAGTCGCCCGTGGCGGCCCGCATCCTGCGCGACTGGGACGGGCACCTGCCGCGCTTCAAGAAGGTCATGCCGCACGACTACAAGCGGGCGCTGGCCGAGCTGGCCGAGGAGGAGGCCGCCGCGGAGCAGGGCGTCCGGGAGCGGGTCGCGTAATGGGCAAGCTCGGAGCCTTCCTCGAGATCACCCGGGTCGACG
>DASSND010000022.1:0-8948 GCA_035688315.1 Gaiellaceae bacterium | reverse complement strand
CCCGTGCTCGAAGCGGATCGTCACGACCTCAGGCTCGATCTCGACGCCGCCCCAGTGCGCGACGCCCATGATCGGCTCGACGATCTTCATGCTCGTCGACAGGAACTCGAGGTCCTTCGCCTCGTGGGTCGCGCCGAGCAGGTTCGCGTCGGTCGAGTACGCCTTCTCGGCGGAGGAGCCGTGCGGCAGGCCGCGCTCCTCGAGGTAGGCGCTCATCTCGGCGCGGCCGCCCAGCTCGGCGACGAACCGCTCGTCGAGCCACGGCTTGTAGATCCGCAGGCGCTCGTTCGCGAGCAGGCCGTAGCGGTAGAAGCGCTCGATGTCGTTGCCCTTGTAGGTGGAGCCGTCGCCCCAGATCTCGACGCCGTGCTCGGCCATCGCGCGCACGAGCAGCGTGCCGGTGACCGCGCGCCCGAGCGGGGTCGTGTTGAAGTAGCGCTTGCCGGCGGTCTGGATGTGGAACGCGCCGCACTGGAGCGCCGCGAGCCCTTCCCGCGCGAGCGCCTCCTTGCAGTCGACGAGCACCGCCTCCTCGGCGCCGTAGCGCTTCGCGCGTTCGGGGACGGCCTCGATGTCGGGCTCGTCGTACTGGCCGAGGTCGGCGGTGAACGCGTACGGGACGGCGCCGTTCTCGCGCATCCACGCGATCGCGCAGCACGTGTCGAGCCCGCCGGAGAACGCGATCCCGACCCGCTCGCCCACCGGCAGCGAGCCGAGGATCGCGCCGCTCTCGTTCTGCAGCACGCTCACGCGGCCCTCCGCTGCGCCTCGATGTCGCGCGCGAGGTCGGCGCCGGTGTACGGCTCCCGCGCGACGAGCAGGACGGTGTTCTCGCCCGCGATCGTGCCGGCGATGTGCCGGTGGTGGGCGACGTCGATCGCCTGGGCGAGCGCGGACGCGTAGCCGTAGGGCGTGGTGACGACGACGAGGTTGCCGCTCGGCTCGACGTTCAGCGCCCAGCGCTGCAGCGCGTCGGAGACGTCCTCGTCGAAACCCGGCGTGTCCTCGGCGAACACGTAGACGAGCCGCCCGCTCGCGTCCCGCTTCTTCGTCAGGCCCAGCTCGTGGATGTCGCGCGAGACCGTCGTCTGGACGACGTCGTAGCCCTGCGCGGCGAGCGCCTCGGCCAGCTCGCTCTGCGTCGAGATCGGCTGCTCGCGGATCAGCCGCTGGATCGCGGCGTGGCGTTCATGCCTGTGCATGGAGGGCCTCCGTCAGGATCTCGAGGGCGGCGTCGACCTCGGCGGCCGTGACGACGAGCGGCGGGGCGAGCCGGAGCACGTCGGCGCCCGAGGTGAGGCAGACGAGCCCCGCGTCGAGCGCGGCCCGCACCACCTGCTGCGCCGGGACGTCGAGCTGCGCGCCGACGAGCAAGCCGGCGCCGCGCGCCTCGACGACGTGCGGGAGGCCGCGCAGCCCGTCGAGGAGCCGGGCGCCCTGCTCCCGCACCGACGCGAGCAGCGTCTCGTCGATCGCCTCGAGGACGGCGTTCGCGGCGGCGCAGGCGACCGGGTTGCCGCCGAAGGTGGAGCCGTGGTCGCCGGGCGAGAACGCGCCGGCCGCCTCGTCGGCGACGAGCAGGCAGCCGATCGGGAGCCCGTTCGCGAGCGCCTTGGCGAGCGTGACCAGCGCCGGCTTCACGCCGAGCCGCTCCCACGCGAAGAAGCTGCCGGTGCGGCCGATCCCGGTCTGCACCTCGTCGAAGCAGAGAAGCGCGCCCAGCTCGTCCGCGAGCCCGGCCGCGGCGGCGACGAACTCCGGCTCGAGCGGGATCACGCCGCCCTCGCCGAGCACCGGCTCGAGCAGGACGAGGCCGACGTCGTCGCCCGCGGCCTCCGCGAGCGCGCGCACGTCGTTCGGCGGCACGAAGCGCGGGCCGGGCAGGAGCGGCTCGAACGCGGCCCGCTTCCCGGGCTGGCCGGTGGCTGCGAGCGCGCCGGTCGTCCGTCCGTGGAAGCCGCCCTCGAGCGCGATCGCGCCCGGCTTGCCGGTCGCCTTGCGCGCGTACTTGAGCGCGGCCTCGTTCGCCTCCGCGCCCGAGTTGCAGAAGAACGCCTGGGCGCCGCCGAAGCGCTCCGACAGGGCCCGCGCCAGCTCGGCCGCGGGCTCGGTCGCGAAGAGGTTGGACGCGTGCCAGAGCCGGTCGAGCTGCGCGTGCGCGGCGGCGAGCGGCCCGGGATGGCGGTGCCCGAGCGAGACGACCGCGATGCCGGCGCCGAAGTCGAGATAGCTGCGGCCCGCGTCGTCCACGAGGCGGACGCCGTCGCCCGAGACGAACGTCACCGGCGGCGCGGGGTAGACGGGCAGGAGGGCGCTCTGCTCGACGGCGCTCACGCGACCACCTCGGTCAGGCCGATCTCGGTCGCGAGCCCGTGCTTCGCGGCGCGCGCGGCGGCGAGCAGCTTCGGGACGATGCCGCCGTCGAAGACGCCCGCGTCGACGAGCTGCTCGGCCCGTCCCGCCCGGATCGCGCGGACGAGCCAGCCGTCGTGGAAGACGCCCGGGACGTCGGTCAGGAAGAGGAGCTTCGCCGCGCCGAGCCCGACCGCGAGCGCCGCCGCCGCCTCGTCGGCGTTCACGTTCAGCGGGCCGCCGCCGCCGCTGCCTGCGGCAGCAGTCGCGAGCGGCGTGACCACGGGAACGAGCCCGGCCGCGAGCGCGTCCCCGACCGCGGCCGGCGCCGACGGCAGCGCCGTCCCGACCAGGCCCAGCTCCGGGACGGGCTCCGCGAGCAGCCCGATCTCGTCGCCGGCGAGCCCCGACGCGTCGGGGCCGATCGCGGCGCAGACCGCGGCGTTCACGGCGGCGAGGCTCTCGCGCACGACCTCGAGCGCCTCCGGGGTGGTGACGCGGCGGCCGGCGACGAAGCGCACCTCGAGCCCGCGCCGCGCCATCTCCTCGCTGATCTGCGGCCCGGCGCCGTGGACGACGACGACGCCGTGTCCCTCCGCGCGCAGCCGCGCGACCGCCTCCGCGACGCCCTCGGTCGAGGCGCCGCCGACCTTGAGCACGAGCAGGCTCACGAGCGGTACTCCGCGTTGATGCGCACGTAGTCGTACGAGAGATCGGTGGTCAGGTACTGCGCGGCGCCGTCGCCGAGCGCGAGGTCGAGCTGGATCGCGCAGTGGCCGTTCGCGAGCACCGGCTCGTCGCCGGTCGGCCGGCCCGACACGAACACCGGCACCTCGTCGATCACGATCGTCAGCCGCTCCGGGTCGAGCTGGGCGTAGCCGCCGGCGACGCGCGCGGAGCCGGCGGCCGCGGCGATGCGGCCCCAGTTCGCGTCGTGGCCGTGCAGCGCGGTCTTGACGAGCGGCGAGGTGGCGACGCGCTCGGCGATCG
The DNA here is from genome assembly GCA_035688315.1 of Gaiellaceae bacterium. Lineage (GTDB taxonomy): Bacteria > Actinomycetota > Thermoleophilia > Gaiellales > Gaiellaceae > Palsa-739. The sequence goes on along the minus strand of DASSND010000022.1, from coordinate 5,606 downwards.
CGCGCGCCTCGTCCTCGCTCGCGGCGCCGCGCACCGCGATCTCGGCGAGCACGGTGGCGCCCTCGCCGTCGGCGACGATCTGCTTCGCCAGCTCGCCGCAGACCCGGCGCAGGCAGAACGCGAACTGCTCGTCGCTCGCCGGCGTCCGCTCGATCCCGCTCGCGCCGTTCGCGAGCAGAAGGACGGTGTCGTTCGTCGAGCACTCGCCGTCGACCGAGATCGCGTTGAAGCTCGCCTCGACCGCCGGGCGCAGGAAGGCGATCGCCTCGCCGGGGTCGAGCGGGTAGTCGGTGGTGACGACCGCGAGCATCGTCGCGAGGTTCGGATGGATCATCCCCGAGCCCTTCGCCATGCCGCCGACGACGAAGCCGTCCCCGCGCGCGACCGACTCCTTCTCGACGGTGTCGGTGGTCATGATCGCCTCGGCCGCCGCCGAGCCTCCGGCCCGCGAGAGCTGCAGCGCCGCGCCGCGGACGCCGCGGAGCACCCGGTCGAGCGGCAGCGGCTTCCCGATCACGCCGGTGGAGAGGACGAGCACCTGCTCGGTCTCGAGCCCGAGCAGCCAGGCCGCCTCGGCGGCGGTCGTCCGCGCCGCGATCACGCCCTGCTCGCCGGTCGCCGCGTTCGCGATCCCCGAGTTGGCGACGATCGCCTGCGGCTGCGCCAGCTCGAGATGCTCGCGGCAGACCGTGACCGGCGCCGCCTGCACGCGGTTCGCGGTGAACATCCCCGCCCCGGTCGCGGGCACGAGCGAGCGCACGAGCGCGAGGTCGCGCTTGTCGTTCTTGCGCAGGCCCGCGTGGACGCCCGCGGCGACGAAGCCCTTGGCGGCCGTAACGCTCATTTCCCGCTCCACCGCCGGCAAAGCCGGCGGCTCCGCTCCGTCGAGCCTACGCTCATACGAGAACTCCGTCGAGGCGCAGCCCGGCGGTCTCGTCGAGGCCGAGCGCGAGGTTCGCGTTCTGGAGCGCCTGGCCGGCGGCGCCCTTGCCGAGGTTGTCGAGCGCGCAGACGACGACCGTCCGGCCGCTCGTCTCGTCGGCGAAGACGCCGAGCTCGGCGCGGTCGGTGTGCTGGACGCGCGCCAGCTCGGGCGCGACGCCCTCCGGCAGGACGCGCACGACGTCGCTGCCCGCGTAGGCGTCCTCGAGCAGCGCGCGCGCGTCGCCGTCGACGGTCGCGTAGCAGGTGCAGATCAGCCCGCGGCGCACCGGCAGCAGGTGCGGGACGAAGCAGACCGGGAAGCCGAGCGCCTGCGCGATCTCCGGCGCGTGCTGGTGGCTGCCGACGCGGTAAGGCGAGACGTTCTCGAGCACGAAGCCCGCGTGCGACGACGCCTTCAGCTCGCGGCCGGCGCCCGAGACGCCCGACTTGCCGTCCACGACGACGCTCGCCGGGTCGACGGAGCCGGCGAGCGGCGCGAGCGCGAGCAGCGCGGCGGTCGCGTAGCAGCCGGGGTTCGCGATCAGCGGGCCGTCGGCCGGCTGGACTTCCGGGAGCCCGTAGCTCCACGCGCCGGGGGCGACGCCGTAGTAGCGGGCGGCGGTCTCCGGATCGGTCAGGCGGTGCACGCCGGCCAGGTCGACGACGACCGCGCCGTCCGGGGGCTCGACGGCGGCGGCGCGCTCGTTGCCGACACAGAGAAAGACGAGGTCGGCCCCGGCGGCGAGCGCCTCCGCGTTGGAGACGAAGCGCGGCAGCGAGCCGTTCAGCCGGACGTCGAGCGCGGCGGCCGACTCGCCCGCGAGCGAGTCCGAGCCGAGCGCCGCCGCCTCCAGCTGCGGGTGCCGGAGCACGCGGTCGAGCACCTCCTGGCCGGAATAGCCGGACGCGCCGAGGATCGCCGTCGCGAACATCTCCGCATATTACGCGAAGGAGTGCATATTACGCAAGTCGCCGCGCGCGGCCTCCCGCCGCTGCTAGCGTCGCCCGCATGGAGGCACGCGAAGGGATCGACCGGCGCGCGATGGCCACGCTCTCGGGCGGCCACCTCGCCGCCGACTTCGCGTCCGGGAGCGTCCCCGCGCTGATCCCCTTCCTCACCGACCGCTTCGACCTCTCGTACGCGCTCGCGGCGCTGCTGCTGCTCGCGGCGACGATCTCCTCCTCGCTCGTGCAGCCGCTCTTCGGGCTCTGGTCGGATCGCCGGGGCGCGCTCTGGCTGATCCCGGGCGGCGTCGCGCTCGCCGGGGTCGGCGTCGCCTGCGCGGCCGTCTCGCCGCTCTATCCGCTGACGCTCCTGCTCGTGCTCGTCGGCGGCCTCGGCGTCGCCGCGTTCCACCCCGAGGGCGCGAAGTTCGCCGCGTACGCGAGCGGCCGCAGACGGGCGAGCGGGATGAGCTACTTCAACATCGGCGGCAACACCGGCTATGCGCTCGGCGCGTTCGCCACCGGCGAGCTGGTCGTCTGGCTCGGGCTCGCGGGCGGGATCGCCGCGATGGCTCCCGTCCTCCTCGTCGGCGCCTGGCTCGCCCGGGAGATGCCGCGGATCGAACGACTGCACCGGCACGTCGCGGACGGCGGCGAGGAGGGGCGGGACGACCGCGCAGCGATGGCGGTGCTCGGCTCGGTGATCGCCCTGCGCAGCGTCTCCTGGTTCACGCTGCTCGCCTTCGTGCCGCTCTGGGAGGTCGCGCACGGCCACTCGACGGCGGAGGCGAACCGGCTGCTCTTCGCGATGCTGCTCGCCGGCGCGGTCGGGACGCTGCTGCTCGGAGCGGTCGCCGACCGGATCGGGCTGCGGCGGACGCTGACCGTGACGCAGGCGGCGATCGCGCCGGCGATCCTCCTCTTCGTCTACGCGGACGGCGCGCTCGCCGCGCTCGGCCTGCTGCTCGTCGGCGTCTGCACCGTCGGCTCGTTCGGCGTGACGATGGTGCTGAGCCAGCTCTACCTGCCGCGTCACGTCGGGATGGCGTCCGGCCTCTCGGTCGGCCTCGCGATGGGCATCGGCGGCCTCGCCGCGGTCGTGCTCGGCGCCGTGGCCGACGCGGTCGACCTGCGGGCGGCGCTCGTCGCGTGCGCGGTGGCGCCGGCGCTCGGCGTGCTCGGCTGCGTGCGCCTGCCCGCGCCCGCGGCGCGCCCGCAGCGTCTCGAGACGGCCGCGACCCCGACGTAGATGGACGCCGCCACGACACTCGACCTGCTCGACTGGAAGCGGCGCGTCGGCGCGCTGTACGCCGAGGTGCGCGCCGCGGACGACCCGGCGACGGCGTGGCGGCGCTGGCGGGAAACGCGCGACGAGCTGTTCCGCGCCCATCCGCAGTCGCCGCGTCCCGGACACGCGGCGCTCCGCTACTGGGACTACGACCCGTCGGCGCGCGTGCTCGCCGAGCTGGAGGACGCCGAGGCGGAGGCGGCCCCGCTCGAGACGAGCGGGGCCGGCGCGATCCGCTTCCGCCGCGTCGCACGTGCGCGCTTCGAGCTGCACGGCGAGCCGCTCGTCCTCGACGTCCACTGGCTCGACGCGTACGGCGGGGGCCTCTTCCTGCCGTTCCGGGACGCGACGAGCGGGCGCGAGAGCTACGGCGGCGGCCGCTACCTGCTGGACACGGTCAAGGGCGCCGACCTCGGCGCCGACGGCGCGCGGCTCGTGCTCGACTTCAACTTCTCCTACCACCCGTCGTGCGCGTACGACCCGCGCTGGGTGTGCCCGCTGGCCCCGCCGGGGAACAGGCTCGCGGTGGCGGTCGAAGCCGGGGAGCGGCTGGCGTGAGCGGGAATCTCGGCGATCTGCGCGGCGAGATCTCGACGCTCGACCGGCGCCTGCTCGAGCTGCTGAACCGGCGGCTCGAGCTGGTGGCGCAGGTGCGGTCGCGCAAGGAGGAGGCCGGCGAGCGCTGGATCGACGCCGAGCGGGAGGCGGAGCTGCTGCGCGAGCTGACGGCCGCGAACCGCGGCCCGCTCTCGGAGCGCGGCGTCGCCGCGCTCTTCTCCGCGATCCTCGACGTGCTCAAGCAGGAGGTGGCGGCGGAGCGGCCCGGCCGCCGCGAGGGCGCGTTCCCGGCGGCTCCGGATCCAGGGATCGCGCGGCTCGCCGTGGTGGGCACGGGGCTGGTGGGGACGTCGGTCGCGCTCGCGGCGCGGCGCGCGGGGGTCGCGTGCTCCGGCTTCGACCGCGACGAGGCGACGCTTGCGGAGGCGGCCGGGATCGGGCGGCTCCGGCGGGCGGCCTCGCTCGCCGAGGCGGTCGGGGACGCCGAGCTGGTCGTCGTCGCGGTTCCGGCGGGCGCGGCGGCGGAGGCGGTCCGCGAGGCGCTCGCGGCGGCCGGCCCCGACGCGACGGTGACGGACGTCGCCTCGACGAAGCGGGCGCTCGCCGGGGTCGACGACCCTCGCTTCGTCCCGGGCCACCCGGTCGCGGGCGGCGCGAGCGGCGGGCCGCGCAACGCCGCCGCCGACCTCTTCGACGGCGCGACGTGGTTTCTCACCCCGGGGCCGGGCGCGGACGGGGAGCGGGTGGCGCGGGTGGAGCGGTTCGTCCGCGCGCTCGGCGCGCAGCCGGTGCGGACGGACGCGGCGGCGCACGACCGGCTGCTCGCGCTGACGAGCCACCTGCCGCACGCACTCGCGAACCTCCTCATGCTCCGGGTCGCGGCCGCGGCCGAGTCCGACGACGCGCCGCTCGCGCACGCGGGCGCGTCGCTGCGCGAGATGACGCGGGTCGCGGGCGCGAACGCGGGGATCTGGGCGGACATCTTCCTCGAGAACGCCGACGAGATCGGGGCGGCGCTGGCGGGCTTCCGCGAGGCGCTGGACGGGCTGGAACGGGAGCTGCGGGCGGGCGACCGGGCGGCCGTGGAGGCGTCGATCGCGTCGGCGGCCGAGGCGCGCGCCCGGATGCTCGGCTACGCCTACCGGACGGAGGCGGCGCAGCTGCACCGGATCCGCGTGCGCGTCCCGGACCGGCCTGGCGTGCTCGCCCGGATCACGCAGATCCTCGGCGCGGCGCGGCTGAACATCGAGGACTTCGAGCTGCGCCATGTCTCGCCGGAGTACGGCGGCGTGCTCGTGATCCTCGTCGCGGGCGCCGACAGCGCGGAGAAGGCCCGCGAGCTGCTCCGTCGCGAGGGCTACCCCGCCGTCTGACACCGGACGCGGCGGGCCCCCCAAACGCGATGTCTGGTGTCAGACACCGGCCGTGTCCGAAACGGACGACGCCTCGGGAGGGCTCAGCTGCAAAACGCCTGCACAGCGGGCTAAATCGTCCATCTCGGACGTGGCCGCACGAGACACGTCCGGTGTCAGACACCGGACGTGTCCGAAAGAGAGGAGGGGCGCGAGAGCTCGGCGGCTGCGAACGCGCCCGCCGGGGGCGGAGAGAACGGGCGGACCCAGACTAGAGGGCCGCGACCCCCGCTTCGGCCTCGGCGACGCAGCGGTCGAACTCGGCGAACGCGACCGTCCAGGTGCGCTCGTCGCGGAGGTCGACGCCGAGCGGCTCGAGCAGCTCCTGCGGCGAGCGCGAGCCGCCGCTCGCGAGGAACTCCAGATACGCCGGCGTGAACGCGCCCGGATCCTCGCGCCAGCGCGCGACCAGCGTGAACGCGACGAGATGCGCGAACGAGTAGGCGTACGTGTAGAAGCGCGTGATGATGAAGTGCGGG
>DASSND010000030.1:0-36066 GCA_035688315.1 Gaiellaceae bacterium | reverse complement strand
AGCGGGATCGTCGCGCTCGCGTGGGGCCTCGGCGCCAACGCGCTCTGCGCGTTCGCCGTGCCGGTCGTCGCGCTCGCCCGCCGCGGCGCGCTCGGCGGCGCCTGGCCGGCGCGGCTCGAGCTCTGGCCGCGCCTGTGGCGTCTCGTCCAGGGGGCCGCGGTGCCGCTCGCGATCCAGGGCTGCTACCTGCTCGCGCTCCGCTTCTCGGCCTACCTCGGCGTCGGCCGCGTCACGAGCTTCTCCTACGCCTACCTCGTCGCCTCGACCCTCGTCGGCTCGACCGCGTTCTCGCTCGGCCTGATCTCCTCGGCGCCGCTCACGCGGCGCGGGATCGACGCGGTCGCCGCCGGCCGCCACGTCGTCCACGCCGCCTGGGTGAGCGTCGCCCTCGTCGGCGCCGCCACCGGCGTGTTCGCGCTCGTCGGCGGCCGGATCATGGGCGTCGTCCTCGGCAGCGCCTACGCGGGAGGGGTCGGCGCCGAGCTGGGCCGGCTCGTCGTGTACCTCTCGCTCTGGATGCTCGCCTGGGTCGGGTTCGCGGTCGCGTTCCCGCTCGTCTTCGTCGCCGGCAGGCAGCGCCTGCTCGTGCCGCTCGCCGCCGGCGGCCTGCTCGTCTGCGTCCCGCTCGGGCTCGGCCTGCGCGCCGCGTTCGGGCTGCCCGGGATCGCGCTCGCGATCGGGCTCGCCACCCTCGGGATCGCCTGCGGGCTGCTCTGGATGCTCTCGCCGCAGACGCTCCTGATCGCGCTGCGCGGCCTGGTGCAGCTCGCCGTCGCCGTCGCCGCGGCGACGGGCTTCGCGTTCGGCCTGCTCGGGCTCGCGCTGCCGCAGATCGCGGCCGCCGCGGCAGGCGTCCTCGTCTACGGCGCGGTCGTCTACGCGATGCGCTCGCTCGGCCTCAGCGAGGCGTGGGCGTACGTGCGGGGGCTCCACTGAGCCGCGCGCTCGTCACCGGGATCGCCGGCCAGGACGGCTCCTACCTCGCCGAACTGCTGCTCGAGCGCGGCTACGAGGTGGCGGGCGTCGTCCGCGGCGAGGGGGACGCGCGCGGCAACCTCGCCGCGGTGCGCGACCGGGTGCGGATCTTCCGGGCCGACCTGCTCGACCGCGCGGCGCTCACGGCGGCGCTCCGTGAGCACCGGCCGCAGGAGGTCTACAACCTCGCCTCGCCGTCGTTCGTGCCGCGCTCGTGGGAGCATCCGGTCGAGACGGCGGAGTTCGCGGCGGTCGGGGTCACCTCGCTGCTCGAGGCGGTGCGCGAGGTCGATCCCGCGATCCGCATCTACCAGGCGTCCTCGAGCGAGATCTTCGGCGACCCCCGGGAGAGCCCGCAGGACGAGGCGACGCCGCTCGCGCCGGTGACGCCGTACGGGGTCGCGAAGGCGTACGGCCACTTCATCGCCGGCTCCTACCGGCGCCGCTACGGCCTCCACGTCAGCTGCGGGATCCTCTACAACCACGAGTCGCCGCGGCGGCCGCTCGAGTTCGTCCCGAGCAAGGTCGCCGACGGCGCGGCGCGCGTCTCGCTCGGGCAGGCGGAGCAGCTCGTGCTCGGCGACCTCGACGCCGAGCGCGACTGGGGCTACGCGCGCGACTACGTCGAGGCGATGTGGCTGATGCTGCGGCAGGACGAGCCGGACGACTACGTCGTCGCCTCCGGCGAGCTGCACACCGTCCGCGAGCTGGTCGAGGTCGCGTTCGCGCACGTCGGCCTCGACTGGCGCGACCACGTGCGGAGCGACCCCGCGCTCGTCCGCGGCGCCGCCGAGCTGCACCGGCTCGTCGGCGACCCGTCGCGGGCGCGCGAGCGGCTCGGCTGGACGCCCCGCGTCGGCTTCGAGCAGCTCGTACGCCTGCTCGTCGACGCGGCCCTCGAAAGGCTCACCGGTTCGTAACAGGGGCTTCTTAGACTTCCCGAACATGCAGGAGGCCGACGTCGACGAGGTGTACGCCCGGCTGCGCGCGGCCGTCGACCGCGGCGAGCGCGACCTGTCGGCGACGCGGGGGCTCGCCGAACGCTTCTGGCCGGTCAGCGCCGACAAGCCGCTCGAGCGGCGGCCGGGCGCGAAGGGCCGGCTCGCGCACCTCGTCAAGCGCGTCCTGCGCAAGCTGATGCGCTGGTACGTCGAGCCCGCCTTCGCCGAGCAGCGGATCGTCAACGACGCGCTGCTCCGCCTCGTCGACGACCTCGCCCGCCGCGTCGACGAGCTCGAGAACCGGCCGTGAGGATCGCGGTCTGCATCCCGCAGGTGCCGTTCGAGCGGGGCGGGGCGGAGATCTTCGCCGACGACCTCGTCGAGCAGCTGCGCGCCCGCGACCACGAGGCGACGCTCGTGACGGTGCCGTTCAAGTGGTATCCGGGCGAGCGCGTGCTGACGCAGGCGTTCCTCTGGCGGCTGCTCGACCTCGAGGAGGCAAACGGGCGTCCGGTCGACGCGGTCGTCGCGACGAAGTTCCCCTCCTACGCGGTGCGCCATCCCCGCAAGGTCGTGTGGCTCGTGCACCAGTTCCGGCAGGCGTGGGACTTCGACCGCGGCCCGTACGGGCAGTTCTCGGAGTCGGCGGAGGACCGGGCGCTGCGCCGGCGGGTGCTCGAGCTGGAGCGGACGGCGCTCGGCGAGGCGCGGAAGCTCTTCGCCACCTCCGGCAACGTCGCGCGGCGGCTGCGCGACTCGACGGGGCTCGAGGCGGAGGTGATGCCGCATCCGCCGGCGCCGCTCCCCTACCGCTGCGACCCGGACGAGGGCTTCGTCTTCACCGTGAACCGGCTCGCGCCCGAGAAGCGGCTCGACCTGCTGCTCGAGGCGGCCGCCGCCGAGCCGTCGCTGCGGCTCGTGATCGCCGGCGACGGGCCCGAGCGGGAGCGGCTGGAGCGGCTCGCGCGCGAGCGCGGCCTCGACGGGCGGGCGGAGTTCCTCGGGCGGGTCTCCGACGAGGAGGTGGCCGACTGGTATGCGCGCAGCGCGGCCGTGTACTACGCGCCGGTCGACGAGGACTTCGGGATGGTTCCCTTCGAGGCGTTCCTCTCCGGCAAGCCGGTGCTGACGACGCGCGACGCGGGCGGGCCGCTCGACGTCGTGCGCGACGGCGAGACGGGGCTCGTGGTGGCGCCGGAGGCGGCCGAGGTGGCGCGCGGGCTCGCGTGGCTGTGCGAGCACGCCGAGGAGGCGCAGGCGTACGGGGAGCGGGGGCGCGAGCTGGCGGCGCGGGTGACGTGGGACTCTTGCATCGACCGGCTGCTCGCGGCGGTCGCATGAAGGTCGCGTACTTCTCGCCGCTGCCGCCCGACACGTCGGGGATCGCGGACTACTCGGCGCTCCTCCTGCCCGCGCTCGAGCGGCACGTCGAGGTGGAGGTGGTGCGGCCGGGGCGGACGCGTCCGGTCGCGGACGCCGACGTCGCGCTCTACCACGTCGGCAACAATCCCGACGCGCACGGCTGGATCGTCGACGCGCTCGTGCGGCGGCCCGGCGTCGTCGTCCTGCACGACTTCGTCGTCCACCACCTCGTCGCCGGGATGACGATCGGGCGCAAGGACGGCCACGCCTACCTCGCGGCGATGGAGCGGGAGGCGGGCGTGCCCGGGCGCCTGCTCGGCTGGGGCGTGCTCGAGGGGCGCGTGCCGCCGCTCTGGGAGGTGCGGCCGGCGGAGTTCCCGCTCGCCGGCACGGTGCTCGACCGCGCGACCGGGCTGGTCGTGCACTCGCACCACGTCGAGGTGCGGGCGCGCGAGCACGGCTACGAGGGGCCGCTCTGGCGCATCCCGCATCCCGCCTGGCCCGCGCCGGCGGTCGAGCCGGCCGCGCTCGCGGGCGCGCCGCTGATCGGCTGCTTCGGGCACCTGAACGAGAGCAAGCGGATCCCGCAGCTCCTGCGCGCGTTCGCCGAGCTGCGGCGCACGCACCCGGGGGCGCGGCTCCTGCTCGTCGGCTCCGAGGCCCCCGGCTTCTCGATCCGGCACGAGCTGGCCGAAGGCGTGACGCGCGAGCCGTACGTCGAGGAGGCGCGGCTGTGGGCGCTGATGCAGGCGTGCGACGCGTGCGTGCTCCTGCGCTGGCCCACGATGGGGGAGACCTCGGGCAGCGCGATCCGCACGCTCTCCCTCGGGAAGCCGCTCGTCGTCAGCGACGTCGGCTGGTTCGCCGAGCTGCCCGACGAGGTGGCGCTGAAGGTGCCGCCGGGCGGCGACGAGGAGGTCGGCGCGCTGACTGCGGCGCTCGAGCGGCTCGCTGCGCCCGGCGTCGCGGCGCGGATGGGCGAGGCGGCGCGCGAGTACGTCGCCCGCGAGCACGACCTCGACCGCGTCGCCGGGCTGTACGCGGCGGCGCTCGAGCAGGCGGCGGGCGACGGGATCGTGCGCGAGCGGGTGCTGCGCGAGGTCGCGGCGGCCGCCGCCGAGGTGGGTCTGGCCCCGGAGCCGCTCGCGCCCGAGCTGGAGCGCGCGAGCCTCGTCTCCCCGGCCGGCGACCTGTCCCTCGCGGACACGTCCGGGGTCAGAGCCCGGACGTGGCCGTTCCGGACCTGGCCGGCCTGGGTCTGGCTCGGCGCGCTGTACGCGGTCGCGACGGCGGTGCTGCTCTCGCTCGCGCTGCGCGTGCCGGCGCCGTGGATCATGGTCGACGAGCTGGTCTACTCGGACATGGCCCGGAGCTTCGCCGCGACCGGGCGCATGCTCGTCCGCGGCGTCCACGCCGGCTACGGGCCCCTCTACCCGCTCCTGCTCTCGCCCGTCTACGCGGCGATCGGCCCCGTGCACGACGTCTACGGCTGGATCCGCGCCGTCAACGCGCTGCTCGCGGCGTCCGCAGTCTTCCCGGCCTACCTGCTGGCGCGCCGGGTCGTGAAGCAGCCGTCCGCGCTCGCCGCCGCCGCCCTCGCGGTCGCGCTGCCGTCGCTCGCGTACGCCGGCAGCGTGATGACGGAGAACCTCTTCTACCCGCTCTTCCTCTGGCTCGCCTACGCGCTCGTGCTCGCGCTGGAGCGGCCGACGGCGGTGCGGCAGGTCGTGCTGCTCGTCCTCTGCGCGGTCGCCTTCGAGACGCGCGCGCAGGCGGTCGCGCTCGTCGCCGCGGTCGCCACCGCGCCGCTCGTCCTCGCCTGGATCGAGCGCGGCCGCCCGCAGCGGCTGAAGGCGTGGGCGCCGCTCTACGGCATCCTCGTCGCGGGCGGTCTGCTCGTGATCGGGATCGAGCTGGCGCGCGGCCGCTCGCCGGCCGCGGCGCTCGGCAACTACAGCGTCACCCAGAACGGCGGCTACCGCCCCTGGCCCGTGATCCGCTGGCTCGTCCTGCACGCCGCCGAGCTGGACCTCTACCTGTGGGTGCTCCCGTTCGCCGCGCTCGTCCTGCTCGTCGCGAACGCGCGGCATCTGGACGCCCGGCTGCGTGCGTTCTCCGCCGCCTCCGCGGTGCTCTCGGTGTGGCTCTGGCTCGAGGTGGCGATCTTCGCGTCCCGCTACTCGCACCGGGTCGAGGAGCGCAACCTCTTCTACCTCGCCCCGCTCTTCCTCGTCGCGCTCCTCGCCTGGATCGAGCGCGGGCAGCCGAAGCCGCCGCGCGCCGCCGTCGCGGCGGCCGGGGTCGCGGCCGCGCTGCCCGGCACGATCCCGTTCCTCGGCCTGCTGAACATCACGGCGCAGTCGGACACGCTCGGCTTCCAGCCCTGGTGGTTCCTCGGTGACGCGTGGGCCGGACGGAACAGCGTCCCGGTCGTGGCGGTGCTCGTCTCGCTCGGGCTCGGCGGCGCCTTCCTCTGGCTGCCGCGCCGCTGGGCGCCCGTGTTACCGGCCCTCGTCGCGGCCGGGTTCCTCGCCACCTGGCTGCCGCTCCAGCTCTGGACGCACTCGTTCCCGCGCCTCGGCGCGAGCGCGGCGGCGCAGGGGATCGGCCGGGCGGATCGCAGCTGGATCGACGACGCCGTCGGCCGCGACGCGCGGGTCGCCGTCCTCTGGAGCGGCGGCAACACGCTCGCGGTCTGGGAGAACGAGTTCTGGAACCGCAGCGTCCGGCGCGTGTACGACCTCGGCACGCCGCTGCCGGGAGACATGCCCTCCCTCCCCGTCTCGATCGACCCGGGCACGGGCGTCCTGCAGACCCCGGGGGACGGGACGATCGCGGAGCGCTACGTGCTCGTGCACCAGGGCACCGAGCTGCGCGGCACCGTGGTCGCCCGCGACGCCGCGAAGGGGATGACGCTCTACGAGGTGACGCCGCCGGCGCGCACGACCGAGACGGTCGTCGGCATCTATCCGGACGTGACGAAGTGGTCGAACGCGCACCCGGTCTGGACGCGCTACCAGTGCCGCGGCGGCACCCTCACCGTCTCCGTCCGCAGCGACGCCGGGCTCTTCAAGGGCGTCGTGCAGCGGCTGCAGGTCGGCGGGACGACGCCCGCCGTCGTGAAGCGCGTCCCGTTCGACACCTCCGGCGAGACGTTCCGCTTCCCGCTCAGCCCGCGCAACGGCGTCTGCCGCGTCACCTTCGCGATCTCGCCCGCGCGCATCCCCGCGGAGCACGGCGGCAACCCGCAGGACACGCGCGTGCTCGGGCTCCATTTCGACGTGATCCGGTACAGCGCGCCGTGAGGGTTGTCGTCGACGTCGCGCCGCTCTCGCACCGGCGCACCGGCGTCGGGAACTACATCCGCGGTTCGCTCGCCGGGATCGCCGCGGCGGCGGCCGGCGAGCACGAGCTGGTGGCGTTCGCGCCGGCGAGCGCGCGGGGCCGCGAGGAGATCGAGGCGGCGCTCGCCGGGATCGAGGCGGAGCGGCGGCTGCCGGTGCTGCCCGCGGCGCACGCCGTCCGCACCGCGTGGAGCCGGCTCGGGCGGCCGCCGGTGGAGCGCTTCGTCGGCGCGCTCGACGTCTTCCACTTCTCCGACTGGATGTACCCGCCCCAGCGCGGCGGGCTCCGCTCGACGATGGTGCACGACCTCGTGCCGCTCCACTTCCCGCAGTGGGTGCACCGGCGCACCGAGCGGATGCACGGCGCGAACGCCCGCCACGCGGCGCGCACCTGCGACGTCGTGATCGCCAACTCCCGTTTCACGGCCGACGACGTGGCGGACACGCTGGCGGTGCCGCGGGAGCGGATCCACGTCGCCTATCCGGGCGTCGGGCCGGAGTTCGCGACCGGGGGCGAGCGCGCCGACCTCGGCCGGCCGTACGCGCTGACCGTCGCGACGCTCGAGCCGCGGAAGAACCTCGACACGCTCGTCGCCGCGCACCGCCGGCTCGGCGGCGACCTGGCGCTCGCGGTCGTCGGCGCGGCGGGGTGGGGCGAGCAGCCGACGCTCGACCGGCCCGGCGTGATCCGGCTCGGCTACTCGCCTCCGGCGGAGCTGCCGGCGCTCTTCCGCGGCGCGAGCGTCTTCGTCTATCCGTCGCGCTTCGAGGGGTTCGGGATGCCGGTCGTCGAGGCGATGGCCTGCGGCGTGCCGTGCGTCGTCTCCGCCCATCCCTCTCTCGACGAGGCGTGCGGCGACGCGGCGGTGCGGCACGACCCGGAGGACGCGGACGCCCTCGCGGCTGCGATCGGGGAGGCGCTCGAGCGGCGCGACGAGCTGGCGGCGCGCGGCCTCGAGCACGCGCGCCGCTTCACGTGGCTCGAGAACGGCCGCGCGCACCTGCGCGCCTGGGGCGCCGCGTGAGGGTCGGGGTCGACACGACGCCGCTCGCGCTGACCCGCGCGGGGACGGCGCGCTACCTGCGGAACCTGCTCGCGCGGCTGGAGCCGGAGGCCGGGGTGGAGCGGATCGCGTTCGCCGGGCCCGGGCGGGCCGCGGTGCTCGCGCGCGAGCTGGTCTGGTATCCGCACCTGCTCGGCCCGCTCGCGGCGCGCCGCGGGCTCGACGTCCTCCACTGCCCCACCTACTACGCGCCGGTCTCCTCCGGCGTGCCGGTCGTCGTCACCGTCCACGACCTCGCGGTCTGGCGGCACCCCGAGGCCTTCGGCCGCTGGACGCGCCTGTTCGTGCCGCGCGCGGTGCCGCGGATGCTCCGCGGCGCGGCGCGGGTGATCGCCGTGTCGGAGTTCACCCGGCGCGAGCTGGTCGAGCTGCTCGGCGTCCCGGCGGAGCGGATCCGCGTCGTCCCGAACGGGGTCGAGGCCGTCTTCCGGCCGGACGGCGACGCGGTCGAGGGCGAGTACGTGCTCGCGGTCGGGACGCTCGAGCCGCGCAAGAACCTGCGGCGGCTCGCGGAGGCGGCGCGGCTCGCCGGGCGCGAGCTGTGGGTCGCGGGCGACGCCGGCTGGGGAGGCGTCGAGCTGCCGGGCGTGCGCCGGCTCGGCCGCGTCTCCGACGAGGAGCTGGCACGGCTGCTGCGCGGCGCGCTCTGCCTCGCCTATCCGTCCCTCTACGAGGGCTTCGGGATCCCGGTGCTCGAGGCGATGGCCTGCGGGACGCCGGTGGTGACGAGCCGCGGCGGCGCGACCGAGGAGGTGGCGGGCGGCGCGGCGGTGCTCGTCGACCCGCTCGACCCGGAGGCGATCGCCGCCGGGCTCGAGGAGGCCGTCGCCGGTCGCGACGAGCTGCGCGGGCGCGGCCTCGCCCGCGCCGCCGCCTTCACGTGGGACGAGACGGCGCGAGGAACGCTCGACGTGTACCGCGAGGTGTCCGGATGAGCCACGGCCGGTCCTCCGAGGCCCGGGACGTGAGCGCGCCGCTGGTCGTCGTCGACGCGGACGTGCTGGGGCGGAACCGCACCGGCGACGAGACGTACGTGCGGGAGCTGCTGCGCGCGCTGCCCGACGCGGCGCCGGGCCTGCGGATCGCGGCGCTCACGCGGCGGCCCGACCTCGTGCCCGCAGGCGTCGAGCCGCTCCGGCTGCCCGCCCGCGTCCAGGAGCTGCGGATGGCGGTGCGGGTGCCGCTGCTGCTCCGCCGGCTCCGGCCCGCCCTCGTCCACTTCGTGCACGCGCTCCCGCCCGCGCTCCCGTGCCCGGCGATCCTCACCGTCCAGGACCTCTCGTTCGAGCGCGACGCCTCCCTGATGGGACGCCGCGAGACCGCGATCTTCCGCTGCGTCGTGCCGCGCTCGGCGCGCCGCGCCCGGCACGTGCTCGCGATCTCGCAGCGGACGAAGGACGACCTCCTCGAGCTGTACGGCCTGCCGCCGGAGCGCGTCACCGTGACCCCGCTCGCCTACGACCCGGCCTTCAGGCCCGGGGGGACGCGCGGCGACTACCTCCTCTTCGCGTCCGCGATCGAGCCGCGCAAGGACCCGCTCGTCGCGGCCGACGCCGCCCGCGCCGTCGGGCGCCGCCTCGTCGTCGCCGGCCCGCCCCGCGACGCGCGCCTCGTCGCCGAGCTGCGCGCGCGCGGCGCCGAGGTGCGCGGCTTCGTCCCGCACGAGGAGCTGGTCCGGCTCTACCAGGAAGCGGCCGCGTTCCTCTTCCCGACTCGCTACGAGGGCTTCGGGCTCCCCGTCGCGGAGGCGATGGCGTGCGGCACCCCCGTCGTCGCCACCCCGGACGCCGCGGTGCGCGAGGTCGGCGGCGACGCCGTCGCCTACGCGGGGCGCGACGACTTCGCCGAGACGCTCGCGCACGTGCTCGCCGACCCGGAGCCGTGGTCGCGCGCCGGCCTCGAACGCGCCCGCCTCTTCAGCTGGCAGGAGACCGCCCGCCGCACCGCCGCCGTCTACCGTGAGGCGCTCGCGTGAAGGTCTCCGCCGTCGTCATCTCGCACGGGCACGCCGAGGAGCTGGCCGGCTCCCTGCCGGCGCTCGCGCCGCAGGTGGACGAGCTGCTCGTGGTCGCCAACCCCGTCCCGGACAGCATCCCCGCCGACCTGCACGGCGCGCGGCTGCTCGAGAACGAGCGCGTCCTCTCCTTCGCCGCGAACGCGAACCTCGGCGCCGCGAGCACCCGCCACGAGCTGGTCCTGGTCGCGAACCCGGACGCGATCCCGGAACCCGGCGCGGTGGCGGTCCTCCGCGACTTCATGGCGGCGCGCCCGCGCTGCGGCGCCGCCGGGCCGAAGATGCTCTACAGCGACGGGAGCTGGCAGGCGTCGCGGCGCAGCTTCCCCACGGTCGGCTCGACGCTCGTCCGCCGGACGCCGCTGCGCCTGCTCTTCCCGCCGCTCCGCTGGCAGCGCCGCCACTACCTCCTCGACGAACGCCCCGACGAGCCGGCGCCCGCCGACACGATGCTCGGCGCGTTCATCCTGCTGCGCCGCGCGATGCTCGACGAGATCGGCGGCTGGGACGCGGGCTACCGGATGTACTGCGAGGACATCGACCTCAACTACCGCGCCGCGAAGGCGGGCTGGGAGCGCTGGTACGTCCCGGCCGCCGTCGTGCGGCACGAGTACGCCGCGGTCGTGGACAAGCGCTTCCTCACCCGGCACACGCTCTGGCACGCGCGCGCGATGCTGCGCTTCCTGCGCAAGCACCCGGAACGGCTGCTCGCGCTGCGCTGAACCGCGCTAACGCCGCGACGGCCGCGGGCCGTGGTCGAGAAGCGTGTAGGTGATCTGGGCGCCGAGTTGCCGGTCGTCGCTGGAGTTGCCGACCTCGCTCGGTACGAACTTCCTGTCGATGACGACCTTGACGGCGAACTGGTCGCTCGGCGCCTCGACCCAGAACGTCGACTCCTTGCCTGCGTCGACGCTGCCGTCCTGTTGCTGCAGCAGCGTGCCGGCGGTCGGGTATGCGTCGACGACCGCCAGCCGTGAGAGGAGGATGTGCACCGGGCTCGGGTCGCTCGGGCCCGACCACGCCTTGCGGGAGACCTCGATTCTCAGCCAGTGGCCGCGACCGCCCGCGAAGCGGAGATAGCGGCTGTCGGACGGGCCGCTCCAGCCGTCCGGGTAGAGCCCGTCACACATCGCGACGAGCCGGGTCGGGTGGTCGAGCCGGACGAGCGACCAGGTCTGCTCGCGCCCGCCCGCGCGGTAGCGGTGCGACGCCACGGTCGCTCCGGAGAGCTGGATGCACGGTCGATCCTCGACCGCGAAGTCGTAGGCGCCGGGCGCGTCGTCCCAGACGAGGGTTCCGTCGGTCAGGACGTTCGGGCCGTTCGAAGGGCCGGGCCCGTCGACGCTGCCGTCGAGGCTGCTCACGCGCGTGATCGACCGATTCCAGAATTCGAGCAGCCACTCCGCCGTCTGGTCGACCTCGCCGGATCCGAGGTAGACCGTCGGCGCCCCGCCGGTTCTCGCGTCGACCCAGTCGTACGGACTGCCGAGCGTCGTTGCCTGCGTCCGCCCGATCGACACGCTGCCGGCGGCCGCGCCCAGCTCCCCGGCGAGGTTCCAGCAGACGACCGCGACCGCGGCCACGGCCGCGACGACCCGCGCCGCGCTGCCGCGAGACCGGCAGACGACGACGACGGCGACCGCGAGCGCGACCACGACGAGCAGGAGGACGCGCGCCTCGCCGATGCTGAGGTAGAGGTAGCGGTTCGCCGCCTGGAGGATCCCGAGCCCGAGCGAGTCGGAATACAGCTGCAGGCCCATCTCGTAGGGCGAGCCGACCATGTGGTAGCCCGCGTATGCGACGAGATAGAGCGTGAACAGCGTACTCGCCGCGAGTGCGAGCGGGTGGATGCGCCTGCGCTCGAGCACGACCGCCGTCCCGACGAAGAGCAGCGGCGCGACGTAGATCAGATTCCGCTCCTCCACCCGCGTGGCGAAGACGGTCGAGAGGTACGCCGCCTTCATCGACGTGTACGTCCCGAACGCGATCAACGCGGCGAGCGTCACCGCGCGGAACGCCCGCAGGCCGCGGTCGTCCCGGTTCTCGCGGGTCGGCACGAGCGCAGCGAGCGTGGCGAGCAGCGGCAGGACGCCCGTTCCGATCGCCAGCGCGGCCGCCGCCCACCCGCCGGTGACGAGGACCCGGTGCTTGTAGAACGTCGTCGTCGTGTACCACTCGCTCGAGTGTTTGCTCGCGACGGCGCTGACGACGAAGACCGCGCCGAGCACGAGGAGCGCGAGCCCGAGGTGGTCTCCCGGCGACCACACCCTGCGCCGGCTGCGCACTCGCTCGCTCGACCACGCCCAGAAGACTGCAGCGAGGAAGAGCAGGAGGGGGACGACGAGCAGTTCGCCCTTGACGGTCGGCGCGAGCAGCGCCGCGACGACCGCCGCGACCGCCCACCGTGACGGACGGCGTCCCCGGTGCCAGTCGAGGCACGCTTTCGCGGCGAAGTAGCAGCACCACGCCGCGTACGGGTAGGAGAGCGTCTCCTCGACGAGATACGACGAGTACGCGAGCGACGGGATCGCGGCGGCCCCGGCGGCGGCGAAGAGGGCCGCGCGCCGGCGCACGACGAGGCGCGCGAGCAGGTAGGTCGGGAAGATGACCGACGCCATCGCGAACACCTGCACGTACTTGATCGCCGCGTAGGGCGCCGCGACGCCGTGCAGCAGCCAGAATGGTGCGGTCAGGACGGTGTAGATCGAGTCGGGCGAGTGCGCTTCGCCGCGTCTCGCCGCATGTCCCGTCGCCGCGATCGCTCGCGACAGCTGCGTGAGTTCGAGCTCGTCCGTGAAGAGCCACGGCGTCGGCCTCGACCATGCTTCGACTGCGTAGACGAGGCAGAGCGTCGCGTAGACGCTGACGAGCGGCAGCGCGGCCGACAGGCGCTGCGCGGGACGCGCGGCCGTCGTCTCCGCGTTGCCGGTCGACGAGAGGGCGTTCACTCGAGGGCGGCGCCGAGGGCCACGGCGGGATCGATGTCGATCTCGCGGCGGACGAACCTACACGCGACCTGGGCGCGTGAGCACGCCTCGACGACGCCGTCGAGGCGCTCGCGCGGAGCGTCGGGGATCGTCACGAGCACGGCGTCCGGCGCGTAGCGGCCGAGCGCCCACCCGATCGCGTCGAGGCTCGCCGCGACGGGGATCCCCTGGATGCGGCGGCGGAGCAGCTCCGGGTCGTCGTCGACGAACGCGACGACCTGCTCGCCCGGGGTCTCGCGCAGCTCGCGCAGCAGGCTCCGTCCGCTGCGACCCGCGCCCACGATCAGGACGCGATGACGCGAGTCGCGCCCGACGAACGTCGCGATCAGCCGGGTCGCGCCGCGCTCCGAGAAGCGGCTCGCGCCGACCAGGAAGGTGCAGAGAAGGACGTCGATCAGGAACGTTCCGCGGGGGAACAGGTGCCAGCCCACCGTTCCCCAGATGAAGAGGAACGCCGCGCCCTCGGACAGCACCATCGCGCTGGTGACCCGCACCGCGTCCGCGGCGCCCGCGTAGCGCCAGACCCCGCGGTAGAGCCCGAGCAGGATGAACGCGACGTAGCGGGCGACGAGCAGCGCCGGCAGCGTCAGCGCGAAGGTGTGATCGAAGTTCCCGAACTGCGGGCCGCGTACGCGGATCATGAATGCGATCGTGAAAGAGGCGGTGATCAGCGCGAAGTCGACCAGCACCTCCACGAAGCGGCGCCGGTGCACGATCAGCGTCCCGAGGAGCCCGCTCGCGGAGCTCGGCTCCGGGGTGCGGTTCACGTCCGCGAGATAGCTGGCGAACTGGACGAGGAAGGCGAAGGTGACGAGCACGCCGGCGAGCGTCAGGAGCGTGTCGTCGAGGACGGTGTAGGCGAGGCTCGTCGCGCCGAGCGCCACCGAGACGATCGTGAGCAGCACGACCGCGCGCTTGTCGGAGAGCCCCTGGTAGACGAGCCGGTGCGAGGTGTGGTCGCGGCCGCCCTGCGTCACCGGCCGCCCTTCGAGCAGCCGGACCACGGTGACGAGCGTCGTGTCGAGGATCGGCACCGCGAGCACGAGCACCGGAAGCAGGAGCGTCGCCGCCCCGGAGCCGGCCGCGGTCCAGCTCGACCCGAGCCCGAGCGCGCCGACGGCGAAGCCGAGCACCTGGCTGCCGCTGTCGCCCATGAAGACGGCGGCCGAGCGGCGCATGCGCAGGTTGTAGGGCAGGAAACCGAGGCAGGCGAAGCAGGTCGCGAGCGACGCGACCGCGATCGTGTCGCTGCGGTGCACGGCGAGCGCGTCGACGGCGAAGAAGGCGCACGCGATCGTGGCGAGCGACGCCGCCAGGCCGTCCATGTTGTCGAGCAGGTTGAACGCGTTTGTCATCCCGACGAGCCAGAGGCCGCCGACGAGCGGCGCGACGACGTCGTTCGAGATCACCTCGACCCGGAAGCCGGCGGCGAGCACGAGCGCGGCCGCGCCGACCTGGGCCGCGATCTTGGCGAGCGGGCGGAGGCGGAGCAGGTCGTCGACGAGCCCCGCGGTGAAGAGGATCGCGCAGCCGCCGAGCAGCCCGCCGACCTCGCGGCTCGCGGGAATCGCGCCGGCGAGGATCGCGACCGCGGTTCCGGCGACGATCCCGGCGAAGATCCCGCTGCCGCCGAGGAGCGGCGTCGAGCGCGTGTGCCAGCGGTCCTCGCGCGGCGCGGCGACGACGTGGAGCGCTGCCGGCGTGCGGAGCAGCGCCCAGATCGTGAGCAGGCTCGCCGGCAACGCGACGAGCGCAGCAGCGACCGTCACAGCGCACCCCGCTCCGGCCGCGCGGCTTGTGCGGCCTCGAACACGGCGGTCACGGTATCCGACCGCTGTAAACCGTGTGTTTGGTGACGGCGCACCGGGCGCACCTGTCGGCTAGTTTGGCCCCCGGGCCAGACGTGGAAACGCCGCTCCTCGACCTGCTCCGCTGCCCCTTCTGCCGCTCGCGGCTCGCCGAGGCGGAGGAGGGTCTCGCCTGCACCGCCTGCGGCCGCTCCTTCGGCTTCGACGGCGAGATCCCGCTGCTGCTCCACGAGGAGCTGCCCGGCGCCCGCGAGAAGCTCGGCGAGGTGGCGGGCTGGGCGGAGAAGGCGCGGCAGGAGGGCTGGTACGAGCCGGACGACCGCGTCGACGCCGTGCTGCCGTTCGTGAACGAGGAGCTGGGCTGGGACGACGGCAACTGGCGGGCGAACGCCCACTCGCTGCGGGTGCTGCTCGACCGCTACGTCAAGGACGCGCGCGGGCTGCGCGTGCTCGAGGTGGGCGCCGCGAAGGCGTGGGCGTCCCGCTTCTGGCTCGAGCGCGACTGCGAATACGTCGCGACCGACATCCTCACCGACCGCAACGTCGGCCTCGGCCGCGGCGCCTTCTACGGCGACTTCGCGCGCGTGCAGGCCGACGGCGAGCACCTGCCGTTCGCGGACGGGAGCTTCGACGTCGTCTACTGCTTCGCGACGCTCCACCACGCCCTCGACCTGACGCGGATGGTGCGCGAGATGGCGCGGGTCGCGCGGCCGGGCGCGCTCGTAGCCGGGCTGAACGAGGGCACGCGCGGGATCCGGCGCAGTGCCGAGAATCCCGACCAGGAGGCGGAGAAGGCGCTGGGGATCAACGAGCACGTGCACACGGTCTGGGCCTACGTCGCCGCGTTCGCGCGCGCCGGGCTGCGGGTGCGCCGCGTCGAGCGCTCCGACGGTTTCGCGCCGGTGCCGTGGGGCGGGAAGCTGTCCCGGCTGCCGAAGGTCGGCCCGTCGCTCGGCGCGCTCGCGCATCTGAGCGTCGCCTTCTACTCCGGCGTCACGATCTTCGCGCGCAAGCCCGGGGGCGCCCGGTGACGACGTACGCGGCGCTCGTCGAGTATCGCGAGCTGTTCGGGAACCTCTTCCGGCGCGACCTGCAGGCGAAGTACCGGGGCTCCGCGCTCGGCGTCCTCTGGACGGTCGCGAACCCGGTGCTCCTGATGGGCGTCTACTACCTCGTCTTCGGCGTCGTCTGGCGCTCCCCGCTCGCGAGCGGCGACGACTACGCGCTCTACCTGCTGAGCGGGCTCGCCGTGTGGACGTTCTTCGCGTCGGCGTTCCAGTCCTCGACGCGGTCGATGCTCGACAACGCGAACCTGATCCGCAAGACGCGCTTTCCGCGCCAGCTCGTGCCGCTCTCGGTCGTCGGCGCGCACCTCGTCAGCTTCGCCGCGATGCTGGTCGGGCTCCTGGTCGTGAACGCGATCGTCCTGCCGCAGGCGCGGGCGACCGAGCTGCTCGCGATCCCGCTGGCGGCGGTCTTCGTCGCGTTCGTCTGCGGCCTCTCGCTCGCGGCGGCCTCGCTGAACGTGCTCTTCCGCGACGTCGAGTTCGTCGTCGCGTCGGCGCTCGTGCCCTGGTTCTTCCTGACGCCGATCATCTACGCGCTCGCGAACGTCCCCGGCGCGGCGGCGCACCCGCGGATCGTCGCGGCGATCCACTGGGCGAATCCGCTCTCGCCGGCCGTCGAGGCGATCCGGGCGCCGCTCTTCCACGGCGAGCTGCCGTTCTGGGGCGACGCGCTCTACCTCGTCGTCGCGGCTGCCGTCGCGCTCGCGCTCGGCGCCCTCGTCTTCCGGCGCGTCGACGACGTCATCGCGGTCGAAGTCTGACCACGAGGCGCCCGTCGAACATCCACGGCTCGTCGCCCTCCGGCCGGTAGGCGGGGAGGCCCGCGACCTCGGCGTTCGGCTCGAGCGGCGGCAGCAGGGACGGGCAGACGAGCGGGTGCGGGAAGCGCGGGTGGCGGCCGCCGCCGGGTGCGTACGGCTCGAGCTGCTCGGCGCCGCGCCGGCGCAGGAGCCCGCGCGGCTGCTCGACGGCGCCGCCGACCGCCGCGTAGCCCTCCGCGTGCAGCGCGGCGGCGCGCTCCCGCCAGCCGGGCGCCGGCTCGGCGCCGTCGGCCAGGAAGAGGCGGGCGCCGGAGGCGTCGCGCGGCGCCACCTCGATCGCCTCCTCCCAGGGCGCGTTGCCCAGCTCGGCGAGCCAGAAGCGGTTCTCCTCGACGAGGTCGAGTGCGAGCCGGTAGCGGCCCGGCGGGACGGGGCCGAGCAGGCGCAGTTCCTGGCGCAGCGTCTCGCCGGGCGCGACCGGCCGCGCGAGCGGCGTGCGCGGCCCGTCCCAGACGATCGGGTTGCCGCGCTCGTCGAGCCAGTGGTAGGCGAGGAAGAGGCCGTCGAGGGGGCCGCGCGTGCGCCATGTCGCGGTGCCCGCGTTCTCCAGCTCGACCGTCGGCCGGTGCTCGGCGCCCGCCTCGATCGGCCCGTGCTCGAAGGCGCGCCAGCGGACGACGAGGGGGCCTGTCTGCGCCATGGCCGCACTAGTGTAGGAGCCGATGGAGCCGCTACTCGTCCGGGCGCTGCGGCGCGAGCCGACGGAGCGCACGCCGGTGTGGTTCATGCGCCAGGCGGGGCGCTCGCTCCCGGAGTACCGCGCGATCCGGGAACGACACGGCTTCTTCGAGGTGGCGGGGACGCCGGAACTGTGCGCCGAGGTGACCCTGCAGCCCGTGCGGCGGCACGGCGTCGACGCGGCCGTGCTCTTCGCGGACATCATGTCGCCCGTCCTCGGCATGGGGATCGACGTCGAGCTGGTCGAGGGCGTCGGCCCCGTCGTGGAGGAGCGGGTCGAGTCGGCGGCGGACGTGGAGCGGTTGCGCGTCGCCGCGCCGGAGGAGTGGGCGGCGCCGATCGTCGAGGCGGTGCGGCTCGTGCGCGCGGAGCTGGAGCCCGAGCGGGCGGTGATCGGCTTCTGCGGCGGCCCGTTCACCGTCGCGGGCTACCTCGTCGAGGGCAGGTCGAGCCGCGACTTCGTCCGCACGAAGGCGCTGATGTACCGCGAGCCGCGGACGTGGCACGCGCTGATGGAGCGGCTCGCCGACCAGTTCTCCCGCTACGTGGCGGCGAAGGCGGCGGCGGGCGCGGACGCGATCCAGCTCTTCGACTCGTGGGCGGGCGCGCTCTCGCCGCAGGACTACGCCGAGTTCGTCGCGCCCTACTCGAGCCGGATCCTCGCCGCCGCGGGCGTCCCGACGATCCACTTCGGGACGGGCGCGTCGTCGCCGCTGCTGGAGGAGCTGGCGCGCGCCGGCGGCGACGCGGTCGGGCTCGACTGGCGCACGCCGCTCGACGCGGGCTGGCGCGTCGTCGGCGAGGAGCGGGCGGTGCAGGGGAACCTCGACCCGGCCGTGCTGCTCGGCCCGTGGGAGCGGGTGGAGCGGGGCGCGCTCGACGTGCTCGCGCGCGCGGACGGCCGCCCGGGCCACGTGTTCAACCTCGGCCACGGCGTGCTGCCGCAGACCGATCCCGACACGATCTCCCGCCTGACCGCGTTCGTGCAGGAGCGGACGGCGGAGCCCCGCGTCTGACCCTTTCGGCCACGGCCGAACCGTCTCCCCCGGCCGGGGCAGGTACCTGGTACCTGGACATGTCCGCCGCGGCCATGGTCGGAGCGGTCAGCTACCGTCCGGCGGGCATGAGCCGCGGGCGTGACGGAGGCGACGGAGCGGGATGAGCGCCGCCGTCGTGCTGATGGCGTACGGCTCCCCGGAGCGGCTCGCCGACGTGCCCGCGTACTACGCCGACATCCGCGGCGGCCGCCCGATCGCGCCCGAGCACCTCGACGACCTCGTCGAACGCTACCGCCGCCTCGGGATCGAGGAGTCCTCGCCGCTGAACGCGATCACCGAGCGCACGCGCGCGGCGCTCGAGCGCGAGCTGGCCCTGCCCGTGCACACCGGGATGAAGCACTGGACGCCGCGCATCGCCGAGGCGGCGGTCGCGGCGGTCGCCGCGGGCGCGGACGAGGTCGTCGGGCTCGTGCTCGCGCCGCACTACTCGGCGCTCTCGATCAAGGGCTACCGCGACCAGCTCGAGGCGGGCCTCGCCGGCCGCGCCGCGCTGCGCTTCGTCGAGAGCTGGCACGACGAGCCGGGCTTCGTCGAGCTGCTCGCCGGGCGGGTGCGCGGCACGAGCGCGCACGTCGTCTTCACCGCGCACTCGCTCCCGGCGCGCATCCTGGAGCAGGGCGACCCGTACCGCGACCAGCTGCTCGAGACGGCGCGCCTCGTCGCGGAACGCGCGGCGCTGCGCGACTGGAGCTTCTCGTTCCAGAGCGAGTCGCCGACCGGCGAGCCGTGGCTCGGGCCGGACATCCTCGACCACCTGCGCGCCCTGCACGCCGACGGCGTGCGCGCGGTGCTCGTCTGTCCGGTCGGCTTCGTCTCGGATCACCTCGAGATCCGCTGGGACATCGACGTCGAGGCGCAGGACGTCGCCCGCGAGCTGCGGATGGAGCTGTCCCGGATCGAGATGCCGAACGACGATCCCGCCTTCGTCGCGACGCTCGCCGCGCTCGTCCGGCGTACTCTGGCGGCATGACACGCGGCGAGATCCTCGTCGAGCACGCCGCCCGGCGCTTCCGCGTGTACCCGCGCGAGCAGCGGACGCTGAAGGATCTCGTCGTCGCGCGCGGCCGCGTCCGCGGCACCGACGTCTGGGCGCTCCGCGACGTCTCCTTCCACGTCGAGCCGGGCAGCGCCCTCGGCCTCGTCGGGCGCAACGGCTCCGGCAAGACGACGCTCCTGCGCCTGCTCTCCGGGATCGTGAAGCCGACCTCGGGACGCGTGGCCGTCGGCGGCCGGGTCGGCTCCCTGCTCGAGCTGGGCGCCGGCTTCCACCTCGACCTGACCGGCCGCGAGAACGTCTACCTGAACGGCTCGATCCACGGCCTCAAGCGGGCGCAGATCCGCGAGAAGCTCGACGAGATCGTCGCCTTCGCGGGGCTCGAGGAGTTCGTCGACCTGCCCGTCCGCACCTACTCGTCGGGGATGTACATGCGGCTCGGCTTCGCGATCGCCGCGCACGTGGAGGCGGACGTGCTGCTGCTGGACGAGGTGTTCGCGGTCGGCGACGAGGCGTTCCAGCGCAAGTGCTTCGGCAAGATCTTCGAGTTCAAGCAGGCGGGCGGCACGATCGTCTTCGTCTCGCACGACGCGTCCGCGGTCGAGCGGCTCTGCGACCGCGCCGTGCTCCTGAAGGACGGCCTCGTGGCCTTCGACGGCCCGACCCACCAGGCGATCGTCGAGTACCGGCGACTGCTCGCCGGCGAGCGCGACCCGGAGGAGCGGAACGTCGGCCTGAAGGAATGGGGCGGCGACCGCGCCCGCGTCGCGCAGGCGCGCCTGCTCGGCCCCGACGGCGGCGAACGCACGCAGCTCCTCGCCGGCGAGCCGTTCTCGTTCGCGCTCGAGGTGGACGCGGACGAGCCGCTGCCGGCGCCGCGCCTCGCCTGGGAGCTGCGCGACGACGCGGCGGTGCTGATCGCCGCGGGCGCCGTCTCGACCGGCGACCTCGGCTGGGACGAGTCGACCCGGCGCCTGGCGCTGCGCTTCGACGCCGGCCGGCCGCCGTTCGCCGAGGGCCGCCTCCACCTCCGCCTCGACCTGACCTCCGCCGACGCGTCGAGCCAGTACCACTCGCTCGACGACGCGGTGGTGTTCGTCGTCTACCCGGGCGGCGACGAGCGCGGCCTCGTCCGCCTCGAGGGCAGCTGGACGCGCACGGACTCGCCCGAGCGGGTAGAGATCACCTCGTGAGCAGCCGCACCTGCCCCGACTGGCCGGAGCTGATGGAGCTCGCCCCGGAGCTGCAGTTCAAGCACTACACCGTCGCCGAGGCGCGCCTGCCCGCCGACGCGCTCATGCGGATCCCGGATGTCGCGCTCGGCGACGTCGCGATCTGCTGCGACCTCGAGCGCCACGTCTTCTACCCCGGCCACACCGACGAGCGGGTCGCGGCGGCGCTCGAGGCGAGCCACTGGTTCGACGTCCGCGGCTGGATCGCCGCCGGACGGCCCGGCGCGCAGTTCTAGGCGTCCACCTCGCTCGGGAGCGGCTCGCCGCGCGCCGCCGCGAGCAGGTTGTCGACGACGAGGCGCGTCATCGCGGCACGCGTCTCGACGGTGGCGCTGCCGATGTGGGGCGTGAGGACGACGTTGTCGAGCCCGAGCAGCCGCTCCGGCACCTGCGGCTCGTGGACGAACACGTCGAGCCCGGCCCGGATCCGCCCCGAGGCCAGCTCGTCGACGAGCGCGTCCTCGTCCACGACCGCCCCGCGCGCGGTGTTCACGAGCGTCGCGCCGTCGCGGAGCAGCGCGAGCCGCTCGCGCGAGAGCAGCCCGGCGGTCTCCGCGGAGAGCGGCACGTGCAGCGAGACGACGTCGCTCGTGCGGAGCAGCTCCTCGAGCGGCAGCCCGCTCGAGCGCGTGTGGTGGACGACCTCCATCCCGAAGGCCTCCGCCCGCGTCGCGACCGCGCCGCCGATCCGGCCGCGGCCGACGAGCCCGAGCCGCGCGGCGGCGAGGTCGCGGCCGAGCGCGTCCGGCTGCGACCAGCCGCGCCGCCAGCGCCGCTCGCGGATCGCGCGGTCGCCCGAGACGACGCCGCGCAGGCAGGCGAGGACGAGCGCCATGGTCAGGTCGGCGACTGCCGCGTCGAGCACGCCGGGCGTGTTCGTGACCGAGACGCCGCGCGCGCGGCAGGCCGCCACGTCCACCTTGTCGTAGCCGACGCCGTAGTTCGCGACGAGCCGCAGGTCGGGCAGGCGGTCGAGCACCGCGTCGTCGACGACCCGGTTGACGACGACGAGCGCCTCGACGCCCGCGAGCGTCCGCTCGGGCGGCCAGCTCTCCGCCCGCTCGGCCTCGACCTCGGCCCAGGCGGGGCCGGGCAGCGCTTCGGTGGCGAGGATCCTCACCGCCGCAGTATCTCTGCGAGCGGCCGGGTGTTGAGCACGTCTACCGCCGTCGCGCCGCCGCGGCGGGCCGTCGTCACGGCGAGGCGCATGTTCGCGAGCCCCCGGACGGAGTGCGCGTCGGTCGAGCAGACGACCGGCACGCCCGCCTCGACCGCGAGCCGCACCTCCTCGTCGCGCAGGTCGAGCCGGTCGGGGAGCCCGTTCGTCTCGAGCGCGACGCCGGTCTCGAGCGCGACCTCGATCGTCGCCTCGAGATCGAGCGCGTTCGGCGGCCGGTGGTTGAGGATCCGGCCGCGCGGATGGCTGAGGCAGCGCACCGCCGGGTGCCGCATCGCCTCGGTGACGCGCTTCGTCAGCTCCCGCCCGGGGAGGCGCTGGCCGGCGTGCAGGGAGAGCTGCACCCAGTCCAGCTCGGCGAGCACGTCGTCGGGGAGGTCGAGCGAGCCGTCGGCGCGGATGTCGCACTCGGTGCCGCGCAGGACGCGGAACGGGGCGAGCGCCTCGTTCGCGGCCGCTATCTCGTCGGCCTGCCGTCGCAGCGCGTCGGCGTCGAGGCCGGCGACGACGCGGACGTTCGGCGTGTGGTCGCAGATCGCGAGGTACTCGTAGCCGAGCGCGCGCGCCGCCTCGGCCATCTCCAGCACCGACGCCTTGCCGTCCGACCACGTCGTGTGGCAGTGCAGGTCGCCCCGGATCGCGCGCTGCTCGACGAGGGCCGGGGGCGCGCCGGCCGGCGGGCGCTCGCGCAGCTCCGGCGGCACGAACGGGAGCCCGAGCGCCGCGTACAGCTCCTCCTCGGTGGGCGCGACCGGAAGCTCGCCGAGCGCGGAGACGTGCTCCGGCGCGCCGGTCGCCCGCACCAGCTCCGTGCCGAAACGCGCCGGCGGCGCGGCCACCAGCTCGACCGCGATTCCCTCGACGGTGACGCCGAGCGCGCGCCGCTCGTCCCGCTCCACGACCGAGACGACCGCGGGGTGCGCGGCGAAGCGTTCGAGGGCGTCCCGGGCCGGAGAGACGAGCGCCAGGTCCCTGACCAGCTCGCGCCCGCGGCGCAGCTCGCCCGCCACCGTCGCCCCGGTCGCGTCGGCGAGCGGCTGCGCGAGCGCGGCGGCGCGGTTCAGGGTCAGCCCGCGCCGCGGGCGGGGCCGCTCGCTCCGCGCGAGCCCGGCGAGGATCTTCCGCTCGGTCGCCGCCCCGATCCCGGGAGCGTCGCGCAGCCGGCCCGCCTCCGCGGCCGCGCGCAGCTCGGCGGCGGTGCGGATCCCGAGCGCGCGGCCCAGCTCGACGAGCCGCCGCGGCCCGATCCCGAGGAAGCGGCCGAGCGCGACCAGCTCCGGTTCGACCGCGCGCTCGAGATCCTCCAGCTCCGCGATCCGGCCCGTCTCGACCAGCTCGCGCAGCCGCCGCTCGATCCCCGGCCCGATCCCGCGCAGCTCGCGCACCCGCCCCGCCCGGACCAGCTCCGCCACGGGCGCCGGCGTGTCGCGCGCCAGCTCGGCGGCGCGGCGGTAGGCGCGCACGCTCCAGGAGCCGGCGCCCGCGAGGTCGAGCAGCGCGGCGTACGCGTCGAGGGTGCGGGCGATCTCGGCGTTGTCCACCCGGGTAGTGTCTCCCCGGTGCCGAGCGTCGTCACCTCGACGGGATGAAGGTCGCCGTCCTCTCCGGCGGCGTCGGCGGTGCGCGCTTCGTCTCCGGCCTCGTGGACGTGCTCGGCCCGCGCGACGTCGGCGTCGTCGGCAACGTCGGCGACGACGTCGAGGTGCTCGGCCTGCACGTCTCGCCCGACCTCGACTCGCTCCTCTACGCGCTCGCCGGCCTGAACGACGAGGAGCGCGGCTGGGGTCGCGCCGGCGAGACCTGGAACGCGCTCGAGACGGTGCGCGAGCTGGGCGGCGAGGACTGGTTCGCCCTCGGCGACCGCGACCTCGCGCTCCACCTCGTGCGGACGCAGGCGCTTCGCGCCGGGGAGCCGCTCTCCGCGGCGACCGCCCGCCTCGCCGCCGCGCTCGGCGTCGAGACGGCGCTCGTGCCGGCGACCGACGACCGGCTCCGCACCTGGCTCGACACGCCCGCGGGCTCGTTCCCGTTCCAGGAGTGGTTCGTCGGCCGCCGCCACCGCGACGAGGTGGACGCGGTGCGCTTCGAGGACGCCGGCGCCGCCGCGCCCGCGCCGGGCGTGCTCGACCTGCTCGCCGGCGCCGACCTGCTCCTGCTGGCGCCGAGCAACCCGTACATCTCGCTCCACCCGATCCTCGCCGTCGGCGAGATCCGCGCCGCGCTCGCCGGCCGGCGCGTCCCGTGCGTCGCGGTCAGCCCGCTCATCGGCGGCCGCGCGGTGAAGGGCCCGGCCGACCGCATGCTCGCCCGCCTCGCAGGCGGCACCTCGCCCCGGCATGTAACAGACTGTTACAAGGGGCTGGTCGACGTGCTCGTCGTGGACGAGGCCGACGCGGACGACCTGGACGGGCTCGGCGACGTGCGGCCGCTCGTCACGCGGACGTTGATGCGCGACGCCGACGCGCGCCGGCGGCTGGCCGAGGCGGCGCTCGGGGCGGTGCCGGCATGAGCCGTCGGCTCGACGGAGGCGACCAGGGAGCGCAGGTGCCGGCTCTGCCGGTGCCGGAGCGGGACTGATGGCGGGCGCGTTCAGCGTCTCGCCCGTCGAGGGCCTGCCGGAGCTGCGGGAGGGCGACGACCTGGCGGCGCTGATCCTCGAGCGCGCCCGGCTCGAGGACGGCGACGTCGTCGTGGTCGCGCAGAAGGCGGTCTCGAAGGTGGAGGGGCGCGTCGTCCGCCTCGAGGGGATCGAGCCGTCGGAGCGGGCGCGCGAGATCGCGGGCGAGGACGCCGACCCGCGCCGGATCCAGGTCATCCTCGACGAGGCGGTCGACCTCGTCCGCGTGCGCCCGCCCTTCGTGATCGCGCGCACGCGCCACGGCTTCGTCTGCGGGTCGGCGGGCGTCGACTCCTCGAACGCGCCCGAGCAGGGGACGATCGTGCTGCTGCCGGTCGACTCGGACGCCTCGGCGGCCCGGCTCCGCGAGGCGTTCCGCGAGCGCGCCGGGGTCGAGGTGGGCGTGATCGTCACCGACTCGTTCGGCCGCCCCTGGCGCGCGGGCACCACCGACGTCGCGATCGGCGCGGCCGGCGTCGAGGTCGTCTCCGACCTCGCCGGCGGCGTCGACCCGGCCGGCTACGAGTTGCACGCGACGCGGATCTGCGTCGCCGACGAGATCGCCGCGGCCGCGCAGCTCGTCTACGGGAAGCTCGACCGCGTCCCGGTCGCGGTCGTCCGCGGCCTCGACGTGCGCGGCGAGTCGAGCGCCGCCGAGATCGTGATCCCGCCGGAGACCGACCTCTTCCGCTAGAACACGCTCGTGAGCGATGACCACGTCGCCGAGGCGAACGCCCTCCTGCGGGAGAAGGGCTACGCGGAGCGCGACCTCGCCGTCCATCCCGGCCCCCGCGGCAAGGCGCTGCTGAAGGGCAACCGCATCCTCAGCCCGTTCAGCGACGAGGCCGACCTCGTCCTCCGCGTCGTGCGCGAGCTGGTGCCGCCCGAGCCCGAGCAGGGGGCGCGGATCATCCGTCCCGCCGACCTGCGCGCGCGCCTCGCGGCGGCGCAGTAGCGGAGGAGCGACGGACCGCACGCGCGCGATCGTCGAGGCCGGGATCGCGCTCTCGTCCGAGCTGTCGCTCGAGGCGGTCCTGCAGAAGCTCGTCGAGGCGGCCGCCGCGCTGACCGGGGCCCGTTACGCCGCCCTCGGAGTGCTCGACCCCGACGGGCAGCGGCTCGAGCGGTTCGTCACCGCCGGGATCGACCGGGCGGGACACCGCGCGATCGGCCGGCTGCCGACCGGTCGCGGCATCCTCGGCGTCCTGATCCGCGACGCGACGCCGCTCCGCCTGCACGACCTCGGCGACGACCCTCGCTCGGTCGGCTTCCCACCCGGGCATCCGCCGATGCGGAGCTTCCTCGGCGTCCCCGTCGCGTTGCGCGGCGTCGCCTACGGGAACCTCTACCTGACCGAGAAGGAGGGCGGCGCCGACTTCACGCAGGAGGACGAGGACGCCGTCGTGATGCTCGCCTCGCAGGCGGCGGTCGCGATCGAGAACGCGCGGCTCTACGAGAGCGCCACCCGCTGGTCGGCGCAGCTCGAGTCGCTGAACGAGGTGATGAGCGCGCTCGTGACCGAGTTCGACCTCGACGCGCTGCTGCAGCTCGTCGCCGACCGGCTGCGGGAGCTGATCGGCGCCCGCGCCGTCACGATCGCGCTCCCGCACGGCGCCGGCGCGCGCATCGCCGCCGTCTCGGCCGACCGGGCCGAGGACTACGTCGGCGTCGAGATCGGGCCGCGCTCGAAGACGGCGAAGGTGCTGTCGCGCCGGGTCACCGAACGCGTCGACTCCCTCCGCGACGACCCGGAGACCGACCGGGAGGCGGCGCGGCGGCTCGAGATCGAGACCGCGCTCTACGTGCCCCTGCTCGTCCGCGGCGAGGCGATGGGCGTGATCGCGGCGCACGACCGGCTGGGCGACGACCCGCGCTTCACCGACGAGGACCAGCGCGTGGCGGAGGTGTTCGCGGCGCGCGCCGCGGTCGCGGTCGAGCTGCGCGAGCGGGTGGCGCGCGACGCGCTCCGGCGCGTGGTCGCGGCGCAGGAGCTGGAGCGGCGGCGGCTCGCCCGCGAGCTGCACGACGAGACCGGCCAGGCGCTCACCTCGATCCTGCTCGGCCTCCACCGCGTCGAGGAGGCGAGCGACGGGGAGCAGCTCCGCGACGCGCTCGACGGCGTGCGCGAGCTGGTTCGCGCCACCCTCCACGACGTGCGCCGGCTCGCGGTCGAGCTGCGTCCGAAGGCGCTCGACGACTTCGGGCTCGTCGCGGCGCTCGAGCGTCTCGCCGAGAGCTTCGCCGAGCAGACGGGGATCTCGATCGAGTTCGTGCCGGCGCTTCCCGGCGGCCGGCTCGCGCCGGAGATCGAGACGGCGCTCTACCGGATCGTGCAGGAGGCGCTCACGAACATCGTCAAGCACGCCCACGCCGAGCGCGTCAGCGTCGTCCTCACCGGCACGGAACGCAGCGTGTCCGCGGTCGTCGAGGACGACGGGGTCGGGTTCGACCCGGAGCGCGTGCGCGAGGGCGGCCTCGGCCTGCTCGGGATGCGCGAGCGGGTGGCGCTGCTCGGGGGCCGCCTCACGATAGAGTCGCGTCCCGGTGCAGGGACGACCTTCGTGGCGGAGGTGCCGCTGACGTGATCCGGGTGCTGATCGTCGACGACCACGCGCTCGTGCGCTCCGGCCTGCGGCTTCTGCTCGAGGCGGAGGACGACCTCGCCGTCGAGGACGAGGGCGGCACCGCCGAGGAGGCGATCCGGCTCGCGCGCCTGCACAAGCCGGACGTCGTGCTGCTCGACGTGGTCATGCCCGGCGGCAGCGGCCTCGACGCGGTGCCGGAGATCCGTCAGGCGGCGCCGCAGGCGCAGATTCTCGTCCTCTCGATGCAGGACGACCCGAGCTACGTCCGCGAGGCGTTCGCGGCGGGGGCGAGCGGCTACCTCCTGAAGGAGGCGGCCGACGCCGAGCTGGTCGCCGCGGTGCGAGAGGTCGCCGCCGGCGGTCGCTACGTCCATCCCGCCCTCGGCGCCCGGCTCGCGGCGGCCGAGGCGGAGGCGCAGGCGAAGGCCGCCGCGGATCCGCTCTCGGAGCGCGAGCACGAGGTGCTGCGCCTGCTCGCGCTCGGGCACACGAACCAGGAGATCGCGAAGATGCTCTACATCTCGGTGCGCACGGCCGAGACCCACCGCGCCCACATCATGCAGAAGCTGCGCCTCACCACCCGCGCCGAGCTGGTGCGCTACGCGCTCCAGCAGGGCCTGCTCGGCGAGGAGTAGGGCGCGGCGGCCCGGGGCCGCCGCGCCCGTGGACGACCTAGGCGGCCTCGCCCGCCGGCGCGGCCGCGACGGCCGGCTTCCGCGCGGAGCGGAGCGCGAACGCGACGCCGACCGCGTAGCCGATCACGACGGCCGCGATCGCGCCGCCCCAGCCCGGCTTCACGGTCATCACCCAGATGATCGCGAGCACGAGCCCCTCGTTCGAGAACGCCGCGCTCCACAGCAGCGGGTCGACGGTCAGGTCGCGCGCCTCGCCCTTCAGCGGGCCGGGCCCGTTCGCCATCAGGGCGCTCTTCAGCTTGTGGCCCTGCCGGCCGGCGACGAGCGGCCCCTGCAGCGCGAGCACGGCGAGCCCGACGATCGGGATCGTCACCCAGGAGTCCGAGAACGCCCAGAAGTGCTGGGTCATGTAGATCCCGGAGCCGTAGAGGCCGACGATCGCGACCGGGAACGCCTTCTCGATCTGCCCGGCGAGCTGGCCCCACGGCACCGCCGCCTCGAGCGTCTCGGCGGCACGCAGCTTCAAGAGGCACACGGTCTCGACGATCCCCGCGCCGAAGCCGGCGATCAGCGACAGGAAATGGATGTACAGGACGACGTGGTACGTGTCCAAGCGATCTCCCCCTGGTCCGGTTGCGGAGACTCGATTGAAACAGGTGGCGCGGCGGTTGCCTAGCCCCGGGCTAGCGGCGTGTCGCCGCCTGCACGTAGGCGGCGACCGCGTCCGCGTCGCCGTCGCGCAGCAGCTCGGCCGGCATCAGGCCCGGGCCGGAGGCGATCACCTCCTCGACGGTGACCGCCCGCCACGGGTGCTCGTCGAGGTCGGGGCCGGCGCCGCCCCGGGTGCCCGCGTCCGCGAGCGTGTGGCAGGAGCCGCAGGCGCGGACGAAGAGCCGCTTGCCGTGGCGTTCCTGCGGCGTCAGCGGGAGCGGCCCGGTGCGCGTCGCCGTCGTGGAGCCGCCGCCGCAGCCCGCGACGAGGAGCGCGGCTGCGGCGGCGGCTGCGATCCGGAGGGCGCGCACGCTCGCACGCTACCTCCGTCCGCTCACGCGACGGCCTCGGCCGGCTCGCGCTCCCGGCTCGCGGGCAGCGCGGGCTCGGCCTCCAGCACGACCTTGAGCGCGTGCGTGTCGGCCGCGGCGGCGAACACGTCGTAGGCCTCCTCCGTCCGGTCGAGCGCGAAGCGGTGCGTCGCGAACGGGGTCGGGTCGAGCCTGCCGCTCTCGATCAGGGCGAGCAGGCTCGGCGTCGTCGCGGTGTCGACGAGCCCGGTCGTGATCGTCACGTCGCGGATCCAGAGCGACTCCAGGTGGAGCGTCGCCGCCTGCCCGTGGACGCCGATGTTCGCGACGCGGCCGCCGGGCCGGATCAGCTCGGTGCACAGCTCGAACGTCTCGGGCCGCCCGACGGCTTCCATCGCGACGTCGGCGCCGAGGCCGCCGGTCAGCTCCATCACCCGCGCGACGGGGTCGTCGGCCCCGTTGTCGACCGCGACGTCGGCGCCGAGCCGGAGCGCCGTCTCGCGCCGCGACGCGGCCGGGTCGATCGCGACGATCCGGCCGGGGGAGAGGAGCTTCGCGGTCATGATCGCCGCGAGCCCGATCGGGCCGACGCCGACGACGGCGACGGTGTCGCCCGGCTCGACGCGCCCGTTCAGCACGCCGACCTCGTAGGCCGTCGGGAGGATGTCCGCGAGGAACAGCACCTGCTCGTCGCTCAGCCCGGCCGGGATCTTGTGGACCGAGGTGTCGGCGAACGGCACCCGCGCGTACTCGGCCTGCAGCCCGTCGATCAGGTGGCCGAAGATCCAGCCGCCGCCGCCGGCGCACAGGCCGTAGCGCCCCTCCTTGCAGAAGCGGCAGCGCCCGCACGCGGTGATGCAGGACACGAGCACGCGGTCGCCGGGCGCGAGCGTCGTCACCGCGGCACCGACCTCGACGACGGTGCCGACCGCCTCGTGGCCGAGCACCGTCCCGGGCGTCGTCTCGGGCACGTCGCCGGCGAGGATGTGCAGGTCGGTGCCGCAAATCGTGGAGGAGTCGACGCGGACGATCGCGTCCGTCGGCTCGAGGAGGGTCGGGTCGGGAACGGACTCCCAGGTCCGCCGCCCGGGCCCGCCGTAGACCAGCGCCTTCATGGCAGCTCCTTCTCTCGATTGCCCGAAGCGTCGCGCGGCGGGGGCGTCGCGGCATCGGCGCCCGCGCGCAGGAGCGATGCGGACACTCCGCAGGAGATGTGCGGGCGGCCGCCGATGCCGCGGAGGCGCGGGCGAGCGACGCTGCGGGCACGGCGCGACCCCGGGGACGATGCTGGGTAGGCCGCCCGAAGGCCGCGCCGCCATATCCGGGCTCCTTCGAGCTCCGGCGCATCCACCACCGACGCGGCGCCTCACGCGAGGCGCCGCTCGGCGTCTCAGGACGGTCTCGCCGGGCCGGCTACCAGCTCTTCGCGCGGCGCTGCGGCGGCGGCGGCGCGATCCGGACGCGCGCGTCGACGGCGACGCAGCGGTCGGGCAGCGCGAGCACCGGGTTCAGGTCCAGCTCGGCCACCTCCGGGAGGTCGGCGGCGAGACGGGAGAGGCGCAGCAGCAGGTCGACGAGCGCGTCCTCGCTCGCCGGCGGCGCGCCGCGGAACCCCGCCGTCAACCGTCCCGCCTTGCCGGAGCGCACCAGCTCCTGGGCGTCGAGGTCGGAGAGCGGCGCGAGCCGGAACTGCGCCTCGCCGATCAGCTCGGCGAGCACGCCGCCCGGGCCGAACGCGACGAGCGGCCCGAACACGGGATCCTGCACGGCTCCCGCGAGCAGCTCGGCGCCGCCGGAGACGAGCTGCTGGACGAGGAGCGGCGCCCCGATCCGCTCCGCGGCCGCGCGGACCGCCGCCTCGTCGCCCAGGTCGAGCGCGACCCCGCCGGACTCGGTCTTGTGCGCGCCCGCGGCACCGCTCTTCACGACGACGGGGAAGCCCAGCTCCCGCGCGGCGGCCACCGCCGCTTCGGGCGAGCCGGCGCCGCGCTCCGCGACGAGCGGCAGCCCGTACGCCTCGAGCAGCCGCCGCGCCCGCGCGGGCTCCAGCCAGCCGTCGCCGCCCGCAGCGAGCGCCTCGGCGACGACCGCCGCCGCACCCTCCGCGTCGACCGCCGGCTCGGGCACGGTGCCGGCCGGACGGCGCAGCCAGTCGCCCCGGTCCGCCGCCCGGCCGAGCGCGCGCGCCGCGGCCTCGGGATACGCGAACGACGGCACCGGCGCGACGCTACGCAGCGTCGCGGGCGCGCCTCTCGCGCTGAGGAACGCGCACAGCACGGGCTTGCGCTCCGCGGTGGCGGCGGCGACGCTGATCGCGGCGCCGACCTCGTCCTCGTCGACGCCGACCGTCGGGACGAAGAGGACGATCGCCGCGTCGACGCCCGGGTCGCGGAGCACGATCGGGAGGGTGTCGGCGAAGGTCTTCGCGGTCGCCGAGCCGAGCAGGTCGATCGGGTTCGCGGTCGAGCCCTCCGCGGGCATCGCGCGCGCGAGCGCCGCCCGGGTCTCCGCGGCGGGCGTCGGCAGTTCGAGGCCGGCCGCGTCGCAGGCGTCCGCGGCGAGGATGCCGAGGCCGCCCGCG
Source organism: Gaiellaceae bacterium (assembly GCA_035688315.1). Taxonomy (GTDB): domain Bacteria; phylum Actinomycetota; class Thermoleophilia; order Gaiellales; family Gaiellaceae; genus Palsa-739. The sequence goes on along the minus strand of DASSND010000030.1, from coordinate 5,104 downwards.
TTCGTCACGAGCGCCACCCGCCGCCCGAGCGGCACCGGCTGCGCGGACAGGAGCGCCGCGACGTCGACCAGCTCGTCGAGCGTCTTCGTCCGGATCACTCCCGCCTGCCGGAAGAGGGCGTCCACCGCGGCCTCCGAGCCGGCGAGCGCGGCCGTGTGCGAGCTGGCCGCCCTGCTGCCGGCACGGGTCGCGCCGCCCTTCATCGCGAGGATCGGCTTGCGGCGCGCGAGCCGCTGCGCGATCCGCGCGAACGCGCGCGGGTTCCCGAACGACTCGAGGTAGAGCATCACGATCTCGGTCGCGTCGTCGTCCTCCCACCACTCGAGCAGGTCGTTCGAGGAGACATCCGCCTTGTTGCCGATCGACACGAACGAGGTGAGGCCGAGGCCGTTCGCCTCCGCCCGCTCGAGCAGGGCGAGCCCGAGCGCGCCGCTCTGCGACGAGAAGCCGATCGTGCCCTTCGGGAACGCGCGCGGCGCGAACGTCGCGTTCAGGTCGACGGCCGAGGAGGAGATGCCGAGGCAGTTCGGCCCGATCAGGCGCGCTCCGTGCGCGCGGACGAGCCCGAGCAGCTCCTCCTGGCGTGCGACTCCCTCGCTGCCGATCTCGGCGAAGCCGGCGGAGATGACGACGAGCGCGCGCACGCCGGCGCCGAGCGCGTCGCGTGCGGCGTCGAGCACGCGACCGCCCGGCAGCGCGACGACCGCCAGCTCGACCTCGTCCGGGATCTCGCCGACGGCGGTGTAGCCGTGGACGCCGGCGACCGCGTCGCCGTTGCGGTTCACCGGGTAGGCGGAGCCCTTGAAGTCGGCGGCGAGGATGTTCCGGAACAGCTCGCCGCCGATCGAGCCGCGCCGCGCCGACGCGCCGACCACGGCGACGGAGCGCGGCTCGAAGAACGGTCGCAGGGAGGCGCGGACGGCGACGTGGTCGCGCGCGGCGACGACGTCCCGGTAGCGCGGCGTCGGCGCGATCGGGAAGCGCACCTCGACCGCGCCGCCCGCAAGCTCGCGCACCGCCTCGAAGCCGGCGTCGCGGAAGACGTCGAGCATGCCGCGGTTCTCCGGGAGCACCGTCGCGACGAACTGCTCGATCCCGTTCGCCGCCGCGAGCACGACGAGCCGCTCGAGCAGGCGCGTGCCGACCCCTCTCCGCTGCAGCGAGTCGTCGACGGTGAAGGCGACCTCGGCGACCCGCCGGTCGCGCAGGCGCGCGTAGTTCGCGAGCGCGACGACGCGGCCCTCCGAGCAGCCGACGAGGGCGCCCCGCTCGTCCCAGTCCGGGTCGAGGAACGGCTCCACGAGCTTCGGCCCGAGCGCGGGGAAGCCGTGGAAGCGCAGGTAGCGGCTGCGGTCGGAGAGCCGCGCGAAGAAGGCGAGCAGGGCGTCCCGGTCCGCGGCGAGCGGCGCGCGCAGGCGCAGCGTCGTCCCGTCGCGGAGGATGACGTCGGTCGGTTCGCGGGCGCTGGCGGTCAGCTCGTTCCCTCCGGATACGGTCGTCGCCGGGATCGTGCCGCACGAGCGGCGGCGCGGCCTCGTGGCGGCCGCGCACGCCCGCAGCGGCTTTCCCGCACGGTCAGGCGGCCGGGAGCCGGAGGCGGCAGCCGCGCCCGCCCGGCTCGAGCGATCCGCCGAGGTCGCGCGCGAGGGTTTCCGCCACCGCGATCCCGAAACCGCCGTCCGGCTCGGCGGCTCCGTCGCCGGACGCACGGGCCTCGAGCACGATCAGCTCGCCCTCGCGGCGCGCCTCGACCGCGAGCGTGTCGCCCCGGCCGGAGCCCGCGGTCGCGTGCAGGAGCGCGTGCAGGACGAGCTGGGCCGCCGTGTCCGGCGCCGCCGCGGCGTCGAGCCCTTCCTCGAGCCGCAGCTCCAGCTCGCCGGCGCGGCCGAGCGCCTGCAGCAGCGTCGCCGTCTCGCGCGCCTCCGCGTCGACGCGCGCCGGGCCGTCCTCGCCCCGCGGGCGCGCCGCCGCGCCGAGCAGCGAGAGCCGGCGCCGCAGCTCGCGGCCCGTCTCCTCGACTCGCCGCAGCTCCTCGACGCCGGCGCCGCCGTCCTCCCGCAGCAGCTCGAGCTGCGCGAGCACCGCGAAGAGGTCGTTGCCGAATGCGTGCAGGGCGGCTCGCGTCAGCGTGCCCAGAGCGGCGAGTCGCGCTGCCGGAGCGAGCTCCCTCGCGGTGACATCCGGCAACTCGGGCACACTTCCCACGAACCCGACGATGCACGCCGTGCGGCCCGGCCGCAAGTGAGGAGTGAGGAATGCCCCCCGGCCCGACGGGTCGAGGAGATCGGTCGATCACCTGTGTCGTCGCCGACGACCACCCGGCGATGCTCGCCGCGGTGGCCGAGATCCTCGAACGCCACGAGGTCGAGGTCGTCGGCCGGGCCGGCGACGGCGAGCAGGCGCTCGCCCTGATCCTCGAGCTGCGGCCCCGCGTCGCGCTCGTCGACGTGCAGATGCCGCGGCGCTCGGGGATCGAGGTCGCGGTCGCGGCCGCGACCGGCGCGCCCGAGACGGCGATCGTCTTCTACACGGCGTTCGGCGACCGGGCCCTGCTCGCCGACGCGCTCGACGCCGGCGCGCGCGGGTTCGTGCTCAAGGAGGCGCCGCTGCCCGACCTTGTCCGCGCCGTCCAGCGCGTCGCGGCCGGCGAGACCTACGTCGACCCGGTGCTGGCGGGCGTGCTCGTGAACGCGCAGATGAACGCGAAGCTGCCGCAGTTGACCCAGCGCGAGCGCGAGGTGCTGCGCCTGCTCGCCGACGGGCTCGCGAACGAGGAGATCGGCAAGGCGCTCTTCATCTCCCCCGAGACGGTGCGGACGCACGTGCGCAAGGCGATGGCGAAGCTGGAGGCGGACACGCGGACGCAGGCGGTCGCGACGGCGCTGCGACAATCGCTCATCTCGTGACGCTCAGACGTGCCGACCTCGACCCCGACCCGCTCGGCCAGTTCCGCGGCTGGCTCGCCGAGGCCGGCGACGCGGTGCCCGTCCCGGAGGCGGTCGCGGTCGCGACGGCGAGCGCCCGCGGCGAGCCGTCGGTGCGCATGGTGCTGCTGAAGGCCGCCGACGAGCGCGGCCTCGTCTTCTACACGCACACGACCTCGCGCAAGGGCCGCGAGCTGGCGGAGAACCCGCGCGCCGCGCTGCTCTTCCACTGGTGGCAGCTGGGACGGCAGGTGCGCGTCGAGGGCGCCGTCGAGCCGGTCGCCGCCGCCGAGGCCGACGCGTACTTCGCCTCGCGTCCGCGCCCGGCGCGCGTAGGGGCGCTCGCCTCGCGCCAGAGCGAACCGCTCGTGTCGCGCGCCGAGCTGGAGGCGCGGGTCGCCGAGGTGGAACGGCGGCTCGACGGCGCCGACCCGCCGCGGCCGGAGACGTGGGGCGGCTATCGCGTCGTTCCCGCGGCGTGGGAGTTCTGGCAGCACCGCGACGACCGCCTGCACGACCGCTTCCGCTACGAGCGCGACGCGGCAGGCGCCTGGGCGATCGCGCGGCTCTACCCCTGAGTGCGCCTGCGGACGAGGCTGCGGCGGAGGGCTGCCAGGCGCTCGTCCCACGCGGCGCCGACCGACACCATCCACGCGACCGCGTCCTCGAGCGGTTCGGGCGTCACCTCGTAGCGCGTCTCGCGCCCCTGCCGCGTCGCGCGGAGCAGGCCCGCCTCGGCGAGCGCCCCGAGCTGCTTCGCCACCGCCTGCCGCGACACCGGCAGCCCCGCCGCCAGCTCGGTCGCGGTGGCCGACCCGCGCGCCGCGACCGCCTCGACGAGCGAACGCCGGCCGGAGTCGCCGAGCGCGGCGAAGACGCGGTCTACGCGGCCGCCGCCGTCCACGCCAGGGCACGCAGACCCAGGGCGGGCGCGAAGTCGGGCGCGGACTCGACGACGCGGACGCACGTGCCGCCGTCGGTCTCCGCCAGCTCGATCGCGACGGTGCCGCCGTCGTCCCAGTCGAGCACGAGCCGCTCGCCGGGCGCCGCCTCGCGGACGATGCCGCGCCGCTCGTCGCCGTCGCCCCAGCGGAACACGCCCTCGCCGCCGGGCCGCGCGTCCAGCTCCGCGTCGCTCGCGAACCACTCCTCGAGCCGGTCCGGCTCCGTCAGCGCCTGCCACACCTCTTCGGGAGTCTCCGGGACGACGATCTCGCGCTCGACCTGCATCACGCACCTCCTCGACATGCAACCAACCGGTTGCGTATAATGCGCAACCCATGAGTAGCGCATTGAAGCAGCTCGTGCCGATGGTGGTCGAGTCCGACGGACGCTACGAGCGCTCGTTCGACATCTTCTCGCGACTCCTGCGCGAGCGGATCGTCTTCCTCGGCACCGAGGTCGAGGCGTCCTCGGCGAACCTCGTCGTCGCGCAGCTGCTCTTCCTCGAGGCGGAGGACCCGGACGCCGACATCCGGCTCTACCTCAACTCCCCCGGCGGCGACGCCTACGCGGGCATGGCGATCTACGACGCGATGCAGTTCGTCAAGCCCGACGTGCAGACCTACTGCGTCGGGATGGCGATGTCGGCCGCGGCGATGCTGCTCGCGGGCGGGGCCGCCGGAAAGCGCCACGTGCTGCCGAACTCGAAGGTGATGATCCACCAGGGCTCGGGCGGCTTCCGCGGCACGCCGGCCGACATCCAGATCGCCGCGCGCGAGATCCTCGCGCTGACGCGCCGCTACGCCGAGGTGATCGCGCGCCACGCAGGCCGCGACGTCGACGAGGTGCTGCGCGACATCGACCGCGACCGCTTCCTCGAGCCGGCGGAGGCGGTCGAGTACGGGCTCGCTGACAGCGTCCTCGCGACGCGCGACGGGGCCTAGCCGGGGCCCGCCGCCTCGAGCAGCGCGCCGCACGACTCCGCCGCCGCCGCGAGCGAGGCGCGCGCCCGCCCGCCGTCGAGCGGCGCCGGCAGCGAGAGCCGCTCCAGCTCGGCGATCCCGTGCAGCGAGGTCTCGCGGCAGACGCGCGCGGCGGCCAGCAGCAGCGCCGGCGGCCGGTCGATCAGCTCGATCATGATCCGGCAGATCGCCGCCGGGGCGACGAGCGCGGCGAGCAGGCGCCGCTCCGGCTCGCGCTCGAGCCTGTCCCGCGCCGCCTCCAGCAGCTCCTCGCAG
>DASSND010000026.1:0-94708 GCA_035688315.1 Gaiellaceae bacterium | reverse complement strand
GACCTCGTCCAGGAGACCTACGCCCGCGCGTTCCGCAGCTGGCGCTCCTTCACGCCGGGCACGAACCTGCGCGCCTGGCTGCTCCGGATCCTGACCAACCTCAACATCGACCGCGGCCGCAGCCGCCAGCGCGCCCCGCAGATGCAGGCGCTGGAGGCGAACGACTACTTCCTCTACGACCGGCTCTCCGAGTCGGGCGACGGCGTCTCCGACGAGGAGCGGGTCGTGGAGCGGCTGTCGCAGGACGACATCGTGTCGGCGCTCTCCGCGGTGCCGCACGACTTCCGCGACGTGATCGTGCTGGTCGACATCGGCGACTTCAGCTACCAGGACGCAGCCCAGATCCTCGACATCCCGATCGGTACGGTGATGTCGCGGCTGCACCGCGGGCGCCGGATCCTGAAGCGGGAGCTGGCCGAGTCGGCCGTACCGGAGGACGCATGACCGATCCCTGCGCGCACTGCGAGGAGCTGATGCAGCCGTATCTCGACCGGATCCTCACCGAGGAGGAGCTGGTCGAGGCGGAGGCGCATCTCGCCGAGTGCGACTACTGCCGCCGGCGCTACCGGTTCGAGGAGAGCCTGCGCGTGTACGTCCGGCAGGCGGTGAGCGAGCAGATGCCTGCGGCGCTGAAGGCGAAGCTGGCGGCGCTGCGGATCCCGCTCGAGTAGCGCGCGGCGCTACCCGGCGGGCCGCACGTCCACGTCGCCCGGCGGCGTCAGGTCGCCGCACTCGACGAGCCGGGCGTGAAGGCTGCGCGCGCCGGCGTCCGGCACCCGCGCCCAGGCGGCGCGTGCGAGCAGGACGGGATGGAGGCGGACGCCGCCGTAGCTCGCCGCGACCGCGTCGCCGCCCTCGGCCCGCCACGCCGCGACGACCCGCTCGACGGCGCGCGGGTCGAGATCCGGGCCGTCGGCGAGCGCGACGAGCGCCGCCCGCGCGTCCCCGGGCAGGGCGGCGAGCCCGCAGCGGAGCGAGGCGCCCGGGCCGCGCTCCCACTCCGGGCAGCGCACGACCTGCGCGTCGGTCTCGACCTCGTGCGCGCCGAGCACGACCACGATCCCGTCGAGCCCGCGCGCCGCGCGCAGCGCGGCGAGCACGCGCGGCAGCAGTTCCGCCTGCTTCGGCACGGCGCCGCCGTAGCGGGACGACGCACCGGCGGCGAGCACGACCGCGTGGACGGACACCTAGCCGCGGATCGCGCCGACGGCGGTGAGGGCGAACGTCGTCAGCGAGCGCGGCACCCGCGCCGCCCGGGCGACGGTGTCGCGGAGCGACTCGACGAAGCCGTCCACGTCCTGCTCGGAGAGGACGAGCGGCGGCAGCACCTTGACGACCGCCATGTTGTGCCCGGCGACCTGGGTGAGGATGCGGTGCCGCGTGAAGAGCGGCGCGACGACGAGCTGGGCGAAGAGCCCCTTCTGCATCCGCTCCACCATCCGGTAGGTGCGCCGGCCGCCGCCGCTCGGCTCGCCGAACTCGATCGCCCACATCAGCCCGAGCCCGCGCACCTCCCGGACGACCTCGAACTCGGCGACCAGCTCGCGCGTCGCGGCGAGCAGCCGCTCGCCGAGCACGGCGCTCCGCTCGACGAGCGCCTCGTCCTCGAGCACGTGCAGCGTCGCGAGCCCGGCCGCCATCGCCAGCTCGTTCGGCGCGAAGGTGGAGCCGTGCGCGACCGCGTTCTCCATCGAGTCGTAGACCGCCTCGTGCACGCGCCGCGACATCAGGAGCGCGCCGACCGGGACGTAGCCGCCCGAGAGCGACTTCGCGACGGGCACGAGGTCGGGCTCGAGGCCCCAGTGCTCGAACGCGAACATGCGCCCTGTGCGTCCGAAGCCGGTCTGCACCTCGTCGACGCAGAAGAGCGTCCCGTGGCGGCGGCACAGCTCCTGCGCGCCCTCGAGGTAGCCGGGCGGCGGCAGGTTCACGCCCTTCCCCTGGATCGGCTCGACGAGGAAGACGGCGACGTCCTCGCGGCGCAGCTCCTGCTCGAGCGCGGCGAGGTCGCCGAAGGGGACGCGCGCGAAGCCGGGCAGGAGCGGCTGGAAGCGGGCGGTGAACTCGGGGTTGCCGTTCGCCGAGAGCGCGCCGAGGGTGAGCCCGTGGAAGCCGTGGTCGGCCGAGACGACGCGTGCGCGGCCGGTGGCGGCGCGCCCGAGCTTGAGCGCCGCCTCGACGGCCTCGGTGCCGGTGCTCGTGAAGAGGCAGCGCTCGATCCGGCCGCCGGCGAGCCCGACGAGCGCCTCGGCGAGCAGCCCGGGCAGGAGCGTCGTGCCCATCGCGAGCATCCCGGGCGTCTCCAGGTCGAGCGCCTCGACGAGCGCCTCGCGGATGCGCCGGTTGTTGCGGCCGACGTTGTACATCCCGAAGCCGCCGAGCATGTCGAGGTAGCGCTCGCCGCGGTCGTCCCAGAGATAGGCCCCGTCGGCGCGCGCCCAGGTGCGGTCGAAGCCGATCGTGCGCAGGACGCGGACGAACTGCGGGTTGATCGTGCGCGCCCAGAGGTCGAGATCCTCGCCACGGCGCGCGGCCAGCAGCTCCGCGAGGCTGAACCCCGTCACGAGGCGGAATCTACCGGCCGCGGGCCGGCGTTTGGGGTCGCGAGGCAGGGGTAGCGACTGTCGCATGGGGCTGGGACGGCTGCTCTTTCGCGTCACCGTGGGCGGCTTCTTCGCCGGGCACGGCATGCAGAAGCTCGCCGGCTGGTTCGGCGGCGGCGGCCCGGAGGGGACGGGCCGGTTCTTCGAGCAGGCCGGGCTGCGCCCGGGACGGGGGAACGCGCTCGCGGCCGGCGCGGCCGAGGCGGGCGGCGGGACGCTGCTCGCGGCCGGGCTTGCGACGCCGGCGGCGGTCTCGCTCCTCTCGGCGGTGATGGTTTCCGCGACCCGCCACGTCCACTGGCGGAACGGGCCGTGGAACGCGAACGGCGGCTTCGAACTGCCCGCCGTACTGCTGACGGGGCTCGGCGCGCTCGCGGAGGCCGGGCCGGGGCCGCTGTCGCTCGACGCGGCGTTCGGGCGGGAGCGGCGGGGCACCGCGGTCGCGCTCGGCGCGCTCGGCGCCGGGGTCGCGGGCTCGCTCGCGGCGAGCGCGCTCGCGGCACGTCAGCCGGCGCCGGAGCCCGACCGGGAGCCCGACCGGGCCGCCGCGGACGAGCCGGTCAGCGCCGACCGCTGAGATCGCAACTGCTGCTACGGTGACGGGACTGGCCGAAAAGGAAGAGAAGATCGAGTTCGAGGGCGAGATCGTCGAGGCGCTCCGCAACCGGATGTTCCGCATCCGCCTCGACAACGGCCACGAGACCCTCGGCTACACGTCGGGCCGCATGAAGCGCCACAAGATCCGCATGCTGGCCGGCGACCGCGTCCGCATCGAGCTGTCCCCGTACGACCTCGACCGCGGCCGGATCGTCTACCGCCTCAGCTGAGCCCCGGGCACAATGGGGGCCGTCCCGCCCCCGTAGCTCAGTGGATAGAGCAGCGGTTTCCTAAACCGCGTGCGCAAGTTCGATTCTTGCCGGGGGCATCTCTCGTTTTCCCTGCTAATCGGGCTACCGGCGGAGCCGCAACCGCAGCGGCTCCGCGCTTGGACCCCGCCCTGGACCCCGAGACGTGCACACAGCAGTGACGCGTCGGCTCTGGTCAGACCTCGAGTCCGGCCTGCTTCGCGAGCTCATCGAACTGCGGGAGGATGCTGACCGCGCCTTGGGCCGCCGCTTGCCGTGCGGTTTCGAGAAGCGTCTCGTCGACGACTTCGCCCCGCTTGATGCGCGCTTCCCGGGCGTGATGCAACACGAGCATCGCAACCCCGACGTCGACGGCGTAGCGCTCATACGCCGGGCTGCTTGCCGCACGCGCGAGGTCGCGTTGCCGCACGCCAACGTACCGTTTGAGAGGTGCGTAGTCTTCGTTCAGGTAGATCGTCAGTACCGGTGTGTCGTTCAGCTTCGCGAGCTCGGCATATTCGGGTTCGGCAGCAATCAGCCGTGCGGCGACCTCTTCGACCTTCCCGGGCATGATCGGCGTGAGGTCGATCTCCGCACCCGCGCGCCAGAGAAGTGCTACCTGCGGCCCCTCGGTTGACTTCGACTTCGAGCGACCGCGCTTGCGCCGCGGAGGTGCCGTTTCGAGCGACGCAACGACCGAGAACCGGGTCGCCCACCGGAGGTCATCGCCCAGCCCGCCTGACGCCTTCTCCCAACCTTTGATGGTCGCCACCAGCGCGAAGTCACCGAGCTGCGCTTCCGTTGGAACGGTGACAATGACGCGGATCTGCCCATTGTGAGCCGGCCCCACAGCAATGTCGTCACGCGTGACATCGGGGTGGGTGCATTCAACGATGAGTTGGCCGCGTCCGCTTGAGAAGAACTCGTTACGCGCGTCAACCGAGTACCGAACCGTCTTTGAGGTGCCGGCCAGAACTCGCACTCGCTCCGGCCCCCTGAGCATGGTCGGATCGGAGTTGAGGACGGTCGGCGGCTTTGGCTCCTTGTCCTTCACTACGTGGCCGTTTGTTCCGTTCCGCCCTCCGCCGTGCAACGCGAAGCCATTCGCCCGCGCGGCGTACGCACGGCTGATCTGGCGAGAGATCTCGAGTGTCGGCCTCTCGTTACGAGAAGCACGAATCGACTCGAGAATCAGTCTGTTGTTGATATCTCGCAGCTCATCCCAGCCATGCAGGAAGTTCGCCACGGTCGATTCCAGCCGTAGAGTTTCCTCGCTCGCGCGAACGCCTGCGCGATCCGCCGTGAAGAAGTCGGTGCGCACCGCTATCGGCAGTGGATCCGTCTCCACGACGACCAGCGCATGGTCAGCGACCTTATTGAGCTTCGTTCGATCGCGAAAATCCAACGGCGTCCAATGATGATGAACCTGACCGTTCGACGTGAAGACGAGACTGTGGCCGTGCGCGACGAAGTTTTTCTTGTCGCCGACCGTCCCGTGGTCTTCGTTGCGACTCGCTGAGTCAAAGAAGTAGAACGTGATCGGAAGGTTGTATGTCTGATTGCCTACGCGGAAGGGGACGGCTGCAGTCCGCTCGATCCTGTCCGCTCTCGGGTTGTCTTCGAATCGGCGGCCGAGACCACGACGGACGCGGGCGTGATCGCCCTTGATCAGATGGTTCTTGAACCGAATCGGCGTAACCGGCCTGAACAGGCGCGTATCGACGATGCGGTCGAATGAGTTCGGGTTGTCGGAGTGACGGATCGCATGGAGCCGCTCGGTCCCGTAGTTGATGAGCGCGAGATGCGTTCCGGGCTCGAACTCTGGGAACGCCGCCGCGGGAGCAGACCAGGGGACCGCATTTGGATTCTGGCCGTCCGACCAGTCGCTGGTCACGAGGTAGAACAGCCCTTTCCCCTTCACGGAATGCTGCCACAGGCAGACGGCCACAACGATCCGATCCTCGGTGGGCGCCATCTCGGGCGCACGACGCGTTACGAGGATCACCGCATCCGCGTTGCGGAAGGTCGTCGCGCCGCCGATGCCAAAAGCTCCCTGCTGCCACACGGCCTTCGACTTGTGGGCGGAGCCGAGCGCAAAGATCGTGTTCGCGACGGCGCGCGGCTCAATGCCGCATCCGCGGTCTCGGAACACCGGTGTAATCCGCTTGGACGTGCGCGGAGACGCATCGGCTGGATAGAACTCCACGCTGGCCGCGTTTGCGAGATCTGCATCACCACGTGCACGAAGAAGAGCGCCCGCCGCCTCGTGCGGCGTCATGTACGGGACCCCGTCGAGCGCAGCACCGAAGCGCTCACCGGCAGCGCGTTCTAGGAGCGCGTCCTGCATGTTCGTGAGGTTCTCGATGAGCTTGAAGTCGTACGAGCCGCTGGTGGTCATCAGCCCAAAGTTGTTCACCTTGTCACCCACTGGGCGGTAGGTCCGCGCCCCGATGGCCTCGGCGACCAGGGTGTCGACAGCTTCCGCTTCTCTCACCGTCCGCGCTCCCAAAGCCGCGCGGATGATCGCTTCGGCGATCATTCCGACACCAGCCGATCGCGGCCCTGATCAGTCAGCTCCCAAAGGCCACGCGGCGAGTCCTTGACCATGTCGCCGCGCTCGATGAGCTTGAGCCGAACAAACTGCGCTCGATTCCGCCATCGGATATCTCCAGACGCCAGCTGTTCGTGGTCGGCAGGAAGCAACTCGTCGCGCAAGCGTTCGCCGAGTTCATCGATCACCTCGCGCGTTGGCGCGCGACCGCCGTGCGAATCGAGGATCTCCAGGATAGGAAGCTCGTAGGCGCTGTCCGCGAGGATCGTCCCGGTCTGCGCCCGCGGCCTCGCACCGCTCTGACGGGCACGACGAGACCGCGACCGCGGCTTCCGACCCTGCCGAGGCGGCTCCTGTTCACGGACGGGCGCTGTCGCCCGAAGGCCGTTCGGGGAAGGCCCCGCGAGCCCCAACAGGCGACGTAGAACACTGTTGGGACTGTCTACGAACGGCTCGGCATGGCTTTTCAGGAGGGCCATGACCTCGGAGTCGACTTCGATGTGCTCTGCCACAGTTTCCCTCACCAAAGTAGTTTGCTCATCTGCAGAGTACCCAAATTAGATTGGAAGTGTCAAGTCTGTCACGCAATCTGCTTTGTAACGATCACGAGTTCGCGTCGGCACCATCGCTTGGAAACGATGAGGGGCGACTGCCGTCGGAGCGGCCCATCCGGCTGGTGCGTCACCGCGCACGGCGGTCAGCTCGCTCACGGCGCGACCATTGACAACTGGACGCGGGTGGCGCATATCGTGCAACAGATGTCACGCACTATCGGGATCGAGTGCAAGAAGCAGGAGGTCTACGTCGCCCTCGCCGAGGACGGCGCGCTCCTCGACGTAGAGCCGCAGCGCCTTCAGGTGCCGGCGATTCACGAGCAGTCCGCTCGCCTCCGCGGCTTCCTCGACGCTTTCGGCCGTGTGCTGGCCGAGCTGCAGCCGGACTCCGTGAACATATTGCAGCCGGAAACGGTCTACTCCGCTTCCTACGGTGAAATCGCGCCCAAGGCGGCGCTCGAGACGCTGATCCGCCTGGCATGCGTGGACGTCGGTGTTCCGGTCCAGATGCTGCACCGCGCGACTGTGCGCTCGTCGCTCGGAGGGAAGGGGAAGCTCGACGAGCTCATAGCCGAGAAGATCGAGCCAGTTGGGAAGTACTGGAACGCAGGCCGCAAGTACGCGGCGGCCGCGGCGCTTACCACCAAGCGGAAGAAGTAATGACGATCAGAGGCGACCGCCTTCAGAAGCCGAGCTACGCGATCCTTCGGTCGCTCCGGGGCGGCAACGTGGGCGAGGCGTGGCTCGCGCAGCACGAGGTGTTTGGGCAGCGCGTCGTCCAGAAGACCTACAGCGTCCTCGGCTTGGAAGATTCGATCGCGACGCGCGAGCCACGCCTACTACGCAACATCGATCACCGGCACGTGGCGCGGGTATACGAGGCGCAATGGGATCCGGATCACGACCACGCGATCACGTTCGTGATGCCCTATTACGAAGGCGGCAGCATCGCCGACGCGTTCGATGAGGGCTACCGATTCTCGCTTCACCACGCGATAGCGATCACGGAGCAGGTACTAGACGCGCTCGCACATGTCCATACAGCGCACCGGTACATCCATCGCGACGTCAAGCCGGGGAACGTCTTCCTGGACGGCGACCGGCGCACGTCCTACGTCGGGGACTTCGGGTCCGCCGCCGAGATGAACGCCGCCGGACGCGTGCCCGCGATCGAGGGCTCACCGCTCTATATGCCGCCGGAAGGTGGTCCGCAGGACGGCGAAATGAGCGTGACTGGCGACGTCTACGCGGTTGGTCTCACTCTCTACGAGATGTTGAACGGGCCGTTCCCTTATGCCGATATTTCCCCGGAAGCTGTCGAACGTCGGCTCGCACGGCAGCAGCGCGCGCTCCCTGACCGAGCGTTCGAGGAGTGGGATCCGTGCGTTCCTGATGACCTTCGGAGGATTGTGCGGAAGGCGATGCGTCAAGACGCTGCAGAGCGGTACCAGTCGTGCTCCGATTTCATTACGCACCTCCAGCGCGTGCGGTGCATTGACTGGTACCGCGACGGTGGCCAAGGTCTCGACGGGGAGTGGACCGGGACCTGGCCGCCGCGCGAACGCAAAGAGGGTCGGCGCCGTTATCGCGTGACGAGTGCGGTGCTACGAGGCGCGCGGCGCCGGCTCGTCGCGGTGGAGGCGCTACCGAATTCATCTTGGCGCCGATTCGGAGTTTCTGACGCCACGGTGTCGCCGGAGGATGTGCGCGCGGTTGAGCGATTCTTCGCTGAAGTCGCCACAAGAGCGGCCCACCGAGCGCCCGCCGACTGAATCAAGCGGGCCGACTCAGGCTCAAGCTGCATGAGAGCCCGACGCAGTCCGACGAGCGCACCCGCGTCCACGCGAAGCGACGCCTGGCGTCCCGTCCCTTCGGGTCGGAGGACACCTTCGTGCAAGAGCGCGAATAGGGCAGCATCGGCACCTTCGGCGCGGATGCGCACATCGGGCGATGGCCGGAAGGACAGACGCCTGCGAATTTGCCGAATGCCTAGCCGTCCCGCTTCGTCGTGGAGCTCGCGCAGGGCTTGGTGGAGCGGCCACGCAACCCGCGCGGGGATGACGGGAGGACCTCCAGCGGCTAGCATCAGACCCACAAGAGTCTGTATTTCATGTGGTTCCGTAGTGTTCATTAGATCTTTTAAATCTAATGAGCCAGGCGGACGGCATGCCCAGGAGCTGACGCCGTGCCGAAGAAGATCGACAAGGCGCCCGAGTGCTGCGGGTTCAGCAAGGTGAACACGCAGGGCCAGATGACGATTCCCGCAGAGGCGCGGAAGGCCCTTGGGCTGGACCCTGATACGCGGCTGATGGTCTTCACCGATAGGGCGAAACGGCGCCTGCTCGTGACGCTCGCGCCGCCGGACTCCGAGCTTCTCGACCTCGCCACTCCCAAGCCGTAGCCGTTCACTATCGAATCGCTGTGACGTTCAGCTCCGGCTCCTCGGGTGCGAACGCGGCGTCGAGCGCGTCGGCCAGAGCTTCCTCGACCGAGGGGAACAGGTGCCCGTAGCGGTCGAGCGTGATCTGGATTGAGCTGTGCCCGAGCCGGGCCTGGATCATCTTTGGGTGGGCGCCGGCGGCGATCGAGAGCGCGGCACACGTGTGCCGTAGGTCATGGAATCTGAGGCCCGCCTTCTCTGCCGGCAGCGCGCCCGGAACCTTCGTGCCATCGTCAGCCGTGTAACCGCGCACCGCGGGCTGGAAGTGGCGCCGATAGAAGTTGCCGTGACGGAGCGGCCCGCCCTGCGGCCCGGGGAAGATCAATGCCTCCCGTCCGTTGCCGCCGGGGAGCGGCTGCGAGAGGTGCGTCTCAAGCTCGTTGCGGAGGAAGCGTGGCAGGCTAACGGTCCTGTGCGCGTGAGTCTTCGTCGGGCCGAAGTGGAGGTGCCCGTTGACCTCCTTGAGCGCACGGCTTACGTGCACGACTCCGCGCAGAAGGTCGACGTCGGCGCGGCGCAGCGCTAGGAGTTCACCCGATCGGAGCCCGGTGTATGCCGCGGTCAAGATCAGCGCCCGGTAGTAGGGCGTGATCGCATCGGCGAGCGCGCGGACCTCCTCGGCCGTCAGGAACAGCATCTCCTGCCGCCGCATCCGAGGCAGCTTCACGCCGAGGCACGGGTTCGCGAGGATCACGCGCTGCGTGACGGCCGAGTTGAGCGCTGCCCGCATGCACGCATAGACGTTGCGCACCGTCGCGGGCGAGAGCTCCTCGTCCTTGAGACGGTTGACGTACTTCTGGACGAGCGCCGTCGTGATCGTGCTGACCTTGCGGCTGCCGAACTCGGGCAGCAGCCGCTTCTCGATGATCCCTTCGTAGCCCGCCCTCGTCTTCGGCTCTAGGCCAACCCACTGGTCCTTCCACGCGTCGATGACGTCGCGGAACGGCCGGTCGGCGCTGCGCGGGTCGATGTGCGTCCCCGTTAGCTGCGCGTGCGACTGCTGGACGAGCCAGCGCTCCGCCTCCTCCTTACGGCGGAACACCTTCTCGTACCGCTTCGTCGGGTCGTTCGCGTCCCAATAGCGCGCCTGCCATTTCGTGGATCCGTCCTTACGCGTGCCGCGCTTGCGGATATACCCGGCCATTCCCGATCACCTTTCGGTTTCGTGACGAGTGCACGCGTCCCGCACTCCCGGGACTCCCGGCTCGCCAATTTTGTGGCGCCATGCTGCCGCCGTTGTTGTCCATATTGACAACAGTTTACTCGACTGTCGGGGTCCTGGCGGGGTCCAGCGCCGCCGGACGGGAACGAGAATCGCGGTAGATGCGGGGATCTCGTCCAGACGACGTGCGGTTCTCGTAACCGCTACACCCATCCGCCCCTCTCCCCGGCGGCGAGCGCACATCGGGTCGCAGGACCCGCCACGAACCACTGCCGACGGCGCGCGGTACCTCCCGCCGCATCTGGCGCCGCAGGAGCCGGTGCAGCGCCCTGTAGCGGCCTCGTAACTCATAGCCAGGACCTGACCCACGGCCCGGTCAGCCATGGCGTCTAAGAACCGAGCGCCGGGGCGGCTGACTCCGCCCACGCATCGAACCGTTCCGACCCTTTTTACTTTTTACAGGGGCAGTAGCAGAGCAGCAGCTGCTGTCTGGATCGCACCGAGTCAGAACCGAACTGGAAGAAGCACCTAATTCAAGGAAAGGTAGTAAGGGGTAATTACTGGTCTTCATTTCCGGTGTCCCTGTATTCGGTCTTCGGCCGTCCGCCGGTACGGATCCGGCGCTGCTCGACGAGTCCGGCGTCGGTGAGTTGCTTGAGCGCGGAATCGAGGTGGTACCGCTTGTATGTGGGCTCGAGCGCGCGATAGAGCGCCGTTCGCGCGACCCATCCGCCCTGACGGCGCAGGACCTCTTGCACGCGGCCGGTGACGCCGGGCGACGGAGCGTCCGCGAACAGGTACGCGGCCGACTGCTCGCAGTAGCGCCACACTTCTAGCGCGGCACATAGGTGCGCGCGCGTCGTCACCTCGGATCGATCGAGCGCCGTGTAGACGAGCGCCAACCGCCGGACCTGCGGCTCTGCCCGATCGACCATGGCGCCGAAGCGTCCGCCGCCGTTCGAGCCGAGTTCGTCGTAGAGCTCGGCCCACTCCGCACGCGCCTTCGCATCGAACTCAATCAGGCGGTCCTTCTCGTCCGCCCAGATGATCGATCGCTTCACGTCTGCGACAAGGTCGTCGAGTTCCTCCACCCGTAGGTCACCACCGAACGGCAGGCTCTTCGACCGCCGGGCGACTACCCATAGGAAGCGGTTGCCGAAGCCGTTGAATATGTCTGCGTGACTCAGCAGCCCGTGTAGGTCTGCCTCCGTGATGTGCCCGATGATCGAGACGTGCGCCTCGGTCGCCGTCAGCGGGTCGTTCTTTGTCCGCGTGCGGAGCGTCTTGCCGTCCCAGGCGTTACGGATCGTGGCGCCGAGGGTGTTCCCCTCGCGCTTCATCTTCCCGAGCGTCTCGGCGAACTCGCTGATCATCGCGAGCAGCCGCTTGTCGTCCGCGCCGGGGTCGCGTCTAGAACCAGCGCCGCGCGGATCACGGACAGCATGGATCAGCCCCTCCGCCGTCGACAGGCCGCCCTCGCCGTCGTTCACTGCGCCCCAACGCGGATCGGCCAGCAGCACGAGCCGCTTTGCCCGACCGAGTGACGTTCCCTTGCGCGCACGGGACGTATCTCCGACGACGGCGAGGTGCAGGTTGGCGCCGTGCCGGTCGTCTTCGATCATGAAGTGCGGCCCACGGCCGAGCGCGTTGCCGAGGCATACGAGTGCCTGGATCAGCACAGCTGCCGGGTCGCCTTCGGTGTGCGGTTCGACCGCGCGCACGAAGTCACCGACGACGCCGTGGTAGGCGTCGGCGCCGAGCGGGCAGGGCCAGGCCCGTTCTCGCCTTGCTCCCTCAGCGTCGTTCGCGGCGGAGAAGGCGGCGAGCGCCTTGGCGCTGACGGCCCACTCGGGCAGCTTCTCGACATGGACGTTCATGCCGACACCTGGCTCTCGACGTACCAGCGCCGCGAGGCGTTCAGGAACGCAACGAGCTCATGGGCCGGCCAGCGGTACTTGCAGACCCAGTCGCCGACGTCCTCGCCCTTCGTGAACCCGCATAGCGTCAGATCCACCGGCCATGAGTCGCGCGCCCCGGCGGCGACGAGCGCTGCCGCCCGCCGTTCTGCCTTCTCGTACGACCGTGCGCCCGCGTCGTAGAGCACCGCGACTCGCCGGCCGATCACGTGCGGGTCCCAGTCGGGCTTCCAGCTTGTGCCGGCCGTCGAAGTCACCGCCGGGACGCCGTGCTGGTTGAGCAGCAGTGCGTCGAACTCACCCTCACAGAGGACAAGCGCCAACGGATCCGCTGCGAGCACTTCCAGCGGGTACAGGTGACTTCGTCCCTTACCGCCTAGTCCGGTCATCTTTGGGTCGGCGTCCGGCGCGAGGTGGCGCCACTTGACGTTCACGAGTTCG
The DNA here is from genome assembly GCA_035688315.1 of Gaiellaceae bacterium. Lineage (GTDB taxonomy): Bacteria > Actinomycetota > Thermoleophilia > Gaiellales > Gaiellaceae > Palsa-739. Next base: position 82,196 of record DASSND010000026.1, on the reverse strand, counting down.
CCCGCTGCGTCGCGGACGGGGAGCGTGATCGCGTCGAGGTCGCCGTCGTATCCGAGCTCGTACTGTTCGATGGTTTCGTGTCTCAGTCCGCGTCGCTCAATCAGGTACGCCAGCGCTGAGTCTGTAGACCGAAGCCGCGACTGCCAGCCCTGGATCAACTGCTCGCTCGGCGGCGGCAGCTTCGGCCGCGCTTTCGGCGGCCCGTCGAGCAGTGATGAGACGTGCGCGAGCGGGTCGGTCAGTAGCTCGTATGGCCGACAGCCGACTGCCGCCGCCAGGTCGCGCAGGTACTCGCCCGCCTCCTGCCAGTCCGTCTCCGGCGGACAGCAGACCCAGCACCCGATCTTCCACCGACTGCCAATGCGCGCGACGTCCAGCTTCAACTTGCCGCAGACGGGGCAGTTCCCCGTTAGCTTGCGCGGCTCAAGTTCGATACCTCGGGCGGTAGCTGGCGCGGTAGCGTTGGCAGTGCGCCTTTCCTCGGGTGCAGCTTGACGACGTTCGGCGGCCCGCTCTCCTTGCGTGGAGCGGGTCGTCCCTTTTCTGTGATGCACGGGCGTCACGCTTCCGCCGGACGTCGATTGGCGGCGATGTAGTGCTCGACGTCTTCGATGTGGAATCGGAGCAGGCTCCGGACGTAGGTCGGCGTCAGGTCGCCTTCCGCCTTCATCCGCAGTACCTGTCGTTCCGTGACGCCGAGGTAGTCGCCGACTTCGGCGGCCGTCATCAGTTTGCCGTTGCGCTCGCTGAATGGTCGCTTCGGCTCTGCAGGCCTCGGAGTAGCTGACATCGGTTCTCCTGTCGGATCGGGTCTGTTCGCACGTCATCGCGAACCCGTCGTGAGGAGCGCCGTCCCTCGTCCTGCTAGGCGCGTAGGAGTGCCATTCCCGCCGCTGGCGCGTCCGCCGGAGGGCTAACCCGGCTTCACCCGCAACTCAGCTGGTGCGGCCACGCTAACCCCAGTGCCACCCGGCCGCAAGGGGCGCGGCTCAAGTCAGAATGATTCTTGTACTGCCCGACAAATGCCTGCATATCGAGCGGTTCCGTGTCCGCAGAATTGGAGAGTTACGCGGCTTCGGCGGGCTCGCCTGGGTCTAGTTCGAGCAAGCGGCGACGCACGATCTCGGGCGCTCGCTCGCTCTGTTCGGCGGTGAGGCGGATGTCCTTGAGGATGTTGCCGATGAGGGTCGCGAGCAGTTCGCCGTACGACTCTGCGAGCCGCACCATCCGTTCGGCCACGCCTGCGTCGAGCGCCGCCTTCGCTATGCGCGCGGTGCGGTCGCGCTCGTCCGCGTACATGCGCGTGAGGACTTGCGCCTCAAAGGTTCTGCGGTCGTCCATGCGCGCGAGCTCGTCACGTGTCCACGCGACCATGCCCGCGGAGAGGCGGAGCATCGTCAGCAGCGCGTCACCAGGTTCGACGGGCAGTTCCTCGCCAAACTCGATCGCGCGCCGTCGAGCTTCGTAGGCGATCGCGCTCGCGACGTGCGTCGGCGTCGAGCCGCCATGGAGTTTGCAGCGGCCCACGCCTTTGTGGTTAGTCCCACTGCCCGCATGCATGCGGCAGGTGCCGCCGCTGCGCGTCTTGGCGCCGCAGAGCGGATAGGTCGAGCGCTGCTCAGCCGACATGCCCACGGCGGTGGTTGTACCCCGGTGGCTATGTCGGCGGGTATCGAACTTGTGATGCACGGCCAACTTCGAGGACGCGGGCCGGGTGTAGGCGGGTACGGTTGCCGTGCGTTGTCAAATTGAGCAACAGACCGAGGAGCGACGCATGAGGATCCGTCCCCATCTCGACCGCAACCCGACGTTCAAGCGACCGGACTGGCTCCCGCCCGACTCGGGTTGGCCCGAACTCGACGCGCTGCGGGAGCAGCACATCCGGCTGCTCGACCAGGTGGCGGCGGCTGGACACGCCGCGGCGGAGGTGCAGCGGCAGCACGAGGCGGAGGACAAGCAGCGCAAGGACGCCCTGACGAAGTCGTATCGCAGCGGCTCGGGGCCGGTCGAGCTGCCCGACCCGACGCCGCCGGAACAGCGGCAGTCCGAGCTCGCCGCCGCCACGGAGCAGGTCGAGGCGGCGCTGGACGCGCTCGAAGAGTTCATCGGGCAGGCGCTGGCGACGATGCGCGCGCACCGCGACGAGTGGTTCGACGCGCTCGACGACCAGGTCGCCGTCGGGGAACAGAAGCGCGCCGAGGCACGGCGGCTCGTCGCCGAGGCAGACGCCGCCGCGGGCGAGGTGCACCGCATGCGGCTGTGGGTCGATCGGCACACCGGCGGCAGGCTCGGGCCGATCCCCTACGCCGAGCTCGCCCCGCTCCCGGCGGAACGGCTCGACCGGGCCGCGCGCTCAATCGTCGCCGACGATCTCGCAGGCACCCGCTACGTCCTGCCCGACGACCAACCCGGAATCGAGGTGATCCTGTGACCTACGAACGGCGCACCGTCCTCACCCTCCGTTCGCTCCCGCCGGTGAACGCGGGCTACGAGCGGTGGTTCCCCGAGCTCCGCCGCGCGATGACGCAGACGCACGCGACGCGCTCGGCCGCGGCGACAGACGCGTACCCGAAGCGATGGCTTCCCGACGTCGCCGCGCAGTTCGCGACGCGGCAGGAGCGCCCGCGCGTCTCGCGCTGATGAACCGCGGCTACAAGATCGCGTTGCTCGCCCGGGCGTACCGGATGCTCGCACGTCGCCCGGAACTCTGGACGCACGATTGCGCCGAGCGCCTACGTCACGCGCTGACCGACGACGGCCCCGGCCGCATGTCGGCGCTCGACGCCGTCCTCGTCTTCCAGGCGGGGAAGCTCGACGTCCTCTGCGCCTACGCCGTGGCGATACTGCGCCGCCCGGGCGAACGCAACGCGAAGATCCTCGACCTACTCGGGATGCTCGACCCCGACCGCATCGCGGCGATCTACTACGCGCTCCCCGACGAGCGACGCAACATCGTCAAGCGCGACCCCGCCTGGGCGTACCACCTCGGCCGGACTCCGCACGACGACGTCACCGCCGCACTCGCCGACCTCGAGTGGTGCGACCCCGAGCCGATCACCGAACCCTCAGCCGCCATGCTGGCCGCAGCCGCCCGGCTACAAGACCGGCGTGCACGTCCCTGACAGGCCCGTACAGGCGACAGACGCAGGCACCGGCACCTTGGCGCCGCCTGCACCGATCTCCTCGGTGACGCTGCGCCGGGGGTGTACCGCGTCCTAGGCGCGGCGAGCCGCGAGGTTCACTTGCTGCGCGAACTTGCGCGCCTCGCCGCCCTTGCCGGGCGCCAGCTCGACAAGCTCCGTCCAATCGGCACCTTCTACGAGCAGGTAGAGCTCGCGCGCGTCCTGCTTCTTCCAGGCGGCGCCACCGAGGATGGCACCGATTGGCCCAGCGATCACGCCGCCCGCCGCGACGCGGGTGAGAGATGGGCGGTGCGCGAGGTTGCCGGCGGATTCGACTTCGGCAGAGACGCGCGGGTCGATCTCATAGGTGTTCGAGCCGCCACGCGTTCGCCGGAACTCGATCCGATCGCCGTCGAGCGCGACGAATACGTCTTTTCCACGCAGGCCAGCGAGTGCGCCGTCGATGCCCCCGGCTGCTGCGCGCATCGCCGCGGTCTTCGCCTGCGCGGACCGCAGCTTCTCGTCCAGCTGCTCGTTCTTCCGCTGCCGCCTCGCGAGCTTTTCTTCCGCCCGGCGGCGGCGCCCCTCGGCATCACGCCGTCCGAACATAACGGCCGAAGGTTACCGCTTTGGTTCTGGCCTAGCTGGTTCTCCGCCCGGAGCATGCCGTCCGTGGAGACGGGGGCTCTTCAGAGGTTCGGCGACAACGTGCGGGCCGCTCGCCGCTCGCGGGGCTGGACACAAGAGGACCTCGCCTACAAGACTGGCCTCGCAACCGTTCAGGTGAGCCGCATCGAGCGCGGCGCACGCGAGATCCGACTCACGACGCTGCTGCGCCTCCTTGCCGCTTTCGAAGCTCAACCGCAGGAACTCCTCGACGGGTTGTACTAGCTGCTACTCCTCCTCCGTCTCGGCGCTCCGCGGCGGAGGCTTGGGCACGCTCGTGCCCATGTCCCACGTGATGCCGCAGTCGAGACAGACGTAAGTGTCTGCGGGACGCCCATGTCCTGCACCGTGCCGTAGCGATCGTGGTCGCAGTACGGCATCCCGCGCCTCATCCAGCGCTCTCCGATCATGGGGACGTGATCCGGCCGAACCTGCGCCACACGCCGACTCTACCCCGTCGTGAACGCCGCCAAGAAGACCCCAGCTGGACCCCGGGAGGCTGGTGAGAGCCGGTCCCAAGCGGTGGAATGCGGCAATGCCGCAGCTGCCGTCGTCCCGCTCCAGTAGCGGGATCCGGCGTTGTTCGGCCGGATCCGGCGCGATGCGGCACCGCGTCCCAAGGGGTTTCCTAAACCGCGTGCGCAAGTTCGATTCTTGCCGGGGGCACTAATCCCGAAGCCGCTGACCGCTAGTACGCGTGCCCGGTGTACGCCTTCGCGATCGCGAAGCTCGCGACGATCAGGAGCACGATCAGCAGGACGACCACGCCCAGGGCGAACGGCACCGCGCGCCACGGATGTTCCTGGATGTGCGGGTCGACGTGCGGGTGCGGCACGTGCGGGTGCGGGGCATGGACTCTCGCGAGACGGAGCATCGCGGCACCTCCTTCGTGCGGAACGACACGATGGTCGTGCCCGCTAGGCGGCGGCGAGAAACTCCTCGACGACCGCGGCGAAGCCGTCGACCTCCGCCTCGCCGAGCGGCAGCGAGAGGGCGACGAAGCCCCGGCGGCCGTACGAGTAGCCGCGCTCGAGCGCGTGCAGGTGCAGGAGCGTCCGCCACGCCGCGGCGTCCGGGAGGTCGCCCTCGCGCCGCACAGGGCCGGCGGTCGGGTGCAGACCGACCATCGAGCCGCGGCCCGTCGCGCAGAACTCGAGGCCGCGCTCGGCCGCGAACGCGTTCAGCCGCTCGCGGAGCCGGTCTCCCAGCGCGTTCACGCGCCCGATCTCCGCCGCGGTCAGGACGTCGAGCGCCGCCGCGCCCGCCGCCATCGTCAGCACCTCGTTGTTGAACGTGCCGCCGTGCGTGAGCGCGTCCGGCCGCGACGGGTCGAAGCGCTCGAGCAGATCCGCCCGCCCGCCGAACGCGCCGAAGGAGAGGCCGCCGCCGACGTACTTGCCGAGCGTCGTCAGGTCGGGCGCGATCCCGAGCGCCTCCTGCATCCCGCCGGCCGAGAGCCGCGAGGTCATCACCTCGTCGAAGACGAGCAGGATCCCGCGCTCCTCGGTCGCCGCTCGGAGCGCGCGCAGGAACTCCTCGTCGCCCGCAATCACGCCGCCCGAGCCCTGCACCGGCTCGACGATCACCGCCGCCAGCTCGTGCCCGTGCTCGGCGATCGCGCCGAGCGCCCCCTCCGCGTCGTTGTACTCGGCGCGGACGAACGGGAACGGCACGTTGAGGGGCGAGCCGCCGTGGCCGAAGGCGAGCAGCGACCCGTGGTAGCCGCCGGAGAAGACGAGCACCGCGGGCCGCCCGGTCGCCTCGCGCGCGAGCGAGAGCGCGAGCAGGTTCGCCTCGGTGCCCGAGTTCGCGAAGCGGACGAGCTGGATCGACGGGAAGCGCGCGCAGATCCGCTCCGCGAGCCCGGCCTCGTAGCGGTTCGTCGCGCCGAGGACGAGCCCGTCGGCGAGCGCCTCGCGGATCGCGGCGACGACCGCCGGGTGCGAGTGGCCGAGCAGCCCGGCGGTGTACTCGCCGAGCAGGTCGGCGTACTCGTGCCCGTCCGCGTCCCGGAGCCGGGCGGCCTCGCCGCGAACGATCGTGAGCGGGAACGGCTCGAGGTGGATCGTCGTCCGCGTGTTCCCGCCCGGGAGCACGCGGGCGCGCTCCTCGTGCAGGCGCAGCGACTCGGGGTTCCGCTCCGCGTAGCGGGCGAACGCGGCCTCGAGGCCGGCGGCGACGGCGACGGCGGGCACGCGCCGATCCTACGCCGATCCGACCGGAACGGAAGAGGCCCGCTCGCGCGGGCCCCTCCGTCCCTCCGGTCGAATCGCCTCGCTAGAGCGAGCGCGAGAGCAGCGCCAGCGTGTCCGCGTGCGCCGCCGTGACCTTCTTGCCGCTCTGGGCGGCCAGCTCGTTGCGGAACGCGGCGAGCTGGTTCGCGGCCGGCTTGGCCTGGCCGCGCGCCCGCGACGCCGCAGCCGCGCGGAGCTTCGCGCAGAGCGAGTTGGCCACGCCGGCGTTCGAGACCCACTGCTCGACGAGCGCGCAGAGGCCGTCGCCGGTCACCACCACGGTGTAGCTCCCGCTGCCCGAGCCGGTGTTGCCGGCCCGGTCGACCGCGGTCGCCGACAGCACGTGCGTGCCGAGCCCGAGCGACCACGCGGGCGCGTTCACGTCCGCGCAGGTGCTGCTCGCCACCCCGGACAGCGCGTCGCTCGCGGTGCAGACGATCGCCACCGTCTGGTCGACGTCGTAGACGCCGCCGTTCGGCGAGAACGCGACCGTCGGGTCGGTCCGGTCGATCTTCACCGTCACCACGTTGCTCGCCGCGGACGTGTTGCCCGCCGCGTCGACGACCGTCTCGGCCGCCGACGACACAGCCGCCCCCTCGCCGGTCAGGATCTGGTCGGCCGGGCAGGCGCCCGCCGGGATACCCGAACCGGCGTCCGAGCAGGTGAAGTGCACCGTCACGTCGCCCGCGTACCAGCCGGAGCCGTTCGGCGAGCTGGTGGCCGCCGCCGCGATCGTCGGCGGCGTCCTGTCGACCTTCACCGTCAGCGACCGGGCCGCCTCGACGTTGCCGGCGAGGTCGACGCTCCAGTAGGAGATCGTGTGCACGCCGTCGTCGGAGACGGTCAGCGTCGTGCCGGCCTGCGCCGGGCCGCCGTCGACCGCGTAGTACGTCGTCGCGACGCCCGACAGGTCGTCGGACGCCGCGAGCGTCACGAGGGCGGGCGTGTTCTGCCAGCCGATCGGGGCGGACGCGGTCGTGGTCGGCGCGACCAGGTCGATCGAGACCGGCCGGCTCTGCGCCACGGTCGTGTTCCCCGCCAGGTCGCTCACCGACGCTCCGGCGACGAGCCCCGCGCCGGGGCCTGCGATCGTCGAGTCGGCCGGGCAGGAGGCGACGCCGGAGAGGTCGTCGGAGCACGTCCAGTGGATCGTCACGGCGCCGGCGTACCAGCCGTTCGCGTTCGGAGCCGCCGTCGCGTTCCCGTCGAGCGCGGGCGCCGTCTTGTCGATCCGGATCCCGTCGAAAGTCGCCGCGGCCGAGTTGCCGGCCGCGTCGACGCAGGTGCCCGACGCCGACTGGCCGTCACCCTCGCCCGACAGCGTCACGTCCGGAGAGACCGAGGCCACTCCCGACCCGGCGTCCGAGCACGAGAAGTGCACGACGACGTCCCGGTTCGTCCACGACCCGGACGCGTAGGGCGCGCCGTCCGCGGTCGCGAACGCCGCGATCGCCGGCGGCGTCGCGTCGATCTGCACGGTCGCCGAGCCGGTCGGGCTGACGTTCCCGGCGCGGTCGACCGCGTAGAACGTGACCGTGTGGACGCCGTCCCCGTCCGCGTCGACGAGGCCGCTGCAGGAGGCGCCGGAGCAGCGCGAGTCGATCTGCCTGTACGGCCCGCCGTCCACGGCGTAGAACGCGCTCGCCGGGCCGGAGCCGTGGTCGCTCCACGTGACGTCGAAGCGGACGTCGCCGCTCTGCCAGCCGCTCGGCGCGTCCGCCGAGATCGCGGGCGCGGTGCTGTCGATCGCGACCGGCTCGCTGTCGGCCGTCACCGAGTTGCCGGCCGCGTCGCTGACCGAGCGCTCCACGGTCAGCCCGGTGCCCTCGCTCGAGATCGTGCTGTCGGCGGGGCAGGAGACGACGCCCGAGCCGGTGCCGTCGTCGCACGTCCAGTGAATGGTGACGGCGCCGGTGTACCAGCCGGCCGGGCCGGGGGAGGTCGTCGGCGTCGCCGTCAGCGACGGAGGCGTCGCGTCGCGCTTCACGGTGACGCTCCGCGTCGTCGTGCCGCCGAAGTTCGTGGCGGAGCACGTGTAGGTGACGCCGCTCGTGTCGGAGGTGACCGTCGCGTCGTCGCAGCCGCTCGAGCTGTCGGCGTGGACGACCGTCCAGTGGACGGAGACGTCGGACGTGTACCAGCCGTTCGAGCCGAGCGTGCCGGTCACGACCGGGGTGACGCTCGGCGCCTGCGGCACGACCTCGAAGTCGATCGCGCCCGTCGACACGGCCAGCTCCTCGTCGAGCACCTCGAACAGGATCGTGTTCCCCGTCGCGTGCAGCACCGCGTCGGGAACGGCGATCGTCGTGCCCGGCAGGAGGAAGCCGGCGCACGGGGAGGTGCGGCTGCACGGGCCGACCGCGACGCCGTTCACCCACACGCCGGTGACGGCGTTGTCCGCCATCGCCTTCACGGTCATCCCGCCGGCCGGCGCGTCGAAGCTCGCCCGGTAGCGGCTCCAGTGCGGGTTGGCGAGGTTGCCGTCCGCGTTGACGGCCTGCGCCAGCCAGTCCGTGCCGGCGAAGCGGCCGTACGCGGTGTGCCCCTGGCCGCCGCGCGCGGTGACCGGCGCGAACCACGGCTGGCCGGTGAAGTCCGGCGACGAGGTGGAGACCGTCGCGGGAGTCGCGACCTGCTCCTGCACGTTCGAGACGTGGCTCGCCACGCCCTCCGCCTGGCCCGGCGACGGGAGCGCGGGCGAGACGACGACCGCGAAGGTCTTCGCCGCCGACGTGTTCCCGGACGCGTCCGCCGCGGTGCAGGAGACGGTCGTCGTCCCGATCCCGAACGTCGAGCCGGACGCAGGAGCGCACGTCACGGTCGGGTTCGGGTCGAGGTCGTCGGTCGCGGTCGCCGAGTAGGTGACGACGGCGCCGGACGAGCCGGTCGCGTCACGCTCGATCGTCGCCGGCACGGTCAGCACCGGCGGCGTCGTGTCGATCGGCACGGGCGCGCTGACGGTCGCCGTCAGCCGGCCGGTGTTGTCGCCGAAGTTGGTCGAGTAGTCGTTCGCGGCGAGGATCAGCGTCCCCGGCCCGGCGACCGTGGTCGGCCCGGCGCCGATCGCGAACCAGGTCGCGCCCCCGTCGAGCGACCCGACCAGCTCGCCGGCCGGCGCGGAGGGATCGAGGTAGCTGCCGTGCTTGTTCGCGGCGCCGTTCGGGTCGGAGGGGCAGCTGCCGCCGCAGACGTCCCACGTGCCGCTCGCCGAGACGGTCACCTGCTCGCCGGCCGGGATCGTGACGCCGGACGGGTTGTACGACGGCCCGCCGACGAGCGCGTACACGGGCACGGTGCCCGGCTCGAGGCTCGGCGCGGTCTGCACGAGCGAGACGTCGTCGAGCGCGAGGCCGCAGGCGCCGCTCGAGAGCGACGTGAACGTGACCGTCGTCGTGCTCGCGACGGCGGTGAAGTCGAGCGTCTGCTTCCACCAGCCCTGATCCGTGAGGTTTGCCGCGGTGCCCGGGTCGAGCGCGAACGTCTGCGTGAGCCCGTTCGCGGTCACCTGGGCGCGCCTCGTGCCGGCGCCGCAGTGGTAGTTGACCGAGTACCAGTACGTCAGCTCGTACTGCTCGCCGACCGTCGTCGCCACGACTTGGCTGAGCGCGCCGGGAGCGCCGCCGTTGAGGTCGATCGAGAGGGAGCCGGTGTGCGGCGGAAAGTCGGTGTGCGTCCAGTCGACGCCGTTCAGGCCGACGGTCCAGCCCGGAATCGTGTCGGTGCGCAGATCGCAGTCGTAGCCGACCTCGTACCAGCCGGGGCGGCCGCAGAAGCCGTCGCCCGGGTACCCGCTCTCGAAGCCGCCGTTCTGGATCAGCTCGGTGCCGGACGCATGCGCCGGTGTCGAACCGACGCCCGCGACGGCGCAGACGGCGACGGCGACCGCGACCAGCAACGGCAGCCGGAGCCACCTCAGACGTGCCCTCATCCCACACACCCCTTTCGGGCCGACGTTCGCCGGCCCAGCCGCAACTGATGCTGCCCGCATCAAGGGCCCCCCGGCCCTGCGTCCGTCCCCGGACATGTCGACTCTAATCGCATCGGGTCAAGATGCAATAGCCCTCGATCGAGGGATCGTGGCTGCGGGGCGATCCGCCGTCCGCCGCGGCGAGGTTGCTAGCCTCAGCCGGCGATGCGGGTCCTGATCACGGGCGGCGCCGGCTTCATCGGCTCCCACCTCGCCGACCGGCTCCTCGCGGAGGGACACGAGGTGCGCGCGCTCGACAACCTCGACCCGCAGGTGCATCCGAGCGGGGAGCGGCCCGACTACCTCGACGCGGCGGTCGAGCTGCGGATCGGCGACGTGCGCGACCACGACGCCGTCCGAGACGCCCTCGACGGGATCGACGCGGTCGTCCACTTCGCCGCCGCGGTCGGGGTGGGGCAGTCGATGTACGAGATCGAGCGCTACACGTCGATCAACGCGATCGGCGCGGCGGTCGTGCTCGAGGAGGTGCTGGGGCGCCGCGACGCGATCCGCAAGCTGCTCGTCGCCTCCTCGATGTCGATCTACGGGGAGGGCCAGTACCGGAACCCGCGCACCGGCGAGTCGGGGATCGCTCCCGGGATCCGGCCGGAACGCCAGCTCGCCGCCCGGCAGTGGGAGGTCGTCGCCGACGACGGCGGCCCGCTCGAGCCGGAGCCGACCGCCGAGTCGAAGCCGCTCCGCCCCACCTCCGTGTACGCGGTGAACAAGCGCGACCACGAGGAGCTGTTCCTCTCGGTCGGGGCCGCGTACGGGATCCCGGCCGTGGCGCTCCGCTTCTTCAACGTCTACGGCGAGCGCCAGGCGCTCTCGAACCCCTACACCGGGGTCGCGGCGATCTTCTCCTCGCGGCTGCTCAACGACAACGCGCCGCTCGTCTTCGAGGACGGGCGGCAGACGCGCGACTTCGTCGACGTCCGCGACCTCGTCCGCGGCTGCGCGCTCGCGCTCTCCGGCGACGGCGCCGACGGTCGGACGGTGAACCTCGGCACCGGCCGGCCCACCTCGATTCTCGAGGTGGCGGAGACGATCGCCCGCGGGCTCGGCAAGCAGGTCGAGCCGGAGATCGCCGAGCAGTACCGCGCCGGCGACATCCGTCACTGCTTCGCCGACACGCGGCTCGCGAAGGAGCTGCTCGGCTTCGAGGCGGAGATCCCGTTCGAGCAGGGCATGCACGACCTGCTCGCCTGGCTCGAGGGCCGGCAGGCGGTCGACGCCGTCGACGAGGCGCGCGAGGCGCTCGTCGCCCGCGGCCTCGCGCGCTAGGAGTGGGATCACGGGGTTGATGCCGCGCTCGTGGCACTCGGCGTAGACACGGTTGTTGTCGTAGCCGCGATCCATAGCGACGGTGAGCGGGTCGTAGCCGCGAGCGCGTACTGCGTCCAGCAGCGGGGCGACGTAGACGGATTCGTTCCGTGCGTCGGTTTCGACCTGCCAGGCCAGTGGCGGCCCGTCCGGGTGCAGACGGCGGCATGGATCTTGTACCCGTAGAAGCCGCCGCCCTTGCGTGTCGAAACGGCGGAGCGGTGGCCCCAGGAGGCGTCGGGGTCGCTGTAGGCCTGCCGCTCGGGGCCGTGGTTGTAGAGGTACCTCTGGCCGTCGCCGTAGACGGGAAGGTCGGAAGCGTCGATGGCCACTTCGGTACCCATGTCCGGGTGCTGCTCGCGCAGCGCGACGGCGAGCGCATCGAGGCAGCCAGCCAGCCGTTCGCGCTCTCGTCGTAGCTTCGTCGCGAAGCGGTAGCAGGCCCAATGCGACGGGGTACCGCCGAGAGCGGCCTCCAGGCCGGGGTGCTCCGCGATCAGGTCGGCTACCCGCGTCTACGTCGGCAGCGCGTACAGCGCCTTGACGAGACACGCGCCGAGCATCGTCCGAGCGCCCTAGCCCTTCCTGCCTGTCCAGCGGAGCGCGTCAAGCTCCGCGATCAGTGCGACCACTTCAGGTGAGTCGAGAATCGTGGCGATCTCGGTAGCGACCGAGCGCCGTGGTACCTTCGAACCTGCCAAAGGAGCTACACCTCGTTTGGACACGGCTCCCGGAGGTTCCAGCCTCGCGGGAGCCCTCTTTTCTGCGGATTTGCAGGTACAATCCTAGAGGTGGCGTCGGACGAACTTCCCCCGTTTGCGGGGTGTGAGAAGATGAATCTCCGTGGACGATGAGCAGGGCCATGAGCAGCGCGTGGAGATCAGCATCGAGCCACACAACCAGGCTGGCGTCTGGGCCAACTTCGCCCGCGTCAACCACAGTCCGCACGAGTTCACCATCGACTTTGTGCGCCTCGACTTCGCGAGCCAGCCGATGACTGGGATCGTCGTAGCTCGCGTGGCCGTGTCGCCGTTGTTCATCACACAACTGATCGGGGCACTGAACGACAACTGGGCCAAGTACGCTGACAAGGCAATGCCGAAGGAGGTGCGAGATGGCGACGATTCTGAGTGAGGACGAGGTGGTCTACAGGCCGGACGAACTGCCGGTCGTACCGCTTCCTCCCAACGCGAGCATCACCGCTATCAAGGAACCCGGCGTTCCCGGCGCTGCGGACGTGCTCGCCCACGCACAGGCGGAGATCCTCCAAGCCGCCCTCATGAAAGACGGCTATCGCGAGATGGCCGCCGATCTCGCGGAGTGGTCGGAGACGACCCTCGCCGCGCAGTCAGAGATCCTGTCCGAGGAGTAGCTTTCGCGGTCGCATGGCCGCGTTCCCTCGCACGTTCCCTCGCCGCGGCGAGGTCTACATGGTCGACTTCGATCCCGCCCGAGGATCGGAGCAGGCGGGCGTACGTCCCGCCTGCATCGTCTCTAACGACGTCGCCAACCAGAACAGCCCGGTCGTCACGGTGGCCGCGATCACGTCAACGATCCCGTCTCGCCAGTACCCCTTCAACGTACCTCTGCCCGCAGGCACGCTCCCACGCGAAGGAACGATCCTCTGCGCGCAGCTCATGACTGTCAGCAAGGAGCGGCTAATGCGTCACAGAGGAGATCTCAGCCAGGAGATCATGGCCGCCGTGGCCGAGGCGCTGCGTGTCCACCTCGGCTTACCCCGTTTCGCCAATCCCTCCTAGCCACTCGTGGCCGACGTCGCCGTCTCGCTCGTCAACACGAACAGCCGCGAGCTGCTGCTCGCCTGCCTCGAGTCGCTGGCCGGCGTGGACGCCGAGATCGTCGTGCTCGACAACGCCTCCGAGGACGGGTCGGCCGAGGCGGTGCGCGAGCGCTTCCCCGCGGTGCGGCTGATCGCGCAGCCCTACCGGGCCGGCTTCGGCGCGAACCACAACACGGTGATCCGGGCGACGTCGAGCCGCTACGTCTACGTCCTCAACGAGGACACGACGAGCGACGACTGGGGGTTCGAGCGGCTGGTCGCCCACCTCGACGCGAACCCGGACGTCGCCGCGCTCGGGCCGCGGCTCGTCTACCCGGACGGGCGGCTGCAGGACTCGGCGTGGCGGTTCCCGAGCCCCGCGGTCGCCGCGCTCGGCCTGCTCACCCTCGGCCGCGCCGGGGTGAAGCAGTCGGGAGGGGACGAGGCGCGCGACGTCGACTGGGCGATGGGGGCGGCGCTGCTCCTGCGGCGCGAGGCGCTCGACGAGGTCGGCGGCTTCGACGAGGGCTTCTTCATCTACTCGGAGGAGACCGACCTCTGCCGCCGCCTGCGCGCCGCCGGCTGGCGCACGCGCTACTTCCCGGAGGTGACCGTCGTCCACCACGAGTCGCAGTTCAGCGCGGGCATCCCGGCGCGCCGGGTCAACGAGCAGTGGCGCAGCAGGCACCGCTACTGGCGCAAGCACCACTCGCCGCTCGCGGCGCGCGTCGCCGCCCTCAGCACGGGCGCCCAGTACCTGCTCCGGGCGGCGCTCCGCGCACACGACGCCGACTTCCGCGGCCGCATGCTCCTGCACGCGCGGAACGCGCTCCGGGTGGCCGGGCCCGGGCTGCGCGAGCTGGCGGACGACTGGAACCTGGCGCGCGGCTAGCTCGGTAGGGCAGACTTCCGCGTGGGGATGCGAACCGCCGCCGCACCGGCTCGCACGTCGCCGTCGCTCCGCCACCGGCCGGGGCGCCCTCAGGCTGCCCGGAACCAGCCCGCACCCGGGTCCTGGCGCCTGCGCAAGCTCCCGGGCCGCCGTCCCGGCGGCGACCCGGGCGGGCAGCGGCGCGACGCCGGCGTGCTGCGCGTCCTCGTCGTCGACGACGAGGCGCCGATCCGGACCGTGTGCCGCGTGAACCTCGAAGCGGCCGGAATGGAGATCGTGGAGGCGGCGGACGGCGCCGAGGCGCTCGCGCGGATCCGCGAGGCGACGCCCGCCCTGATCCTGCTCGACGCGATGATGCCGGGCGTCGACGGCTGGTCGGTCGCGGAGCAGCTCGGCGCCGACCCCGAGACGCGCAACCTGCCGATCGTCTTCGTCTCTGCGCGCGCCGGCCGCGAGGATCGCGAGCGCGCGCGCGGGCTCGGGGCGGTCGGCTACGTGACGAAGCCGTTCGACCCGCTCGTGCTGGCCGAGCGGGTGCAGGACGTGCTCGAGCGGATCGCGCGCGGCGAGCGGCAGCAGCTCTGCGACGAAGTCGTCGAGGAGCGGTGAGCGCGGAGGCGGCGCCGGTGTCACAGCCGCACGACGCCCCGAGGCGGCGTCCCGCCCCCGAAGACGTGGTCCGCGCGGTTGCCGCAGCGCTGCTCCTGCCCGGCGCGGTCTCGCTGCTCGACTACACCCACGTCCACGCCGACATCCCGGCGCTCCTCTACATCCTCGCGATCGTGCTCGCCGCAGCCGTCGGCGGGCGCTGGGCCGGGATCCTCGCCGCCGCCGCGTCGTTCGTCCCGTTCGCCTACCTCTTCATCCGCCCCAAGTACTCGTTCGGCGTGACCGCCGAGGGAGCCGTGGCGCTCGGCGTGTTCGTGCTCACGGCGCTCGCGGCGAGCGAGGCGTTCCAGCGGCAGCGAGGCGCCCGCGCGCGCGCCGAGCGCGCCGTCGGCGCGAGCCGCCAGGCTCTCGACACGGCGCACCGGCTGCAGCGCGCCGCCGACGCGCTCGCGGTCGCCCTGACGCCGAAGGACGTCCTCGACGCCGTCCTCACCGAGGGGGTGCACGCATCGGAGGCGCGCGCCGGGCTGATCGCGCTCGTGAGCGAGGACGGCGAATGGCTCGAGCTGGTCGCCTCGCGCGGCTACGACGAGCGCTGGATCGCCCCGTTCGCCCGCTTCCCCGTCGCCGGCGACTTCCCGCTCTCGGAGGCCGTTCGCACCGGCGAGGGCGTCTACCTCCGCTCCGAGGCGGAACGCGACGCCCGCTACCCCGAGCTGGCCGGGCGCGCGCAGCCCGGACACGGGCTCGTCTGCATGCCGCTCGTCGTCGAGCGCGGGACGATCGGCGGGCTCGTCTTCTCGTTCGGCACCGACCAGGAGTACCCGCCGGAGCGGCGCGCGCTCAAGACCGCGCTCGCGCGGCAGGCGGCGCTCGCGCTCGAGCGCTCCCGCCTGCTCGCCGCCGAGCGCGACCTCCGCGACCGGTTGTCCTTCCTCGGCGAGGCGAGCACGATCCTCGGCCAGTCGCTCGACCTGGAGCGGACGCTCGAGCGCCTGAGCGCGCTCGCGGTGCCGACGCTCGCCGACTGGTGCGCGATCGACCTCGTCGCCCCCGACGGCGAGATCGAGCGCGCTGCGGTGACCCACCAGGATCCCGCCCGAGCCCGCTGGGCGGAGGAGCTGCGCTCGCGCACGCACCTCCGCATCGACGACGAGGAAGGGGTGGGCGCGCTGCTGCGGACGCGCGAGCCGGTCTTCGTGCCGGACATCCCCAGCGGCGCGCTCGTGCATGCGGACATGGAGGACCCGCTGCTCGCGGAGACGCTGGCGGGCGTCGAGCTGCGCGGCATCATCTGCGTCCCGCTCGTCGTCGGCGAGCGCGCGGTGGGCGCGCTGACGCTCGTCACCGAGGGGCAGCGGACGCTGAGCACGACGGACTTCGAGCTGGCGCAGGAGCTGGCCTCGCGCGCCTCGGTCGCGGTCGAGAACGCGCAGCTCTACCGGGAGGCCGAGCGGCGCGCCGACGCGTCGCTCGCGCTCAGCTACGTCGGCGACGGCGTCCTCCTGCTCGACCGCGACGGCCGCGTCCGCTACTGGAACGCGGCGGCGGCGGCGATCACCGGCGTCGCCGAGGAGGAGATCCGCGGCCGGCGCGTCGAGGAGGCGCTGCCCGGCTGGGACGAGCTGGTGCGCCAGCTCGAGCTCGCCGCGGCGGAGGCGCCCGAGCGCGCCCGGCCGGCCACCTTGCCGCTGCAGGCGCCGGCGGGCGAGCGCTGGCTCTCGGTCGCGGGCGTCGCGTTCGCGGAAGGCGTCGTCTACGCACTCCGCGACGTGAGCGAGGAGCGGGCGCTCGAGAAGGCGCGCAGCGACTTCGTCGCGACCGCGTCGCACGAGCTGCGCACGCCGCTCGCCGCCGTCTACGGCGCCGCCCGGACGCTGCGACGCACCGACATCGAACTGCTGCCGGAGCAGCGCGAGACGTTCCTCGAGATCATCGAGAGCGAGACCGACCGGCTGACGCGCATCGTCTCGCAGATCCTGCTCGCGGGGCAGCTCGAGGACGGGCGCGTCGACGTGGAGCCGGAGCCCACCGACCTGCGGCCGCTCGTCCAGAGCGTCCTCGAGTCGGCGCGGCTGCGCGCGCCCGAGGGGGTCACGCTCGCGCTCGAGACGAACGGCGACGCGCCCCTCGCGGTCGCCGACGAGGACAAGCTGCGCCAGGTGCTCGTCAACCTCGTCGACAACGCGATCAAGTACTCGCCCGACGGCGGCAAGGTGCGCGTCCAGCTCGACGCCCGGCCCGGCCGTGCGCGGATCGCCGTCAGGGACGAGGGCCTGGGCGTCCCGCCCGACCAGTACGAGCGGATCTTCGAGAAGTTCTTCCGGCTCGACCCGTCGCTGACGCGCGGCGTCGGCGGCAGCGGCCTCGGCCTCTACATCAGCCGCGAGCTGGTCTCGCGCATGTCCGGCTCGCTGCGGATCGAGCCGTCTCCCGGCAAGGGCTCGACCTTCGTGGTCGAGCTGCCGGCGGCGTAGCGGTCGCGCGCGGCGGCGAGCACGCGCTCGGCGACCTCGGGCATGTGCGCGCTGATCCACGTGAGCGCGCGCTGGTGGGCGAGCGCCGGGTCGCCGTCGCAGCCCGGGGCCGCGAGCGCGTAGACGCGCGCCGCGTCGCCCGGGCCGAGCGCGTCCGCCAGCGCCTGGTCGAACGCCTGGCGGAGCCGGGCCGGCTCGCCGGCGAGGCGCAGCCGGCCGTGCGTCCGCAGGAGCTGCGGCACCAGCTCGAGGTGGAGGCGCCGCGCGAAGACGTCCTCGACGCGGTAGGCGCAGAGGAGGGAGAAGGCGCGGCGCTCCGCCAGGCGGCACCACAGCTCCTCCAGCGTGTCGGCGCCGCGAGCGTCGCCGCTCTGCCAGAGCAGATCGACCATCTCGCCGACGACGTGCGGGCTCGAGCCTCCCGGCGCGACGCGGTTGAGCAGCGGCAGCACCGTCCGCTCGAACCGGCCGGGCGAGGGGACGTCCGCGCCGCCGAGGATCGCCGAGAGCGTCTCCTCCGCGTCGGCGAGCACGAGCCGGTCGTCCGCCTCGAGCGCCTCCACGTCGAAGCCGCGCTCCGCCAGCCCGGCCCGGACCTGCTGCTGGTGGACGGGCGTCGCCACCGAGACCGCTCCCGCGGACGCGTCGAGCCCGGCCGCGAGGTGCGCGACCGCGCCGGCCGCGAAGAGGCGGTCGTCGTCGTACAGCTGGACGTCGTGATCGTTCACAGGGCCGACTCCGCAGAGAGGGCACGGTAGCGGGGAACCCTCGTCGCCGCTCTACCCGGACGCTCACCCGTCGAAACCGCCGCGAGATTCGGCATCCTTCGCTCTCCGCTCCGGCCCGGGGCGTGCTTGGGGGACTGAGACGGCGAGCGAAGAGGCACACGCGGACCTGCGGCGCGACTCCCGCGTCGTCGAGGCGTTCTACCGGATCGTCGAGGCGGTCGCCCACGGGCGCGACCTGCAGGAGATCGTCCAGCTCGTCACCGACGAGGCGACCGTGCTGACCGGCGCCCGGTTCGGCGCCTTCTTCTACAACCGGATCGACGAGCGCGGCGAGTCGTACATGCTCTACACGATCTCGGGGGTGCCGCGGTCGGCGTTCGAGCGCTTCCCGATGCCGCGGAACAGCGACATCTTCCGGCCGACGTTCCTCGGGCTCGAGATCGTCCGCCTCGACGACGTGACCGCCGACCCGCGCTTCGGGCGCAACCCGCCGTACCACGGGATGCCGCCGGGCCACCTGCCGGTGCGGAGCTATCTCGCGGTTCCCGTCTTCACCGCGGACGCCGAGGTCGCCGGCGGCCTCTTCTTCGGGCACGAGGAGGTCGGCGTCTTCGCGGAGGAGCACGAGCAGGTCGCGGTCGGGATCGCGCAGCACGCCGGCCTCGCCATCTCGCGGGCGCGCCTGTTCCAGGCCGAGCGTGCGTCGCGGGAGCGGGCCGAGGCGCTGGCGGCGGCGTCCGTCTCGCTCGACCACGTCGGCGACGGCGTCGTCATGACCGACGGCGCGGGCGTCGTCCGCCTCTGGAACGACGCCGCGGCGAGGATCTCGGGCGTCCCGGCCGACGCGGCGGCGGGGAGGCCGATCGGCGAGGCGCTCCCCGGCTGGGAGCGGATCGCGCTGCAGGTTCCCGTCGGCGCCCGCGAGGAGCCGAGCCGCCCGCGCACGCTCCCGCTGGACTGCCCGGCGGGCGAGGTCTGGCTCTCGATCTACGGCGTCGACTTCGGCGACGGGGTGGTCTACGCGTTCCGCGACGTCAGCGACGAGCAGCGTCTCGAGGAGCTGCGCTCCGACCTGATCGCGACGGTCTCGCACGAGATCCGGACGCCGGTCGCGGCCGTCTACGGCGCCGCGCGGACGCTCCTGCGCGAGGGGCTCGGCGCCGAGGTGCAGGAGCGGCTCGTCGGGATCCTCGCCGCCGAGTCGGAGCGCCTGG
Organism: Gaiellaceae bacterium; assembly: GCA_035688315.1. GTDB lineage: Bacteria > Actinomycetota > Thermoleophilia > Gaiellales > Gaiellaceae > Palsa-739. The sequence goes on along the minus strand of DASSND010000026.1, from coordinate 63,184 downwards.
CCGGCCTCGTCGACGAGATCCTCGTCGCCGGCGCGATCGACGCAAACCGGCTCTCGGTCGCGCGCGACGAGATCGACGTCGCCGCCGTCGTGCGCCGCGCGGTCGCGAGCGCCGAGCTGGCCGGCCGCGAGCGGCGCGTGCGGCTCGACGTCCCCGACCGCGAGCTGTGGGCGGTCGCCGACGCGGAGCGTGTCGGCCAGGTCGTCGCGAACCTGCTCGAGAACGCCGCCAAGTACGGCTCCTCCGCGCCCGACGACACGATCTCGGTGCGGGTGCGCGAGCTGGCGGCGACGGTGCGGGTGGAGGTCGCGGACCGCGGCCCCGGGATCCCCGCGGGCGAGCAGGAGCGCGTCTTCGAGAAGTTCGTCCGGCTCGACCCGCAGATGGAGAACGGCGTCCGCGGCACCGGGCTCGGCCTCTACATCTGCCGCGAGCTGGTCGAGCGGATGGCCGGCTCGATGGGTGTCGACTCGGTCGCGGGCGAGGGCGCGACGTTCTGGTTCGAGCTGCCGCGTCCGTGGCGCTAGCCGCGGCGGCCGTTCCGGGCCCGGCCGCGCGCTCTTAGCGCCGTCTCACCTGCGACGGCACACTTCCCTCCGAGATGCTGGTTCTCGTCGTCGACGACGACCGCGCTGTGCGCGAGGCGCTCGAGCGGGCGCTGCAGCTCCACGGCTACGACGTGGAGCTGGCGAGCGACGGCGACGCGGCCCTCGCGGCCGTCGAGGCGCGCTCGCCGGACGCGCTCGTGCTCGACGTGATGATGCCCGGGCTCGACGGCCTCGACGTCACGCGCCGCCTCCGCCGCGAGGGGAACCGCGTCCCGATCCTCCTGCTGACCGCGCGCGACGCAGTCGGCGACCGCGTCGAGGGTCTCGACGCGGGGGCGGACGACTACCTCTCGAAGCCGTACGACCTGGAGGAGCTGCTCGCGCGCCTCCGCGCCCTGCTCCGCCGCGCGCTCCCCGAGGCGCCCGCGGACGTGCTCCGGTTCGCCGACCTGACGCTCGACCTCGGCTCGATGGACGCGCGCCGCGGCGGCCGCCGCTTCGAGCTGACGACGACCGAGGCGCACCTGCTGGAGCTGTTCATGCGCAACCCGCGCCAGGTGCTCCCGCGCTCCCTCATCTACGAGCGTGTCTGGGGCTACGACTTCAGCCACTCCTCGAACGCCCTCGACGTCTACGTCGGCTACCTCCGCCGCAAGACGGAGGCCGACGGCGAGCCGCGCCTGATCCACACCGTTCGCGGCACCGGCTACGTGCTGCGCGAGACATGACGCTGCGGGTGCGGCTGACGCTCGTCGCGGCGGGCGTCGTCGCGGTCGTGCTCGCCACCGCCTCGCTCGTCGTCTACTTCACGATGCGGCACGAGCTGCTCAAGCAGATCGACCGCGAGATCGGCAACCACGCGGGGCTGATCCAGACGAACCCGCGCGCCGCCGCCGCGCCGGACGAGCTGACCCCCGACATCGTCCAGGTGTACGGGTCGCGCTTCTTCGGCTCCAGCAGCGGCCCGCTGCCGATCGACGACCGGATCCGGCAGGTCGCGCGCGACGGCCGCGGCGGCTTCTACCGGACGATCTCCGTGCAGGGCTACCACGTGCGCGAGGTGGTCGGGCCGCTGCCGCCGCCGTTCGACGGCGCGGTCGTCGTCGGGCGCGTGATCGACGACGTCTACAAGGAGCTGTCCCGGCTGCGCCTGATCCTGGTCCTCGTCTCGCTCGGCGGCGTCGGCGCGGCGGCCCTCGCGGGCGCGCTCGTCTCGCGCGCGACCCTCGCCCCGGTGCGCCGGCTGACGCACGCGGCGGAGCGGATCGCGCAGACCGGCGAGCCGAGCGAGCGGGTGCCCGAGAGCGGCCGCGGCGAGCTGGGCCGGCTCGGCGCCTCGTTCAACACGATGCTGGCCGCGCTCGAGGAGTCGCTCGAGACGCAGCGCCGCTTCGTCGCCGACGCGAGCCACGAGCTGCGGACGCCGTTGACGAGCCTGCAGACGAACATCGACGTCCTGCGCGGCGCGGGCAGGCTCGACCACGAGCAGCGCCAGCGCCTGCTCGCCGACCTGCACCGCGAGTCGCAGGAGATGCGGTCGCTGATCGCGGGGCTGCTCGAGCTGGCACGCGGCGACTCGCAGCGGCAGCGCGAGGAGCTCCAGTTCGACGAGCTGGTCGAGGAGACGGTGGAGCGGGCGCGCTCTCGCTTTCCCGACGTCGTCTGGCAGGCGCGGCTCGAGCCGACGGTCGTCCACGGCTACCCCGACCGGCTCGAGCGGGCGGTGTGGAACCTGCTCGAGAACGCCGGCAAGTGGGGCGGCGACGGCTCCACCGTCGAGGTCGTGCTCGCGGGCGGCGAGCTGTCGGTGCGCGACCACGGGCCGGGCATCGCGCCCGAGGACCGGCCGCTCGTCTTCGACCGCTTCTACCGTTCGGCCGCCGCGCGCGCCCTGCCCGGCTCGGGCCTCGGCCTCGCGATCGTGCGCGAGATCGCCGAGGCGCACGGCGGCACGGCGGTCGCGGAGGAGCCCGAGGGCGGCGGCGCGCTCCTCCGCCTCTCGCTGAACGGCGCGGCGCGTCCGAACACAACCCTCACGGACTCTTAGCCGGGACTCATCCCCGGCTGCTTTCCTGGAAGCACATCGACCCCTCCCTGGTCGAGCGGCCCTCCGGCCGCACCCCTCCCGGTCCGGCGTCTTCACCGATCCCCTGCGGCGAAGGCGCCGGATCGACCAGCACGCTCAGCCGACGACGCTCAGCTCCTGCGGGTACTCGGGGAGCAGGTCGCGGGGGCCGCCGCCGCAGCGGTCGTGCGGGCGCAGCGGGACGACGACGCGGATCGCGCCGCCGCGGACGAAGCCGACCCGATCCGCGCCGAGGTCGAGCGGCTCGTAGCTCCCCGCGAAGGCGCCGGGACGCTCGGCGCGCAGCCGCAGCACCCGGCGGATCAGGTGCAGCTTGAGCGTCTCGCGGGTGGGATGCCGCTCGGCGAGCGCGTCGAACTGGCGCCGCCAGCTCACGGGCCGCCGGTTGTCGGGGTCGACGAGGTTGAGCGACCAGAGCGCGTCGCCCTGGTAGAGGTCGGGCAGGCCCGGGACGGTCAGCCGCAGGAGCAGCTGCCCGAGCGAGGCGTGCTCGCCGGCGCGCGCGACCTCGGCCGCGAACGGCTCGAAGTCGTCGAGGAAGGCGGCGTTCGCGTAGAGGTCGCGGACGAACCGCTTCGCCCGCCGCTCGTGCTCCTCGTCCGGGGCGAGCCAGCTCGTCGTCCGCTTCGCCTCGCGCAGCGCCTTCTCGAGGTACCGCTCGACGCGGGTCGGCACGATCGGCCAGGCGCCGACGAGCGTCTGCCAGACGAGGTACTCCTCGTTCGGGTCGTCCATGCCGCCGGTCAGCGCCCGCCAGCGGCGGACGCGGGCCGCCCAGCGCTCGGGCATTCCGGCGAGCGCGCCGATGCGGGCGCGCACGTCGCCGGCGCGTTTCGTGTCGTGCGTCTGCGAGGCGAGCAGGGTGCGCGGGTGGGTCTCCTGCCGCTCGAGCGCCGCCCGGTGGAACTCCGCGGGCGGGAGGCCGAAGCGGTCGGGGTCGCCGCCGACCTCGTTCAGCGCGGTGAGCCGGAGCGAGCGGTAGAACGCCGTGTCCTCGACGCCCTTCGCCGTCACCGGCCCGGTCGTCTGCTGCCAGCGGACCACGAACTCGTCCAGGGCCGGCGAGCGCCCGCCCTCGAGGCGGAGGACGCGGCGCAGCTCGGCCGGGAGCCGCTCGGTCGCCGCGCGATCCTCGTCCGCCACCCGGTCGCGCCCGGGCTCGACGTAGGTGCGGTAGACGTCGAGCGAGGCGGCCGCCTCCTCGAGGCCGGGGTGGGGGAAGAGCCGGCGCAGCCGCTCGAACTCGGGCGCGAGCGTCGAGCGCGCCACCTCGAGCTTCGCCTCGTGCGCGACCTCGGCGAAGGTGCGCCGCTCCCCGGTCAGCTCGGCGTACAGCTCGGTGAGCGGCTCCTCCCCGGCCGGGTCGACGAAGAGCGCGGTCACGTCGTTCGCGAACTCGTAGCCGGTCGTCCCGTCGACGGGCCAGTCGCCGCGCAGCCGCTCGCCCGGCTCGAGGATCTTCTCGACCCAGACGTGGCGGACGCCGTGGCCGCGCAGCCGCTCGAGGTATTCGCGCGGGTTCGCGAGCCCGTCGGGGTGGTCGATCCGCAGGCCGGCGACGAGCCCCGCGTCGACCAGCTCGAGCACCTTCGCGTGCGTGGTCTCGAAGACCTCCGGGTCCTCGACGCGCACGCCCGCCAGCTCGCCGATGTCGAAGAAGCGCCGGTACCAGCCGCTCTCCGGGTCCCAGTCGAAGAAGCGGGCGCGCAGCTCGCGGTCGCGCCACCACGGGTTCTCCTCCTCGGAGGTCGCCATGTGGTTCGGGACGACGTCGAGGATCACGCCGAGCCCTGCATCGCGGACGGCGGCGCAGAGGGCGCGCAGCTCCCGCTCGCCGCCGAGGTCCTCGGAGACCCGGGTCGGGTCGGTGACGTCGTAGCCGTGCGTCGAGCCGCTGCGGGCCTGGAGCACCGGGGAGAGGTAGAGGTGCGAGACGCCCAGCTCGCGCGCGTACGGCAGCGCCGTCTCCCGCGCGGCGCGGAAGCCGAACGCCGGCGTCAGCTGGAGACGGTAGGTGCAGCGGAACTCGACCACCGACGTGTCCTTTCCAGCCGCGTCCGGTGTCAGACACCGGACGCGGCCGTTCGCTCAGACGCGGCGCAGGAGCGTCAGCGAGTGCGCCTGCACCGCGACGAGGGCGCGCGCGCCGAGCTGCTCGGGCGGCGGCTCGCCGGTCGCCAGCTCGCACGCCCAGCGCGTGCCGAAGCGGCGCGTCGGCAGCGTGAAGACGACGTCCTCGGAGTGCGTGTTGAAGAGGAGCAGGAACGAGTCGTCCACGATCGGCTCGCCGTGCTCTGTGCGGGCACGGATCTCCTCGCCGTTCAGGAACACCCCGAGCGTGCGCGTGTCCGGGCTCTGCCAGTCGCGCTGCGTCATCCGGCGCCCGTCCGTGCGGAACCACCACACGTCGGGCAGCCCCGACCCGCGCGGCGAGCGGCCGGTGAGGAACGAGACGCGCCGGAACACCGGGTGCTCGGCGCGCAGCCGGATCGCGCGGCGCGCGAACTCGAGCAGCTCGCCGTCCGCGTCGTCCCAGCCGAACCAGGAGATCTCGTTGTCCTGGCACCACGCGTTGTTGTTGCCGCCCTGGCTGCGCCCCCACTCGTCGCCGCCGAGCAGCATCGGCACCCCCTGCGAGAGGAGCAGCGTCGCGAGGAAGTTCCGCTGCTGCCGCCCCCGCAGCGCGCGCACCGCCGGGTCGTCGGTCTCGCCCTCGACGCCGAGGTTCCAGGAGCGGTTGTCGTCGGTGCCGTCGCGGTTTCCCTCCTGGTTCGCCTCGTTGTGCTTCTCGTTGTAGGAGACGAGGTCGCGGAGGGTGAAGCCGTCGTGGGCGGTGACGAAGTTGATCGACGCGAACGGGTCGCGCCCGTTCGACTGGTAGAGGTCGGCGGAGCCGGTGAAGCGCTGCGCGAACTCGCCGACCGAGCCCTGCATCCGCCAGAAGTCGCGCACCGAGTCGCGGTACTTGCCGTTCCACTCGGCCCAGAGCACGGGGAAGTTGCCGACCTGGTAGCCGCCCGGCCCGACGTCCCACGGCTCCGCGATCAGCTTCACCTGCGAGAGCACCGGGTCCTGGTGGATCGTGTCGAAGAAGGCCGCGAGCCGGTCGACGTCGTACAGCTCGCGCGCGAGCGCCGACGCGAGGTCGAAGCGGAACCCGTCGACGCGGCACTCGAGCACGAAGTAGCGGAGCGAGTCCATGATCAGCCGCAGCACCGACGGGTGCACCGGGTTCAGCGAGTTGCCCGTCCCGGTGAAGTCCATGTAGAAGCGCGGATCGTCCGGGACGAGCCGGTAGTAGCTCGGGTTGTCGACGCCGCGGAACGAGAGCATCGGGCCGAGGTGGTTGCCCTCGGCGGTGTGGTTGTAGACGACGTCGAGGATCACCTCGATCCCGGCCCGGTGCAGCGCCTTCACCATCCCCTTGAACTCGCGTACCTGCTCGCCGCGCCGGCCGGTCGCCGCGTAGAGCGCGTGCGGCGCCAGGTAGCCGATCGACGAGTAGCCCCAGTAGTTGGTGAGGCCGCGGTCGTGCAGGAAGCCCTCGTCGGCGACGTGGTGGATCGGCAGCAGCTCGACCGCGGTGACGCCCAGCTCGCGGAGATACGCGATCGCCGGCTCGGAGGCGAGCCCCGCGTAGGTGCCGCGCAGGTCGTCGCGCACGTCCGGCCGGAGCTGCGTGAACCCCTTCACGTGCACCTCGTAGATCACGGTCTCGGGCCACGGCGTGCCGGGCGGGCGGTCGTCCTCCCACTCGAACCCGGGGTCGATCACGACGCACTTCGGGATCGCGTCGGCGTCGTCCTCGTCGTCGGGCTCGAGGTCGGCGTCCGGGTCGCCGCTCGGGACGTACGGGAGCGTGTTCGCGCGATCCCACTCCACCGGCCCCTCGATCGCCTTCGCGTACGGGTCGATCAGGAGCTTGTGCTCGTTGAAGCGCAGCCCGCGCGCCGGCTCGTAGGGGCCGTGCACGCGGTAGCCGTAGCGCTGGCCGGGGCCGACCCCCGGGAGGTAGCAGTGCCAGTTGTGCGCGGTGCAGCTCGTCACGTCGACCCGCGTCTCGGCGTCCGCCTCGTCGAAGAGGCAGAGCTGGACGCGCTCGGCGTGCTCGGAGAAGAGGGAGAAGTTCGTGCCGTTCCCGTCCCAGGTCGCGCCGAGCGGGAACGGCTTGCCCGGCCAGGCCTCAGGCATCGCGCAGCTCCACGGTGCGGCGGTCGAAGTCGGCGACCAGCTCGACGTGGCCGCGGCGCAGGTGCAGCCGGCTGCCGTCCGTCCGCGCCTCCAGCTCGCGCGGCAGCTTGCGGCGCAGCTCGAGCAGGCGCGGGTAGAGCGGGTCGGGCGGCCGCGGCTCGAGCTTCGAGCGCAGGAAGGTCTCCTCGGCCTGCGGGTCGGGCACCTCGGCGCCCGCGAAGGCGGCGAACGCGGCGAACTCGCGCCGGCGCCCCTCCCGGGTCGCCTCGGCGATCGCCGGGTCGACGTGGTCGGTGAAGAACTGGAACGGCCGCGTCTCGAGGTGCTCCTCGCCCATGAACAGAAGCGGCGTGCAGGGGGAGAACAGCGTCACCGCCGCCGCGACCCGGAGGCTATCGGGCGGCAGCCGGTCGCCGACCGCGCGGTTGCCGACCTGGTCGTGGTTCTGGGCGCAGACGACGAGCCGGCGCGGGTCGCGGCCGCGGCCGCGCAGGTCGTCGGCCAGCGATTCGACCGAGCCGTACCCGCGGTAGTAGCCCTCCTGCTCGCCGGTCAGGAGCACGTGCAGCTCGTGGTGGACGGCGTCGTACCACTGGGCGTCGTGGCCCCAGTTGTCGATCGGGCGGCGGTCGCCGGTCTCGGTCTCGGAGATCACGAGCGCCCCGCCGACGCGCCGCTTCAGCTCGGCGCAGACGTGCTCGGGCGACTCGTCGTGGATCGCGTGCACCGCGTCGAGCCGGAGTCCGTCGAGGTGGTAGTCGCGGATCCACTGCTCCGCGTTCTGGATCGCCCATTCGCGGACGCCGCGGCGGGAGTAGTCGAGCGCGTCCCCCCAGAACGTCTCGTGCCGGTCGGTGAAGTAGGGCGCGAACGCGCGCAGCGCCTCGTTCCCGGGGCCGACGTGGTTGTAGACGACGTCGAGGATCACGGCGAGTCCCTCCGCGTGCGCGGCGTCGACGAGCCGTGCCAGCTCGTGCGGGCCGCCGTAGGCGGGGTGCGGCGCGAAGGTGTAGAGGCCGTCGTAGCCCCAGCCGCGCTCGCCCGGGAAGGTCGCGACCGGCATCAGCTCGATCGCGGTGACGCCCAGCTCGCGCAGGCCGCGCAGCCGCGGGACGACGCCGGCGAAGGTGCCCTCGTCGCTGAAGGCGCCGACGTGCAGCTCGTAGACGACGAGCTCGTCGAGGCTCGGCGGGCTCCAGCCGGAGTCCGTCCAGCGGAAGGCGGCGGTGTCGACGACGCGCGACGGCCCGTGCACGCCGTCCGGCTGCCAGCGCGAGCACGGGTCCGGCCACGCGCGCCCGTCGGCGACGAGGAGGTAGTCGTCGCCCGCGAAGGAGCCGACCCGGTCCTCGCCGTCGCGCTCGAGCGGCGTCTCGACGCCGCCGGCGCGCACGGCGACCCGCTCCGGGCTCGGCGCCCAGACGCGGATCTCGCTCGTCCCGTCGCCACGCGGGAACGCCCCCAGACTCGGCTCGCCCAACGAACCGTGCGTACCCGTCGCGGCGCGCTCCGAACCTAGCGCCCGACGGCGTAGCCCTGCATGCCGCGCGGGTTCGCGGCGGCCTTGAGCGTCCCGTCGGGCTCGCGCGCGGCGGCGCTGACGCGGCCGAGCGTCCAGGGGCCGCTCCACTCGACCTCGTGGCCGCGCTCCTCGAGGCCGCGGCGCGTCTCCTCGCCGGCGCGATCCTCGACGGCGACGTGGCGCGGCCGCGTCTCGCGCGGGTAGAAGCTCGACGGGAACGCCTCGGTGTGGTGGCAGGGCGCGTCGATCGCCGCCTGCAGGTCGAGCCCGTGGTGGACGTGGCCGAGGAAGACCTGGAGCGTCCACTGGTCCTGCTGGTCGCCGCCCGGGGTGCCGGTCGCGAGATACGGCTCGCCGTCGCGGGCGACGAGCGTCGGCGAGAGCGTCGTCCGCGGCCGCTTGCCCGGCTCGAGCGAGTTCGGCAGGCCCTCCTCGAGCCAGAACATCTGCGCGCGGGTGCCGAGGCAGAAGCCGAGCGACGGGATCACCGGCGCGCCCCAGAGCCAGCCGCCCGACGGCGTCGCCGCGACCATGTTCCCCCAGCGGTCGACGACGTCGAGGTGGACGGTGTCGCCCCGCGTCGGCTCGCCCACGCCGGGCGCGACGGGCGCGCCGGCGACCGGGCCGGGAAGGCGCGGCTCGCGGCCCCCCGGCGAGCCGGGGCGCAGCTCCGCGGCCGCCTCGCCGGACACGAGCTTGCGGCGCTCGTCGGCGTAGTCGCGCGAGAGGAGCGCGTCGAGCGGCACGTCGACGAAGTCGGGGTCGCCGTACCAGGCCTCGCGGTCGGCGAAGGCGAGCTTCGCGCACTCGGTGACCGTGTGCACCCACTCGGGGCCGACGTGGCGCATGGCGCCGAGGTCGAAGCCCTCGAGCAGGCGGAGCTGCTGCAGGAAGACCGGCGCCTGGCTCCAGGGGCCGGCCTTGAACACCTCGTAGCCGTGGTAGTCGACCGAGAGCGGCGACTCCCAGGCGGGCCGCCAGTCGCGCAGGTCCTCCTCGGCGAGCAGGCCCGCGTGGCGCTCGCCGGAGCTGTCCAGCCACTCGCGCTCCTGGAAGCGGACGATCTCCTCGGCGACGAAGCCGCGGTACCACTCCTCGACCGGGTCGGCGGCCGCGGCGAGGCGCCGGTACGTCTCGGCGAGCGCGGGGTTGCGGTGCAGCGTCCCCGCCTCGGGGATCGGCAGGTAGACCTCGGCGGAGGTCGTCCAGTCGTCGCGGAAGAGGCGCTCGACGTTGCGGATCGCGCCCGCGATCCGCTCCAGCATCGGGTAGCCGTGCTCGGCGTAGTGGATCGCGTACTCGACGACCTCGGCGAACGGCATCGTCCCGTGCTCGCGCAGGATCGCGAGCCAGCCGCCGAACGCGCCCGGGACGACGGCGGCGAGCGGCCCCGTGCCGGGGACGAGGTCGAGCCCGAGCGAGCGGTAGCGCTCGATCGTCGCCGCCCGCGGCGCCGGCCCCTGCGCGGAGAGGACGAGCGGCCGCTCGCGGCCGGCCGGCCAGAGCAGCGCGGGCAGGTCGCCGCCGGGGCCGTTCAGGTGCGGCTCGACGACCTGGAGCGTCAGCCCGGTCGCGACCGCGGCGTCGAAGGCGTTGCCGCCCCGCTCGAGCACGGCCATCCCGGCGGCGGAGGCGAGCCAGTGCGTGGAGGCGACCATCCCGAAGGTGCCGCGCAGCTCGGGCCGCGTCGTGAACACGCTGCAAGGCTACGGCTTCCGGGCCGGGCCGTGCCGGCCGCTCAGGCGCGGAGCTGCGCGAGGTCGAAGTCGACGAAGCGGCCCTGGCCGGGCGCGCGCACCGCGACCGGCTTCCCGTAGCCGCCGAGCGCGAGACTGAGCACGAACGACGAGCTGCGGTCGGCGGTGCGGCCCCGCAGGAGCAGGAGCGAGACGCGGCCGTCCCCGCCGACCCACCCGGTCAGGCGCAGGTGGCGGTACTCGCGGTCCCCCTCGACCCCGCGCAGCGCCGTCCGCACCGTCGGGTCGGCGTAGGGAAGCCACGCGTGGAAGACCCCCGCCTCGGCGCCGGCGCGCACGCCGCGCGCCCGCGCGAACGCCGTCAGGAGGCGGGACGCCGAGACGGAGCGCAGCGTGCTCAGCTCGGCCGACCTGCGGTCGAGCCGCGACAGCCGCTCGCGCACCCAGAGCGGCCCGACGAGCGGCCGCGTCACCGTCGAGCGCAGGTAGAGGAAGGTGCCGTCGACGCGCTCCTCCGCGGAGGGGCCGGTCAGCGTCGTGCCGTCGGGCGCGACGACGTCGTCCACCTTCATGTGCACCCGCTGGACGCCGCCCGCCGACGCGCCGCGCACGTGCAGCGTCTGCGGGATCGCGTCGTCCGCGTCCACCTGCACGGTCAGGTCGAACCGGAGCGAGTCGGCGCTCGCCGCGCGCAGGACCGCGGCGTGCAGGCTCACCGGACGCGCCTGGGCCGTCCCGCCGCGCGCGGCGAACGCGACCGAGGCCGCGCAGAGCGCCGTCGCGAGCGCCGAGAGGGCGATCGTCCTGCGCATGCAGCCACAACGCCCGACCGGCGGCCGCGGGTACGCCTATTCCGGGGCGAGCCAGACGGCGCCGAGCGGCGGCAGCGTCAGCTGCGCCGAGAACGGCTGGTCGTGCCAGGCGATCGGCTCCGCGTCGACGCCGCCGAGGTTGCCGACGCCGCTGCCGCCGTAGAACGCCGAGTCGGTGTTCAGCACTTCGCGCCAGCGGCAGCAGACCGGCATCCCGACCCGGTACTCGTAGCGCGGCACCGGCGAGAGGTTGAGGACGCAGACGAGCGGCGGCGCGTCCTCCTCGCCCACGCGCGCGAACGCGAGCACGTTGTTCGCGGCGTCGTTCGCCTCGAGCCAGCGGAAGCCGGCCGGGTCGAAGTCGACCTGCCAGAGCGCCGGCGTCGCGCGGTAGACGCGGTTCAGGTCGCGGACGAGCGCCTGCACGCCCGCGTGCTCCGCGTCCTCGAGCAGGTTCCAGTGCAGCGACCCCTCCGCGTCCCACTCCTGCCACTCGCCCAGCTCGCCGCCCATGAACAGGAGCTTCTTGCCGGGGTGCGCCCACATGTAGGCGTAGAGCGCGCGCAGGTTCGCGAACTTCTGCCAGCGGTCGCCCGGCATCTTGTCGAGCAGCGACCGCTTCCCGTGCACGACCTCGTCGTGGGAGAGCGGCAGCACGAAGTTCTCGCTGAACGCGTACATGAGCGAGAACGTGAGCGTGTGGTGGTGGAAGCGGCGGTAGACCGGGTCCTTCTGGAAGTAGAGGAGCGTGTCGTGCATCCAGCCCATGTTCCACTTGAAGCCGAAGCCGAGCCCGCCGAGGTAGGTGGGCCGCGAGACGCCCGGCCACGCCGTCGACTCCTCGGCCGCCGACACGATCCCCGGCTCGCGCGCGTGGACCGCCTCGTTCAGCTCCTTCAGGAACTCGACCGCCTCGAGGTCCTCGTTGCCGCCGAAGAGGTTCGGCACCCACTCGCCCGCCTTGCGCGAGTAGTCGAGGTAGAGCATCGAGGCGACCGCGTCGACGCGCAGCCCGTCCGCGTGGTGCTCGCGCAGCCAGTAGAGCGCGTTCGCGAGCAGGAAGTTCCGCACCTCGGTGCGGCCGAGGTTGAAGACGAGCGTGCCCCAGTCGGGGTGGGCGCCGCGGCGCGGGTCGGCGTGCTCGTAGAGGTGCGTCCCGTCGAAGAGCGCGAGCGCCCAGTCGTCGCGCGGGAAGTGCGCGGGCACCCAGTCGAGGATCACGCCGATGCCGCGCTCGTGCAGCCGGTCGACGAGGAAGCGGAAGTCGTCGGGCGAGCCGAAGCGGGAGGTGGGCGCGTAGTAGCCGGTCACCTGGTAGCCCCAGGAGCCGGAGAACGGGTGCTCCATCACCGGCAGCAGCTCGACGTGCGTGAAGCCGAGGTCGGCGACGTAGTCGCCCAGCTCCGCCGCCAGCTCCCGGTAGGTGAGCGGCCGGTTCGACTCGAGCGGGTTGCGCCGCCACGAGCCGAGGTGCACCTCGTAGACCGACATCGGCTCGCGCAGCGGCTCCGACCGCCGCCGCCGCTCGAGCCACTCGCCGTCCAGCCACTCGTGGCGCGAGCGGTCGACGACCGAGGCGTTCGCGGGCGGCACCTCCGTCCGGAACGCGAGCGGGTCGGACTTGAGCCGCAGCCGCCCCTCCTGCGTCCGCAGCTCGAACTTGTACGTCGCGCCCTCCTCGACGCCGGGGACGAACAGCTCCCAGATCCCCGACGAGCCGAGCGAGCGCATCGGGTGCAGCCGCCCGTCCCAGGAGTTGAAGTCGCCGACCACCGAGACGGAGCGCGCGTTCGGCGCCCAGACCGCGAACGCGGTGCCGGCGACGCCGTCGATCTCGCGCAGGTGCGCGCCGAGGCGCTCGTAGAGGTGCTCGTGACGGCCCTCGAGCGCGAGCTGCAGGTCCAGCTCGCCGAGCGTCGGCAGGAACGCGTACGGGTCGCGCAGCGTGAACGTGTTGCCGTCGGGGTACTCGACCTCCAGCTCGTAGGAGAGCGGCAGCCGCGCCTTCGGCAGCAGCGCCTCCCAGAGCCCGGCCGGATCGGTCAGCTCCGCCTCGACGCCCGCCGGCTGGACGCGCACCGCGCGCGCCTCCGGCCGGTAGGCGCGCACCACGACCCCGCCCTCCGCCTCGTGGGCGCCGAGCACGCCGTGCGGGTTCGCTCCCAGCTCGATCACAGTCGTTCGGCGGCGGTCTCCACGAGCCGCTGTATCCCCGCGACGGGGATCCGAACCCAGTCGGGGCGATTGTCCAGCTCGTAGCGCAGCTCGTAGACCGCCTTCTCCAGCTCGTAGACCGAGAGGAGCCGTTCCACCGCGAGCTGGCCCGGCGGCAGGAGCGTCGGGTCGACGGTCTCGAGGTAGCCGTCGAGGAAGCGCTCGCGGGCGCGCTCCTCCCAGTCGGCGGGCGGCTCGACGCCGCGGTCGAGCGTCGACGCGGTCGCGGCATAGGCGAAGGAGCGGAGCATCCCGGCGACGTCGCGGAGCGGCGAGCGCTTGCGGCGACGCTCGACGAGCGGGCGCGCCGGCTCGCCCTCGAAGTCGAGGATCACCCAGTCGCCGTTCGCGAAGAGGGTCTGGCCGAGGTGGTAGTCGCCGTGGGTGCGGATCACGCGCCCGGTCGAACCGGCCTGGGCGAGCAGGCGCAGCTGCTCGCGCACCTCCTCGCCGCGGCCGAGGATCGGCTCGAGCCGCTCGTCGTCCTCGGGCAGCGTCAGGAAGAGCCGCGCGATCTCCTCGTCCACCGTCGCGGTCAGGAGCGAGAGCGACTCGACGCTCGGCTCCTCCGGCGCGAACGCGGGATCGCTCGGGTCGGAGGCGAGCACCGTGTGCATCTGCCCCGTCACCTCGCCGAGCCGCCGCACGCGGCCGAGGAACCGCTCCGGCGCCTCCGCCAGCTCCGCGAGCGTCAGCTCCCAGCCGTCGACGCCGCCGACGACGTACTCCTGCAGCAGCCCGAGCGTCGCCGCCAGCGGGCCGCCGGTGTACGAGTACCAGCCGCCGAGCGCCGGGATGTTGCGGAAGCCGCGCTCGCCGAGGAAGCGCAGCAGCTCCAGCTCCGGGTTGATCCCCGGCTCGAGCCGGCGGAAGACCTTGAGGATCAGCGCCTCGTCGAAGACGACGGAGCTGTTCGACTGCTCCGTGCCGACGAGCCGTGCCGCGCCCAGCTCGCGCGAGAGCGCGGAGAAGTCCTCGGCGGGGCGGAACTCGACGATCCCGTCGTCGCCCTGCAGCGTCAGGCCGGCCCGCATCGCCGAGACCAGCTCGCGCGCCAGCCCGGGCTCCTCGGCGAGCCCGTCGGCGCGCACCTCGTCGTCGCGGCGCGTGTGCAGCAGCTGGTAGATGTCGTGCGCGCCGGTCTCGTAGCGCAGCTCGGCGAGCGAGAGCGCGAAGTGCGGGTCGGCGGCGCGGATCGTGACGGTGTCGAGGACGTCCGCGTCGGAGACGGCGCGCGTCTTCGCGCCGTACCAGCGCTGACCGGTCACGTAGTCGATGAGCTCGGACGGATCGAGCGTGACTCACTCCCCCTGTCTCAGCTGGAACCAGAAGAATCCTCGCGGGGCGAGCGTGAGGAGGTACGGCAGCTCCCCGATCGGCGGGAAGGCCGTCTGACCCAGCATCTCCACCGGGACCATACCCGCGAACCGGGCGAGGTCGAGCTGCACCGCCTGCGCGGAGCGCGCGAGGTTGTGGACGCAGAGGACGACGTCCTCCTCCCAGCGGCGCACGTGCGCGAAGATGCGCGAGTTCTCCGCGGGCAGCGGCTCGTAGCTGCCGAGCCCGAACACGGGGTGCTCCTTGCGCAGCGCGATGAAGCGCTGCATCCAGCGCAGCAGCGAGGTCGGCGTGCGCAGCTGCGCCTCGACGTTCACGCCCGCGAACCCGTACACCGGGTCCATCAGCGGCTGCAGGTAGAGCTGGGCCCAGTCGGCGCGCGAGAAGCCCGCGTTGCGGTCGCCCGACCAGTGCATCGGCGTGCGGACGCCGTCGCGGTCGCCGATGTAGACGTTGTCGCCCATCCCGATCTCGTCGCCGTAGTAGAGGACCGGCGAGCCGGGGAGCGAGAAGAGGATCGCGTGCAGCAGCTGCATCTCGTCCATGCCGTTGTCGAGCAGCGGCGCGAGCCGGCGGCGGATGCCGAGGTTGAGCTTCATCCGCGGGTCCTTCGCGTACTCGGCGTACATGTAGTCGCGCTCCTCGTCGGTCACCATCTCGAGCGTCAGCTCGTCGTGGTTGCGGAGGAAGAGGCCCCACTGGCAGTTGTCGGGGATGCCCGGGGTGCGCTCGAGGATCTCGTAGATCGGCGCCGCGTCCTCGCGGCGGAGCGCCATGAACATGCGCGGCATCACCGGGAAGTGGAAGGCCATGTGGCACTCGTCGCCGTCGCCGAAGTACGCGACGACGTCCTCCGGCCACTGGTTCGCCTCCGCGAGCAGCACCCGGTCGGGGTAGCGCGCGTCGATCTCGGCGCGCACCCGCTTCAGGTAGGCGTGCGTCTCGGGGAGGTTCTCGCAGTTCGTCTGC
The DNA here is from genome assembly GCA_035688315.1 of Gaiellaceae bacterium. Lineage (GTDB taxonomy): Bacteria > Actinomycetota > Thermoleophilia > Gaiellales > Gaiellaceae > Palsa-739. The sequence goes on along the minus strand of DASSND010000026.1, from coordinate 47,807 downwards.
TCCCGCTCGTAGAGGTAGGGGACGGCGTCGAGCCGGAAGCCGTCGATCCCGAGGTCGAGCCAGAAGCGCAGCACCTCGAGCATCGCCTCCTGCACCTCGGGGTTGTCGAAGTTGAGGTCGGGCTGGTGGTGGAAGAAGCGGTGCCAGTAGTACTGGCCGCGCTGCTGGTCGAACGTCCAGTTCGACGGCTCGGTGTCGACGAAGATGATCCGCGCGTCCTCGTAGCGCTCGTCGCTGTCCGACCAGACGTACCAGTCGCCCCGCGGCCCGTCCGGGTCGGCGCGCGACTCCTGGAACCACGGATGGTCGGACGAGGTGTGGTTCATGACGAGGTCGGCGATCACGCGCATGCCGCGCTGGTGGGCGGCCTCGACGAAGGCGCGGAAGTCCTCGACCGTGCCGTAGTCGGGGTGGATCGCGAAGAAGTTCGCGATGTCGTAGCCGCCGTCGCGCAGCGGCGACTCGTACATCGGCAGCAGCCAGAGACAGTCGACGCCGAGCCACTCGAGGTAGTCGAGCTTGTCGATCAGGCCGCGGAAGTCGCCGAAGCCGTCGTCGTTGCCGTCGAAGAAGCCGCGGATGTGGATCTCGTAGAAGACCGCCCGCTTGAACCACAGCGGGTCCCGTTCGAACCACAGCTCGGTCATCGACCGCCGATCCTAAGCAGGTGGCTCTTGCCGGGGGGCAGCTTCACGTAGTTGCGGCCGATGTGCCACGTCCACGACTCGCCGGCGAGCAGGTCGCGCACCGGGTAGGCGGGCGGCAGGCCGGTCGAGACCGGGAGGATGCAGACGCCCTCCTGCGCCGCGGCCGGGTCGAGGTTGACGACGGCGACGACGACGTTGTCGCCGCTCCGCTTGAGGAACGCGAAGAGCCGCTCGTTCTCGGTCTCGAGGAACGTCAGCCCCTCGAGCCGCTGCAGCGCCTCGTTCTCGCGACGCGCCGCGTTCAGCGCGGCGGCGAGCGGCAGCAGCGGCCCGTCCAGCCGGCGCTCCTTCAGCTCGTACTTCTCCGAGTCGAGGTACTCCTCCGAGCCCTCGCGCACCGGCACGTTCTCGAAGTGCTCGAAGCCGGAGTAGATCCCGTAGCTCGGCGAGAGCGCGGCCGCGAGCACGAGCCGCGCCTCGAAGGCGGCCGGGCCGCCGTGCTGGAGGTACTCGTGCAGGATGTCCGGCGTGTTCGCGAAGCAGTTCGGGCGGTAGAACTCGCGCCACTCGAGCAGCTGGCCGGCGAACTCGAGCAGCTCGAAACGCGTGTTCTTCCAGGTGAAGTACGTGTAGCTCTGCGCGAAGCCGGCCTTCGCGAGCGTCGTCATCGGCGCCGGGCGCGTGAACGCCTCGGCGAGGAAGATCGTCTCGGGATGCGCGGCGCGCACCTCCCGGATCAGCCACTGCCAGAACGGCACCGGCTTCGTGTGCGGGTTGTCGACGCGGAAGACCGTGACGCCGCGGTCGACCCAGTGGAGGACGACGTCGAGCAGCGCCTGCCAGAGGCCGCGCCAGTCCTCGCAGTCGAAGTTGACGTTGTAGATGTCCTGGTAGCGCTTGGGCGGGTTCTCGGCGTACTTGAGCGTCCCGTCGGGGCGGCGGTTGAACCACTCCGGGTGCTCGCGCAGCCACGGGTGGTCGGGCGAGCACTGGACGGCGAAGTCGAGCGCGATCTCGATCCCGTGCTCCTTCGCCTCGGCGACGAGCCGGCGGAAGTCGGCGTCGGTGCCGAGCGCCGGGTCGATCGCGTCGTGGCCGCCCTGCTCGGAGCCGATCGCCCACGGGCTGCCGACGTCGCCCGGCTCGGCGGTCTCGGCGTTGTTGCGGCCCTTGCGGTTCGTCCTGCCGATCGGGTGGATCGGCGGCAGGTAGACGACGTCGAAGCCGAGCTTCGCGAGCGCCGGCAGCTGCGCGCGGACGCCGTCGAAGCCGCCCCAGGAGCGCGGGAACAGCTCGTACCAGGCGCCGAAACGCGCGAGCACGCGGTCGACGTCCACCTCGTATTGCGGCGACACGGCCTTCTCGGAGCGGTCGCCGGCGGGCGCGGCGAGCGCGTCCTCGGCGGTGAGGTCGTCCAGCCCGAGCAGGACGGCGCCCTCGGACAGCTCGCCGGCGAGGTCGCGCTCGCCGGCGGCGAGCTTGCGTCGCAGCTCCTCCTGGAACGAGGCGACCCGGTCGACCCAGGCCTCGACCCTGAAGCACCAGAGTCCCGGCCGGTCGACCCCGAAGGAGCCCTCCCACCAGTCGTTGCCGCGCGGCTCGAGCGGCGCCTCGGCGAACCGGCTCGCGCCGGGAGGGCGGTAGCGGATCGCCGCGCCGAGCGTCTCGTGCCCGTCGCGGAAGACGCGCGCGCGCACCTCGACGCGGTCGCCGACGGTGCGCTTGACCGGGTAGCGGCCGCAGTCGAGCTGCGGCGAGACCTGCTGGATCTGGATCCTCGGCGGGGGGCCGTTCGTCCGCGGCATACGCGTGGAGTTTCGACGATCGCCGGGTCGCAAACGACGGTTCCCGCCCGGCGGCCGACGTTTTCGGAACCGGCGACGCGGTATCCCGAGCCGGCGGGGTCACACGCTACCGAAGGAGCGGGCAGATGCTGGCAGCGACGGTTGCCTTCCCAGAGTCGGCCTTCGTGCCGCTCGCCGTCGGCTTCATGGGCCTCGGGACCGGCTACCTGATCTACGGGCCGCAGGAGCTGTTCAAGCTCCCGGCGCGCAACCGGCCGGTCGACATCTCGACCGGGATCTGGGGGATCTGGATGCCGGGGTTCATGCAGTTCGTCACCGGCGTGTACCTCTTCGTCGGGCTCACCTGGTTCCACTCGTTCCGGGAGCCGCCCCTGTACATGGCGGCGCTCGCGTTCACCGCGTACGGCGTGCACTGGTGGGCGATCGGGATGTCGCGCGCGCTCGGCGGCGACCCGCGGCCGAACGCGTTCATGTCGATCGCGTTCACGCTGATCTCGGTGCTCGGGATCATCGTCTTCTTCGACGCGAACGACGCGCCGGTCGGCGGTCTCTTCATCGGGCTGACGTGCATCTACGTCAGCGACTTCTTCGCGAGCCTGTTCGTGAGCGTGCCGCCGCCGAGCGACCCGGGGCCGGTGCCGGAGCCGGTCGCGCGGCATCCGCAGCGGAACGCGCTCGGCGAGCTGGGCGAGCGCGCGCTCGGGTTCTTCCATCTCGGCACGGGCCTCTGGCTGATGTACCTGATGTTCGCGGTGACGCTGAACATCTCGAACGGCTTCCACCTCTGGGTGTGACGGGCGCGGCGCGCGCGGGCGTAGGCTTGCGCGCGCCGATGCTCCTTCCCCGCTCCGCCGGCGTCCTGCTCCATCCGACCTCGCTCCCCTCGGGGCGGCTCGACCGCGAGGCGTACCGCTTCGTCGACTGGCTCGCGGCGGCGGGACAGTCGTGGTGGCAGCTGCTGCCGCTCGGGCCGCCGGACGAGTTCGGCTCGCCGTACCGCTCGACGTCGGCGTTCGCGGGCTCGCCGCAGCTGCTCGCGAAGCCGGACGCGCGCGTGACGGCGGCGGAGCTCGAGGACTTCGTCGCCCGCCACGCCTACTGGGCCGGCGCGTGGGCGCGCTACGCGGGCGCGGGCGCGCTCGCCGACCAGGTGCGCTTCGAGCGGGAGTGGGGCGCGCTGCGCGAGTACGCGCGCGAGCGCGGCGTGCGGCTGATCGGCGACCTGCCGATCTACGTCTCCGACGCGGGCGCCGACGTCGAGGGCTGGCCGGAGCTGTTCGCCGACGGCGAGGTGGCCGGTGCGCCGCCCGACGCGCTGAGCGCCTTCGGGCAGCACTGGGGCAACCCGCTCTACGACTGGCCCGCGAACCGCGCCACCGGCTACCGCTGGTGGGTCGAGCGCTGCCGCCGCACCGTCGAGCTGGTCGACCTCTACCGGATCGACCACTTCCGCGGCTTCGTCTCCTACTGGGCGATCCCGGCGCACCACAAGACCGCGAAGCACGGGCACTGGCGGCGCGGCCCCGGCGCCGAGCTGTTCCGCGCGGTGGAGCGGGAGCTGGGCGCCCTGCCGGTGATCGCGGAGGATCTCGGCGTGATCACCGAGCCCGTGCGCCGGCTCCGGGACGAGCTGGGGCTGCCCGGGATGGTCGTGCTCCACTGGGCGTTCGGGAACCCGAAGAGCCCGCACGCGCCGGCGAACCACCGCGAGAACCAGGTCGTCTACACCTCGACGCACGACACCGACACGACGGTCGGCTGGTTCCGGGGCCTCGGCCCGCGGCGGCGCCGGGCGACGGGGCTCGACCCGCAGGAGCCGCACTGGGGCCTGATCGAGCTGGCGCTCGCCTCGCGGGCCCGGCTCGCGATCGTGCCGGCCCAGGACGTGCTCGGCCTCGGCAGCGAGGCGCGCATGAACCGCCCCGGCGAGACGTACGGCAACTGGGCGTGGCGCCTCGAGCCCGGCCAGCTCACGCCCGCGCTCGCGCGGCGCCTGCGCGAGCGCGCCGAGGCGCACGGCCGCCTGGACGCGCTACCGCGATTGGGCTAGCGTCGGGGCCGTGAGCGGCTCCGAGGCGGTCGCGATCACGGCGGCGGTCGCCGACCCCGTCCCGCACCGCGGTCCGTGGCGGCAGGCGGGCGCACGCTTCCTGCGCCGGCCGCTCGGCGTCTCCGCCCTCGCGGTCGCGCTCGCGCTCGTCGTGCTGGGCCTCGTCGCGCCGCGCATCTCGCCCTATCCGCCCTTCCAGATCTGGATGCAGTACCTGAACCACCCGCTCGGGCTCTTCCACCGCGGCCACCTGCTCGGGACGGACGTGCTCGGCCGCGACTTCCTCGCCCAGGTGCTCTACGGGCTGCACGAGACCGTCGTCGCCTCGCTCATCTGCGCCGGCGGCGCGACCGTGATCGGCGTCGTCGCCGGCACCCTCGCCGGCTGGTACGAGGGCGCTGCGGACGCCGCGATCGGGGTCGTCGTCGCGCTCGCCGCCGGCGTGCCTGCGCTCGTCGTCGTGCTGATGGTCGTGCTCTACGAGGCGCCGGTCGTGCCGATGTGGTTCGGCGTCATCCTCATGCTCTACCTCTGGACGTCGATCGCGCGCGTCGTGCGGGCGGCGGTGCGTCCGCTGCGCAGCCGCGAGTTCGTCGAGGCGGCCCGGGCCGCCGGCGCGTCCGAGCTGCGGATCCTGGTGCGGCACGCGCTCCCGAACGTGACGGGGCCGATCGTCGTCGGGGCGACCGCCCTCGTCGGCCAGGCGGTGACGCTGATCGCGACGATCGACTTCCTCGGCTACGGCACCGAGCAGGGCGACAAGCCGACGCTCGGCGGCCTGCTCGTCGACGCCGTGCCCGGGCTCGGGAAGTTCATGGTGCAGCCGCCCGACCGCAACTGGGTGATCCCGGCGATCCTGATCGCGCTGCTCGTCGTCTCGGTCAACGTCGCGGGCGACGCGCTCGACGACGCCCTCAACCCGGCGGGGCGGCGCGAGTGACGCGCTATCTCGTCCGCCGGCTCGTGCTCGCGCTCGCGACGCTCCTTGCGCTCTCGTTCGGCTCGTTCGTCGCGTTCGGGACCTCGTTCGACCCGACGTACCAGTTCAACCTGTGCGGCAGCGAGGAGTGCAAGCAGCAGCGGGCGCAGATCGTCGCCGAGTACCACCTGCACGACCCGATCCTCTCCCGCTACTGGCGCTGGCTCTCCGGGTTCTTCCACCACGGCTTCGGGACGTCGACGGGCGGCTTCCCGATCTGGCCGGGCCTCGAGCACGCGCTCGAGTCGACGGCGGAGCTGCTGGCGGCGGCGCTCGTGCTGACGCTGCTCGCGAGCCTCGCGATCGGGATCGTGTCCGCGCTCCGCCCCCGCTCCGGCGTCGACGTCGTCCTCCGCTTCGCCGGCTACCTGAGCTGGTCGATCCCGACGGTGCTGATCGCCGTGCTGCTGCGGCGCTGGCTCGCGCCGACCGGGATCATCGGCGGCTCGGTCGCGCCGATCCAGGTGCAGGGGATCACGGTGCTCTCCGACGGGCCGGCCGGGTTCACGGGCTGGCTCGCGCGCTTCACGCTGCCCGCGGTCGCGGTGGCGCTCGGGCTCACCGGTCTCTACAGCCGCTACCTCCGCTCCGCGCTCGCGGTCGCGCTCGCGCAGCCGCACGTCGTCGTCGCGCGCGGCAAGGGCCTGCCGGAACGCGTGGTCGTCCTCCGGCACGCGCTGCGGACGGCGCTCGTGCCGCTCGTCAGCCTGGTCTCGCTCGACGTCGGCGCCGCGGTCGGCGCGACGCTCGTCGCCGACGTCGTCTTCCCGACGCGGGGCCTCGGCACCATGCTGCTCGGGACGCTGAAGTCGGACGACCCGTTCGAGCTGACCGCGATTCTCGTCTGTCTCGGCGCCACCGTCCTCGCCGCGACCTTCCTCGGCGACCTCGCGATCGCCGCGCTCGACCCGCGGACGCGCTCGGCGGAGTAGCTACTTCGCCGCGAGCCGCCAGAGCGGCGCGAGCACCGGGTCGGTCAGCCGCTGCACGCGGCCGACGAGCCAGGCGACGACCGGACGCAGGAGCCGCGCGACGACGAGCGCGCTCGCGAGCCCGACGAGGAGGCCCGCGCCGACGTCGCCCGGGTAGTGCGCGCCGATCACGAGCCGCCCGGCCGCGATCACGACCGCGAAGACGAGGAAGACGGCGCCGCCGAGCGGGTCGAACGCGAGCACGGCGAACGCGATCGCGAACGAGGCGCTCGCGTGGTCGCTCGGGAACGACGGGTCGGTCTTCGTCGACCACGGGTCGACGTAGTGGTGCGTCTGGTAGGGCCGGTCGCGATGCCAGATCGCGCCGGAGATCACGTGGTTGACGGCGAGCGCGAGCGCCGCCGAGCCGAGCCCCGCGACCGCGGCGAGCTTCCACTTCGTCTCGCCGCCAGGCCGCGCGAGCAGCCAGAGGCCGACCGTGACGACGACCATGAACGGGATGCTCGCCGCCTCGATCCCGGCGAAGAGCGTCCCGAGCCAGTGGTGGTCGAGCGCGAAGTGGTAGATCGCCCGCTCGATCCGCCAGTCCACGCGCGCAAGCGTACGGGACGCGCCGTACGATTGTCCCGACGTGCGCATCCTGCTGCTCGCGGGCGCGGACGAGCCGGCGACGAGCCTGCTGGCCGAGACGCTCCGCGAGGCAGGGCACGCCGTCCAGCTCGCCGCCGCTCCGGGCGCGGCGGAGCTCGCGGCCCGCACCGGACGGGTCGACGCGGCCGTCTTCGACGCGGGCGGCGCCGTCGCCCTGACGGAGCTGCGGCGGCGGCTCCCCGGCGTCCCGCTCGCCGCCTGGCTGCGCGAGCGCGAGGACGACCGGGTCGCCGAGCTGCTCGCCGCCGGCGCCGACGAGGTGCTCCACCGCGGCATGGGCGTGCGCGAGCAGGTCGCGCGGATCGGGGCGCTCGCGGAACGGGCGCCGCGGCAGCAGGGGGCGGTGAGCCTCGGCGGCCTGCGCGTCGACCGCGAACGGGGCGAGGCGAGCTGGCACGGCCGCAGGCTCGGGCTGACCCAGCGCGAGCGGGACGTCCTCCTCGAGCTGGCCGCCGCGGGCGGCGAGACCGTCCGTCGCGAGGCGCTCTACCGCTCGGTCTGGGGCTACGCGATGGCGCGCGGCGACCGCTCGGTCGACGTCAACGTCAAGCGGCTGCGAGACAAGCTCGCGGCCGAGGTCGGCGCGCCGCTCCGGATCGAGACCGAGCCCGGCGTCGGCTACCGGCTCGTCGTCGCGGCGGCCGCCGTCACAGCTCTGTAACGAGTTCGTCACCGGCCTGTAACACCCGCCGGCGCCCCCGGCCACTAGCGTCGGTCGCGACACCACGAAAGAGAAGGAGATCGCGATGCGCCTGGCGCTCGTGCCGCGCACGACCGAGTTCTACGACCTCTTCGCGGCCGCGGGCCGTACCGCCCACGAGGCGGCCCGGCTCGCGGAGATCCGCTTCCGGGAGGCACCCGACCCGAGCGTCCCGCACGCCCGGGTCAAGGAGCTGGAGACCGAGGGCGACCGCGTGATCCGCGACGTCTTCGAGCTGCTGAACACGCACTACGTCACCCCCTTCGACCGCGAGGACATCTCCGCGCTCGCCCGCGCGGTCGACGACGTCGTCGACCACGTCGAGGAGGCGTCCGACCTGCTCGACCTCTACAAGATCGAGGCGCCGATGGAGCAGGCGATCGACCAGTGCCGTGTGCTCGTCGAGGCGAGCGCCCAGCTCGAGCGCGCGCTCGGGTCGCTGCGCAGCTTCCGCGGCGTCGAGGAGGCGATCCTCGAGCTGAAGCGTCTCGAGGACGAGGGCGACCGGATCGCGCGCGACGCGATCGCCTCGCTCTTCGAGGACGAGGACGTGAGCCCGCGGACGATCATCCGCTGGAAGGACGTCTTCGAGGCGCTCGAGCGTGCGATCGACGCGTGCGAGACGGCCGGCCACACGGTCGGGAACATCGTCCTCAAGAACGCCTAGGAGCCGGCGATGACGCTCACGCTCGTCGCCGTCGTCGCGATCGCGCTCGTCTTCGACTTCACGAACGGCTTCCACGACGCCGCCAACGCGATCGCCACCAGCGTCTCGACCCGCGCGATCTCGCCGCGCCTCGCGGTGCTCGGCTCCGCCGCGCTCAACTTCGCCGGCGCGTTCCTCTCGCTGACGGTCGCGGCGACCGTCGGGAAGGGGATCGTCGACCCGGCCGCCGTGACGCTGAAGGTGGTGCTCGCCGGGCTCGTCGGCGCGATCGCCTGGAACCTGCTGACGTGGCGGCTCGGGCTGCCGTCCAGCTCGTCCCACGCCCTGATCGGCGGCGTCGCCGGGTCGGCGATCTCGGCGGCCGGCCTCGGCGTGGTCGAGTGGCACGGCCTCTGGGAGAAGGTCGCCGTGCCGTCGCTGCTCGCCCCGGCGCTCGCCCTGCCGGCGGCGGCGCTCGTCATGGTCGCACTGCTGTGGATCGTCCGCCGGCGACCGCCCGGCAAGGTCAACCGCGTCTTCCGGCGGCTGCAGCTCGTCTCGGCCGGGTTCGTCTCGCTCACGCACGGGACGAACGACGCGCAGAAGACGATGGGGGTGATCGCGCTCGCGCTCGTCGCCGCGCACCCTGGCGAGGAGTTCCGGGTGCCGACCTGGGTGGTCGTCTCGGCGGCGGCGGCGATGGCGGCCGGAACCTACGCCGGCGGCTGGCGGATCATCCGGACGCTCGGCCAGCGCGTCGCGAAGCTCGAGCCGCCGCAGGGCTTCGCCGCCGAGACGGCGACCGCCACGCTGCTCTGGCTGACCGCCCATCTCGGCTTCCCGGTCTCGACGACGCACACCGTCTCGAGCGCGGTGCTCGGCGCGGGCGCGACGTCGCGGCTCTCCGCGGTGCGCTGGGGCATCGCCGGCAACATCGTCGTCGCCTGGCTGCTGACGCTCCCGGCGGCGGCGGCGGTCGGGGCGCTCGTCGAGACGCTGACGCGGCTGCCGGGCGGGAGCGCGTGGGGAGTCGCGATCGTCGCCGCGCTCGCCGCCGCCGCGTTCCGGCAGCGGCGCCCGCGCCGGCGGCGGCCCGCGGCGGCCGGGGCCTACTCGTAGGGCTCCGGCCGCAGCCCGGTCTCGACCCGGCGGCGGCCGCCCGCCTCGTAGACGACGTCGACGGTCTCGTGCTTGCGGTAGGTGCCGGCGACCCCGAGCCACATCGACGCCCAGCGCCAGAAACCGAGCCTGCCCTCCTGCGCGAGCGGGCGCGGGAAGACGAGCGAGCGCCCCTCCAGCTCGAAGTCGCGGCCGCACTGCTGGAGCACGCCGTTGACGTACACCTCGACCGCGGCCGGGACGTGCGCCGGCAGTTCAACCCGCGTGCGCTGACTCACCCTTCGTAGAATGCCCGCTCGGGTGCGACGGAAGCTACCTGCCCTCCTGTTCGTCGTCGTCGCCGTCCTCGCGACGGCGGGCGTCGCCGCAGCCGCGAACGGCGGCTTCGGGCCGCAGTACGCGCACTCGCCGAACGCGCACCGCATCAACAGCGCCTACTGGCTGATCTTCGGCTTCACCTCGTTCATCTTCGTGCTCGTCGAGACGCTGCTGGTCGTCTTCGTCTGGAAGTACCGGAGCCGCGGCCGCGGGCGCGACGTCGAGGGCGCGCAGGTGCACGGGCACACGCGGCTCGAGCTGCTCTGGACGGCGTTCCCGGTCGTCGTGCTCGCCGTGATCGCCGCGTTCGTCTTCTACAAGCTGCCCGGGATCTCGAACGTGCCGGCCGCGAGCGCCGGCAACCGCGTCGACGTCACCGTCGAGGGGCACCAGTTCTACTGGCTCTACCGCTACCCGAACGGCGCCGTCTCGATCAACGACCTGCACGTGCCGGTCGGGGCGGTCACCGACGTGAAGATCGTCTCCGCGGACGTCGCGCACAGCTTCTGGATCCCGCAGCTCGGCGGCAAGACCGACGCGATTCCGGGCCGCACGAACCACACCTGGTTCCAGCCCGACCGCACCGGCGTCTTCCAGGGCCAGTGCGCCGAGTTCTGCGGCCTCTACCACGAGGCGATGCGCGCCCGCGTGATCTCCGAGTCGCAGGACGCCTACGACGCGTACGTCTCGAAGACCGCGCCCGCGACGCTCGGCAAGCAGGAATGGCAGGGCGTCTGCGCCACCTGCCACGGGATGCAGGGCGAGGGCGGCTACGGGCCGGCGATCGCCGACAACCCGATCCTCACCCAGCGGGCGAGCCTCGCCCGCACCGTCCGCGACGGCGTCGACACGCCGCGCGCCGGCCAGATGCCGCCGGTCGGGAACACGTGGGACGAGCAGCAGATCGACGCCCTCGCGGCGTACGTCGGCAAGCACGTCTTCAAGGGGGCGACGAGTGGCAGCTAGGTCCGAGGCCGCGTATCCGGTGAGCTGGAAGAGCGGCCGCGTCGCGAGCTGGCTCGTCACGGTCGACCACAAGCGGATCGGGATCCTCTACATCGTCACCGCGCTCGCGAACTTCGCCGGCGGCGGGATCCTCGCGCTGCTGATGCGCTCGCAGCTCGCGACCCCGAACGAGCACTTCCTGACGAAGGACTCCTACGACCAGGTGATGACGATGCACGGGACGATCATGATCTTCCTCGTCATCGTCCCGATCCTCGCCGGCTTCGGGAACTTCCTCGTGCCGCTGATGATCGGCGCCCGCGACATGGCGTTCCCGCGCCTGAACGCGTTCTCGTACTGGACGTACCTGCTCGGCTCGCTCGTCCTCTGGATGAGCTTCAGCGCGAAGGGCGGCGCCGCCCACTCCGGCTGGACGGCGTACACGCCGCTCTCGGAGGCCGCGTTCACGCCCGGCAACGGCCAGGACTACTGGATCCTCGGCCTGCACATCCTCTCGATCTCGTCGCTCGTCGGCGCGATCAACTTCCTCGTGACGATCCACAACATGCGGGCGCGCGGGATGACGTGGATGCGGCTGCCGCTCTTCGTCTGGTCGATCGAGACGTACGCGATCCTGCTCGTCGCCGTGCTCCCCGCGCTCTCGGCGGGGCTGACGCTGCTGCTGCTCGACCGCCAGGCGGGCACCCACTTCTTCGAACCGAGCCAGGGCGGGAACGTCGTGCTCTACCAGCACGTGTTCTGGTTCTTCGGGCACCCGGAGGTCTACATCATGGTGCTGCCCGTGATGGGGATGATCTCCGAGATCCTGCCCGTCTTCGCCCGCAAGCCGATCTTCGGCTACAAGGCGGTCGCGTTCTCGACGATCGGCATCGCCTTCTTCTCAATGCTCGTCTGGGCGCACCACATGTTCGCAGTCGGGATGCCGATCGGCCTCGACGCGTTCTTCATGATCTCGTCGATGACGGTCGCGGTGCCGACCGGGATCAAGATCTTCAACTGGCTCGCGACGACCTGGCGCGGCAACCTGATCTTCGACACGCCGATGCTGTTCGCGCTCGGCTTCATCGCGCTCTTCACGATGGGCGGCCTCTCCGGGATCTTCCTCGCCGCCTTCCCGGTCGACTGGCAGGTGACCGACACCTACTACGTCGTCGCCCACTTCCACTACGTCCTCTTCGGCGGCTCGATGTTCGGGATCTTCGGCGGCCTCTACTACTGGTGGCCGAAGATGTTCGGGCGGATGCTCGACGAGCGGCTCGGGAAGCTGCAGTTCTGGCTGCTCTTCGTCGGCTTCAACCTGACCTTCCTGCCGCAGCACATGCTCGGGCTGCTCGGGATGCCGCGCCGGATCTGGACGTACCACCACGGCGGGCTCTGGGAGTGGTACAACCTCGCGTCCACGATCGGCTCGGGGATCATGGGCCTCGCGATGCTCGCGTTCGTCGCGAACGTCTGGCTCGCGCACGGCGCGCGCCGCGGCGTCCGCGCCGGCAACGACCCGTGGCTCGCCGACACGCTGGAGTGGTACACGGCCTCGCCGCCGCCGGCCCACAACTTCGACACCGTCCCCTACGTGACGAGCGCGCGGCCGCTGCGCGACCTGCGGCAGCGCCTGACGGAGCCGGTCGGCCGGTGAACGGCGGCACGGCACCCGGGCTCTGGCTGCGCCTGACGGCGCTCGTCGCTGCGGGCGGCACGCTCCTCGCGGTCGTCTCCGGCGCCTCGCAGCTCGGCACGACGCACCGGCTGCTCGCGGCGCTCGTCGCGCCGCCGCTCGCCGCGCTCGTCGTGACCGCGTGGCTCGCCCACCGGCGGCTCGTGCCGGGCGCGCTCGCGGCGTCGGCGCTCTTCGCGGCCGCGGCCGCGCTGCCGGGAAGCGACGTGCACGCGGGCTTCGCGGCGGCCGCGCTCGCGGCGCTCCTCGTCGTCGCCGTGCAGAGCTTCCGCGGCGAGGCGGCGCCGCGCGGCTCGCTGCGCGACTACGTGACGCTGACGAAGCCGCGGATCATGTCGCTCCTGCTCGTCACCGGCTTCGCCGGGATGATCGCGGGCGCGCGGGGCTGGCCCGGCACCGGGCTCGCGGTCGCGGCGATGCTCGGTCTCGCCCTCGCCTGCGGCGGCGCCTCCGCGCTCAACCACCTGCTCGACCGCGACATCGACCCGCTGATGGGGAAGCGGACGAAGGCGCGCCCGGTCGCCTCGGGCCGCGTGCCGCCGAGCCGCGCGCTCGAGTTCGGGCTCGCGCTGTCGGCCTTCTCGTTCGTCCTGCTCGCGAGCGCGGTGAACGTGCTCGCCGCGGTGCTCGCGCTCGCCGGGAACCTCTTCTACGTCGTCGTCTACACGCGCTTCCTGAAGCGCTCGACGCCGCAGAACATCGTGATCGGCGGCGCGGCCGGCGCGGTGCCGCCGCTCGTCGGCTGGGCGGCCGCGACCGGCCACGTCGGCGTCGCGGCGCTGCTGCTCTTCGCGATCGTCTTCGTCTGGACGCCGCCGCACTTCTGGGCGCTCGCGCTGCTGATCCGCGACGCGTACGCCGCCGCGCGCGTGCCGATGCTGCCGGTCGTGAAGGGCGAGCGGGAGACGGCGCGCCAGATCGTCCTCTACTCGCTCGCGCTCGTCGCGGTGACGCTGACGCCGTGGGCGTGGGGCGGCGCCGGCCTCGTCTACGTCGCGTGCGCGCTCGGGCTCGGCGCCGTCTTCCTCTGGCTCGCGGAGCTGCTGCGGCGCGACACGACGCCGCGCCGCGCGATGCTGCTCTTCCACTACTCGCTCCTCTACCTCGCGCTGCTCTTCGCGGCGCTCGCGCTCGACGCGGTGGTGCTGTAGGCGTGGATCCGGGTCTCGCGAAGCGGAACTCCCGGCTCGGCTGGCTGCTCTTCGGCGTCTTCTGGCTGCTCTTCGCCGGCACCGTCGGGATCGCGTTCCTCTACCTCGCCTTCGACTAGCGAGGGACGTTCCTAAAGTCGTCGGGCGCGGCGGCCGATCTCCGGCATGGAATGGCCCTGTCACGCCGCCTGCTCGTGCTCGCCGCCGCCGCCGGCGGTGCCGCGGTGCTCGCGCAGCCGTCGTTCGCGGCGCGGCCGTCGCTGCCGTTCTCGCTCGACTCCGCGGGCGGCCACTTCACCGTCCACTACCAGAGCGACCTGAGCGACAAGGCGACGAAGGACTGGGCGATCACCGCGACGGAGGCGGGCGACGTCGCCGCGCTCGCCGAGCGGGCCTACACGAAGGAGCTGGCCGACGGCTACCCGGCCCCGCTCGACGACGGGGACGGCCGCTACGACATCTACGTCGAGGATCTCGACGGCGACGGCGACCTCGAGGCGTGCAACGACCCGGCCGCCCCGCTCGGCGTCGCGATCACCGACACCGGCAACCAGCAGAGCAGCGGCTACATCGAGCTGAACGCCTGCACCGAGCTGCGGTCGCTCGGGCTCGACCAGCACACGATCGCGCACGAGCTGTTCCACCTGATCCAGTTCGCGATCTGGGTGCCCACGCCGGTCTCGGACTACTGGCTGCTCGAGTCGAGCGCCGAGTGGATGGGCTTCCGCGCCGACGCGTACGGGATCGGGAACGGCCTCGGGCTGGGGCCCTCCGAGATGTCGCTCGACTGTCGCGACCCGCTCGGTACGAACAGGTGCGACCTGAGCGGCTACCTCAACAACGGCTACTCGCGCTGGGCGTTCTTCGAGTACGTCACCGAGCGGTTCGGCGCCTCGTTCGTGAAGGAGATCTTCGCGCAGGGCGCCGCCGGCGCGGGCACCGCGACGCAGGCGCTCGCGGCCACGCTCGCCGCGCACGGGACGACGCTCGCCGACGCGTTCGACGACTGGACGGCGAAGGACATGCAGAGCGCGTACGCGCCCGCGCTGCTGCAGGGCCATCCGCCGACCCCGTACACCACCGTCCAGACCGGCCGGGCCGCCGGCACGGTGGCGAGCCTCTCCGTCCCGGTCAACCACCTGAGCGCGCGCTACGTCGAGTTCGACCGCGGCGGCGGCGCCGCCGACGCCGCGAAGCCGTGCTTCGCCGCGACCCTGCACGTGACCGTGACGATGCCGGCCGGAACCTCCTCGAAGCCGCTGTTCTGGTGGGCGGCCGCCGGCAGCTCACCCCTGGCGCTGTCGGTGAGCGGCTCGACCGCGAGCGCCGCGATCCCGTGGGACACGTGCACCTGGAGCGGCACCGCCGGCTTCCTCGCGCTGCCGAACGCGTCCACGGTCGTCGACGCCGCCGACTTCCAGGTCTCGGCGACGATGACCGTCGACACGACGACGCCCGCCACGGCGACCGCGCCGCCGCCGCAGGCGTCGACCTACGGCCAGGTGATCCCGGTCACCTCGGCCGAGACGGCGCCCGTGCTGACCGCGTTCGGGCCGGAGGTGCTGCGCGTCTCGGCGACGACCGCCTCCGTCCGCCTGATCGTCCAGGCGAACCAGGAGGGCTCGGTGCGGGCGACGCTCGGCTCGATCTCGCTCGGCTCGGTCTCGATCCGGCCCGGCAACAACGACGTCCGCTTCGCGCTCCCGAAGGGGATCCGCCTGACGCTCCGCCGCTCCGCCGCGACGGCGAAGCTCGTGCTGACGCCGGTGTCGGCGCAGGGGAACGTGGTCGGCGCGCCCGTCCTGCGCACGCTGCGCGTCGAGCCGGCCAAGGCGAAGACGAGGGCGAAGACGAAGGCCAAGAGGCGCCACCGCCGCTCGAAGTAGAGTCGTCCCGTGGACGGGATCTGGCTCGCGCGGCCGGAGGAGCCGCGGCCGGGGACCCCGGTCGCGATCAAGGACCTGCTCGACACCGCGGGCCTCGTCACGACCTACGGCTCGGCGATCTTCGCCGACCACGTGCCGGCGGCGAGCGCCGAGTCGGTGCGCCGGCTGGAGGCGGCGGGCTACGCGGTCGCCGGCAAGACGAACCTGCACGAGTTCGCCTACGGAGTCTCCTCGCAGAACGTCCACTTCGGCACCGTCCCGAACCCGGTCGCGCCCGGACGGCTCGCGGGCGGGTCGAGCGGCGGCTCCGCGGCGGCGGTCGCGGCCGGCGACGTCGCGCTGGCGCTCGGCACCGACTCGGGCGGCTCGATCCGGATCCCGGCCGGCTGGTGCGGGATCGTCGGCTTCAAGCCGACCTTCGACCTCGTGCCGGCGGACGGCTGCTTCCCGCTCGCGCCGAGCTACGACCACGTCGGCCCGATGGCGGCGAGCGTCGAGGGCTGCGAGGAGCTGCTGCGCGCGCTCGTGCCGGGCTTCGCGAGCGAGACCCTCGAGTCGCTCGAGGAGCTGGAGGTCGGGCTCGCGTGGAGCGAGCACGCCGACGCGCTCGTGCGCGAGCGCGTCGAGGCGGCCGCCGCGCGGTTCCCGCGGCTGCGCCGCGTCGAGTTCCCCTTCCCGGACCGCGACGAGAACCGGCTCTTCATGCGCGAGGTCGCCGACGTGCACCGCGCGCTCTTCCCCGAGCACGCCGACTCCTACGACGAGCGGGTGCGGACGAAGATCGAGCGCTGCCTCGACGTGAGCGACGACCAGGTCGCCCGGGCGGAGCGGCTGCGCGCCGAGTACCGGGAGCAGGCGGCCGAGGCGCTCGACGGGCTCGACCTCCTCGTGACGCCGACGCTCGCGACGGTCGCCCCGCCCGACGACGTCGACGAGCTGGAGATCAGGGCCGCGACGATCCGCTTCACCTACCCGTTCGACTCGCTCGGCTGGCCGGCGCTCGCGCTCCCGTGCGGCGCCGCCGAGGACGGGCTGCCGGCGTCGATCCAGCTCGTCGCCCCGGCGGGTGCCGACGCGCGCGTGCTGGCGGCCGGGCGGCTGCTCGCATCCCTCCTTCGAGGGACAGCAGCGCCCTAGACCCTGCCGACAACGGGAGAGATGCGTGCTCTCCGCGCCCTCCCGCTGCTCGCCGCGCTCGCGCTGCTCGGCGTCGCGCACGCCTCCGCGGCGGCGGTCACCGCGCCCCGCGGCCTGCACGGCTTCCTGCTCCGCGCCGACGAGCCGCACGCGACGTCGTTCAACCGCACGCCGTCGTTCGCGTGGTCGCCGGTCCCGGGCGCCGCGCGCTACCAGTTCCAGCTCGCGACCAGCTCGACCTTCCGCGACAACGGCGTCCTCTACGACAACTCGCGGCTGCTGACGCCGGTGGAGGCGCCGCCGCTGACGCTGCCGTGGATCACCGGCTCGCCGCACGCCCTCTACGCGCGGGCGCGCGCGCTCTTCGCCGACGGGAGCGCGTCGCCGTGGAGCGCCGCGTTCGGCTTCGACGTCGTCCCGCCGGCGCCGCCGACGCCGCTGGCGAGCTACCCGGGCGTGCTCCGCTGGACGCCCGTCGAGGGCGCCGACGCCTACCAGGTGTGGCTGCTCGACGCCCGCAAGCAGGAGACCGTGCGGACGAACGTCCTCGACGAGCGGGAGTTCTACACCTTCCACCAGGCGGCCCAGTGGAGCGGCACGGTGCGCTGGCGGGTGCGCGCGCTCCGCGACGACACCTTCAACCACCGGATCAACGGGCTGCCGGCCGCGCGCGCGGGCGCCTGGAGCCCGATCTACAGCTCGACGAACCCGGCGCCCACGGGCGGCGCGATCTCGCTCGTCGGCACCGTCTCCGACGTCTTCTCGAACGGGAGCGCCGGCTCGAAGGCGCACGAGCTGATGCCGGCGTTCCTCTGGAAGGGCAACCAGGGCCTCTCGGGCGACGCGGCCGAGCTGTTCCGGGTCTACGTCTTCACCGACAGGCAGTGCCTCAACCCGGTGTACACGAGCGTCGTCACGGGCGCGCCCGCGTACGCGCCGCGGCTCGGCGGGCCGCTGTCGCTGCCGGTGTGGACGGAGGACGTCCCGGACGCGCGCGCGCTCTACCTCGGCGACGCGAAGGAGACGAGCGACTACGCCTACGACGGCGGCCGGGTGACGCCGAACGAGCAGCTCGCCTCGGCGAAGCCGACGGTCGCGGTCCCCGGCGACGTGCCCGCCGCCGAGGGGACGACGCCTCCGCCCGACTCGACCGGCTCTCCGTCGGGCTCGGGCTCCTCCGGGTCCGACTCCGGGTCGGACGACTCGAGCGCGCCCGCGTCCGGCCAGAACGCGGGCGGCGTCGACGTCGCCGGCGACCCCGGCCCGCCGGTCGACCTCTGGGACGTCGACTGGCCGCAGGCCGGCTACTACTGGACGGTCGTCCCGGTCGAGGCGGTCGGCGCCGACCCGGCGTTCGTCGGGGCGCACGGGGTCGCGAAGGGCGACACGGTCGTCCCGGTGGACGCGACGCAGGCGTTCGACGTCGGCGACAGCGTGAAGATCGGGGTGCCGCCGAGCACCGACAACGGCACGGTGATCTCGATCGGCGCGAACACGATCACCCTCTCCTCCCCGCTCACCCACGACCACGCGGCCGGCGAGCCGATCTCGCGCGCGATCCGCTACACCGACATGGAGCTGCCGCAGGACGTCTGCGCCGCCGGCCGAGTCCAGCGCTTCGGGATCTCGAGCGAGCCGTCGCTGACGACCGCGCAGGCGCCGTTCGTCACGGGCCTCTCCTCGGGCGGGCGCCTGATCTCGGCGACGCGGACGAAGGCCTTCTACGGCCAGCCGCTCGTCGCGTGGACGCCGGCGTTCAACGCGAGCGTCTACCAGGTGCAGTGGAGCAAGAAGCGCTACCCGTTCACGCCGCAGGCCGACCCGCGCACGAACGTGAAGGGCTTCCTCACGTTCTCGACCTCCGCGGTACTCCCGCTGACGGCGGGGACGTGGTGGTACCGCGTGCGCGGCTTCGACTTCAACCTGCCGACCGGGGTGCAGCAGATGTCGTGGTCGGATCCGCAGAAGCTCGTCGTCTCGGCCCCGAAGTTCACGGTCAAGGCGACGAAGCGCAAGCCGAAGCGCTTCAAGGTCGTCTCCGGCAAGCCGTGACGTAGGCTCGGGGCGTGTCCCCGGACCTCGCGTTCGCGCTCGAGCTGGCCGACCTGGCCGACGCGCTCTCGCTGCCGCGCTTCCGCGCGGCGGATCTGCGCGTGGAGCGCAAGCCCGACCTCTCGCCGGTGACGGACGCCGACCGGCTCGTGGAGCGGACGCTCCGCCACCGGATCGAGGTGCAGCGACCGGGTGACGGCGTCCTCGGCGAGGAGGAGGGGGACTCGGGCGGGAGCGTCCGCTGGATCCTCGACCCGATCGACGGGACGAGGAACTTCACGCGCGGCCTGCCGATGTGGGCGACGCTGATCGCGCTCGAGCGCGACGGCGAGCCGGTCTGCGGCGTCGTCTCGGCGCCGGCGCTCGGCCACCGCTGGTGGGCGGCGCGCGGAGAGGGAGCGTTCCGTGACCGCGTACCGCTCCGGGTCTCGGGCGTGGCGCGCCTCGCCGACGCCGCGGTCTCCTGCGCGCACGGCCGCGACCTCGCGCGCCTCGAGCCGGCGACGTGGCACGCGCGCGGGCTCGGCGACTTCTGGCAGAACATGCTCGTCGCCCAGGGCTCGCTCGACGCCGCGGTGGACGCGCACCTGCGGCTCTGGGACTATGCGGCGCTCGTGCCGATCCTGGAGGAGGCCGGCGGCCGCGTGAGCGCGGTGGACGGCGGCCCCGCCCGGGAGGGCCGACAGTTCGTCTGCACGAACGGCCTCGTGCACGACGAGCTGCTCGCGGCGCTGACCGACTGACGGAGCTACCGGACGGCGGCGGTGACCGCGGCCTCGTAGACCGGGTCGCGGGTGAAGCGGTCCAGCTCGTCGGAGAGCACGTCGCTCGGGTTCGGCGGGTCGCCGGGCGGGAAGGGGGCGTCCTCGCCGTCGAGCGCGATCCCGAGCAGCTTCTCGGCCGGCTCGTGCTCGAGCGCGATCTCGTCGCGGCCGAGCCGCGCGCGCAGCCAGCCGGCGAGCAGGAGCGCCTGCGCCTCGGTGCCGCGGACACGGATCGTGCGCACCTCCGCGATCCCCGGCCAGAGCGACGCGAGCAGCGAGCGCCAGCGCGACGTGCGCGCCCACGCGATATCGGAGGTCGCGGCGCCCTCGAACAGCTCGGCGAGCCGCGCGTACGACCCGGGCAGGCCCTCCCACTCGGTCGAGTCGACGATCAGCCGGTCGGTGAGCCCCACGAGCTGCGCCAGCTCGTCGGCGCCCCACGGCGGCTCGCCGCGCCAGCGCAGGAACACCGGCAGCTCCGAGATCAGGAGCGGCTCGACGACGCTCGCCGGGGCCGCCGCCCGCGCGCCGCGCAGGTGCAGCTCGACCACCTCGGTCACGAGCCCGCGCCCCGAGCCGGGCAGCTCGAACCGCTGCACGGCCGCGCTCGCGTCGAGCCGGCTCTCGGCCGCGTCCGGCTCCGGGAAGAGGAGGATCGTCCGGGACGGATGCCGCTCCTCCATCCCGGCGAGCGCGCCGCGCGCCTGCTCCACCCAGCGGGCCGGCACCCACGCCACGTGCGTCATCACCGAGGTGCGCATGCTCGGCGCCTCGCGCGCCGCCTCGCCGCGCAGCCGCGCGAGCGCCGCGTCCACCTCGGCGAGGCGGACGCCCTCGCCTTCCCACCTCAGTGGCGCCGCCACGAGCGTCCGTCCCGGGCGAGCAGCTCGTCCGCGCTCGGCGGGCCCCACGTGCCGGCGGCGTAGTTCGGGAACGCCGGCCGGTCGCGCTGCCACGCCGAGACGATCGCGTCCACGAGCAGCCACTGCTCCTCCACCTCGTCGGCGCGGGTGAAGAGCGTCGAGTCGCCGAGCATCGTGTCGAGGATCAGCCGCTCGTACGCCTCCGGCATGCCGGTGCGGAAGGCGCCGCCGTAGAGGAAGTCCATGTGGACGGTCCGGATCGTCATCCCCTGCCCCGGCACCTTCGCGCCGATCGCGAGCGAGACGCCCTCGTCCGGCTGCACGTGCACGAGCAGGACGTTCGGGCGCAGGCCCTCCGCCGCCGCCTCCTCGAACGGCGGATGCGGCGCCTCCTTGAACTGGATCGCGATCGTCGTCTCGCGGCGCGCGAGCCGCTTCCCCATCCGCACGTAGAACGGCGTGTCCGCCCAGCGCCAGTTGTCGACGTAGAGCTTCGCGGCGACGTACGTCTCGGTCGTCGAGTCGGCGGCGACGCCCTGCTCCTCCCGGTAGGCGACCACCTCCTCGCCCTCGACGAACCCGCGCCCGTACTGGCCGCGCACGACCGACTTCGGGCCGGGCGTGTGCAGCGCGCGCAGCACCTTCACCTTCTCGTTGCGCACCGACTCGGCGGTGAAGTCGATCGGCGGCTCCATCGCGGTCAGCGCCAGCAGCTGCAGCAGGTGGTTCTGGAAGATGTCGCGGATCGCGCCCGCCTGCTCGTAGTAGCCGGCGCGGTTCTCGATCCCGATCGACTCGGCGACCGTGATCTGCACGTGGTCGACGAACTGGCGGTTCCAGATCGGCTCGAAGATGCCGTTCGCGAAGCGGAGCGCCAGCATGTTCTGGACGGTCTCCTTGCCGAGGTAGTGGTCGATCCGGAAGATCTCCTGCTCGGCGAAGTGCTCGCAGAGCTTCGCGGTGAGCGCGCGCGCCGAGGCGAGGTCGTGTCCGAACGGCTTCTCGACGATCAGCCGGATCCAGCCGCGCTCGTCGCGCCGCCGGCCGAGCGCGTCGACGATCGTCGGGAAGACCGGCGGCGGCACGGCGAGATAGAAGACGCGGTTGCCGCCGAGCTGCCGCTCCTCGTCGAGACGCGCGAGCAGCTCGTGCAACCGGTCCTCGCCTCCCTGGTCGGCGAAGTCGGTGGCGAGGTAGTGGAGCGAGCCGGCCAGCTCGTCCCAGACGTCCTGCCGGAACTCGTCGCGCGCGTGGGTGCGCACCGCCTGCTCCATGTCGGCGCGGTAGGAGTCGTCGTCGCCGGCGGTGCGCGCGACGCCGACGATCGCGATCCGCGGCGGCAGCAGCCGGCGCAGCGCGAGCGCGTAGAGCGCGGGCATCAGCTTGCGGTGGGCGAGGTCGCCGGAGGCGCCGAAGACGACGAGCGCGCACGGGTCCGGCGTCCGCCGCAGCGCGAGCCCCTCGGCGAGCGGGTTCTCGGAGACCTCGCTCACTGCTCGGGGCTCTTCTCCAGGTGCCCGCCGAACGCGCGCCGCATCGCCGAGAGGACGCGGTTGCCCCATTCGGCCTCGCCGCGCGAGGCGAAGCGGTCGAAGAGCGAGGCGGCGAGCACCGGCGCGGGCACGCCCATCTCGACGGCCGCCTGCACCGTCCAGCGGCCCTCGCCGGAGTCGCTGACCCGGCCCGCGTACTCGTCCAGCTCCGGCGAGTCGTGGAGGGCCTGCGCGGTCAGGTCGAGCAGCCAGGAGGCGATCACCGAGCCGCGCCGCCAGACCTCGGCGATCGCGGCGACGTCGAAGTCGTACAGGTAGTGCTCCGGGTTGCGGAGCGGCGTCGTCTCGGCGTCCGTCTCCTGCGCGTGGCGGCCGACGTCCGCGTGCTCGAGCACGTTCAGGCCCTCCGCGTACGCCTGCATCAGCCCGTACTCGATCCCGTTGTGGACCATCTTCACGAAGTGCCCCGCTCCGGCCGGGCCGCAGTGCAGCCAGCCCTGCTCCTCGGGCGCCGGGTCGCCGTCGCGGCCGGGTGTGCGGCCGGCCGCGTCGACCCCCGGCGCGAGCGCCTCGAACACCGGCACGAGCCGGCCGACCGCCTCGTCGTCGCCGCCGATCATCATGCAGTAGCCGCGCTCGCGCCCCCAGACGCCGCCGCTGACGCCGACGTCGACGTAGTGGAGGCCGCGCCCGCCCAGCTCGCGGGCGCGGCGCAGGTCGTCGACGTAGTAGGAGTTGCCGCCGTCCACGACGGTGTCGCCCGCCTCGAGGTGCGGCGCCAGCTCGCCGACGACGTCGTCGACGATCCCGGCCGGCACCATCAGCCACACCGACCGCGGCGCGTCGAGCTGCGCCACCAGCTCCTGCGGCGAGGCGGCCGTCGACTCGACCTTCGGGTCGAAGGTCTTGACGTCGTGCCCGGCGGCGCGCAGCCGCTCCGTCATGTTGGCGCCCATCCGGCCGAGGCCGACCATCCCGAGCTGCATCAGACCTCCTCGATGTGGACGCGCGCGACGCGGCGGCCGCGCTCCTTCAGCGACTCGAAGTCGCCGGCCGCCTGCGCGCGGATCAGCCGGCGGAACCCGAACGGCTGCCCGGGGATCTTCAGCTCCTCGCCGCCGTCGTCGACGACCTGGAGGAAGAGGCCGGTGTTCGGGCCGCCCTTGTGGAGCTGGCCCGTCGAGTGCAGGTAGCGCGGGCCGTACCCGTGCGTGACGACGCAGCCGCTCTCGCGGCGCAGACGCGCGACCAGCCGGTCGAGCAGCAGGTCGTGCTCGGGCGACGGCGCGACGAACGCCTGCACGCAGAGGTAGTCGCCCTCGCGCACCAGGCCGAGCAGCTCGTCGACGGAGCCCTCCCGCTCGAGCCGCGGCTCCTCGCCGGTCGCGAGCACCTCGTTCGTCTTGTCCTTCGCCGCCTGCACGTCCGGCTGGTCGAACGGGTCGATCTCGAGGAAGGCCCCGGCGACCGCGACCGCGAACTCCCAGCGGAAGAACTCCGCCCCGAGCGCGTACGGCTCCGGGACGTGCGGCTCGGCGGCCTGGCGGTCGGGGCCGTCGGGCGACTCGCCCGGCGCGGGCACGAGCCCCTTGCCCTGCTTGCCGGTCGACTCGGCGATCAGCTGCTCCGCCCAGAGCCCGAACCCTCCCTCGTTCGCCGCGATGCAGACCTTGTCCCTGCCCTCCTGCCAGCCCGCGCCGAGGCGCGCGCCCAGCTCGAAGCCCGGGTTGTCGGCGTCGCGGCGGCACGCCTCCGCGGTCTCCTCGGCGGCGGCGAGCAGCCGGTCGACGTCGATGCCCATCAGCGCGGCGGGAACGATCCCGAACGGCGAGAGCGCCGAGTAGCGGCCGCCGATCGTCGGCTCGCCCGCGAAGACGCGGCGGAAGCCGCGCTCGCGCCCGAGCGCCTCGAGCGCCGAGCCGGGGTCGGTGATCGCGACGAACCGCTCGCCGCGGCGACCGGAGCGCTCCCAGAAGTAGTCGGTGTGCGAGCGCGTCTCGAGGGTGGTGCCGGACTTCGAGGCGGAGACGAAGAGCGTGCGCTCCAGGTCGATCTGCGACTCGAGCGCGAGGATCGCGTTCGGGTGGGTCGTGTCGAGCACGTGGAAGGCCTCGACGCGGAAGGTGCGCCGCAGCACCTCCGGGGCGAGGCTCGAGCCGCCCATCCCGAGCAGGACGATCGCGTCGAGGCCGTCGTCCACCACCTCGTCGGCGAACGGCGACAGCTCCTTCACGCGCTCGCGCATCCGGTGCGGCTCGTCGAGCCAGCCGAGCCACTTCGCCTCGTCCGTCCCGGTCCAGACCGTCGGGTCGCGCTCCCAGATGCGGTCGATCAGGTCGGCGCGACCGGAGGGCACTAGGCGACGAGCTCCCCGCGCTTCGCCGACACGCCGTCGAGCAGCTCCGCGAACGAGTCGGCGAACTTCTGGATCCCCTCCTGCTCGAGCGTGAGCGTCACGTCGTCGACGTCGACGCCGACCTCGGCCAGCTCGGCGAAGAGCGCGCGCGCCTCGTCGATCCCGTCGAGGACGGTGTCGCCGCGCACCTTGCCGTGATCCTGGAAGGCCTGGATCGTCTCCTCGGGCATCGTGTTCACCGTGTGCGGGCCGATCAGCTCCTCGACGTAGAGCACGTCCCGGTATTCGGGGTTCTTCGTCGAGGTGGAGGCCCAGAGGCAGCGCTGCGGGAGCGCACCCTTGCCGGCGAGGAACTCCCAGCGCGGGCCGGAGAACGCCTCGAGGTAGTGCTGGTAGGCGAGCTTCGCGTTCGCGATCGCGAGCTTGCCGCGCAGGGCGAGCGCCCGCTCGGAGCCGATCGCGTCGAGCCGCTTGTCGGCCTCGGTGTCGACGCGCGAGACGAAGAAGCTCGCGACGCTGCGCACCTTGGCCGGGTCGCCGCCGGAGGCGACGAGCCGCTCGAGCCCGCGCAGGTAGGCCTCGACGACCTCGCGGTAGCGCTGCAGCGAGAAGATCAGCGTCACGTTGATCGAGCGGCCGTGTGCGATGCAGTCCTCGATCGCGCCGAGCCCGGGCTTCGTCGCCGGGATCTTCACGTAGAGGTTCGGCCGGTCGATCCACGAGTGGAAGCGCATCGCCTCGTCGAAGGTCGCCTCCGGGTCGTAGGCGAGGGTCGGGTCGACCTCCAGCGAGACGTAGCCGTCCTCGGCGTTCCCCTCGTGGATCGGGGCGAGCAGGTCGAGCGCCTGCTCGACGTCGCGGACGGCGAGCCGCAGGAAGATCTCCTTCGGGTCGGTCTCCTCGGCGATCACCTCCTGCAGCTGCTCGTCGTAGGCGGTTCCTTTGGAGATCGCCTTCTGGAAGATCGTCGGGTTCGAGGTGACGCCGACGACGGCGTCCTCCTTCGTCATCCGCTTCAGCTCGCCGGACTCGAGCAGGTCGCGCGAGAGGTAGTCGATCCAGACGGACTGCCCGCGCGCGCTGAGCTTGTCGAGGTTCGAGTCAGCCATGCCTCATCTCTCTTTCCATCGCTTGCACCTTCTCCAGTCTGGCGACGTAGCGTTCGCCGCCGTCGAAGCGCGCGCCGAGGAAGGCGCGCACGAGGTCGGCCGCGAGGCTCGGGCCGATCACCTCGGAGCCGAGGCAGAGGACGTTCATGTCGTCGTGCTCGACGCCCTGGTGGGCGGAGTAGACGTCGTGGCAGATCGCGGCGCGGATGCCGGCGACCTTGCAGGCGGCGACCGAGGCGCCCACCCCGGAGCCGCAGACGAGCACGCCGCGCTCGGCGCGGCCGTCGCGGATCGCGGCGCCCAGCTCGGCGGCCTTGTCCGGGTAGTCGATCCGCCGCGCGTCCGTGTCGGTGCCGAGGTCGACGACGTCGTGCCCGCCCTCGCGCAGCGTCTCGATGATGCGCTCGCGCAGGTGGACGCCGCGGTGGTCGAACGCGACGGCGACCCTCACGACCGGACCTCGGACGAATCGCGCTGGAACGCCGTCACACAGCTGTCACGGTCCTCAGAGGTCCCGACAGGTCCCGTCACGAGACTCGGGTCCGGAGCGCGAGCGCCCGCTCGACGACCGCGTCCGCGGTGAAGCCGAGCTTCTCCAGCACCGTCGCACCGGGAGCGGAGGCGCCGAAGCGCTCGACCGAGACGCAGTCGCCCTCGTCCCCGACCCAGCGATGCCAGCCCTGCGCGACGCCCGCCTCGACCGAGAGCCGCACCTTCGCGTCCGGCGGCAGCACCTCGTCGCGGTAGGACTGCGGCTGCGCCTCGAACAGCTCCCAGCACGGCATCGAGACGACGCGGACGCTCGTCCCGTGCTCGGCGGCGAGCCGCCGACCCGCGTCGAGCGCGACGTGCACCTCGGAGCCGGTCGCGAGCAGGAGCAGGTCGGGGAGCCCGTCCGAGCCCTCGCTCTCCCAGAGGACGTACGCGCCGCGCGCGACGCCGTCCCGCTTCGTCTCGGCGAGCGTCGGCACCTTCTGCCGCGTCAGTGCGAGCGCGACCGGGCCGTCGGCGCGCTCGAGCGCCACCTGCCAGGCGCCGACGGTCTCGCGCGCGTCGGCGGGACGCACGAACCAGAGGTTCGGGATCGCGCGCAGCGCCGCGTAGTGCTCGACCGGCTGGTGCGTCGGCCCGTCCTCGCCGAGCCCGATCGAGTCGTGCGTCCAGACCCACACCGCCGGGATCGAGGAGAGCGCCGAGAGCCGCACGGCGTTCCGCATGTAGTCGGAGAAGACGAGGAAGGTCGACCCGTACGGCTTCACCATCCCGTCGTGGAGCGCGATCCCGTTCACGATCGCGCCCATCGCGAACTCGCGGATGCCGAACGCGACGTTGCGGCCCGCGTGGGTGGCCGAGAAGACGCCGCCGCCCTTGAACTCGGTCTTCGTCGACTCGACGAGATCTGCGGCACCGCCGATCATCGTCGGCGTGAAGCGCTTGAACGCCTCCATCGTCTTGCCGCCCGCGTCGCGGGTCGCCATGTCGCCGTCGCCCGGCTGGAAGTCGGGGAGCGCCTCGACCCAGCCCGGCCGCGGCCGGCCGGTGTGGGCCTGGTCCCACTCCTCGCGCAGCGCCGGATGCCGCGCCGACCACGCCTCGAAGCGGCGCTGCCACTCGTGCTCCTGCTCGAGCCCGCGCTCGGTGACGTTCATGTGCTCGGCGACCTCCGACGGGATCACGAACGATTCGTCCGGATCGAAGCCGAGCGCCTCCTTCGCCGCGCGCACCTCCTCCTCGCCGAGCGGGCTGCCGTGCGCCTTGGCGGTGTCGACCGCGCGCGGCGCGCCGAACGCGATGTGGGAGCGGATCACGACGAGCGAGGGCCGCTCGGTCTCGGCCTGCGCGTTCCGGATCGCCGCGCGCAGCGCGTCGAGGTCGTTCGCGTCGTCGACGTGCTGGACGTGCCAGCCCTGCGCCGCCAGCCGCGCGCCCTTGTCCTCCTCCGAGAAGGAGAGCGAGGTGGTGCCGTCGATCGTGATGTGGTTGTCGTCGTAGAAGTAGACGAGCTTGCCGAGGCCGAGCTGGCCGGCGATCGACGCGGCCTCGTTCGAGACGCCCTCCATCAGGTCGCCGTCGGAGCAGATGCAGTAGACGCGGTGGTCGACGATCTCGTCGTACGGGCGGTTGAACCGCTCGGCGAGGTAGCGCTCGGCGATCCCGAAGCCGACGCCGTTCGCGAAGCCCTGCCCGAGCGGGCCGGTCGTGGCCTCGACCCCGGGCGTGTGGTGCACCTCGGGATGCCCCGGGGTCAGGGACTCCCACTGGCGGAACCGCTTCAGCTCCTCGAGCGAGAGGTTGTAGCCGGCGAGGTGGAGCGCGCAGTACTGGAGGATGCAGGCGTGCCCCGCGCTGAGGACGAAGCGGTCGCGGTCGCGCCAGTGCGGGTTCGCGGGGCTGTGGCGCATCACCTCGCGGTAGAGGAGGTAGGCGAGCGGCGCGAGCGCCATCGCCGTGCCCGGATGCCCCGCGTTCGCCTGCTGGACGGCGTCCATCGAGAGCGTCCGGATGGTGTCGATCGAGCGCTGCTCCAGCTCACTGTTCGCCACGAAGCACCTCGTAGAGTCGCTGCTGCCGTTGCCTGGCCGAACGATAAGCCTCGACCCTGTCCTCGCGCGGCCGGAAGACGTCGCCGAGCGGCGCCGCCTCCGCCTCGTGTCCCATCCGCGCGAGCGCCGAAACCGCCGCGCCGCGCAGCGACGCCTCCGGCACCGCGGACGCGCGCACCGGCCGCTCGAGCGCGTCGGCGACGATCTGCGTCCAGTCGGGCGCGTGCCGCAGCCCGCCGCCGGTCGCGACGACCTCCTCCACCTCGGGCAGCAGGTCGAGGATCGCGGCGAAGCGGAAGGCGACCCCTTCGAGCGCGGCCTGGCGCAGGTCTAGCGGCGTCGTCGCGAAGGTGAGCCCGTGGACGCTTCCGCGCGCGTCGGGGTCCCAGCCGGTGGAGCGCTCGCCGCCGAGGAAGGGCAGGAAGGCGAGGCCGTGGTCGCGGGGGTCGCGGCCGGCGATCTCGCCGTCGGAGGGCGCGAGCGTGCGCTCGAGCCAGTCGTGGAGGTTGCCGCCGTCGGAGAGCGCGCCGCCCTCGACGACGAGCCGCTCGTCGTGCACGTAGAGGAAGAGGCCCGGGCGCGGCTGCGGCCGCTCGCTCTCGTGCACGATCCGGAGCGCCCCGGAGGTTCCGACCATCAGCGCCGCGCGCGTCCTGCCGACGCAGCCGGCGCCGACGTTCGAGCAGGAGGCGTCGAGCCAGACCGGCTGGTCGACGATCCGCGGCAGCCGCTCCGCGTCGAGGCCGAGCGTCGCGAGCAGCTCCTCGTCCCAGGTGCGCGTCGTCAGGTCGAGCAGCCCCGTGCCCGAGGCCATCCCGAGGCTCGTCTCGGGCGCGCCGCGCACGAAGTCGCTGAAGGAGAGGAACCAGCGTGCGGCGCGGAAGGTCTCCGGTTCCTCCTCGGCGAGCCACGCGAGCTTCGCCGACCAGAACGAGGGGTGGAGGTAGGCGCCGGTGCGCGCGTGCACCGCGGCGGGGTCGAGGCGGCGGCGGAGCCAGTCGGCGGCGCCCGCGCTGCGCGTGTCGCGCCAGCCGAGGATCGGCGTCAGCGGCCGGAAGCGCTCGTCGACGGCGACGAGCGAGTGCGCGAAGCACGAGGTCGCGTCCGGCTCCTCGCCGCCGCAGACCTCGCGGACGAGCGCGGCGACCTCGCTCGCGTCGTCCGTCGCGTAGCGCTCCTGCCGCAGCTCGCCGGCAGGCTCGCCGCGCTCGTCGAAGCGCTGCGCGCGCACCGAGGAGGAGCCGACGTCGAGCGCGAGCACGCTCACCGCAGCAGCTCCTGCGCCGCCGCGAGCCAGCGGCGCGCGCGCAGGACGTTCGGGCCGTCGGGCGCGAGCCGCGCCGTCTCGAGCTGCAGCTCGGCCATGACGCGGAGCGCGCGGCGGGGATCGGGCTCGGCGAGCGCCTCCTCGATCCGCTCCGCGAGCCGCTCGGGCGCGACGGCGAGCGGCGCGACGCTCGCGGCGAGCCGCTTCGCGGTCGGCCGCCGCTCCCGGTTGAGCGCGAAGACGATCTCGAGCACCCGCTGCGCCGAGTCGACGAGCCACTCCATGCGCGCGAGCGCCGAGTCGGGGCGCGCGGCGGTGAGGAGCCCGGCCGGGGCGAAGCCGCCCCAGCGCTCGGCGGCCTTCTCGATCCGCCCGGCCGCCAGCTCGTCGGGGTACTCGGCGAGCCGCTCCCGCCAGCGCGCGTGCAGGCCGCTCGTCCGCAGCGGGACGCCGTACAGGAGCGCCTGGTCGGCGCCGGGGCGCTCGAAGGACTCCTCGGCGAGCGCGCGCGACCACCAGATCGTCTCGACCGGGACGCCGTCGCGGTAGCCGAAGACGCGGCGCGCCGGCGTCGCCGGGTCGCCCCACGTGTCGCGCTCCTCCAGCCCCGCCGCGGCGGCGAGCGCGAACGCCTCGTCGAGCGAGACCTCGGCCTCGGTGACGACGAGCAGCTCGACGTCCGACAGCTCGTCGGCGAGGCCGCGCGAGACGCTGCCGGTGACGACGACCTCGAGCACCTCGGCCGGGAACGCGTCTGCGACGCGTCGCGCGAGCGCCAGCAGCTCCTCGCTTCGCGCCGTCGCCATGCGCCGAATCTACTCTGGGTCGGCCATGGCAGTCGCGATCGCCTCGAACCTGCGCAAGGAGCTGGCCGGCTCGGTCCTCTTCGACGGGGTCTCGTTCTCGGTCGAGCGGCGCGACCGGGTCGCGCTCTCCGGGCCGAACGGCGCCGGCAAGACGACGCTGCTGCG
This sequence comes from Gaiellaceae bacterium, assembly GCA_035688315.1. GTDB lineage: Bacteria > Actinomycetota > Thermoleophilia > Gaiellales > Gaiellaceae > Palsa-739. The sequence goes on along the minus strand of DASSND010000026.1, from coordinate 17,727 downwards.
GATCCTCGCCGGCGAGACCGAGAAGCACGGCGGCGAGCTGGCGTTCGAGAAGGGGACGCGGGTGGCGCTGCACGACCAGCGGCCGCCGCTCGACCGCGAGCTGACGCTGCGCGAGTACGTCCTCTCGGGCGCGCGCGACCTCGTCTCGCTCGAGCAGGAGCTGGCGCGGCTGGAGCGGGCCATGGCGGCGGGCGCGCACGACCAGGCGACGCTGAACCGGTACGCGGAGGCGCAGGCGCGGCTCGAGCACGCGGGCGGCTACGGCTGGCGCGACCACGCCACCTCCGTCCTGCGCGGGCTCGGCTTCGCCGACGAGCACCTCGACCGGCAGCTGCGCACGTTCTCCGGCGGCGAGCTGACGCGCGCCTCGCTCGCGCGCGCGCTCGGCGGCGACCCCGATCTGCTGCTGCTGGACGAGCCGACGAACCACCTCGACGTCGCGTCGCTCGAGTGGCTGGAGCGCGAACTGGCCTCGCTCGACGCCGCGGTCATCCTCGTCGCGCACGACCGCTGGTTCCTCGAGGCGGTGACGACGGCGACGCTCGAGGTCGTCGCCGGGCGCGGCACCTTCTTCCCCGGCCCGTGGCACGCGTGGCGGCGCGAGAAGGCGGCGCGGATGCTGCACGCGCAGAAGGAGGTCGACCGCGTCGAGGGCGACATCGCGCGGCTCGAGCGCTTCGTCGAGCGGTTCCGCTACAAGAAGTCGAAGGCGAAGCAGGCCCAGGCGAAGCTGACCCAGATCGGGCGGCTCGCGGAGCAGCGTTCGTCGGCGGCGGCGGAGGTCGAGCTGCTCTCGCGGCGGAAGCGCACGCTCGGGTTCGAGTTCCTGAAGCCGCCGCGGAGCGGGCGGGTCGTCGTCGAGGCGGACGGGCTCGACGTCGCGATCGGCGAGCGCGTCCTCCTGCGCGGCGCGTCGTTCGCGCTGGAACGCGGCGAGCACGTGGCGCTCGTCGGGCCGAACGGGTCGGGCAAGACGACGCTGCTCGACCGGATCGTGCGCGGCGAGGGCGTCCGCGTCGGGCACGGCGTCCAGGTCGGCTACTTCTCGCAGCAGGAGCTGGAGCTGGACACGCGCGGCTCGGTGCTCCAGTGCGTCCAGACGATGACCGGGCTGTCGCGGCCCGACGCGCAGTCGCTGCTCGGCAAGTTCCTCTTCTCCGGCTGGGACGAGCACGAGAAGCCGGCGGCGGTGCTCTCCGGCGGGGAGCGGCGGCGGCTCGCGCTCGCGGTGACGGTGGCGTCGGGCGCGAACCTCCTCGTCCTCGACGAGCCGACGAACCATCTCGACCTGGAGTCGCGCGAGGCGCTCGAGGCGGCGCTCGACGCCTTCCCGGGGACGGTGCTGCTCGTCTCGCACGACCGCGCCCTGCTCGACGCGATCGCGCAGCGGACGCTCGCGATCGAGGACGGCGAGCTGCGCGCCTACGACGGCGGCTGGGCGGAGATGCTCCGCCGCCGCGAGGAGCGTGCGGAGCGCGAGAAGGCGGCCGTCGCGGCGGCGCAGCCGGCGGCGAAGACGGCGAAGCCCGCGAAGCCGCGGCCGGCGCCGAAGCGGCGCCCGGGCGAGCTGGAGCGGATCGAGGCGGAGATCGCCGCCCGCGAGGCGGAGGTGGCGGAGCTGGAGGCGAGGCTCGCGGAGGACTGGACGGACGTCGACGTCCTCGCCGCGCACAAGCGCGCCCGCGACGCCCTCACCGCCCTCCTCGAGCGCTGGGAGACCCTCTTCGAGCAGGCCCAGGCCTGACGCTTGCGGCCACGTCCGGGGTCAGAGCCCGGCCGTGTCCGCGGCGGACATGTCCGCCGCCCAGAAGCGCTCGAAGGCCGAGTCGAGGGGGACGGCCGTGACCTCCTGCCAGACGCCGTCGCGGCAGCGGATCACGAACGCCTGGTCGACGTCGAGGTCGACGCCGTTGCGCCGGCCGCGGGCACGGTAGATCGCGACCGCCCAGTCGTCGTTCGCGAACACCGTGTGCAGCGACGAGCGGTACGTCCCGCCCGTCTCGATCCCGGTGCGGCGCAGGAACTCCACCACCTCCCGCCGGCCGCGGTACTCGCCGCTCATCACCGTTCGCCCGGGGACGCGCCAGACGACGTCGCGCGCGAGCGCCGCCGAGATCGCCTTCGCGTCCTTCCCGAACGCCGCGAACACGCGCCGCGTCAGCGCCGCGTTCGGATGCTCCTCGCTCACGACTCCTCCAGCGTCGCCACGACCGCCTCCGCGATCACGCGCAGCGGCCGCCCCGACGCCTGGCTCGCCCTGCGCAGCCGCGCGAACGCCTCCTGCTCGGTGAGCCCCTCCTTCGCCATCAGGAGCCCCTTCGCACGCTCGATCGCCTTGCGCGCGGCGAGCGCCTCGGCCAGCGACTCCGCCTCCTCGCGCAGCGCCTCCAGCTCCTCGTGGCGCGCCCGCGCCGTGTGGATCGCCGGGAGGAGATCCTGCTCGCGGAACGGCTTCACGAGATAGCCGAACACCCCGGCCTCGACCGCGCGCGAGACCAGCTCGTCCTGCCCGTACGCGGTCAGCATCACGATCGGGATCGGCCGCTCGTCGAGGATCCGCCGCGCCGCGTCGATCCCGTCGAGCCTCGGCATCTTCACGTCCATGATCGCGAGGTCGGGCTGCTCCGAGCGCGCCAGCGCGACCGCCTCTTCCCCGTCCTTCGCCTCGGCGCAGACCTCGAAGCCGGCTCGCTCGAGCAGATCCCGGAGATCCAGGCGGATGATCGTCTCGTCCTCGGCGACCAGGATCCTCACGATCGCACCGCATTCCTGAGCCTGATGCCGCTGAACTCGAGGGACGTCTCGATCACCCTGTCCCAGAGCGGGTAGAGCGCCGGCGAGATCCGCAGCTCGACTCCAGCCGCCGCATGCCGGGAGAGGAGGTTGCCGAGCTCGACGCGCTCGATCGCGTCCACGGGCGTCGAGGCGATGTAGAAGCGGTCGTCCTCGACGACTTCGAACGGCCCGGAAGGCAGGCGGTAGGCGTACAGCGCGACCGCCTGCAACCGCTCGAGCCAGCCGGTCTCGATCACGGCCACGCGCCGGTCGCGGTCGCCGTCGAGCCACTGCTCGACGTCGTCGTCCGTCGTGCTCGGGACGGCCCAGAAGCACGCCCGCGGGCAATCGCGCGGGAACCAGTAGAGCCAGCTGTGCCGGTCGTCGATCGCCCAGACCTTGCCGTCGCGCGGGACGAAGCGGCCGAGCGTCGGGTCCTCGCTGAAGTGCCAGAGCACGGTCACGGCAGGCCTCGGAGCAGCGCGGCGGGCTCGGGCCAGAAGAGGAGCTCGGCCGCCTCTTCGCGCGGCAGCCAGCGGTACTCGTCGTGCTCCTCGTTCAGCACCGGCTCCCAGCCGGCTGACGCCTCGGCGAGGAACGCCTCGACGACGACGCGCGTGCCGGGCTCGGCCTCCCACGCCTCGCGAACGTAGGCGAAGCCGCCGATCGGCTCGACCGCCGCGTCGAGGCCGGTCTCCTCCCGCAGCTCGCGCCGCGCGGCCTGCGGCCAGTCCTCGCCCCGCTCGACGCCGCCTGCGACCGTGTGCCAGTAGCCGCCCTTCGCGGCGGTGCGGTGGACGCAGAGGAACTCCTCGCCGCGGCGTACGTGCACGAGCGCCTCCCGCCTCATCTCCCGCTCCGGCGCCGGCGGAGCCGGTGCCTCCGCTCCCCGGTGATCTCCGTCGAGCCTGCGCTCACGCGGGGAACACCACCTCGGCGCGCGGGCCGCGCAGCTCGAACGAGCCCTGCAGCTCGTCGCCGACGAGCGCGCGCACGATCGAGAGCCCCGTGCCGGCGGCGGCGCCGTCCGCACCCGCGCCCTCGTCGGCGATCGCGAGCACGACGTCGCCGTCCCGCCGCGCCAGCTCGATCCGCACCGCGCCCGCGCCGTGCTCGAGCGCGTTCTGCAGCAGCTCCGAGAAGACGAGCGCGAGCGCGGTGGCGCGGCTGCCCGCCAGCGACACCTGGTTCAGCTCCGCGTGCACCTCGCGCCCGGCGCCGATCCCCTGCACGAGCATCGCCCGCAGCCTGTCGATCAGCTCCGACAGCTCGACGTCCTCCTCGCGCTGCTCGGTGAGGGCCTCGTGGACGGCGGCGATCGCGAGGATCCGGTTGACGGAGTGCTCGAGCGCCTCGCGCGGGTCGACGCCCTCCGCGCGCGCCTGCAGCCGCAGCAGCGAGGCGACGGTCTGCAGGTTGTTCTTGACCCGGTGGTGGATCTCCTGGGCGAGCACGCCGCGCATCACCGCGCGCCCGTGCTCGAGCGCGACCGCGGCGTGGTGGGCGATCGCCTCGAGGAGCGCCCGGTCGTCGTCGGAGAACGGCGCGTCGCGGTCGGCGACCAGCTCGCCGATCACCCGCCGCTTCCAGCGCAGCGGCGTCCGCACCGCGTGGCTGCCGGCGCGCCCCTCCGGCCACGCGATCCGCCCGTCCTCGAGCACGAGCGCCGCCCCGGTCGCGTCGACCGCGTCCATCGTCGTCTTCACGATCGCCTCGAGCGACTCCTCGAGGTAGAGCGACTCGGAGACCGCCTCGGAGATCCGCGCGAGCGCCTCCAGCTCGGCCACGCGCCGCTGCGCCTGCGCGTAGAGCTGCGCGTGCACGATCGACTGCGCGACCTGGTCGGCGATCGCCTGCAGCAGCTCGATCTCGTCCGGCCTGAACTCGCGCGGGCGCAGCGTGCGCACGTTGAGCGCGCCCGCGAGCCGCTCGCGGGCGAGGATCGGCACGGCGAGGATCGACTCGTACTGCTCCTCGGGGAGGTTCGGGAACTCCTTGAAGCGCGGGTCGAGGTGCGCCTCCGCCGGGATCATCACGGGCCGCAGCTCCGCCGCCGCCGTGCCGGTGATCCCCTCGCCGGGCCGCATCCGCGGCCGCCGCGTCATCTCGTCGATCGGCGTGCCGTGGGTTGCGCGGAGCACCAGCTCGCCCGAGCGCTCGTCGTAGAGGTAGACGAAGCAGGCGTCGGCCTCGAGCGCGTCGGCCACCTTCGTCGCGACCAGGTGCAGCACCTCCTCGAGGTCGAGGCTCGAGTTGGCCGCGGCGATCGTCTCCGTCAGGAGCCGCAGGTGCCGCTCGGTCGCTTCCATCGCGCGTATCGTAGGAGCCGCGTGACGGCGACTCACGTCCTCCTCTTCCTCCACCTGCTCGGCGCGTTCTGCTTCTTCGCCGGCGCGGCCGTCGCGGGCACGCTGCAGCTCGCGGCGATCCGCAGCGACCGGCCGAGCGAGGTGCTGGCGCTCCTGCGCCTGACCCGCGTCGGCGTGGCGCTCGTCGGCGCCGGCGCGCTGATGACGCTCGGCTTCGGGACGGCGCTCGCCGAGCAGGTCGGCTACGGGATGTCGCCCGCGTGGATCCAGGCCGCGCTCGGCCTCTGGGTCGCCAGCATGGCGCTCGGCGGCTGGGGCGGGCGGACGGCCCGGCACGCGCGCCACCTGGCCGGCCGGCTCGCAGCCGAGGGCGACGCCCCGAGCGAGGAGCTGCGCTCGCTCCTCCGCGCCCGCGGGCCGCTCTGGGCGAGCTACGCGAGCACGCTGCTGCTCGTCGCGGTCGTCGCGCTGATGGTCTGGAAGCCCGCGTAGCGCCGCAGGTCTTACGGAATCTTTACGGCTGCCGCGGGAGGTTCTTGACACTCGGGGCATAACTTCGCGGTCGTGAGCGCCGTCGCCGTCGATCTCCGCCGCACCGCCGGCTACATCGTCGCCGACCGCAGCGGTCGCGTCGTCGGCAAGGTGGAGTGCCCGATGTACGGCACCGCGCCCGACGTCCCGGACGCGCTCTCGGTGCGCTCCGGCCTCTTCGCCCGCCGCCGCCGCCTCGTGCCGGCGGACACGATCGAGCAGATCGACGGGCGCAGCGGCGTGATCGGCCTCCGGGTCGACGCGAGCGCGATCCGCTCCTTCCTCTGATCCGCGTCGCCGCGCTCCGTCAGAGCACGGCGAGGTACTTCTCCATCTCCCACTGGGTGAGCTGGACGCGGTACTCGTCCCACTCCTTGCGCTTCAGCTCGACGTAGCGGTCGAAGATGTGCGGGCCGAGCGCCTTGCGCATCAGGTCGGAGCGCGACAGCTCGTCGATCGCCTCGCCGAGGGTCTCCGGCAGCGAGACGATCCCCCGCTCGCGGCGCTGCTCCGGGGTGAGGTGGTAGAGGTTCGTCTCCATCGGGTCGGGCAGCTCGTAGCCCTGCTCGATCCCCTCGAGGCCCGCGTGCAGCAGGGCGGCGAAGGTGAGATACGGGTTGCAGGCGGGGTCGGGGCAGCGGATCTCCGCGCGGGTCGCCTGCTCGGAGCCGGGCTTGTAGAGCGGGATCCGGATCAGGGCGGAGCGGTTGCGCCGCGACCACGCGACGTAGACCGGCGCCTCGTAGCCCGGCACGAGCCGCTTGTAGGAGTTCACCCACTGCGCGAACACGGCCGACAGCTCGCGCGCGTGCCGGAGCTGGCCGGCGATGAACGCCTTCCCGACCTCGGAGAGGTGCCACTCGTCGTCGGCGTCGAAGAAGGCGTTGCGGCCGTCAGTGAAGAGCGACTGGTGCGTGTGCATGCCCGAGCCGTTCTCGCCGAACAGCGGCTTCGGCATGAAGGTCGCGTGGTAGCCGTGCTGCTTCGCGACCTCCTTCACGACGAGCCGGTAGGTGAGCATGTAGTCGGCCATGTCGAGCGCGTTCGCGTAGCGGATGTCGATCTCGTGCTGCGAGGGGCCGACCTCGTGGTGGTGGTACTCGACCGGGATCCCCATCGACTCGAGCGCCCGGATCGTGTCGCGGCGGACGCCGGTGGCGGCGTCCATCGTCGTCTGGGCGAAGTAGCCGCCCTCGTCGAGCGTCTCGGTGCCGCGTTCGTCCTTGAAGAGGAAGTACTCGGCCTCCGGGCCGACGTTGAAGGTGTCGAAGCCGAGCGAGCGCATCCGCTCGAGCGCGCGGCGCAGCACGTAGCGCGGGTCGCCGTCGTAGGGCTTGCCGTCCGGGGTGACGACGTCGCAGATCATCCGGCCGGCCTGGCCGTCCGGGAGGATGCGGAAGGTGGCCGGATCCGGGATCGCGACCATGTCCGACTCCTCGATCGCGTTGAAGCCGGTGATCGAGGAGCCGTCGAAGCCCATCCCGTCGTCGAGCGCGCCCTCGATCTCGCGGCTCGTGATCGAGAAGCTCTTGAGGTGCCCCTCGAGATCGGTGAACCAGAGCAGCACGTCCTCGATCCCGCGCGCCGCCAGCTCGTCGAGCACCTGCTTGCGCGCGGCCGGGTCGGACGTCGCGCGGTTCCTGCTCTCCACCTGCCCCATCGCGTTTTCCTCCCTGAAATGCGAAATGCCCCGGCCCCGCCCCGCTGGCGGCGACCGAGGCAGCGTCGCCTCGAAATCCGACGACGGGAGTCTACCCGGCCCTGGCTAGGCTCGCAGCGTGCAGCTCGCGCGGCTCGCTGACGCCGTCTCGAGGCGGCGGCGTCTCGTCGCGGCCGTGTGGCTCGCGCTGCTCGCCGCGGGCGGCTGGTTCTCGCTCCACCAGAGCGACCACCTCTCCGGCGGCGGCTGGGAGATCCCGGGGAGCGCGTCCGTCCGCGTCGCCGACCGGCTGGAGGACTTCCCCGGCGCGACGCCGCCGACCTTCACCGTCTTCGTCACGGGAACCCGCGACGAGGTCGCGCGGCGCCTGGGCGCCGTCCGGGCCGACCTGCGCGGCGAGCCGGCGATCCGGCCGGGCGCGCCGCAGCTGCTCGCCGGCGGCCGCGCCGCGCTGCTGCCGCTCCGCTACGCCGGCTCGACGTCGAGCGCGATCGACGAGGCGACCCGGCTCCGCCGCCGGCTCGTCGACGCGCACACGAAGGTCGTCGGCCAGCCGGCGGTCTGGTCGAACTTCCAGGACGTCTCGAAGCGGCAGCTCGCGCGCGGCGAGCTGCTCGGCTTCCCGCTGATCCTGCTGATCCTGCTCGCCGCGTTCGGCACCGTCGTCGCCGCGGTCGCCCCGCTCGCGCTCGGCTTCGCCGCCGTCTTCCTCTCGGGCGCGGCGATCTACTGGCTCTCGCGCTCGTTCGAGATCTCCGTCTACGTCACGAACATGGCGTCGATGATCGGGATCGGCGTCGCGGTCGACTACTCGCTCTTCGTCGTCAGCCGCTTCCGCCGCGAGATCCGGGAGGGCGTCGAGCGCAGCGAGGCGCTGCGGCTGGCGCTCGCCAGCTCCGGCACCGCGGTCGTCTTCAGCGGCGCCACCGTCGCCGTCTCGCTCGCCGCGCTGTTCGCGATCGACGCGAACGCGCTCCGCTCGATGGCCATCGGGGCGATCGTCGTCGTCTGCATCTCGGTGCTCGCCTCGGTCACGCTGCTGCCGGCGCTGCTCGCCGCCGCCGGGGCGCGGATCGACCGGCTGCGGCTGCCGGTGCCGTGGGCGACCGGCGAGGAGGGCAGCGACGCGTTCTGGCGGCGCTGGGCGGACGCCGTCATGCGCCGTCCCCTGCTCGCGCTCGCGGGCGGGGCGGCGGCGATGCTGCTGCTCGCGTCGCCGCTGCTCGCGATGACGACGTTCAACCGCGGCCTCGACGAGCTGCCCGCGGACGCGGAGGTGCGCCTCGCGACCGAGCAGGCGCAGCGGCTCGTCGGCGCGGGCTACTGGTCGCCGACCTACGTGATCGTCCGCGCGCGGCCGCGGGCGGCGGCGGCCCGGATCGCGCGCATCCCGGGCGTCGTCGCGGTGCGCCCGCCGGTGCGGAGCGCCGACGGCGCCTCCTGGCTCGTCGAGGCCGCGCTCGGGGTCGAGGCGGAGTCGAAGCCGGCGCGCGCGGTCGTCGCGAAGATCCGGGCCGCCGCCGGCCCGCACGCGCTCGTCGGCGGCGCCACCGTCTTCGACCAGGACGTGGAGCGCGCGGTCTTCGGCGGCCTCTGGAAGATGCTGCTCTTCATCCTCGGCGCCTGCTACGTCGTGCTCCTGCTGCTGCTGCGGAGCGTGCTGCTGCCGCTGAAGGCGGTGCTGACGAACCTGCTCTCGGTCGGCGCCGCCTACGGCGTCCTCGTCGCGATCTTCCAGTGGGGCTGGCTCGACTGGACGGGCTACCGCTCGCCCGGCTACGTCGACACGATCGTGCCGGCGCTCGTGCTCGCGGTCACCTTCGGGCTCTCGATGGACTACGAGGTGTTCCTGCTGACGCGGATCCGGGAGCGCTGGCTCGAGCACGGCGACAACGAGCGCGCGGTCGCGGAGGGGCTCGTCCGCTCGGGCCGCATCATCACGAGCGCGGCCGCGGTGATGGTCGCGGTGTTCGGCGCGTTCGCGGTCGCCGGCGCGCCGTCGCTGAAGGAGCTGGGCGTCGGCCTCGCGGTCGCGATCCTGCTCGACGCGACGCTCGTCCGGCTCGTGATCGTGCCGGCGACGATGCGGCTGCTCGGCGAATGGAACTGGTGGCTGCCGGGCGTCAGCGCCAGGCCGCCGACTCCTGGACGGGCGCCCGCTCCCTGAGCGGCTCCCACCAGGCGCGGTTCTCCGCGTACCACTCGACGGTCGTGCGCAGGCCCTCCTCGAACGGCACGGCGGGCTCCCAGCCCAGCTCGCCGCGGAGCTTCGACGAGTCGAGCAGGTAACGGCGGTCGTGGCCCGGCCGGTCCGGGACGATCGTCTTCAGGCTCTGCGGCTTCCCTGTCGCGGCCAGCACCGCGTCGGCGATCTCCTCGATCGAGCGCTCGACGCCGGAGCCGACGTTGTAGGTCTCGCCGACCCGCCCGCGCTCGAGCACCAGCTCGATCGCGCGGCAGTGGTCGTCCACGTGCAGCCACTCGCGCCGGTTCTCCGTCGACGCGTAGAGCGGCAGCTCGCGGTCGTCGAGCGCGTTCGTCGCGAAGAGCGGGATCGCCTTCTCCGGGAACTGGCGCGGCCCGTAGTTGTTCGAGCAGTTCGTGATCGTCACCGGCAGGCCGAACGTCTCGTGGTAGGAGCGCACCGCGTGGTCGCCGCCCGCCTTCGAGGCGTTGTACGGCGTCCGCGGCCGGTACGGCGACTCCTCGGTGAACGACTCGTCCGAGTCGAGCGGCAGGTCGCCGTAGACCTCGCAGGTCGAGACGTGGTGGAAGCGCTCGACGCCGGCCCGGCGCGCCGCCTCGCAGAGCGTCTGCGTGCCGAGCACGTTCGTCCGGAAGAAGCGGGCAGGGTCGACGACGGCGAGGCTGTTGTGCGACTCGGCGGCGAAGTTGACGACGACCTCGATCGCGTGCTCGCGGAGCGCCCGCTCGGCCGCGTCGAGGTCGCCGATGTCGCCCTCGACGAACGCGACGTCGAGCCCGTCGAGGTTGCGGCGGTCGCCCGCGTAGGTGAGCAGGTCGTAGGCGACGACCTCGTCGCCCGGATGCCGGCCGAGCCAGAAGCGGACGAAGTTCGCGCCGATGAAGCCGGCGGCGCCGGTGACGAGGACGCGCATCGCGCGGAGCGTATCCGGCATGCGTAAAAAGCCCGTAAACGGCAGGGAAACGGGTCTCGCGCCGCGAAGGACCAGCCGATACTTCCTGCGATGGCACGCCGCGCCCTGATCCTGCTCGCCCTGCTCGGCTCGCTCCTGGCGGCCGCGCCGGCCGCCGCGTCCCGCTACGTGGCGCCGGCGAAGTCGGGGGCGCTCTTCCTCTTCAGCGGCCACGGTTACGGCCACGGCGTCGGCATGAGCCAGTACGGCGCCTACGGCTTCGCCCAGAACGGCTGGACGTACGACGCGATCCTCGCCCACTACTACCCGGGCACGACGCTCGGGGCCGCGCCGCTCGACACGATCCGCGTGCTGCTGAAGGACAAGGTGAAGACGCTGACGATCGCGTCCGACCAGCCGCTCACCGTCACCGACGGCGCGGGCGCGGTGCACACCCTCGCGGCCGGCAAGACGAAGCTCGGCGTCGGCCTGAAGCTCGCGGTCGACGGCGGCCCGCTCACGCCGCTCGCGCCGCCGCTCACCTTCGCGCCCGCCGACGGCTCGTATCTCACCCTCGGGCGGGCCTACCGCGGCACGATCCTCGTCGACCTCGTCGACGGGAAGCTCCGCGCCGTCGACACGCTGCCGCTCGAGCAGTACCTCGACGGCGTCGTCCCCGCCGAGATGCCGTCGACCTGGTCGCCGGAGGCGCTGAAGGCGCAGGCGGTCGCCGCCCGCTCGTACGCGCTCGCGACGCGGCAGCTCGCCGCGCCGTTCGACGTCTACCCGGACACGCGCAGCCAGATGTACCTCGGCGTCAAGGCGGAGAAGCCGTCCACCACCGCGGCCGTGGACGCGACCGCCGGCCAGGTGCTCTTCTTCGGCGCGAAGATCGCGACCACGTACTTCTCCTCCACCTCGGGCGGCGCCACCGAGTCGGCCGCTGACGTGTGGGGCGGCAAGAGCATCCCCTACCTCGTCTCGGTGGACGACCCGTTCGACGCGATCTCGCCCTTCCACGACTGGGGCCCGGTGCCGGTGACGGCCCAGACGATCGCGCGGCAGCTGAAGGTGCCCGGACGGATCGTCGACGCGACGACGCTGCCGAACCCGGTCGGGCGGGTCGCGACGCTCGACGTCTCCTCCCTCGCCGGCGCGCCCGCGAGCGAACGCGTGACCGCGGTGACCGGTGCGACCGCGCGGACGAAGCTCGGGCTCCGCTCGACCTGGTTCGACGTCGGCGTGCTCGCGCTGCTGCCGCCCGCGAAGACGGCACCGATCCCGTTCGGGGCGAAGGTGACGCTCTCCGGCCTCGTGCGCGGCGTCGAGGACGTCGTGGTCGAGCAGCGGAACACGCACGTGAAGTGGCAGGAGCTGCAGCCGGCGACTCCCGACGAGAACGGCGCGATCACCGTCGTCGCGAAGCCGACGATCACGACCGACTACCGGCTCGCGACCCCCGACGCGGCCGCCGCCTTCGTGCGCGTCCGCGTCACTCCGCGCGTCTCGCTCGTCTCCGCGACCGCCGCCGCGGTCGACGGGACCGAGCGGCCGCTGCTGCCGGGCGCGACGGTGCAGATCCAGCAGCAGAACCCGGCCGGGCCGCCCGCGTGGACGACGGTCGCGCGCGGCACGGTGAACGCGGACGGCACCTTCTCGGTGCCGGTCGCGCTCGCTCCGGGCACGGTGGTGCGGGCGGTCGTTGCCCCCGGTCACGGTTTCTGGCCGGGCGCGTCGACTGCGGCTACCGTTCGCTAGTGCCGAAGACGCTCCTGTTGCTCGCCGCCGCCGCGGCGGCGCTCGCGACGGCGGCGGCTGCGGCGGCCTTCACGCCGACCGACCCGTACTACGCGAAGCAGTGGTACCTCGCGCAGGACCACGCGTTCGACGCGTGGCCGGACGCGCCGCCCGCGACGCTCGCGCCGGTCAAGGTCGCGATCGTCGACTCCGGGGTCGACTGCGCGCTGCCCGACTTCACGGGCCGGATCCTGGCGAAGCAGAGCTTCGTCGGCGGCGACCCGTGCACCGACACCGAGGGCCACGGCACGATCGTGGCCGGCGAGGTCGCCGCGAACCTCGACGAGACCGGGATCGTCGGGATCGCCTACAGCGCGCAGCTGCTGGTCGCGAAGGTCGTCCGCCCCGACGGCAACATCCCGCTGCAGGCGGAGGCGAGCGCGATCAAGTGGGCGGCCGACCAGGGAGCGCAGGTGATCAACCTCAGCCTCGGCGGCGTCCGCGACCTCGCGAAGCCGAGCCGCGACAGCTACTCGCAGCTCGAGGCCGACGCGGTCGCCTACGCGGTCGCGAAGGGCTCGCTGCTCGTCGCCGCGGTCGGCAACTCCGACGAGGCGTACGCGACGCCCTGGCCGTACGCGAGCTACCCGTCCGCGCTGCCGCACGTGCTCGGCGTGGCCGCGCTCACGCGCTCGGGCAACGTGCCGCTCTTCTCCGACCGCGACCCCCGGTACGTCGACATGAGCGCGCCCGGCGTCGACGTCTACTCCACCTTCCCGCTCGCGCTCACCGCGAGCCAGGTCGGCTGCACGCCGCAGGGCTACAGCGACTGCGCGCCGGGCGAGTACCGCCATCCGGAGGGGACGTCGTTCGCCGCGCCGCAGGTGACCGCCGCGGCCGCCGTCCTCTTCGCCGTCTCGCCGACGCTGCGGGCGGAGCAGGCGGCCTGGCTGCTCGAGCACTCCGCGGACGACGTCAACGCCGCGAACGGGTGCGGCGCGTGCCCGCTCGGCCGCGACCTCTACAGCGGCTGGGGCCGCCTCAACGTGGCGAAGGCGGTGCAGTTCGTGCTCGGCGGCGGCGCGATCCCGGTCGCCGACCAGTACGAGACGAACGACGACGCCGGCTCGCACGCCTTCACGGTCTGGGGGAAGAAGCGGATCCTCCAGGCGACCCTCGACTACTACGACGACCCGGTGGACGTCTACCGCGTCGCGCTCGGCAAGGGCGAGCAGCTGAAGGCGCGGCTCGTCGGCCACTGGACGGGCGCGAACGTGCACCTCTCGCTCTGGCGGCCGGGGACCGCCCACGTCGTCGACGCGCGCTCGCAGCTCCGCATCGCCCAGTCGACGACCGCGGGCTCGATCCAGCACGTGATCTACCGTGCGAAGGCGCGCGGCTGGTACTACGTCGCCGCCCAGGTGCGCTCGCCCGGCGCGGGCCAGTACACGCTGGCGCTGACGAAGGCGCCGCCGCCCAAGGCGAAGCACAAGCCGAAGCCGAAGAAGCGCTAGCAGTTACTGATTCTCGAGCAGCTCGTCGTCCGGCACGGGGCGCAGGACGCGGGCGGGCGAGCCGACGACGAGCATGCGCGGCTCGACGTCCTTCGTGACGACGGCGCCGGCGCCGACGAACGCCTCCTCGCCGATCTCGACGCCCGGGCAGAGGATCGCGCCGCCGCCGATCCGGGCGCCGCGACGGATCGTCGGGCCGGCGATCAGCTCGTGGCGGCGCTCGGTGCGGCCCATGAAGTTGTCGTTGGTCGTGACGACGCAGGGCGCGATGAAGACGTTCTCCTCGAGCGTCGAGTAGGCGGTGATGTACGCCTCCGCCTGGATCTTCGTCAGCGCGCCGATCGTCGTGTCGTTCTCGACGAGCGAGCCGCGGCCGATCACGACGTCGTCGCCGACGCGCACCCGCTCGCGCACGCACGACTGGTCGCCGAGGATCACGCGCGCGCCGATCTCGCTGCCGGCGAAGACGATCGCGCCCGTCGAGACGATCGTGCCGTCGCCGATCCGGGCCGGCGGCAGAGGCTCCCGCTTCGCGGTCGAGCGGGGCGAGAGCGACGGCTGCTTGCCGACGACCGCGTTCTCGAGGATCTTCACGCCCTCCCCGAGCACCGTGCCCGGGTAGACGATCGCGGACGGGTGGATCTCAGCCATTCTCGTGCAGCGAGTCGGTCAGCAGCTCGAGCGCGCGCACCACCTCGAGGCCGTCGCGCATCTCGCGGCCGTCCCAGCCCTCCTGCACGAGCCGCAGGAAGTGCTGGCACTCGAGCTTCAGCGGCTCCGCGTTCGAGAGCTTGGGGCTGAAGATGTCGCCGGTGCGGGTGCGCCACTCGCCGTAGGAGTCGGACGGCTGCTCGGGCGCCTTGTCGTAGACGGTGATCTTCCGCTCCAGCTCCATGTCGTCGAACACCGCCATCTTGTCGCGCCCGACGACGGTGAGCCGCCGCATCTTGTGCGGGTCGAGCCAGGAGAGGTGCATGTGCGCGATCTTCCCCGACGCGAAGCGGAGGAAGCAGAAGACCACGTCCTCGACGCCGGCGTTCAGGAAGGCGTTGCCGTGCGCCTTGGCCTCGACGATCTCCTCGCCGATCAGCCAGAGGATCACCGAGAGGTCGTGGACGCCGAGCGACCAGAGCGCGTTCTCGTCCTTGCGGATCTTGCCGAGGTTCTGGCGGTTCCCGTAGACGCAGAGCACGTCGCCCAGCTCGCCGGAGTCGACCAGCTCCTTCAGCTTGTGGACGGCCGGGTGGTAGAGCAGCAGGTGGCCGGGCATCAGCACGAGCCCGCGCTCCTCGGCGAGGCCGACCAGCTCCGCCATCTCGGCGACGCGCATCGCGGGCGGCTTCTCGACGAAGACGTGCTTGCCCGCTTCGAGCGCTCGCTTCGCGAGCGGGTGGTGGGTCGGCACCGGGGTCGCGATCACGACGGCGTCGACGTCGTCGGCCGCGAGCAGCTCGTCGAAGTCGCCGGTCAGCCGCGCGTCCGGGTAGCGCCGCGAGAAGTCGTCGCGGAGCGCGGCGTCGGCGTCGCAGAGCCAGCGCAGGTCGGCGAGGTCGTCGAAGTTCCGGACGAGGTTCTTGCCCCAGTAGCCGAGCCCGACCTGGCCGATGCGCAGCGCGCCGCTCACAGCTTGAAGACGTGCTCGGCCGCGGTGCCCTTCGCGCCGGTGGCGTTGCGCAGGTCGACGACGAGCGCCGCCTCGTCGACGAGCGCGTCGTAGTCGATCGCGCGGTGGTCGGTGACGACGACGACAGCGTCGTAGGCGGCCGGCTCGTAGGCGACCGACGCCAGCTCGACCCCGTGCTCGGCGAAGCGCGGCACGTGCGGGTCGTGGTAGGAGACCTCGGCGCCCGCCTTCTGCAGCAGCGAGATCAGCTTCACCGCCGGCGACTCGCGCATGTCGGAGATGTCGGGCTTGTAGGCGACGCCGAGCACGAGGATCCGGGCGCCCTTCATCGCCTTCTGCGCGTGGTGGTTGAGCGCCTGCGAGACGAGCGAGCGGCAGAAGTACGGCATCTCCTCGTTGACCTTGCCGGCCAGCTCGATGAACTCGGTGTAGAAGCCGAACTCGCGCGCCTTCCAGGTGAGGTAGAAGGGGTCGATCGGGATGCAGTGGCCGCCGAGGCCGGGGCCGGGGCTGAAGCGCATGAACCCGAACGGCTTCGTCGCGGCGGCGTTCACGACCTCCCAGACGTCGATCCCCATCCGGTCGCAGAGGATCGCCAGCTCGTTGACGAGCGCGATGTTGACCGAGCGGAAGATGTTCTCGAGCAGCTTCGTCAGCTCGGCCGCCTCGGGCGTCGAGACCTGGTGCACGCTGTCGATCGCACGCCGGTACAGCTCGGCGGCGCGCTCGCAGCAGGCGGGCGTGATCCCGCCGACGACCTTCGGCGTCGTCTTCGTCGTCCAGTCCTCGCGGCCCGGGTCGACCCGCTCGGGCGCGAACGCGAGATGGAAGTCGTCGCCGACGCGCAGCCCGGAGCCGCGCTCGAGGATCGGCTGCAGCACCTCCCGCGTCGTCCCCGGCCACGTCGTCGACTCGAGCACGACGAGGTGCCCCGGCCGGAGGACGGCGGCGATGCTCTCGGCGGCGCTGCTGACGATCGAGAGGTCGGGCTCGCGCTGGCGGGAGAGCGGCGTCGGCAGCGCGATCACGATCGCGTCGCAGCCGCGCAGCTCCTCGTAGTCGGTCGTGGCGCGGATCGCGCCCTGTTCGACGAGCGCGCGCAGCCGGTCGCCCGGGACGTCCTCGATATGGCTCTCGCCGCGGTTCAGCGCCTCGACGATCGAGGGGACGACGTCGACGACGAGCACGCGGCAGCCCGCCTCCGCGAACGTGGCCGCGTGCGGGACGCCGACGTACCCCGCGCCGACGACCGCGACGTCATACGTCGCGCCCTCGCCGGGTCCCCGCTCCGGCGACGGCAAAGCCGTCACCTCCGCTCCTTCATCGCCTCCCGCAAGCGTCCGGCTCATGCCGCGGCAAGGCTAGCTGCGACGCGCACGGAGGCGTGGCCGTCACCGTAGAGCGGCGGCCGCTCGTCCGGCATCCGCGCGGCGGCGACCGCGGCGGCGAGCGCGGCGGGGTCGTCGTCGACGAGCACGTTCGCGCCCAGCTCCACCGTGTCGACCCACTCGGTCGAGGGGCGCGCGGTCACGCACGGCACGCCGTACCAGTACGCCTCCTTCTGCAGGCCGCCCGAGTCGGTGACGAGCACGCGCGCCTGCGAGGCGAGCGCCGACATGTCGAGGTAGCCGAGCGGCTGGACGAGCCGCACGTTCGCGGGCAGCTCCCCGAGCGCCGCGCGCGTGCGCGGGTGCGCCGGGAAGACGACCGGCTCGGGGATCCGGCCGAGCCCGTCCACGATCCGGGCGAGCCGTTCCGGGCGGACGTTCGCCTCGCGGTGGATCGTCGCGGCGACGTAGCGGCCGGGCTCGAGCCCCAGCTCCTCGAGGATCCGCGAGCGCTCGCGCGCGATCGGGGCGAGCCGGAAGCACGCGTCCGCCATCACGTCGCCCACCACCTCCGCCCGCCCCGCGACGCCCTCGGCGGCGAGCGTCGCGCGCGAGCGCTCGTCCGGGCAGAGCAGGAGGGCCGCGACCCGGTCGACGGCGATCCGGTTCCGCTCCTCCGGCATCGAGAGGTCGCCGCTGCGCAGCCCCGCCTCGACGTGCGCGACCGGGACGCCGGCCGCGACCGCCGCCTCCGCACCCGCGAGCGTCGAGTTCGTGTCCCCGTACACGAGCACGCGATCCGGCCGCTCGCGGGCGATCGCCTCGGCGATCCCGGGGCGCATCGCCTCCGGGTCGGCGGTGTGCAGGTCGAGCCGGTAGCGCGGCGCCGGCAGCTCCAGCTCCTCGTAGAACACCTCCGAGAGCGCCCGATCCCAGTGCTGCCCCGTGTGCAGCACGACCTCCTCGATCCCCGCCTCGCGCAGCGCCACCGACACCGGCCCGGACTTCACGAACTGCGGACGGTTGCCGACGACCGAGAGGACACGCATGCGAGCGAGGCTACAATGCGCGACGCCTCGGGCCGTTAGCTCAGCTGGTAGAGCAGGGGACTCTTAATCCCAAGGTCGCAGGTTCGATCCCTGCACGGCCCA
>DASSND010000028.1:0-25424 GCA_035688315.1 Gaiellaceae bacterium | reverse complement strand
GCTCGCCTGGGACGCGGCGAACCCGACCGCGATCAAGGAGCTGCCGTTCATCCAGCGCGCCGCGCCGAAGGCGCAGGCCGCCGGAATCCACGTCGTGCTCGCCCTCTACGCCGGCAAGAACGGCGGCTCGAGCCCGGACGGGCAGAGCCACGACGCGACGAGCTTCTGCAACTGGGCGAAGCTCGTCGCCCAGACCGTGAAGCAGTGGGGGATCCGGGACTTCATCGTCTGGAACGAGCCGAACTCGACCCTCTACTGGTCGCCGCAGAAGGACGACAGCGGCGCCGACGTCGCGGCGCCCGCGTACGAGGAGCTGCTCGCGGCGTGCTACGACGCGCTCCACTCCCTCGACGGCGGCGGCTGGACGGCGAACGTGATCGGCATGGGCCTCGCGGCGAAGGCGGCGAACGCGAAGTCGAACCAGCCGCTCGCGTTCCTGCGGGACGTCGGCGCGGCCTACAAGGCCTCCACGCGGACACGTCCGCTCATGGACCAGCTCGCGCTGCACCCGTACCCGCTCCCCGCCGGGGTGCCGTCTCCGGACAAGGGCTACGCGAACACGCCGGACGCCTACGGCCCGCCGGACCTCGACCGGGTCGCCCAGGCCGTCTACGACGCCTTCAACGGCACCGGCCAGCCGACGACGCTGAACGGCCTCACCTTCCGGCTCGACGAGTTCGGCTGGCAGACGCAGGAGACCGGCGGCCCCTACACGGGCAGCGAGAACGCCGGACCTCCCGGCTCGGCGCCCGCGGTCTCGCAGGCCGATCAGACGACCTACCTGCAGCAGGCGGCGCAGATGTTCGCCTGCAACGCGGCGGTCAGCGACGTCGAGCTGTTCCTGCTCGTCGACGAGAAGAGCCTCACCGGCTGGCAGAGCGGCCTGATCCGCGCCGACGGCGCCGCGAAGGCGGCCTACTCGGCGCTCGCGTCGACGTTCGCGGCCGGCCGGAGCGCGTGCACGAGCGGCGTCAAGACCTGGTCGCCCGCGGGCGGCGACAGCGGCGGCAGCGCGGGCAACGGCAAGGGCGGCAAGGGCTCGACCGGCAAGAAGAGCCACAAGGGCCAGCACCTCGTCTGCAAGGACAAGACGCGGCTGAACTGCCACTGGGTGAAGAACAAGCCCAAGCCCAAGGCGAAGCCCGGCAAGGCGAAGCCCGGGAAGAAGGGCAAGAAGCACTAGGCGCGACACCCGCGTCCGTTGCGGAAAGGGCCCCTCCGCGGGGCCCTTCTCGTTTCCGCGCGCCCTTGACACGAACGCGTGTTCGCTCTAGCATGACGAACACATGTTCGCGAAGCTCCTGATCCTGATCGTCGCCGGCGCGCTCCTCGTCGGCATGGCCGCCCGGGTCTCGCACGGCGCCGGGCCGGAGCGCACCTACGTCGTCAAGCCGTCCGACACGCTCTGGACGATCGCCGAGCGCACCTATGCGGGCGACGTCCGCGAGGGCGTGTGGAAGCTCGAGCGCCGCAACCACCTCACCTCGGCGACGCTCGTGCCGGGGCAGACGCTCGTGCTGCCGGGCTAGAGGTCGATCCCGCTCACGTAGATCTTCTCGCCGCGGAAGAGCCGCCGCTGCTCGTCCCACGGGAACCAGATCACGACCTTCCAGGCGAGGCGCTCGCCGGTCGGCTCGGCGCCGAGCCACGGCGCGGCGTGCGTGGCTGTCACGTCGGCCTCCTCGCAGACGCCCTGCGGGCCGATCACGATGTCGCTCAGGTCGAAGCGGATGTCGGGGAACGCGCTGAGCAACTCGGTGTAGAAGGCCGCGGCGCCCTCGTGGCCCTCCCAGCGGTGCCCGGTGCCCGCGATCCGGTAGACGCAGTCGGGTGTCAGCGTCGAGATCAGCCCCGGCAGGTCGCGCGCGTCCTCCGCGATCGAATGGCGCTTGTACAGCTCCCGGATCTCGGCGTACGCCTCCGGCGTCACCTCGCGCCGGTAGATCTCGAGCACCGTGGGGTCGGCCACGGCCCGGAGCCTAGACGAGCAGCGCGTCCCGGAGCGCCGGCTCGGGCTCGAGCACGTCCGGCCGGCCCCGCAGGACCCGCAGGAACGCGTCGACGACCGAGGGTGCGAACTGGCTGCCCCGGCCGCGCTCGATCTCCGCCACGGCGTCGTCCACCGGCCGCGCCGCGCTGTAGGGGCGATCGGTCGTCATCGCGTCCCACGCGTCGGCGAGGCCGACCACCGCCGCCTCGACCGGGATCTCGTCGCCGCGCAGCCGGTCGGGGTAGCCGCGCCCGTCCCAGCGCTCGTGGTGGTGGCGGATCACGGGCACCGCCGCCTCGAGCCGGTGCAGCCGGGCGACGATCCGCGCCCCGTCCTCGGGGTGCCGCTTGATCAGCTCGAACTCCTCCTCGTCGAGCGGGCCCGGCTTCAGCAGCACGGCGTCCGGGACGGCGATCTTGCCGATGTCGTGGAAGAGGCCGGCGAAGCGCAGGGCGTCGAGCCGCTCGGGCGGCAGGCCCAGCTCCTCGCCGAGTGCGAGCGCGATCCGCTGCACCCGCTGCGAGTGGCCGGCCGTGTAGGGATCCTTCGCGTCCACCGTCGCGTTCAGGCTCTCGACCGCCTCGAGCGCGCTCGCCTCGAGCAGCCGGTTCGCCTCGAGCAGCCGCGCCGAGCGGACGCGGAGCTTCTCGTTCTGGCGGCGCAGCAGCCGCGAGGCGCGCCTCACGAGGACGGCGAGCACGGCCCAGAGGCCGACGAACACGACCGCGAGCGCCGTCCAGATCATCCGGCGGCGCGAGCCGATCAGCCGGTCGAGCGAGGACGGGTCGGCGTAGATCTCGTAGGCGCCGATCACCTTCGTCCGGTCGGCGCCCATGATCGGCGCATACACCTCGAGCAGGCTCGAGAACCCGAGCGAGCGCTCGGCGGCGTTCTCCTCCTCGTCGCCGTCGGTCTTCACGAACTCCGCCGTCGGACGGTTGTGCCGCAGCGCGGTCTCGAGCGAGTCGTCGAGCGGGAAGCGCCGCCCGATGCGGCCGGTGTCGCGGTTCGTCCACGCGAGCGTCCCGTCCGGCTTCCAGACCTTGACGGTGACGATGTCGGTCTGCGAGGCGAGCGAGTCGAGCATCTGCTCGTTCTCGGTGCGGCTCACGACGACCCAGTTGCCGTGCACGAGCGCGGGGCGGACGACCCCGTCGACGTAGCGGACGAGCGCCCAGCGCTCCGAGGCGAGCGCCTGCTGGTGCAGCGTGCGGGTCAGCGCCCAGCCGAGCAGCGCCCCGCCGGCGACGAGGATCGCCGCGGACGCGAGCAGGAAGACCCGCAAAAGGGTCAGCGATTGCTGGAGGTCCCGCCGGTAGCCGCCCCTGCCGCGCATCCTGACGATGTATCGGCCGCGACGACCAAGCGGATTCACCCGTCCGGGGGGTTCCTAGAATCGGTTTCCGTGGATCTCGACGTCGTCTTCCTCGGGACGTCCGGCTCGGCCCCGAGCGCGCAGCGCGCGCCGTCGGCGCTGCTCGTCCGCCGCGGCGCCGACCGGCTGCTCGTCGACTGCGGCGAGGGCACGCAGCGCCAGCTGCTGCGCTCCACCGTCGGCCTGCCCGACCTCGAGGAGATCTTCCTCACCCACTTCCACGCCGACCACTTCCTCGGCCTGCCGGGGATGCTGAAGACGTTCGCGCTGCGGGGACGCGAGGAGACGCCGCTCACCGTCTACGGGCCGCGCGGCCTGCGCGACCTGTTCTCGCGCCTGCGGCCGTTCGTCGGCCGGCTGCCCTACCCGCTCTCGCTCGTCGAGCTGGCGCCGGGGGAGCGCGTCGAGCGCGGCGACTACCGGGTCGAGACGTTCGCGGTCGAGCACGGCATCTCCGCGCTCGGCTACCTCCTCGCCGAGGACGAGCGGCCGGGCGAGTTCGACGCGGCGGCCGCCGACGCGCTCGGTGTGCCGTTCGGCCCCGAGCGCGGCCTGCTCCAGCGCGGCGAGGCCGTCACGCTCGCCGACGGCCGCGTCGTCGCCCCGACCGAGCTGATCGGCGCGCCGCGGCGCGGGCGCAGGCTGGCCTTCACCGGCGACACCGCCGCCTCGCCCGCGATCGTGCAGGCGGCCTACGAGGCCGACCTGCTCGTCCACGAGGCGACCTTCCTCGCCGAGGAGGCCGAGCGCGCACGCGACACCCAGCACGCGACCGCCGCCGAGGCAGCCGAGACCGCCCGGCTCGCGCGCGTGCGCCTGCTCGCGCTCACGCACGTCTCCACGCGCTACGCCGGCGGCGAGCTGGAACGCGAGGCGCGCGAGACCTTCCCCGACACCGTCGTCCCGCGCGACTTCGACGTCGTCGAGATCCCGTTTCCCGAACGCGGGGCGCCCCGGCTCGTCAAGAAGGGCGCACGGCCGCCGCGCGGCGAGCCGGCTGCGCCTATGATCGAGCCCGCATGAGCGAGCTGGTGCAGGTCGCGACGGCGGGAGACGTCGCCGAGGCGGAGGAGATGCAGGAGATCCTCCGCAACGCGGGCATCGACTCGACGCTCGAGCAGGCTCCCGAGCAGGACGCCGTCAACGTGCTCGTCCCCGAGTCTCGCCTGGACGAGGCGAAGGAGGCGATCGAGGCGCTGACCGAGCCTGACGACCTGATCTCCGAGCCATAGCCGCCGAAACGGGGAGGCCGGGCGTCGACTTCGGCGCGCGCGCCGCACGCTACGACGAGCTGCGGCCGCCCGACGAGAACTGGTGGCAGCTCTTCGAGACGCTCGTGCGCGAGGGCGACCTGCGCGGGCGGCGCGTGCTCGAGGTCGGCTGCGGCACCGGGCTGCTCGCCGCGGCGCTCGCGGCACGGGCGGCAGCGCGCGTGTGGGCGGTCGACGCGGAGCCGCGGATGGTCGCCCTCGCGAAGAGCCGCGGCGTCGCGGCGAAAGAGGCGGCCGCCGAGTCGCTGCCGTTCAAGGACGGCTGGTTCGAGCGCGCCGTGCTCCGGCTGGTCGTCCATCTCCTCGACCGCGGCCGCGCCCTGCCCGAGCTTCGGCGCGTGCTCGCGCCCGGCGGCCGCGTCGCGATCGCGACGTTCGACCGCAGCCACTTCGACGGCTGGTGGCTGAACCGCATCTTCCCCGCCGTCCGGGAGCTGGACCTGCGCCGCTTCCCGGAGCCCGGACAGCTCTGCGCCGAGCTGCGCGAGGCGGGCTTCGCGGCGACCCGGGTCGTCCGCGTCTCGCAGCGGCGCGAGCTGACGCGCGCCGAGGCGCTCGCGCGCGTGCACGGACGCCACATCTCGAGCTTCGACCTCCTGACCGCCGACGAGCTGGCGGAGGGGACCGCGCGCGCCGAGCGCGAGCTGCCCGACCGCGTCGAGGTGCGGCTCGAGTGGGCGCTCGCGCTCGCTGAGACGTAGACTTCACGTCATGACGACGGCGGTCTTCCGTGGCAGGGCATCCGCCCGCTTCCGCGCGGCCGCCGCGCGGGCGCCACTACCTGCGTAGCCGCGCCCTCGCCGACGAGCTGGTCCGCGACGCCCGCCTCGCCCCGGGCAGCCTCGTGCTGGACCTCGGCGCCGGCGGCGGGATCCTCACCCGCTCCCTCGCGGAGGCGGGCTGCCGCGTGCTCGCGGTCGAGCTGGACCCGGCTGCCGCCGCGGGCCTGCATGCCCGCTTCGCCGGCGACGCGCGCGTCGAGGTGCGGGAGGGGGACGCGACCGAGACGCCGCTTCCCCGCGAGCCGTTCGCCGTGGTCGCGAACCTGCCCTTCGCCTCCGGGACTGCGCTGCTGCGTCGCCTGCTCGACCCGCGCACCCCGCTCGAGCGCCTCGAGGCGATCGTCGAATGGGGGCTGGCGGCGAAGCGAACCGCCGTCTGGCCGTCGACCCAGCTCTCCTGCTTCTGGGGCGCCTGGCACGAGCTGCGGATCGCCCGCCGCGTGCCGCGCGCCTGCTTCGCGCCGCCGCCCGCCGTCGATGCCGCCGTCCTGCGTGCCGTGCGCCGCCCGCAGCCGCTCGTGCCGGTCGCGGAGGCGCCGCACTACCTCGCGCTGCTCGAGCGCGCGTGGGCGGCGCAGGCGCCGCTCGAGCGCGTCCTGCCGCGCGCGTCGGTGCGCCGGGCCGCGCACGAGCACGGCTTCGACCCGCACGGCCTCGCGCGCGACCTCGACGCGCGCCAGTGGGCGGCGCTCTACGCGGCTCTCAGACCTGCCACGAGCCGCCGACGAGGATCGGCACCTCGTCGCCGCCGCGCGTCACCCCGGTGACCGTCACCTCGTCGGAGCCGACCATGAAGTCGATGTGGATCGCGCTCTCGTTGATGCGCGGCAGGTCGGCCGCGTCGCCGACCGGGGCAGCGTAGGCGTCCCCGAGCGCGAGGTGGCTGGCCGAGTTCTCGTCGAGCAGCGTGTTGAAGAACGTGCGCCCGAGCCGGCCGATCCTCCCGTCGCGGTCGACGAGCGCCACCTCGCCGAGCCGTGCCGCGCCCTCGTCGACCGCGCAGCGCCGCCGCAGCGCGTCCGCGTTCGCGTCCGCCTCGATCTCGACCGCGCGACCGGCCTCGAAGCGGACGCGCAGCCCGGTGACGAGCGAGCCGGCGACGTCGAGCGGCTTCGTCGCCGCGACGACGCCCTCCGTCCGCTCCGGGTCCGGCGTCGTGTACAGCTCCTCGGTCGGCAGGTTGGGGACGTGGCGGACGCCGGTGCGCGCGTGCGAGGCGCCGCCCTCCTTCGCGAAGCGGGAGCTGGGGAGGAGGCCGACGGTCAGGTCGGTGCCGGGGCCCGCGAAGCGGAGCCGGTCGAGGCCGAGCGCGTCGATCCGGCTCGCGACCTGCCAGATCTCGTCGATCCGCCGCCGCCACGCCTCGGCGGGGTCCGGCTCGTCGAGGCGGCAGACGTGCTCGATGTCGTCCCAGAGCGCCTCGAGGGCCGCCTCGGGGTCCAGCTCCGGGTAGACGACGCGCGCCCACGACTCCGTCGGGAACGGCGAGAGCGTCCAGGCGACCGAGCGGTCGTCGATCAGCCGGAAGACCTCGGGGAGCGACGGCAGCCGGTCGAGCCCGGCCCGCGCGGGGTCGACGCCGTCCATGAGCCCCGGCGGCACCTGCGGGACGAGCACGATCCGCGCCGCGTCGAGGTCGCCGA
Source organism: Gaiellaceae bacterium (assembly GCA_035688315.1). GTDB lineage: Bacteria > Actinomycetota > Thermoleophilia > Gaiellales > Gaiellaceae > Palsa-739. The sequence continues at coordinate 18,363 of DASSND010000028.1, read as the reverse complement.
GGTCGAGCAGCCGGCGTCCGAGCCACGGCGGCACCCAGCCGAGCGTGTCCTCGGCGGCGAACCGGGCGCGCAGCCGCTTCACGTGCGGGTCGAAGTACTGGACGTCGACGTAGCGGGCGCCGCGCCCGTACGCGCGCTCCGCGATCCGGTGCACGAGCGGCTGCGCCTCCGGCAGGCACTCGACGGCGACGACCTGCCCCGCCTGCACGTTCGCGCCGACCGAGACGATCAGGTCGGCGTAGCGGTCGAGCAGCGTCGCGTCCACGGGCGGCACGCTAGCGGGTCTCCTGGCCGCCGTCCGCGCATCCCGCTACAGTCGTCCAGGCACGAGCCCCTTTAACCCGGTCCAGCGAGGCCGGAAAGGAGTCGGATGAACACGCACGCCCCCGCCGTGGGCAGGGTCCTTCTGGACGCGGACGCGCTCTCGCGGACGCTCTCCCGGATCGCCCACGAGATCATCGAAGGCAACCCGGAGCTGGACGAGGTCGCGCTCGTCGGCATCCAGACCCGCGGCGTCCCGCTCGCGCAGCGGCTCGCGCGCCTGATCGAGGAGCGCGCAGGCGAGGCGCCCGACCTCGGTGCGGTCGACATCACCTTCTACCGCGACGACGTGAGCGTGCGCGGCGGCGAGGCGCCGCTCGCCCCGCAGCCGCTCGTCCGCGAGACCCACCTCGACTTCCCGCTCGAGGGCCGCACCGTCGTCCTCGTCGACGACGTCCTCTACACCGGCCGCACGATCCGGGCCGCGATCGAGGCGCTCTTCGCCTACGGGCGGCCCGCGCGCGTCCAGCTCGCCGTGCTCTGCGACCGCGGCCACCGCGAGCTGCCGATCCGCCCCGACTACGTCGGCAAGAACCTGCCCACCGCCCGCGGCGAGCGCATCCAGGTGCAGCTCGTCGAGGTCGACGAGGTCGACGCCGTCCTGCTCGTGTCCACTCCGGAAGAGGAGTCGCGCTGATGGCAAGCATCCGCCTCGTCAAGGACGAGCTGCGCCCGCCGGGCCCGCCGCCGCGGCGTCACCTGCTCTCGGTCGCCGACCTCGAGCGCGACGACGTCGAGCGGCTGCTCGGCACCGCGCGCACCTTCGCCGCCTCACTCGACCGGCACGTGAAGAAGCTGCCGACGCTGAAGGGCCACCTCGTCGTCAACCTCTTCTACGAGTCGTCGACGCGCACCTCGTCGAGCTTCGAGCTGGCCGCGAAGCGGCTCTCCGCCGACACGCTCGCGATCAAGTCGGCCGGCTCGTCGGTGGACAAGGGCGAGTCGCTGAAGGACACGGCGCTCACGCTCGGGGCCTACGACCCGGACGTGATCGTGATCCGGCACCCGCAGATCGGCGCGCCCCAGCTCGTCGCCTCGGTCACCGACGCGCACGTCGTCAACGCCGGCGACGGCAAGCACCAGCACCCGACGCAGGCGCTGCTCGACCTCTACACGATCCGGGAGGACCTCGGACGCCTCGACGGGCTGCACGTCGCGATCGTCGGCGACGTCCTCCACTCGCGCGTCGCCCGCTCGCTCCTGCAGGCCTTCCGGCTCGTCGGGATCCACTGCACGCTCGTCGGCCCGCCCGCGCTGCTGCCGCGCGACCTGCCCGCGGAGACGACCACCGACATCGGGGCGATCCGCGACGCCGACGTCGTCTACGTCCTGCGCATGCAGAACGAGCGGATGCAGCCGGGCGCGAACTACGTGCCGAGCCTGCGCGAGTACACGGCGCGCTGGGGGATCACGCCCGAACGGCTCCGGCCCGGCCAGAAGGTCATGCACCCCGGCCCGATGAACCGCGGCGTCGAGATCGACCCGCGCGTCGCCGACTCGGCCGACTCGCTCGTCACGAACGAGGTGCGCTCCGGGCTCGTCGTCCGGATGGCCGTGCTCTACGACGTCCTCACCGGCGGCCCCGTCGGCGTCCGCGCCCTCGCCGCGGCGGAGGTGGCGTGATGCTGGTGGTGCGCGACGCCCAGGCGGCCTCGCTGACGCTCGAGGGCGCGCGCGTCCTCGATCCGACCGAGGGCGTCGACGCGGTGCTCGACGTCACGATCGAGAACGGCGTGATCGCGAAGCTCGAGCCGGGCACGGCGGCGCGGGAAGGGCTCGTGCTCGCGCCCGCGTTCGTCGACCCGCACGTCCACCTGCGCACACCCGGGCGCGAGGACGAGGAGACGATCGCCACCGGCACGCAGGCGGCCGCCGCGGGCGGCTACTGCGCGATCCTCGCCATGCCGAACACCGACCCCGTCGTCGACTCGGCCGCCACGCTCGGCGCGCTCGTGGAGACGGCGCGCCGCGAGGCGGAGGTGCCGGTCGGCTTCCTCGCGGCGATCACGAAGGGCCAGCACGGGGAGGAGCTGACCGAGATGGTGGAGCTGTCGGAGGCGGGCGCGGTCGCGTTCTCCGACGACGGCATGCCGGTCGCCTCGGCCGGGCTGATGCGCCGCGCGCTCCAGTACGCCTCGGTGACGGGGCGGCTGCTCGCCCTGCACTGCGAGGAGCCGAGCCTCTCGCGCGGCGGCCACGTCCACGAGGGCGCCGTCGCGGCCGAGCTGGGCTTCGCCGGCTACCCGTCGGTCGCCGAATCGGTCGACGTCGAGCGCAACCTCTCGCTCGCCGCCTACGAGCAGCAGCCGGTGCACGTCCTCCACCTCTCCGCGGCCGAGTCGGTCGCGGCGCTGCGGCGGGCACGGGACGCGGGCGTCGCCGCGAGCGGCGAGGCGACCCCGCACCATCTCGTGCTCACCGACGAGGCCGTCCGCACGCTCGACCCGAACGTGAAGATGAACCCGCCGCTGCGGGCCGAGCGCGACCGGCTCGCGCTGCTCGAGGCGCTCCGCGACGGCACGATCGAATGCGTCGCCACCGACCATGCGCCGCACGCCGCGCACGAGAAGGAGGTGCCCTTCGAGGCGGCGCCGTTCGGCGTCACCGGGCTCGAGACGGCGTTCGCCGCGCTCTACACGCACCTCGTGCTGCCCGGCCTGCTGCCGCTCGAGACGCTGCTCGAGCGGATGTCGGCCGGGCCGGCGCGCGTGTTCGGGCTGGAGCGGCCGCGGATCGCGGTCGGCGCGCCCGCGAACCTCGTCCTGCTCGACCTCGCGCGCCGCCGGCGCGTCGGCGACGAGCCGTTCCGCTCCCGCTCCGCCAACTCGTGGCTGCTCGGCGAGACGCTCACCGGCGCGGTCGTGACGACCCTGGCCGGCGGGACGATCGCCTACGACGCGGCCGCGGTGGCCGCGTGACCGCGGCTTACCTGGCGCTCGCCGACGGGACCGTGTTCCCGGGCGAATCGGTGGGCGCCGACGGCGTGGCCGCGGGCGAGGCGGTCTTCACGACCGGCATGTCGGGCTACCAGGAGGCGGTCACCGACCCGAGCTTCGAGGATCAGCTCATCTGCTTCACCGCGCCGATGGTCGGGAACTACGGCGTCGCCGAGGAGCGTTCCGAGTCGGCGAGCACGCATGCGCGCGCGGTGTTGATGCGGGAGGCGCGCGGGCCGGCGTGGACCGACTGGCTGCGCGAGCGGGGGATCGTCGCGCTGACCGGGATCGACACGCGCAGCCTCGTCCTCACCCTCCGCGAGGCGGGCTCGATGCTCGCCGTCGCGGTCGCCGCGGAGCTGCCCGTCGAGGAGGCGGTCGCGCTCGCGGCCCGGCAGCCGCCGATGCTCGGGCGCGCGCTCGTCGAGGGCGTCTCGACGACGGAGCCGTTCGTCTTCGCGCCGGAAGGCCGCGTGCGCGTCGCCGTGGTCGACTACGGCGTCAAGAACTCGGTGCTGCGCCGGCTCGCGAAGGCGGGCGCGGCCGTCACCGTCTACCCGCACGACGCGGACGCCGGCGAGCTGGCGGGCTACGACGGCGTGCTGCTCTCGCCCGGCCCGGGCGACCCCGCGCCGCTCGAGCGCGAGACGGCGGCGGTGCGGGAGCTGCTCGGGCGGACGAACGTGCTCGGCATCTGCCTCGGCCACCAGCTGATCGCGCAGGCGACCGGCCACGAGACGTTCAAGCTCCCGTTCGGGCATCGCGGCTCGAACCATCCGGTGCTCGAGCGCGCGACCGGCCGCGTCCTCGTCACGAGCCAGAACCACGGCTTCGCCGTCCGGGCGAGCGACGCCGCCGAGGCGACGCACCTCTCGCTCTACGACGAGACCGTCGAGGGCCTCGCCTTCCCGCAGCTGCGGGCCCGCTCGCTCCAGTTCCATCCCGAGGCCGGCCCCGGCCCGCACGACGCCTGGCCGCTGCTCGAGCGCTGGGTCGACGACGTCGCGGAGGCGGTCGGTGCCTAGACGTACCGACATCGAGTCGATCTGCATCGTCGGCTCCGGGCCGATCGTGATCGGGCAGGCGGCCGAGTTCGACTACTCCGGGACGCAGGCGCTGAAGGTGCTCCGCGAGGACGGGTTCCGCACGATCGTCGTCAACTCGAACCCGGCGACGATCATGACCGACCCCGGCTTCTCCGACCGCACCTACCTGGAGCCGCTCGACGTCGAGGGGGTCGCCGAGGTGCTGCGGATCGAGCGGCCCGACGCGCTCCTGCCGACGATGGGCGGCGGCACCGCGCTCAACCTCGCGCGCGAGCTGGCCGAGTCGGGGATCCTGGAGGAGCTGGGGATCGAGCTGATCGGCGCGCGGCTCGACGCGATCCAGCGCGCCGAGGACCGGCTGCTCTTCAAGCAGGCGGTGGAGTCGTGCGGCCTGCAGGTGCCGTACTCGGTCGTCGTCACCGACCTCGACCAGGTCGACGGGCTGCCCTGCCCCGCAGTCGTGCGGCCGGCGTTCACGCTCGGCGGCCACGGCGGCGGCTTCGCGTGGACGCAGGAGGAGCTGGCGCGCCAGGTCGAGCGCGGCCTGCGCGAGAGCCCGATCTCGCAGGTGCTCGTCGAGGAGTCGGTGCGCGGCTGGGACGAGTTCGAGCTGGAGGTCGTGCGCGACCGCGTCGACAACGTCGTGATCGTCTGCTCGATCGAGAACCTCGACCCGATGGGCGTCCACACGGGCGACTCGGTGACCGTCGCCCCGCAGATGACGCTCTCCGACGAGGCCTACCAGGAGCTGCGCGACGCCGCCGCCGCCGTGATCCGCGCGGTCGGCGTCGACACCGGCGGCTCCAACATCCAGTTCGCGCGCGACCGCAAGACCGGCGAGGTGCGCGTGATCGAGATGAACCCGCGCGTCTCCCGCTCCTCGGCGCTCGCCTCGAAGGCGACCGGCTACCCGATCGCGAAGGTCGCGGCGAAGCTCGCCGTCGGCTACACGCTGGACGAGATCCCGAACGACCTCACCGGGACGACGCCGGCGAGCTTCGAGCCGACGCTCGACTACGTCGTCGTCAAGTTCCCGCGCTTCGCCTTCGAGAAGTTCCCCGGCGCCGACCGGGCGCTGGGCACGCAGATGAAGTCGGTCGGCGAGACGATGGGGATCGGGCGCACGTTCACGGAGGCGTTCCTGAAGGCGTACCGCTCGCGCGAGCTGGACGCGGGCGCCGCGACGCCGTGGCAGACGCTCGCCGACGTGCCCGACGACGTGCATCCGTTCTTCCAGGAGGAGATCGCGGGGATCCGGGCGGCGCTCGAGGGTCTGCGCGGCGCCGATCCGGCCGGGTTCCTCGCGCACGACTGGCTGCGGTTGAAGCGACTCGGGCTCTCGGACGCGGCGATCGCCGCGGCGGCCGGCGCGGCGGAGGCGACGGTGCGGGCGCGCCGGCGCGAGTGCGGCGTCAGGCCCTCGTACCGGCGCGTCGACTCGTGCGCGGGCGAGGTCGAGGCCGCCTCCAACTACTTCTACTCGACGTGGGGCGAGGCCGACGAGGCGCCGCCCACCGGCACGCGGCCGCGCGTCGTCATCCTCGGCTCGGGCCCGAACCGGATCGGGCAGGGGATCGAGTTCGACTACTGCTGCGTCCACGCGGTCACGACCTACCGCGAGCTGGGCTACGAGGCGGTGATGGTCAACTGCAACCCGGAGACCGTCTCCACCGACTACGACACCTCCGACCGCCTCTACTTCGAGCCGCTCGACATCGAGTCGGTGCTCGCGATCTGCGAGCGCGAGCGGCCGGAGGGCGTCGTGATCCAGTTCGGCGGCCAGACGCCGCTGCGGCTCGCCCGCGCGATCGAGGAGGCCGGCTACCGGATCCTCGGCACGCCCTTCGACGCGGTCGACCTCGCCGAGGACCGCGAGCGGTTCGCGGGTCTCCTGAAGGCGCACGGGCTGCGCTCCCCGGACTGGGGAATCGCCGAGTCGCCGGAGGAGGCGGTCGCGATCGCCGAGCAGATCGGCTATCCGGTGCTCGTGCGACCGTCGTACGTCCTCGGCGGCCGCGCGATGCGGGTCTGCTACACGGCCGAGGAGGTGCGCGAGCTGCCGGCGCTCGGCCGCGTCCTCGTCGACCGATTCGTCGAGCACGCGGTCGAGATCGACGTCGACGCGCTCTGCGACGGGGTCGAGACCTACGTGGCCGCGGTGATGCAGCACGTCGAGGAGGCCGGCGTCCACTCCGGCGACTCGGCCTGCGTGCTGCCGGCGCCGAGTCTCTCCTTCGCGCAGCTGCACGAGATCCAGCGCATCGTCCGCATCCTCGGACGCTCGCTCGGCGTGGTCGGCCTGCTCAACGTCCAGCTCGCGGCCGCCGGCGACGGCGAGGTGTACGTCCTCGAGGCGAACCCGCGCGCGTCGCGGACGGTGCCGTTCGTGAGCAAGGCGACCGGGCTCGAGCTGGTGAAGGCCGCCTGCCGGATCTCCACCGGCGAGCGGCTCGCCGACCTCGCGCTTCCGCCCGAGCGGCCACCGCGACAGTGGAGCGTCAAGGCGGCGGTGCTGCCGTTCGCGCGCTTCCCGGGCAGCGACCCGGTGCTCGGCCCGGAGATGCGCTCGACCGGCGAGGTGATGGCGAGCGCGGCCGATCTCCCCACCGCGCTGGACAAGGCGGAGCGCGCGGCCGGCCGGGCGCTGCCGCGCTCGGGTGCCGTCTTCATCTCGATCCGCGAGCCGGACCACCAGCAAGCGGTGCCGATCGCGGCGACGCTCGCAGGGCTCGGCTTCACGCTCTACGCCACCGAGGGCACCGCGGCGACGCTCGCGAGCGCGGGGATCGAGGTCGAGGCGGTTCGGAAGCTGAGCGAGGCGGAGCCGGGCGAGCCGACGGTGATCGACCTGATCCGCCGCGGCCGCTGCGACCTCGTGATCAACACCCCGGAGGGGCGGAACGCGCGCTCCGACGGTTACACGATCCGCGAGGCCGCGCTCGTCCGCCGCGTGCCCTGCATCACGACGCTCTCCGGCGCCGCCGCCGCCGTGCACGCGATCGCGAACGCGCGCGCAGAGCACGCGCTCTCGCTGCAGGAGCGGATCGACGTCGAGCGCGCCGGCGCCCGCAGCGCCTAGCGCTTCCCGACGAGCTGCTGCACCGACGCGGCCCCCGCCGCGCGCACGAGGCGGGCCAGTTCGCGCTCGACCCGGCGCGGCCAGCGCGGGCCGCCGTAGACGAAGCCGGTGTACGCCTGGACGAGGGTCGCGCCGGCACGGATCCGCTCGAGCAGGTCGGCGCCGCTCTCGACGCCGCCGACCGAGACGAGCACGAGCCGGCCGCCGGCGCGCTCGTGCAGGCGGCGGAGCACCGCGAGCGACCGCTCGCGCAGCGGCGCGCCGGAGAGACCGCCCTCCGGCCGGTCGGCGCCGACGCCGCCGGGCCGCTCGACGGTCGTGTTCGTGGCGACGATCCCGTCCAGCCCCTCGGCGAGCGCGAGGTCGACGACGGCGTCGATCGCGGCGCCTGCGAGGTCGGGGGCGATCTTGACGAGGAGCGGCGTCCGTGGCGCCGCGGCGCGGACGGCGCGGACGATCTCGCGCAGCCGGTCGGGCTCCTGCAGGTCGCGGAGCCCGACCGTGTTCGGAGAGCTGACGTTGACGACGAGGTAGTCGGCGACCGGCGCGACCGCCTCGGCGCAGCGGCGGTAGTCGGCGACGGCGTCCTCGGCCGCGGCGCTCTTGCCGACGTTGACGCCGACGACGACTCCGGGGCGGCGGCGCTCCAGCCGGGCGGCGATCGCGGCGGCCCCCGCGTTCGGGAAGCCCATCCGGTTCACGAGCGCCCGCGCGGCCGGGTAGCGCCACAGCCGCGGCCGCGGCCGCCCGGGCTGCGGGAGCGCGGTCACGGTGCCGACCTCGACGTGGCCGAAGCCGAGCGCGGCGAGCCCCGCGACCGCGGCCGCCTCCTTGTCGAGCCCGGCGGCGACGCCGAGCGGGCTCGCGAATTCGAGCCCCAGCGCACGGACGCGCAGCACCGGGTCGTGCCGTGCGGCGCGGCCGACGCGGCCGAGCACTGCGAGCCCGCGCAGGGCCAGACGGTGCGCCGTCTCGGCGTCGAGCCGGGCGAGCAGGAGCCGGTAGAGGAGGCCGTACATCGCGGTCGGATCCTGCCGCGACCCGCGGACGGCGGCGCCGTTGCCTGTCCGGACGACGGGGAAAAAGCCCGGAAACTGCGCGCAAATGTCCCGCTTGAAGCGGCGCGGCGCATTGGTAAGATCGGCCGGCCGTGGCCCCGTCGAAGACCCAGGCCCATGCGCCGGTTCGCTCGCTCGACCAGCGCATGGACGCCCTCAGACGCGCGAACGACGTGCGCGTCCGGCGCGCGCAGCTGAAGAAGGACCTGAAAGAGGGGACGGTCCGGATCGAGCAGATCCTCGGCAATCCGCCCGAGTACGTCTCGACGGCGAAGGTGATCGACATCCTGATGGCGGTGCCGAAGTTCGGCCGCGTCAAGGCGGCCCGCTTCCTCAACACCTGCCGCATCAGCCAGTCGAAGACGGTCGGCGGCCTCTCCGACCGGCAGCGCGCGGAGCTGATCGGGCTCTTCAACCGCTAGTGCCCGCCCGCCCGGCCGTCATCGTCGTGACCGGGCCGTCGGGCGCCGGGAAGGGAACGCTGATCCGGGAGCTGCTCGAGCGCGTGCCCGAGCTGGAGGTGACGGTCTCGGCGACGACGCGCGAGCGGCGGCCGGGCGAGGAGGACGGACGGGAGTACCGGTTCCTCTCGGCGGACGAGTTCCTCGCCCGCATCCAGCAGAGCGAGTTCCTCGAGCACGTCGAGTACGTCTCCGGCCACCGCTACGGGACGCTCCGCTCCGAGCTGGACCGGATCGCGGCCGCGGGGCGCGTACCGCTTCTCGAACTGGAGACGGAGGGCGCGCTGCGCGTGAAGCGCGAGGTCGCGAACGCGGTGACGATCTTCATCGCCGCGCGCGTCGAGGAGCTGGAGCGGCGCCTGCGCGAGCGTGCGACCGAGAGCGCCGGCGAGATCGGCGAGCGGATCGCGCTCGCCCGGGAGCAGCTCGAGCAGGCGGACGAGTTCGACCACGTGGTCGAGAACGACGACCTCGACCGCGCCGTCGACGAGCTGACGACGCTCGTCCGCGGCCTGCTCGGCGCGCCAGCTACCATGCGCGGACGATGATCCAACCACGCGTCGACGACCTGCTGCAGCACGTGGACTCCCGCTACGCCCTCGTGATCGTGGGCGCCAAGCGGGCGCGGCAGATCAACAACTACCACCACCAGCTCGGCGAGGGCACCTTCGGCGACAACCTGCCGCCGCTCGTCGAGAGCCGCTCGAAGAACTACCTGACGATGGCCCTCGAGGAGGTCTCCGAGGGCATGCTGACCTACTCGTACGCGTAGGCAGCACCCGCCGGCCCCGCCCGACAGGCATCATGGGCGCATGGCCCGCGTCCTGTTGGGGGTGACGGGAGGCATCGCCGCCTACAAGGCCTGCGAGGTGTGCAGGCTGCTCGTGCGAGGCGGGCACGAGGTCGTGCCGCTGCTCACGCCTGGCGCGCGGCGCTTCGTCGCCGAGGAGACGTTCCGTGCGCTCGCGCGCCGCCCGCCCGGCGACGACGTCTACCTGCACCTGACGCGCGCCGACCTCCTGCTCGTCGCGCCCTGCACGGCGAACACGCTCGCGAAGCTGGCGCACGGGCTCTCCGACAACGTCCTCACCGAGGCGGCGCTCGCCCACCGCGGCCCGGTGCTCGTCGCGCCCGCGATGAACCCGCGCATGTGGTCGCACCCGGCGACGCGCGCGAACGCGGAGGCGCTCGCGGCCCGCGGCGTCGCGCTCGTCGGCCCCGACGAGGGCGAGACCGCCGAGGGCGAGCTGGGCGTGGGGCGGATGGCCGAGCCGGCGGAGGTCGTCGCCGCGGCGCTGGAGCTGCTGCTCCCGGACGGGCCGCTCCGCGGCAGGCGTGTGCTCGTCTCCGCGGGCGGGACGCGCGAGCCGCTCGACTCGGTCCGTTTCGTCGGCAACCGCTCCTCCGGCCGCATGGGCGTCGCGCTCGCCGCCGAGGCCGCGCGGCGCGGCGCGCAGGTGACGCTGCTGGCGGCGAACCTCTCGGTGCCCGCGCCCGTAGGAGTGGAGACGGTGCAGACGCCGACGGCAGCCGATCTCGAACGCGAGGCGCTCGCGCGCGCCGGCGCGGCCGACGTGGTCGTGATGGCGGCCGCCGTCGCCGACTACCGGCCGGCCGAGGCGCTCGCCGCGAAGCGGCCGAAGGACGCCGGCGCGTGGACGCTCGAGCTGGAGCCGACGACCGACGTGCTCGCCGTGCTGGGCGGGCGGCGCCGCGACGGGCAGCTGCTCGTCGGCTTCGCGGCCGACCACGGCGACACGGGGCTCGAGCGGGCGCGCGAGAAGCTCGCCCGCAAGAACGCCGACCTCTTCGTCTTCAACGACGTCTCGCGCCCCGACATCGGCTTCGACGCGCCCGACAACGAGGTGACGCTCGTCGCCGCGGCCGGGGAGCGCCGGCTCGCGAAGGCGCCGAAGGACGAGATCGCCGCCGCGATCCTCAACGAGGTGGAGCGCCTGCTTGGCTGAGCGCGCCGTCCAGCCGTCCGCGTCCGACCTGATCGCCGAGATCGCGGACAACCTCGGGAGCGTCGTGCACGCCTCCCGGGAGACGCTGCGGCTCGTCGTCCTCTGCCTCGCCGCCGAGGGCCACCTGATCATCGAGGACTTCCCCGGGGTGGGGAAGACGATGCTCGCGAAGGCGCTGGCGCGCTCGCTCGACTGCTCGTTCTCGCGCGTCCAGTTCACGCCCGACCTGCTCCCCTCCGACGTCACCGGCGTCAACGTCTTCAACCAGGCGACGAACGAGTTCGAGTTCCGGTCGGGCCCGGTCTTCGCCAACCTGCTGCTGGTCGACGAGGTGAACCGCGCCTCGCCGAAGACGCAGGCGGCGCTGCTCGAGGCGATGCAGGAGCGCCAGGTGACGATCGACGGCGTCACCTATCCGCTGCGGCCGCCGTTCATGGTGCTCGCCACGCAGAACCCGATCGAGTACGAGGGGACGTACCCGCTGCCCGAGGCGCAGCTCGACCGCTTCACGATGCGGATCGCGCTCGGCTACCCGCCGCTCGCCGAGGAGGCGCGGATGCTCGACGAGCAGACGCACGTGCCTCCGCTCGACTCGCTGCGGCCGGTCGCGAACGACGAAGGGGTGCTGCGGCTCGTCGCGGCAGCGCGCGACGTCTTCGTCGAGGACGACCTGGGCCGCTACGTCGTCGCGCTCCTGCGCGCGACGCGCGCCGACGACCGCCTCTACCTCGGCGCGAGCCCCCGGGCCGGGATCGCGCTGCTGCGCGTCGCGAAGGCGCTCGCGCTCGCGGAGGGGCGCGACTACCTCGTCCCGGACGACGTGAAGGCGGTGGCGGCCCCGGTGCTCGCGCACCGGCTGATCCTCGCCCCGGAGGCGCGCGCGGCCGGCCTCGGCGGAGCGGAGCTCGTCGCCGAGGCGCTCGAGAGGACCCCGGTTCCCGTATGACCGCCAGAGGGCGTGCCGTCCTCGCCCTCGGCCTGCTCGTCTACCTCGTCGCGTGGGTCTTCGGCTCGCGTGCGCTCTATCCGGTCGCGACCGGGCTCGTGCTCGCGGTCGCGCTCGCGGTCGCCTGGGTGCGGGTCTCGCTGCGCGCGCCCGACGTGCGGCGGCACGGTGCGGGGCGCGACGTCACGGAGGGCGAGGACGTGCGCGTCGACCTCGTCCTGCACAGCCGCGCGCCGCTGCCGCCGCCGACGCTCGTCGCGGTCGAGCGGCTCGGCCGCCTCGGCGAGCGCGAGGTGGAGCTGGAGCCGGTGCGGCGGGGCCGCTGGGCGGGCGGCTACGAGCTGCGCTCGGTGCCGCGCGGCCGCTATCCGTTCGAGACGGTCTCGCTCTCGGTCGAGGACCCGTTCGGGCTCGCGGCCGCGTCGCTCGCGGTCGAGGAGCCGCAGGCGCTCGTCGTCTACCCGCGGCTCGTCGAGGTGCGGCGGCCCTTCGACGAGGGCGGGGCGCGCCTGAACGACGGCCGCCGGTTGCTGCTGCGGCGCCCGTCGGGGTTCGAGCTGCACAGCGTCCGCGACTACGAGCAGGGCGAGTCGCTCCGCCGCGTCCACTGGCCGTCGACGGCGAGGCGGGGGCGGCTGATGGTGAAGGAGCTGGAGGACGCGCCGCGCGACGAGGTGGCGATCCTGCTCGACGCGGACGCCGGCGCGGTCGCGGGCGAGCCGCCGGACTCGAGCTTCGACGCGGCGGTGCGGGCGGCCGGCTCGCTGCTGCTCGCGCAGGTGCGCCGCGGCCGCCGCTCCGTCCTCGTCGTGAACTCGGCGACCCGCGAGACCCAGGCGGTCGCCTCGGAGGGCGAGGACTGGCGGCGCGCCCTCGAGCTGCTCGCCGGCTGCGAGCCGACGGGGCGGACGCCCGCGTTCGCGCTCCTCGACGCGTCGGGCGGCGCGGCGGCGCGCGCGCTCGAGCTGGTCGTCGTCACCGCGCGGGTCGACGCGCCGCTCGTCCACCGCCTCGTCCAGCGCGCGCTCGCGCGGCGCGGCGTCGCGCTCGTCCACGTGGACGCCGCCGGCTTCGCGGGCGCCCCGTCCCGGCCGGAGCCGCTGCTCCTGCGCCTGCAGGCGGCCGGGGTCCCGGTGGCGGTCGTCCGTCGCGGCGACGACCTCGCGGCGGCGCTGTCTGCCGCGCCGGTCGGGGAGGCGGCGCATGGCTAGGGCGCCGCGGACGCTGCTCGTGAGCGCGATCCCGGCGGCGGTCGTCGCGCTCGCGTGGCTGCGGTTCGAGCGGCCGCGGGAGGAGCTGTGGCGGGCCGCGCTCCTCGCCGCGCTGGCGATCGCGGTCGCGCTCGTGCGTCCGCTCCCCGCCCGCCTCGTCGCCGCGGTCGCCGCGGTCCTGCTCGCCGTCTGGCTCGCCTTCGGGATCTCGCCGCTCGCGGCGCGGCCGTTCGACCCGCACCGTGCGTACTTCGGGCCGCTCTGGTCGCGCTTCTCGGACGGCTTCCTGACCTTCTACGACGTCCGTCTGCCCTTCGACCCGCGGCTGCACCCCGACATGGCGAGCGTCGTCCTGCTCGCGGTCTTCCTCTTCGCGCTGCTCGTCGCGCTCGCGGTCGACGCGCACCGCCCGGTCGCCGCCGCGCTGCTCCTGCTCGTCGGGGCGGGCTGGCCGGCGACGCTGCTCGGCCCCTCGCGGGCGCTCGCCGTGGGCGCGGGAATCCTGCTCGCCGCGCTCGTCGTGCTCGCCGGCCTGACGCGCCGCCGCGTGCCGCGCGCGACCCTCCCAGTCGCCGCCGTCCTCGCGCTCGCGGCGCTCGCCGCCTCCACCTCGCCGGCGGTGGCGAAGCGCGGCGTCGTGCCGTGGCAGACGTGGGACCCGTACACGAAGCTGCCGCCGCCCGTCAGCGTCTCGTTCGTCTGGGACTCCCGCTACTACGGCCTGCGCTGGCCGAAGAAGCGCACCGAGGTGCTGGAGGTGCAGACCGCGCCGACCCAGTCGCTGTACTGGCGGGCGGCGGTGCTCGACGACTTCGTCAACGGCGGCTGGACGCTCGGCCCGCCGCGAGCCGCGGACGCGCTCGAGCCGCCCGCGGCGTACCAGCGCCGCCGCCAGACCGAACAGGTCGTGACCGTGAAGGCGCTCGCGGACACGCGGCTCGTCGGCGGCAGCGTCCCGATCCGCTTCGACGCCGAGGGCGCCGACCTGACCGTGCAGACGACCGGCTTCGCGCAGATCCTCTCCGGGCTGCCGCGCGGCTACCGCTACCGCGTCTGGAGCTACGCGCCGCAGCCGAGCGCGGCGGCGCTGCGCCGCTCGCCCGCGCGCTACCCGAGCGAGCTGTCGGCGCAGGGGCTGCTCGACGTCTGGCCGGGAGTGCGGCTCCCCGCCTTCGGGACCCCGGACCGCGTCCGCGAGGTCGACCGCGCTCTCAGCACCGACCCGGGCCTCTTCGACTACAGGCTCGTGCGGACGCTCGCCGACCGGGTGACCGCGGGCGCGAGGACGCCGTACGACGCGACCGTGCGGCTCGAGCAGTGGTTCCGCTCCAGCGGCGGCTTCCGCTATACGAACCGGCCCGCGCCGGTCTTCCCGCCGCTCGTCGGCTTCCTGCGCACGCGGGAGGGCTACTGCCAGCACTTCGCGGGCGCGATGGCGCTGATGCTCCGCTACGTCGGGATCCCGGCCCGGGTCGCGGTCGGCTTCTCGAGCGGCGAGTACGACAACGGCAAGGGCGCGTTCGTCGTCACCGACCACGACGCCCACGCGTGGGTGGAGGCCTGGTTCGCGGGGTACGGCTGGCTCCCGTTCGACCCGACGCCCTCGGCCGGCAGGCCGGAGCAGGGGACGCTGAGCGCCGGCTACTCGGCGTCGTCGCCGGGCTTCGGGATCGGGGGCGGCGCGCGGCCCGGGACTCGCCCGCCGGACCGGCAGAACAGCCACCGTCACGGCGAGCAGGAGGGGACAGGCGTGGCGGCGGCCGCGCGCGGCGGCAGCGCCTCGGCCGCGACGGCGAGCGAGTCGCACGCGGTGCGCAACGCGATCCTCTTCCTGCTGCTGCTCGCGGCGGCGCTCGCGTTCGGCGGGGTGGGCGGGACGAAGCTCGCGCGCCGCTGGCTGCGGCGCCTGCCGCGCGACCCGCGCCGCGCCGCCGCCGCCTGCCGGCAGGAGCTGGCGGCGTTCCTCGTCGACCAGCGGATCGAGGCGGCGCGCAGCGCGACCCTGCACGAGCTGGGCGCGCTCGTCCGGCACGAGCTGGCCGTCGACCCGGATCGCTTCGTCGCCGCGGCGACGGCGGCGCGGTTCGGCAGGGTCGAGGGTGCGGCCGCCGCGGCGCGCGAGGCCCGGCGCGAGCTGCGGGGGCTGCTGCGCGACGTGCGCCGTCGCCTGAGCGGCCGCGAGCGCCTGCGCGGGCTGCTCTCGCTGCGCTCGCTCGGCCTCGTCCGCCAGGCTTGACGGACCCGCTTGACTGGAAGGAAGGGGTCATGGCGGAGTCCACGTATCAGCTGTTCCAGCGCGGCCGGGAGCACCTCCGCAAGGGGATGGCGGCGCAGGCGACCGTCTCGCTCGAGAAGGCGAAGCGCCGCGAGCCGGAGAAGGCGTCGATCCGCGAAGCGCTCGGGATCGCGTACTTCCGCATCCGCCGCTGGGAGGAGGCGGAGGCCGAGTTCCGCAAGCTGCTCGAGCTGTCGCCGGTGAACGACTACGCCCACTACGCGCTCGGTCGCTGCCTGCAGAAGCAGGGCCGCGACCGCGAGGCGAACCGCCACTACAAGCTCGCCAGCTCGCTCCGTCCCGGGTCGAAGCAGTACCGCGAGCGGATCCGCGACCTCGACGAGTAGCGTCCCGCCCGTGCGGGCGGTCGCGCAGCGGGTGGCGCGGGCGCGCGTCGTCGTGGCCGGGGAGACCGTCGGCGAGATCGGCGCGGGGCTCTGCGTGCTGCTCGGCGTCGCGCGCGCGGACGGGGACAACGAGGCGGTACGGCTCGCCGGCAAGGTCGCGCGGCTGCGGATCTTCGCGGACGAGGCCGGGCGCTTCGACCGCTCGCTCCTCGACACCGGCGGCGCCGCGCTCGTCGTCTCCCAGTTCACGCTGCTCGCCGACACCGCGAAGGGGAACAGGCCGAGCTTCGCGGACGCCGCCCCGCACCAGCAGGCCGAGCCGCTCTACGAGCGCTTCTGCGCCGAGCTGCGCAGCCTCGGCGTCGCCGTCGAGACCGGCGTCTTCGGCGCGCGGATGGCGGTCGAGCTGACGAACGACGGCCCGGTGACCATCGTAGTGTGATCGGTTGCGCGCCCCGCGGCGACCGGGCAGGATGGGTTCAGGGTGGATCGGGTCATCGAGGAGGGGGACGCGCAGGGCCTCGTCCAGGCGACGCTGCTGGGCGAGGCGGTCGAGCAGGCGTCGCATGCCGTCTTCGTCAGCGAGGAGGACTTCGGGCGCCTCGTCGCGGTCAACGAGGCCGCCTGCACGCTCCTCGGCTACCCGCGCGACGAGCTGCTGCGTCTGACCGCCCGCGACTACGCGATCGACGGCGAGCACGCGCTCGAGGTCTACGAGCGTCTGCGCGTGCACCGGTCGAGCGTCTACGAGCAGACCCGCCTGCGCCGCCGCGACGGCACCGTCGTCGAGATCGGCTACTGGGGCTCCCACACGCGCCTCGGCGGCGTCGACTTCCTGCTCACCGTCACCGAGCCGATCGAGCGCGCCCGCCCCGTCGCGTCGGAGTGAAGCTCCTCGTCACCGGGGCCGCCGGGTTCCTCGGCTCGGAGCTGTGCCGGCAGGCGGTCGCTGCGGGCCACGACGCCGTCGCAGTCCGGCTCCGCCGCGAGCCGCCGTACGGCCGTCCGCTCCGCTGCGACCTCCGCGACGACGCCGAGGTGCAGCGCATGCTGATGGAGCACGGCCCCGACGCGGTCGTCCACGCCGCGTACCGGCAGGGGACGCGCGAGGTCATGGAGCAGGACGTCGTTCGCGCCTCCCGCAACGTCGCGCTCGCGGCCCATCGCGCTGGCGCGCGGCTCGTCCACCTCTCGAGCGACGTCGTCTTTGACGGCGAGCACGGCGTGCCGTACACCGAGAAGTCGGAGCCGCGGCCGGTCTCCGACTACGGCGAGGCGAAGCTCCGCGCGGAGCGGCTCGTCGCGGCGGCGCACCCCGGGGCGGCGCTCGTCCGCACTTCGCTCCTCTACGGGCGGCCCGACGGCGCCCAGGAGCGGCTCGCCGCGCGCGGCGGCGAGTTCTACTTCGACGAGATCCGCTGCCCGACGCACGTCGAGGACATCGCAGCCGCGCTGCTCGAGCTCGGGGAACACGAAGGCGTCTCCGGCCCGCTCCACCTCGCGGCGCCCGAGGCCGTCTCGCGGCTCGCCCTCGCGCGCCTGCTCGGCGCAACCGACGCGCACGGCGTCCCGAGCCCCCGCGTCGGCCGCCCGCGCGACCTGACCCTCGACTCGTCGCGAGCCGCGAGCCTGCTGCGCTCGACCCTTCGCCCGGTCTCGGCGCTCCGCGGCTGAACGAGCCCGTTGCTACACTCCGCGCACCACATTTCACCGGTTCGGAGAAATGGGCCTGCGGGCCCATTTTTTGTGAAGGAAGGCGCAGATGGCCACGACGTACGAGAAGGAACGGCAGCTCGAGCAGGAGATCGCCCCGCGGGTCGCACGCGACCTGCCGGGCGTCGACGTGCTCGCCGTCGAGCTGCTGGCTCCGTCCCGCTTCTGCGTCTACGTCGACCATCCCGACGGCGTCGACCACGCACTGTGCGGCCGCGTCACCGACGTCCTGCGGGACTACCTGCGCGAGTACACCGTGGACGTCTCCTCGCCGGGGATCGAGCGTCCGCTCCGCAAGCCGGAGCACTTCGCGGCCGCCGTCGGCCGCCGCGTCAAGCTCCGCACGCGCGACAAGCGCCTCCGCGGCGAGGTGGTCGCCGCCGGCGCGCAGACGGTGACGCTCGGCTTCGACGAGACCACGACCGACATCCCGTACGAGCAGATCGTGCGGGCCAACCTGATCGACGAGGGGTAGGGCCATGAGCCAGGAGATCATCGACGCGGTTCGCGAGATCGAACGCGACAAGGGGATCGAGGAGGGTGCGCTCGTCGCCGCTCTCGAGGATGCCCTGCTCGCCGCGTACAAGAAGACGGCCGGCGCGTCCCGCCACGCGACGGTCGAGATGGACGACAACGGCGACTTCCGGGTCTTCTCGATCGAGCTGCCCGCGGACGTCGAGGAGCGGCTGCTCGACGAGGCCCGCGAGCGGAAGCTCGAGGAGCTGGAGCGGCTCGAGGAGGAGACGGGCGAGCGGCAGCACACGCTGATCGCCGACGACGACCTCGACGTCGACTGGTCGGACGTGCCGGAGAGCGACGTGAAGCGCGAGGACGTCACCCCGGAGGGCTTCGGCCGCATCGCCGCGCAGACCGCGAAGCAGGTGATCCTGCAGCGGATCCGCGAGGAGGAGCGGCGGATGATGTACGACGAGTACATCGACCGCGTCACCGAGGTCGTGACCGGGATCGTCCAGCAGGCGGGCGACCGCAACAACGTGCTCGT
>DASSND010000017.1:0-7401 GCA_035688315.1 Gaiellaceae bacterium | reverse complement strand
GAGCTGCGGCGCGACCGTTCCGTTCCAGCGGTTCTCCTTCAGCCGGAACGCGACGTCGAAGCGGCTCGACGGCTGGAAGCGGTCGAGCTGCGAGCCCTGCCCGAAGGCGATCGCGGAGCCGCCGTCGCGGCCCTGCTGGCGGATCCGGAAACGAAGGTGCTTGCCTTCGCCGACCGTGCTCGCGGCGGTCGCCTCGATGCTCGCCACGAGGAGCGTCGGCTCCGGGTTGCCGAGGCCGAACGGCGCGAGGCGATCGAGCTCCTGGGCCAATTCGAGCGTCAGCGCGCCGGCCGGGACAATCGCGTCGACCGTCGTGAGCGGGCGCAGGTCGACATCGGCCAGCGCGGCGTCCGCGTGGCGGCCGAACGCCTCCGCGAAGCCGTCGAGCCGGTCGTCGGCGATCGTGAGACCGGCCGCGGCGCGGTGCCCGCCGAACCGCTCGAGGTGGTCGGCGCACGCCGCGAGGCCCCCGTGCAGGTCGAAGGCCGGGAGCGAGCGTCCCGACCCCTTCCACAGCTCGTCCGTCCCGGCGATGAGCACGACCGGGCGGTTGAAGCGCTCGACGAGGCGCGAGGCCACGATCCCGATCACTCCCTCGTGCCAGTCGGCGCCGGCGATGACGTACCCGCGGCGGCGGCGCTTCGCCTCGGGCCAGGACTCGACCTCGGCGACGGCCGCGCGCAGGATCCGGTCCTCGACCTGCTGCCGCTCGCGGTTCAGCTCCTCGAGGCGCGCCGCGAGCCGGCCGGCCTCCTCCTCGTCCCCGGTGAGGATCAGGTCGAGCGCGGCCCCGGGGTGCCCGAGCCGGCCGGCGGCGTTGATCCGCGGCGCGAGCCGGAACCCGACCGAGCCCGAGTCGACGGCCGCAGGGTCGACGTGCGCGGAGCGCATCAGCGCCCGCAGGCCGGGCTTCCGTGTGCGGGCGAGGGCCCGCAGGCCGGCCGATGCGAAGAAGCGGTTCTCGTCCAGCAGCGGCACGACGTCGGCGATCGTCGCGAGCGCGACGAGGTCGAGATGGCGGCGGACGATTTCGGCGTCCACCCCGAAGAGCGCCTGGCCGAGCTTGTGGACGACGCCGGTGCCGCACAGCTCCGGGAACGGATACTCGGACGGACGCGTCGCGACGATCGGACAGTCGGGGAGCAGGTCTCCGGGCCGGTGGTGGTCGGTGACGATCACCTCGAGGCCGCGCGCCTTCGCCTCCGCGACCTCCGCGGCCGCGGTGATGCCGCAGTCGACGGTCAGCACGAGTCCGCAGCCCTCGTCGGCGAGCCGGGCGAGCGTCTCGCCGCGGACGCCGTACCCCTCGTCGAAGCGGCTCGGCAGGTGCCAGCCGACGTCGGCGCCGAGCTCACGAAGGAGCAGGACGGCGAGCGCGGTCGCGGCGATCCCGTCGACGTCGTAGTCGCCGTGCACGCAGATGCGGCGCCCCTCGGCGACGGCGGCGCGGATCCGCTCGCAGGCGACCTCCATGTCGCCGAGCAGGAACGGGTCGTGCGGCGGCTGCTCGCCCGCCAGGAAGCGCGCCGCCTCCTCCGGATCGGTGTAGCCTCGCCGGGCGAGGACGGCGGCCGTGATCTCGCCGATCCCCAGCTCGCGCACGAGCCTCGCTTGCGCGCCGGGCGGGCAGTCGCGGATCGTCCAGGTGCCGTCGTCCATCGCGTTCGACGCTACGGGCAGGGGCGGACGGCATCGCAGCTCCGGCTCGTCCGAAACGGACGCCTGTGGACACATTGCCGGCCTTTCGCCGGAAAGTCGTCACCCCGGCGTCACGCGTTTCCGGGCAGGCTGGAGCCGTTCCCCGGGTGGGTGGGGGTTCGGGACGGTGTAGAAGTGTCCCGCATGAGTCGTCGGGCCCCGACCGCCGAGGCGCTCCGCGCCGAGTTCCTGCTCGACCCGGATGTCGCGTTCCTCAACCACGGGTCCTTCGGCGCCTGCCCCGAGGCGGTGTTCGAGCGCTACCGCCACTGGCAGCGCGAGCTGGAGCGCGAGCCGGTCGATTTCATCGCGCGCCGGCTCCCGCGGCTCCTCGACGAGGCGCGGGCTGCGCTCGCCGCCTACGTCGGCTCGCGCCCGGACGACCTCGCCTTCGTCACGAACGCAACCCACGGCGTCAATCTCGCGGCTCGCGCGCTCGACCTCCGGCCGGGCGACGAGATCCTCACGACCGATCTCGAGTACGGCGCCTGCGACCTCGCCTGGGAGTGGCTCTGTGGGCGCACCGGCGCGCGATACGTCCGCGCCCCGCTCCCGCTCCCGCTCTCCCGTCCGGACGAGGTCGTCGACGCGCTCTTCGCCGGCGCGAGCGAGCGGACGCGCGTCGTCTTCGTCAGCCATGTCACCTCGGAGACCGCGCTCGTCCTGCCGGTCGCGGAGATCGTCGAGCGGGCGCGGTCCGCCGGCTACACCACGATCGTCGACGGCGCGCACGCGCCCGCGCACGTGCCGGTCGACCTCGACGTCCTGCAGGCGGATTTCTACTCCGGCAACTGCCACAAGTGGCTGTGCGCGCCGAAGGGCGCCGGCTTCCTGCACGCCCGCCCGGAGCATCAGGAACGCGTCGACGCGGCGATCGTGAGCTGGGGATACGCCGACGGGACCGGGTTCTCGAGACGGATCGAGCAGCAGGGGACGCGCGATCCCGCCGCGTGGCTCGCGGTTCCGGACGCGATCGCGTGGCAGGCCGAGCGCGACTGGAGGACCGTCTCCGCCCGGGCGCGAGAGTTGACGCTCGCCGCGCGCGAGCGGCTGTGCGGCGTGCTCGGGACGGCCCCGCTCGCTCCCGACGCGATGCTGGGACAGATGGCGACCGTGTCCCTCCGGCACCCGGATCCCGAGCTGAGCGACCGGCTGTTCGCCGAGGAGCGGATCGAGATCCCGGTCGTCCGCGGTGGCGCGGCCGTGCGGGTGAGTGTCGCCGGCTACACGACGGGCGACGAGATCGACCGGCTGCTAGTAGCCCTCGCGGGGTAGCTTCACGCCGAGCACGGTCAGCAGGACGAGCAGTCCGAGCCCGGCGAGCCACAGCGCGAGCACCATCCGCGGCCTCCGGCTCTCGCGCAGCGAGTTGAGCGCCACCTTGCCCCAGAGCATGAGGAGGCCGACCGCGGCGGCGCCGCCGACGACGAGGACGGGCGCCAGGTAGACGGCGCGTTCGAGCGGCCACGACATCCACCAGGCTGTCAGGACGACGAGCGCCGCCACCGCCGCGAGCGCCGCCGGGATCCGGAGTACGCGCACGAGGCCAGGGTACGCTCTCGCCGTGGATCCGGCCGGGAACTACCACTCTGGCGACGACTACGTCGTCGAGTTCCTCGGCTACAGCTTCGGCTTCAGCGCGTTCGACTTCGAGCAGCGCGTCACGGCTGCGGCGGTCAAGCTCGGGCTGATCGAGCGCGCGGAGCTGGACGACGACGAGACCGCCGACCTCGTCGAGCTGACGGAGCGGGACGCGATCGAGGAGCCGCGGAGCGCACTCGGCAGCTATCTCGTCCGCCACTGGGAGGAGATCGCGCTCGTCGACGGCGAGTCGCTCGTCTACTGGCTCAAGAAGCTCGTGTTCCGCGGCGCGTGGCTCGACCACCGCGTGAAGGAGGGGCTGCTCGCGGTGGACTGGGACGACGACAGCTCGGAGTTCACCTACGCCGATCCGCACGGCGGGCGCACTCTCGTCGAGCTGCTGCCGACGCCGAGCTGGCACGACCTTCAGTACCGGCGGTGACCTCGCCGCGGTATGCGCTCGCGGGACCGGCCTACCTGGCCGCGCTGCTCGCCGTCGACACGCAGGCGTCGCCGGGCGCACAGCTCGCGCTCGGCGGCCTGACGTGGCTCGTGCTGCTGGCGGCGCTTCGACCGCTCCCCTCGCTGGCGCGCGCGCAGGTGCTCGGCGTCGTGGCCTTCGCGACGATCGGCGAGGTGACAGGCTCGCTCGTGTGGGGTGTCTACCACTACCGGCTCCACAACCTGCCGCTGTTCATTCCGCCGGCGCACGGGATCGTCTACCTGAGCGGCGTCGCGCTCGCTCGCAGCCTCCCGCAGCGTGCGCTCGTGCTCGCAGCCAGCGCGGGAGCGGCGCTCTGGTGCGCGCTCGGGCTCGGTGTCCTGCCGCGACTCGACGTCGCCGGCGCCGCGGGCATCCCGCTCCTGCTCGTCTTCCTGTGGCGGTCCCGGCAGCGAGCCGCGTACGCGGGGGTGTTCCTCGTCGTGGCGGCGCTCGAGCTGTACGGCACGTCGATCGGGACGTGGCGCTGGGCTGAGCGGCTGCCCGGGCTCGGCATTCCCGACGGGAACCCGCCGAGCGGCGCGGCGAGCGGCTACGTCTGGTTCGACGTCATGGCCGTGCTCCTCGCGCCCTGGCTCGTCGCCGCGGCCCGGCTACTCGGGCGACGGCACCGCGAAGCCGAACCTGGCGATCCGGTCCTCGGGAGCCTTCCGGAGCTCGATCCGGCGCAGTGAACCGATCGGGACGACGAGGGCGTCCGGCCCGTCGTCGCGCGGCTCCTTGACGTAGAGCGTCACCATCCCGAAGCCGGGTTCCGGCTCGATCCGGTCGAGCACGAACCGAGAGGTGTCTGTCAGCTCGATCTCCACGACGGGGCTGGCGACGCCCATCGTCTCCGCGAAGCTCGCGATCGCCCGGAGCAGGCGCTCGACGAACGCCTCGTGGGGCAGGTCGGGAACCGGAGTCCACAGCTCGGGAGCCATCGCACACCGAGCCTAGCGCGCGCCAGGTGTGGCGACGCCACCCTCGCGGATTTCCCCCCGATTTGCAGGGACGTTACAGATGGCGTCGCCACACCACGCCACGTGGCGTCGCCACACCACGCCACGTGGCGTCGCCAACGCGCGACGGCCGCGGAGGGGGCTCTCAGAAGAGCCTGGCGTCGGGCTCCGGGGCGGCGCCGAGGTGGGCTCGGCCGCGCTTCGTGATCGTGCGGCCGCGCGGGGTGCGCTGGATGAAGCCGAGCTGGAGCAGATAGGGCTCGTAGACGTATTCGATCGTGTCCGGTTCCTCGCCGAGCGAGGCGGCGAGCGTGTTGACGCCGACGGGGCCGCCGTCGTACTTCTCCACGATCGAACGGAGCAGTTCGCGGTCGAGGCGTTCCAGGCCGGCCTCGTCGACTTCGAGCAGGTCGAGCGCCTCGCGCGCGATCGCGGTGGTGATCGCCCCCTGGTGGCGCACCTCGGCGACGTCGCGGACGCGGCGGAGGATGCGGTTCGCGATCCGCGGGGTGCCGCGGGCGCGGCCGGCGATCTCGTCGGCCGCCTCCGCGGCGATCTCGACGCCGAGGATCCGTGCCGAGCGGGCGACGATCGCGGCCAGCTCGCCGGGCTCGTAGTAGTCGAGCCGGAAGGTCATGCCGAAGCGGTCGCGGAGCGGCGAGGTGAGGAGGCCGGTTCGGGTGGTCGCGCCGACGAGGGTGAACGGGGGCAGGTCGAGCGTGAGCGTGCGCGCCGCGGTTCCCTGGCCCATCACGATGTCGAGGCGGAAGTCCTCGAGCGCCGGGTAGAGGATCTCCTCCGCCGCGCGGCTGATCCGGTGGATCTCGTCGACGAAGACGACGTCGCGCGGCTCGATCGCGGTGAGGATCGCGGCGACGTCCTTGCGCTCGAGGGCCGGCCCCGCGACGGCGCGGATCCCCACGCCCAGCTCCTCGCGGACGATGTGGGCGAGGCTCGTCTTGCCGAGCCCCGGCGGGCCGACGAGCAGGACGTGGTCGAGCGCCTCGCCGCGCGCCTTGGCCGCGTCGAGCGCGATCGCGAGCTGCTCCTTCACGCGCTCCTGGCCGACGAAGTCGTCGAGCCGGCGGGGGCGGAGGCTCCGCTCGACCTCCTCGTCCTCGTCGCGCAGGTCGGGTGCGAGGAACTGGGTCGCGTTCATGCCGCTCTCTTCAACGCGAGCCGGACGCGCTCCTCCGGCGGCAGGTCGGGGTCGGTGTCGGCGAGCGCGCGCTCCGCGTCGAGCACGCTGTAGCCCAGCTCGACCAGCGCGTCGCGCGCGACCACGTGCGTGTCGCCCGAAGGAGCCGCCGCGACCGGCGCTCCCTCCGCGAGCTTCTCGCGCAGCTCGAGGACGATCCGCTCCGCCGTCTTCTTGCCGATTCCGGGGATCGCCTGGAAGCGGGCGGCATCCTCGCGCGCGATCGCGCGGCGCAGCTCCTCGACCGGCGAGCCGGACACGATCGCGAGCGCGACCTTGGGGCCGACGCCGTTCACGGTGAGGAGCTGGACGAACAGCTCGCGCTCGGCCCGGTCGGCGAAGCCGTAGAGCTGGAGCGTGTCCTCGCGAACGTGGAGGTACGTCTCGACGACGACCTCGTCCGCCTGCTCGGCCTTGCGGACGGCGCTCGGCGTGGCGGCGACCAGGTAGCCGACGCCGCCGACGTCGAGCACGAGACCCTCGGGCGTGTGCGCGACGGGTTTCCCGCGGAGGCGAGCGATCACGCAGAGAGCGTACGCGGGGGAACGGACGTTCCCGCGGCTACCCGGCGATCCGCAGGAGCGGCGGCGCGAGCGCGTGGCAGATCGCGACGGCGAGCGCGTCGGCGGCGTGGTTCGGGGTGGGCAGCTCCGCGAGCCCGAGGATGGCACGCACCATCCGCTGCACCTGCGCCTTCTCGGCGCGGCCGTAGCCGCAGACCGCCTGCTTGACGCGCGCCGGCGCGTACTCGGCGCAGGCGACGCCCGCGTTGGCCGCCGCGACGAGCACGGCGCCGCGCGCCTGCCCGACGGAGAGCGCGATGCGGGCGTCCGCGCCGACGAACGACTCCTCGAGCGCCACCGCATCCGGCGCGTGCTCCGCGACGAGCGCCGCGACGCCGTCGTAGATCGTCTTCAGCCGCAGCGCCGGCGCCTCGCCGGCCGGCGTCGACCAGCACCCGTGGCCGAGCGCCCTGAGGCGCCCGCCGCTTTCGTGGACGATCCCGTACCCGCATGCAGCCGTTCCCGGGTCGATGCCGACGACTTTCACGCCGAGACGGTAGGCATGCGACCGGACGAACCCGCTCGCAATCCGATTCCCGCGCCCGCGCGTAGAACAGGCCGTGCGCATCGTCCTGCTCGCATCCGCCCTGCTCGCGCTCGTCCTCGGCGGCGCCGCCCTCGCCGCCGGCCCGCGCGCGCAGGCGCATGCGACCGACGGCACCCTCAGCGGCTCGGTCGGCCCGGGCTTCACGATCTCGATGTCGACCGCACGCGTCGCACCCGGCGCGTACGAGATCACGATCTCGGACACCTCGGACCTGCACAACTTCCACCTCGTCGGCCCCGGCGTCGACCTCGCGACGAGCATCGAGGGCACCGGCAAGACGACCTGGAACGTGACGCTGCAGGCAGGCACGTATCGCTTTCGCTGCGACGCGCACGCGGCCCAGATGACCGGCCAGCTCGTCGTCGGCTCGG
>DASSND010000039.1:0-43579 GCA_035688315.1 Gaiellaceae bacterium | reverse complement strand
CCGTCCGGGCTCGAGCCGCCGTTCTTGCCGGCGTAGAGGGCGAGCACGACGTGGATTCCGGCGGCCTGCGCCTTCGGCGCGGCGCGCTGGATGAACGGCAGCTCCTTGATCGCGGTCGGGTTCGCCGCGTCCCAGGCGAGCGTCCAGCGGTTCGACGTGAGGTTCGCGCCCTGCATCAGGCCGTAGAACGACGAGCCGCCGTCGTCGGCGTACTTCGACGCGTCGTCCGCGACGCCCCACTCGAGCGGGCCGGCCGCCTTGACGGAGATCGTCGAGCCGGAGTGCGTCGGCGCGGCCGCCTTCGCCTTCTTCTTGGCGTGGTGCGCCTTCTTGACCTTCTTCGTCGCGTGGGCCTTCTTGTGGCCGCCGCCGTGGTCGCCCTGGCGCGTCGCCGCGCCCGCGGTCGTGACCGCGAGCAGCGCGCACGCGAGCGCGAGTGCCGCAGAGAACTTCTTCACGTTGTTCGTGCCCCTCTCTTGTCCCGGTGGTGTCCCGAGGGAAGTGTCGCCGCCCGGGCGGACGCCGACAATGCCCCGTTCGGCCTATTTGTTCGCCGGGCGGGACCTACAGACCTGCCGCCGCGAGCACGGCGTCGACGAGCGGCGCGGCGCCGAAGCGGACCGGGTCGGACGCGGGCAGGCCGGTCTCCGCGGCGGCCCGGGCGATCGCGGCGCGCGCCTCCTCCTCTCCGAGCCGCCGCGTGTTGAGCGCGACCGCCGCCACGCGCGCGCGCCGCGCCGGCAGCGACATCCGCTCGTGCAGCTCCACCAGCTCCGCCAGCGGCGGGATCGGGTGCGGGCCTCCGCCGGCGCCCTCGATCTCGTCGCGGCCGCACTCGTGGCAGAGGACGAGGACGTGCGGCGCGCTGCCGTGGTAGAGCCCGGCCGTGACCCCGGAGTAGACCGGGTGCAGGAGCGCGCCCTGACCCTCGACCCAGAGCAGCTCTCCCCCGCGCTCGTGGCCCTCGAGGACGAGCCGTTCCGCCGCGCCCGCGACGAAGTCGGCGACGACCGCGTCCACGGCGATCCCCCAGCCGGCGATCGCGATCCCGGTCTGCCCGGTCGGGACGAAGACGGAGCGGAGCCCGCGGCGGCGCGCCTCGAGGTCCAGCTCGAGCGACACCGTCATCTTCCCGATCGCGCAGTCCGAGCCGACGGTGAGGACGATCGTCGCGGGCACGGCGAGGTTCGCGCCCGTCGCGGTCGACAGTTCGGCAGGGGGCCGGCGCAGGTCGCGCAGCTCGACGCGGTGGCGGGCCGCGAGCGCGCACAGCTCCGGGTCGTCTGCGAGGAAGTGGTGCAGGCCGTTCTCGACGTCGAGGCCCTTCGCGACGCACGTCTTCAGCAGCTCGAGCCAGGCGGGCGGGAAGCGGCCGCCCTGCGTCGCGACGCCGACGAGCGCGGTTGTCGGCCCGAAGCAGAGCGCGTCGTTCACCGAGCCGACGACCGGGACCCCGTCGCTCGTCTCGCCCGCGCGCGTCGAGTCGAGGATCGCGACGACGTCGTCGCGGCGGTAGCGGAGCACACCCCACATCGTCTTGCCGTAGTGGCGGTCGCCGGAGAAGCCCTCGGCGAGGATCAGGTAGCGGGTCGGCTTCACGCCGGCCGGACGCCGAGGCCGGGCGCCTCGGCCGGGAGCTGGACGCCGCCGGCGAACGCGACGCCCGGCCACGGGTCGTGCGCGAGCAGGAGGTTGCCGTCGAGGTCGACGTGGTCGAAGAGGCTCGCGACCTGGGCGCCGGCCGCGATGCCGAGCCCCGACTCGACCATGCAGCCGAGCATGCAGCCGAGCCCGAGCGCGCGGGCGGCGTGCACCATCCGCTGCGCCTCACGGATCCCGCCCGACTTCGCGAGCTTCACGTTGACCCCGTGCGCGCGCTCCGCGCAGCGGGCGACGTCGGCGAGCGTGTGGCAGTCCTCGTCGACGTAGATCGGGAGCGGCGAGCGCGCCTTCAGCGCCGGGCCGCCCGGGTCGCCGGCCGCGAGCGGCTGCTCGCAGTAGTCGACGCCGTGCTCGGCGAGGCGGGGCAGCGCGTCGAGCGCCTCGTCGAGCGACCACGCCTCGTTCACGTCGACCTGCAGCGGCGTTCCCCCGGCGGCGTCGCGGACGGCGCGGACGCGCTCGACGTCGAGTCCGTCGCGCGCGCCGAGCTTCAGCTTCAGACGCGCGAAGCGGCCGCGTGCGCGCTCGGCCCGGCGCGCCATGTCGTCGGGGTCGCCGAGCCAGATCGTCCACGTGGTCGGCGGGCCGGCGCGGCGCAGCCCGAGCAGGCGCCACACCGGCTGGCCGAGCAGCTTCCCCTGCAGGTCGTGCAGCGCGGCGTCGAGGGCGGCACGCGCGGCGAACTCCCGGGCGGGCAGCCGGTCGAGGATCTCCTCGAGCGCGAACGGGTCGTCGCCGAGCTCCGGCCCGTGTTCCTCCACGTAGGCCTGCGCGGACGCCGCCGACTCGCCGTAGCGGGCGATCGCCGCCGCCTCGCCGAAGCCGCTGACCCCGGAGTGGCGCACCTCGACGACGAGCACGTCCTCGGTGTCGCGGGCGCCGCGGGAGATCACGAACGTCTCGGCCAGCTCGAGGGTGACGATCCGGGCCGAGACGTCCACGCGCGGAACCTACCAACGCGCTCCGCTACCCTCGAGTGCGATGCGCCGTCTTCCGCACCTGGACGGGCGGGTGCTGGCCGCGACGGCCGTCGTCGTCTTCTTCGCCGTCCTGCTCGGGGTGCGCGCCGCGAACGGGAGCGTCCCCTGGGCAACCGTCGGCGTCGCGCCCGGCGATCTCTCGTTCGAGGACCTGCGCTCGGTCACCTCCGCCTGGGACTGCGCGCGCCGCGGCGTCGAGGCGTTCCCGTCGAACCCGTGCGACCCGCTCGGAGCGAGCGGCGGGGTCGTGCGCGCGGCGAACTACCCGCGACTCTGGATCGACGCCTGGCACCTCGGGCTCGGGCAGGGCGCGACGGTGCCGCTCGGGATCGCGGTCGGCGTCGTCTTCTTCGCCGCCGCGCTCGCGGTCGCGGGGCCGCTGACGCTCGGCGAGGGCGCCGTCTACGGGGCGGCGCTGCTCGCGCCGGCGACGCTGCTCGGGGTGGAGCGCGGCAACGTCGACCTGCTGATGTTCGCGCTCGTCGCGGTCGCGGTGCTGCTCGTGCGGCGGCTGCCCTGGGTCGCGGCCGCCGCGGTCGCGCTCGCCGGCGCGCTCAAGCTCTTCCCCGCCGCGGCGGTCACGCTCTTCCTGCGCGGGCGGCCGCGCTGGGCGCCGGGCGCCGCCGCCGTCGCGGTGCTGCTCGCCTACGCAGCGGCGACGCTCTCGGACATCCGGACGATCCGCCATGCGATCCCGCGCGAGGTCGTGAACTCCTACGGCGCCGGGGTCGTCGTCGACGCCCTCCACGACGGGGGCGTCGCGTGGGCGCAGTCGCCGGCCGAGGTGCGCTGGCTGCGGATCGGGGTCGTCGCGATCGGGCTCGCGGCCGCCGGGATCCTCGCCCTGCGCCGGCGCGCCGGCGGCGACGCGGAGAGCGGGCTCCGTCTCGACGCGTTCTGGGCGGGCGCCTCGATCTACGCGCTCTCCTACGTCTTCGGCAGCAACTTCGACTACCGGCTCGCCTTCCTCGTCCTCTGCGTGCCGCAGCTCTGTGCGTGGGCGCGGCCGGGCGCGGCGGCCCTCCCGGGGGCGAGGCTCGCGCTCGGCGCGCTGCTCGCGACGCTCTGGCTCGGCTCGGAGATCCCGCCGCTGCCGTTCGGCCTGCAGAGCTGGTACGCGGGCCTCGCCTTCCCGCCCGAGGAGGTGCTGAACTGGGCGCTCTTCGCCTGGCTCACGGCCGCCGTCGTCGCGACGGCGCCGGCGCTCGTGCCCCGGTTCGCGTGGAGGCCGGCGCGCTGAGCGCCTGGCGGGAATACCGGCGCCAGCTCCTCTTCGGCGCGGTGCTCGCCGTCGCGTCGTGGGCGGTGATCTCGTGGGTGCACGTCTTCGCCGACTGGCTCTTCGGCGACGCGCGCTACTACGAAGGCTGGGGCAACCTGATCACGAGCCACGAGCTTCCGTACCGGGACTTCCACCTCGAGTATCCGCCGGGTGCGCTGCCCGCCTTCATGGTGCCGGTCTACCTGCGCAAGGCGAGCGGCTACCACGGCTCCTACTTCGACTGGCTGCGGGTCGAGATCCTCGTGCTCCAGCTCGGCTGCCTGTGGACGATGGCGGTCGCGCTCGTGCGGCTCGGCGCGTCGCAGCGGCGGGCATGGTGGGCGCTCGCGGCCGGCGGCGCCGCCTCCGGGATCCTCGGGCCGATCGCGTTCTTCCACTACGACTGGTGGCCGGCGCTGCTCGCGGTCGCCGCGCTCGCCGCGCTGCTCGCCGGGCGCGGCGTGCTCGCATGTGCGCTCGCCGTGCTCGGGGCGACGGCGAAGGTGTTCCCGGTCGTGCTCCTCCCGTTCGCGCTCGCCGAGCTGTGGCGGCGCGGGCGCGCGCGCGCGGTGGCGCTCGGGGTCGGCGCGGCGGCGCTCGTGCTCCTCGCCGTGGTGGGGCCGTTCGCGGTGCTCGCGCCGCACGGGCTGACGTGGGCGGTGCACCGCGAGGCGGCGCGGCCGCTCGAGGTGGAGAGCACGGCGTCGTCGCTCTTCCTCGTCGCGCACGAGCTGGCCGGATACGACCTGCACAAGGCGTGGGCCGCCGGGTCGATGAGCCTGCACGGCGGCGGCCCGCACGTCGCGGCGCAGCTCGCGAAGCCGCTGACGGCGCTCGCGCTCCTGGCCGTCTACCTCCTCTGGTGGCGCTCGCGGCGCGGCAAGGAGGAGCTGGTGCTCGCGTTCGCGACCGCGGTGACGGCGTACGTCGTCTTCTCGAAGGTGTTCTCGCCCCAGTACCTCGTCTGGCTCGTGCCGGTCGTGCCGCTCGTCGGCGGCCGCGTGGGGCGTCGCGCGACGGTGCTCCTGCTCGCGATCCTCGGCGTCACCCAGGTGTTCGAGCCGTACCGGCAGGGCGAGTTCTGGACGTTCAGGTCGCACTGGCTCGACTGGCTCGTCGTCTCGAGGAACGCTCTCGTCGTGGCGCTGCTCGTCGTGCTCGCAGAGCCGCTCGTCCGCGCCGCGCTCGCCCGGCGACGCGAGCCCGCGGCGCTGCCGGGCGAGTCCGTCACCGATTCGTGACGCGTGCGTGACGCTCTCGTCACGGTGCCTGGGCATGCCCAGGGACAGGTCTTCGACGAGCCGCGACGCTCTCGTAACCGCCCTTCGGCAGGCCGAAGGGCGGGAGGTCGGGTGCGCACGACGAGCTGTGGGGGTCGGAGAGATGCGCCCGGCAGGAATCGAACCTGCGACCTCGCGCTCCGGAGGCGCGCGCTCTATCCCCTGAGCTACGGGCGCTTGCGGGAGCCAGTCTAGCCGCAGCTAGGCTCGCACCCCGTGACGGCGCTCGCGTCCCGCCTGCGCAGCCTCGATCCGCGGCTGCCGCGCACGGTCTACATCCTCCAGGCGGGCGGGCTCGTCAACGCGTTCGGGAACGGCGTCGTGCTGCCGTTCCTCGTCATCTACCTCCACAACGTGCGCGGGATCTCGCTCGGCCTCGCCGGGCTCGCCGGCGCGACGCAGTCGGCGACGGCGCTCCTCGCCGGGTTCGCGGCCGGCAGCCTCTCCGACCGGATCGGCCCGCGGCGCGTCCTGCTCGCCTCGCTCGCGGTGATGGCGGTCGCGTTCGGGCTGATGCCCGGGATCCGGGAGGTGTGGCAGGCGTTCGCGCTCTACGCGCTCTGGGGCCTCGGCAGCGGCTCGTTCTGGCCGGCGCAGTCGGCGCTCCTCGCCGGGCTTGCCCCCGTGCGGCGGCGATCGACCGCCTACGCCCTGCAGCGGCTGACGATGAACGTCGGCGTCGCGCTCGGCGGGGCCGTCGCCGGCCTGATCGCGTCCGTCGCCCACCCGCGCAGCTTCACCGTGCTCTTCCTGCTCGACGTCTGCACCTTCGTCGGCTACGGGATCGTCGTCGCCCTGCGCGTCCCCTCCCCCGCACTCCATCCCGACCGGGCGTCCGGCACCTGGGGAGCGGTGCTGCGCGACCGGACGATGGTCTCGTTCTCGCTCCTGAACGCGGTCTTCATGGCGTCCGCGATCGCGCTCGTGGTCGAGATGCTGCCCGCGTTCGCGAAGAACGTCGCGCGGGTGGACGAGCGGGCGATCGGCGTCGTCTTCGCCCTCGACTCGATCGCGATCGTCGCGCTCCAGCTGCCGGTCGCGAAGCGTCAGGAGGGGCGGCGGCGCATGCGCGGCCTCGCGCTGATGGGGGCGGTGTGGGCGGTCGCGCTCGTCGGCGTCTGGGCGGGCGGCGCGTGGACGACGGCGGACGCGGCGGCCGCCGTCTTCGCCGCCGCCACCGTCGTCTTCGCGTTCGGGGAGACGCTGCACGGCGCGATCCACGCCCCGCTCTCCGCCGACCTCGCGCCGCCGCAGCTCGTCGGCCGCTACCTCGCGCTCGCGAGCCTCTCCTGGCAGGCGGGCTGGATCGTCGGGCCTGCGGTCGGCGGCGTCATGCTCCAGCACGCGCCGCTCGCGCTCTGGCCGGCAGCCGCCGCCGTCAACGTGGTGTGCGCGGGCTGGGCGCTCGCGCTCGAGCGGCGACTCCCGGAGCGGCTGCGGCGCACCCCGCACGGCGAGGAGCCGGCAGGTGCGGCGGCAGGCCGAGCGGGGTACCATGGCGAACAATGACCGTGTTGGCGACCTCGGACCCCCTCAGTACCGGTGCCCAGCCTGCCGCGTATCCGCACGCGCCGGGTCGGCACTCCCGCCGGGGCCCCGGAGGCCGCCGCACGCCCGCAGCCGGCTGAGCTCGCCGACGGCGGCCTGACCTGGATCCACCTGGAGTCGCCGACCCAGGAGGAGGCGCAGCTCCTCGCCGAGCGCTTCGGCTGGCATCCGCTCGACGTCGAGGACGTGATGTCGCGCCGCCAGCGGCCGAAGGTCGACGTCTACGCGGACGAGCCGGACGGCGGCTACCTCTTCACCGTCCTCCACTTCCCCGTCTACGACAAGTCGGTCGGCCGCCTCAACGCGGGCGAGCTGGACGTCTTCCTCGGCCCCGACTACCTCGTCACGCTTCCGAGCGTCGACCTGCGACCCGTCTCGCTGCTCTTCCGCCGCGCCGCCGACAGCCCCGAGGTGCGCCGCACCCTGTTCGCGCGCGGCTCCGGCCGCCTCATGTACGAGGTGCTGGACGACCTCTACGACTACTGCTTCCCGATCCTCGACAAGATCGGCTTCAAGCTCGAGTCGATCGACGAGGAGATCGGCGAGGCCGGCGGCGAGGGCGCGAAGGAGCTGGTCCGCGACATCCACCGCGTCAAGCAGGAGATCATCTCCTACCGCAAGATCATCAAGCCGCAGCGGCCGACGCTGCGCCAGCTCGAGCGGCAGGTGGAGCGGTTCCTCCCGCAGGATCTCGAGCTGTACTTCGACGACATCGTCGACGCGTCCGAACGGATCTGGGACCTCCTCGACAACTACAAGGAGGTCGTGGAGGCGCTCGAGGACACGAACGAGTCGCTCATCTCGCACCAGCAGAACGACATCCTCTACGTGCTCACGATCTTCAGCGTCGTGATGCTGCCGCTGACGTTCCTCACCGGCCTCTTCGGCACGAACGTGCGCTTCCCCGGCTTCGACACGACCGCCGGCTTCTTCGGGACGATCGGGATCTACGCGGTCGCGATCGTCGGGATGCTCGGCTTCTTCCGCTGGAAGCGCTGGCTCTGAGCCGGCGGTCCGGCTCGTCCGACCCGCTCACGGCATGCGAACCGTCCGCGTCCGGCCCGGGGCGAGCGAGAGCCACCGCTCGCCGTGCGCCGTCCTGACCGGCGCGTCGACGGCCGTGGACGCGGTCAGCTCGAGGGCCGTCCCGCGCCGAACGGCCTGCACCTCGCCGGCGTCGAGCGCCTGCTGCCAGCGCAGGCGGCGCTCGAGCGCGGCGAGCGCGCCGGTCATGTCGAGGCTCGCGAACGGGACGCGGACGAGCGTGCGGTAGCGGGCGAGCGTCTCGGCGAGCACCTTGGTCAGCAGCCGCTCGCCCGCGAGGCCCGCGAGCGTCGCCGCGAACGGACGCGGGTCGCCCTCGAGCACGAGGCGGAGCAGGCGCGTCGCCTCGTAGCGGCGGTAGCCGCTCCAGCTCAGGGGCCGCGGCAGGCAGTCCTCGCTGCACGCGGTCACGAACCGGCGGTTGAACTCGCGGATCTGGGCGGCGCGCGTCGTCGCGTCCGGGAAGAGCGTGAGCGGATGCCTCGGCAGCGTCGTCGCCGGGCCGAGCGAGGCGGGATCGGGGGGCGACTCGCCGCCGGCGACGACCTTGACGGCCGTCCGGGCGAGCGCGTCCGGCAGCTCCGACGCCGTGAGCATGCCGGGCGGCGGCACGAGCTGCGCCGGGTCGAGTGGGATGCCGTGCGCCGCCGCCCAGCCGAGGTTCCGGACGATCTCGTCCGCGATCGCGGTCGCCGAGGCGGTCGCGAGCGGTCGGTTCTCGAAGGTCGCGTTGGCCCAGCGGAAGTCGCCGCCGGCGGAGACGACGGCGCGTCCGAGCGGGCTGCACTCGCCGCCGAGGGTGCCGGCGCTCAGGCCGAGCTGCAGCGTCAGGTGGCGCTCCGCCTCCCAGGTCGCGGCGGCGCGGAGGTCGCCCGGCTCGAGGCGGGTCGCCCCGGCGAGGTCCGGGTCGACCTCGACCGACAGGAACGGCCGCCACGAGGCGGTGAGCGCCCCGTTCGCCGCCCAGGCGATCAATCCCGGGGCGAGGAGGAGCGAGTGCACCAGCTCGGGGCCGTCGTCGACGCCGACGACGACCTCCTCCACCCCGTCCTCGCGCGTCAGCCGCCCGACGAGCGCGCTGCTCCCGAGCGAGACGAGCGGCGTCACGCCCGCCGGCGTCGGGGCGAGGCGCCCGAATGCGCCGTCGATCGGCACCGGGCCGCGCAGGTACGGGAAGACTGCGCGGCCGGCGGCGGTGAGCTGGGCCGTGTCGCCGTCGAGGTAGAGCCGCGCGCCGCCGAGCGGCAGCTCCGGCAGGGGCGCGGTCACGTCGACGAGCACGCGCCGCAGCCCGTAGCTGCGCTCGTACGCCGCGAGGCGCCGCGTGGCCGCGGGGCCGACGAGGTCGGGCCGGGCGACGACGTCGGCGAGGAAGCGGCCCGTCCCGTCGGGGTCGGCGAGGACGAGGCGGGCGAGCGCCGAGGGCGTGACGCGCAGGTAGGGGACGCCCTCGCGGCGGAGCGACGCCTCCCACGCGGCGAGGGAGGAGTCGTCGGCCGGCCCGACGAGCAGGAAGCGGGCCTGGACGACGCGCGGCGGGGCGGCGCCGCACGCGGCGGGCACGAGGTCGGAGCGAAACAGGACGACTGCGGCGACGAAGGCGGCGTACAGGAGCGCGCCGCTCAGGCGCCAGAGCCAGGAGAGGCGCACGTCGCGGCAGATTCTACGGAGCGGCCTGGCCGGTAGCCTGCGCGCGATGGACCGGCTCTGGGCACCGTGGCGGCTCGAGTACGTGCAGTCGGCCGACGAGCAGGAGGGCTGCGTCTTCTGCCGGGCGGGCGCGGCGCGGGACGACGAGCCCGAGCTGGTCGTGCATCGCGGCGAACACGCCTTCGTGCTCCTGAACAAGTTCCCGTACGCGTCCGGGCACCTCCTCGTCGCCCCGTACCGGCACGGCTGCTCCTTCGCCGACCTCGCCGCCGAGGAGGCGCTCGAGACGCACCGCCTCGCCGCGGCGGGGATCGAGGCGCTGCGCGCCGTCTACGGGCCGGAAGGCTTCAACGTCGGCTGGAACCTCGGCCGGATCGCGGGTGCCGGGATCGTCGACCACGCCCACGCGCACGTCGTGCCGCGCTGGGGCGGCGACACGAACTTCATGCCGGTGCTCGCCGACGTGCGCGTGCTGCCGGAGCATCTCGTCGAGAGCCGCCGCAAGCTCGCCGCCGCCTGGCCGCGGTAGTCCGCCGGCCGGCGACTCATACCGCCCTCATACGTCCTCGCACCGGAATCTGCGCTCGGTGACCGTTTGGATGCGGGCATGGCAACGATTCTCCTCTCCGATCCAGACGAGAAGTCGCGGGTGATGCTCGCGTCCCTGATCGAGGCGCTGGGGCACAGGGTCGTGTACGACCTCGGCCTCGACCGGGTGGACGCGGCGGTGATCGAGCCCGCGTCGCAGGACGCGATGGGCCTCGTGCGGCAGGCCCGCGCGCGCCGGAGGCTCCTGCCGGTCGTGTGCGTCTCGGCGCGCCGGCGGACCCCGACGGCACGGCGGCTCGCGCCGGTTGCGTACATCGACAAACCGGTCCCCGTCGGGCCCTTCGTCCGCGCCCTGACCACGGCGGTCGGCCCGCGGCGGAGCCTGCGGCAGGCCGAGCACGAGGCCCTGGCCGCGGCGTAGCGCCGCTGCCGGGGCCCGCGCCGACCGCGGCTCAGGCCTCTGAGCAGAGCGCCGCGAAGCGGCGCCAGCAATGCGGAAGCGCGAGCCGAGGCCGACCGGCTCGCCGCTCGGCAGCTCGGAGCGTGAGAGCTGCGAGTTCCAGCGCGTCTCGTTCCGCGCGTCGGCCATCAGGTCGAACGCACGCTCGGCCGCGCAGGGAACGTGCTGGTGGACGGCGGCGATCACGCGCGGGACCTACCGCGCTTGCGGCGGCCCGCACAAGGACGGGAAGCGGACGACGGGGCTCGAACCCGCGACACCTGGCTTGGGAAGCCAGTGCTCTACCAACTGAGCTACGTCCGCCGGTACGCGGATTTTACCGGGCGCGTAACCTCGCCGTTCTCGGGATAATCGGAGCGAGACCCGACCGACAGGAGATCACGATGGCCAGCAACGAGCTGCACGACACCGCACGCGCGCTCGTCGCCGAGGGCAAGGGCATCCTCGCCGCGGACGAGAGCGACGGCACCATCAAGAAGCGCTTCGACTCGATCGGGATCGAGTCGACCGAGGAGAACCGGCGCGCCTACCGCGACATGCTCTTCACGACCCCCGGCGTCGAGGAGTTCATCAGCGGCGTCATCCTCTTCGACGAGACGATCCGGCAGAGCGGCCACGACGGGACGCCCTTCCCCGAGCTGCTCGCCTCGAAGGGCGTCATCCCGGGGATCAAGGTCGACAAGGGCGCCAAGCCGCTCGCGCTCTCCGACGGCGAGACCGTCACCGAGGGGCTCGACGGCCTGCGCGCACGGCTCGAGGAGTACCGCGGGCTCGGCGCGCGCTTCGCGAAGTGGCGCGCCACCTACACGATCACCGACACCATGCCGAGCGAGTACTGCATCTGGACGAACGCACACGCCCTCGCCCGCTACGCCGCCCTCTGCCAGGAGGCCGGGATCGTCCCGATCGTCGAGCCCGAGGTGCTGCAGGACGGCACGCACACGATCGAGCGGAGCGGCTTCGTCACCTCGCGCGTCCTTGCGGCGCTCTACACGGAGCTGTTCGACCAGCGCGTCGACGTGGCCGGCACCCTCCTGAAGCCGAACATGGTGCTCTCCGGCTACGACGCGTCCGACCGTGCCGGCGTCGAGGAGGTCGCGGAGGCGACTCTGCACTGCTTCTACAAGCACGTGCCCGCCGCGGTGCCGGGGATCGTCTTCCTCTCCGGCGGGCAGTCGGACGAGGACGCGACCGCGCACCTGAACGCGATGAACGCGAGGGGCTCGCACCCGTGGCAGCTCTCGTTCTCCTACGGCCGCGCGCTCCAGGCGCCGTCACTGAAGGCGTGGGGCGGCAAGCCGGAGAACGTCGAAGCCGGCCAGCGCGCCTACTACCACCGCGCGAAGATGAACAGCGCGGCCAGGACAGGCAGCTACGCACCCGAGCTGGAGCGCGAGGCCGTCGGCGTCTGACGCCACCCGCCCGTCACAGGTTCGCCACACTGTGACGTGCAAAAAACGGTGCCTGTGCAGGCACATTTTGAGTGGCGTCGCCATGCCACGCCAGGTGGCGTCGCCACGCCACGCCAGGTGGCGTCGCCACCCTGTTACGTGTACTCGAAGCCGGTGAGCGCCGAGAGCTTGGCGAGCGACTGCTGCGCCACCACGCGCCGCACCGTTCCCGAGCGGGAGCGCATGACGATCGAGTCGGTCTCCGCGCCGCCGGGCGAGTAGACGACGCCGCGAAGGAGGGAGCCGTTCGTCACGCCGGTGGCGGCGACGAAGACGTCCTCGCCCGAGACGAGGTCGTCGGTGTGGAGCACCCGGGCCGGGTCGAGGCCGGCGTCGAGGAGCTTCTGCCGTTCCTCGTCGTTGCGCGGCCAGAGCCGTCCCTGGATGCCGCCGCCGACGCACTTGAGCGCGGCCGCCGAGATCACGCCTTCGGGCGTACCGCCGATGCCGTAGAGCATGTCGACGTTGGTGCCGGGCTGGCCCGCGGCGATCGCCGGCGCGACGTCGCCGTCGCGGATGAGGCGCACCCGTGCCCCCGCCTCGCGAAGCTCGGCGATCAGGTCGTCGTGCCGGTCGCGTTCGAGCACCACGACGTCCACTTCGCGCGGCGACTTGTCGAGCGCCTCGGCGACGGCGAAGAGGTTCTCGGTCGGACTGTTCTCGATGTCGATCGCCTCGAGCGCGCGCGGGCCGACCGCGATCTTCTCCATGTAGACGGCGGCGCCCGGGAAGAGCATCGTGCCGCGCTCGGCGACCGCGATCACGCTGATCGCCCCGGTCTGACCGAGCGCGGTCAGCCGCGTCCCCTCGAGCGGGTCGATCGCGACGTCCACGTCGGGGCCGTTGCCGTTGCCGACCTCCTCGCCGTTGTAGAGCATGGGCGCCTCGTCCTTCTCGCCCTCGCCGATCACGACGACGCCGCGCATCGCGACGCTGTCGAGGACGTAGCGGATCGCGTCCACCGCCGCCTGGTCGGCCGCCTCCTTGTCGCCACGACCGATCCAGCGCGCGGCCGCCATCGCCCCCGCCTCGGTCACGCGGACGAGCTCCATGGCGATGTTGCGATCCGGCGCTGTGCGGGGGGTCACGCGGCGATCCTATTCGACTACATGCGCTCGGGCGCCTCGACCCCGACGAGGTCGAGGCAACGCGCGATCACCGCCTGCGTGGCCCGGCAGAGTGCGAGCCGGAAGCCCTCCTGCTCGCTCTCGAGCACCCGGTGCTCGTGGTAGAAGCGATGGAAGTCGTCGGCGACCCGGATCGCGTACGCGGGGATCGCCTGCGGCCCGCGCTTCGCGGCCGCGTCCCGCGCCGTCTCGGGAAGCTCCGCGAGCCGCTTCACCAGCTCGCGCTCCTCCGCGGCGAGCGGGCCGTGCGCGGCCGCGCTGCCCGGGCGGTCGCCGGCGTTGCGGAGGATCCCGGCGATCCGCGCGTGCGCGTACTGGACGTAGTAGACCGGGTTCTTCTGCGAGCGCTCCGCGGCGAGGTCGACGTCGATCTCGATCGTCTGGTCGGGGCCGCGGTTGACGAGGTACCAGCGGGCCGCGTCGACGCCGATCTCGTCGACGAAATCGTCGAGGAAGACGACGTCGCCGCGGCGCTTCGACATCTTCGTCTGCTCGCCGCCCCGCGTCAGGTGGACGAGCTGGTAGAGCAGCACCTCGACCCGCTCGGGGTCGTAGCCGAGCATGCGCGCGATCGCCGCGTACCAGTTCCGCGTGCCGTGATGGTCGGCGCCGAGCACGTAGAGCGCCCGGTCGAAGCCGCGCTCGAGCTTGTCGACGAGGTAGACGACGTCGGCGGCGCGATAGGTCGGAGTCCGGTCGCCGGAGCGGAGGAGGACGCGATCCTCCTCGTCGCCGTACTCCGACGAGCGCGCCCACAGCGCGCCCTCGTGCTCGTAGGTGTCGAGCCGCGGCAGGAACTCGGCCAGCCGCTGCTCCAGCTCGCTCTGCTTCGCCCAGGAGTCGAAGTGGATCCGGAACCGCTCGAGCGACGCCTCGATCCGCTCCAGCATCGCCGGGACCGGGTCGCCGGGAAGCTCCGCCAGCTCGCGCACGTAGGCGCCGTGGTAGCCGTCCTCGGGCGGCTCGCCTCCTCCCCGCACCGCCTCCACCGAGGCGCGGAAGCGGTCCATCTGGCCGCCCGAGTCGTTGTAGTAGTACTCGCGCTCGACCTCGTGGCCGCCCAGCTCGAGCAGGCGCGCGATCACGTCGCCGATCGCGCCGTTGCGGGCGGACGCGACGACGATCGGCCCCGTCGGGTTGGCGGAGACCATCTCCACCTGGATCCGCTCGCGCGGGCTCGCCCAGCCGCCGCCGAAGCGCTCGTCGCCGAGCATCGCCGCGAGTGCCTCCACGAACCAGGAGTCGGCGAGGAAGAGGTTGACGAAGCCGGGCCCCGCGACCTCGGCACGCTCGACGTGCGGCAGCTCCACGGCAGCGGCAGCGATCTCCGCGGCCAGGTCGCGCGGCGCCTGACGCCGCGTGCCCGCGAGCCGAAGCGCGACGTTCGTCGCGTAGTCGCCGTGCGCCGGGTCGGACGGCCGCTCGAGCACCAGCTCCGCGCCGGCGAGCTCCGCGACCGCCTCGGCGAGCGCCCTGACCGGGTCAGCGGCCACGGGCGTCCCTCGGGTCGATGCTGCCGTGGTGGTGGAAAAGCCGGATTTCTCGCTCCTTCGCTCGCTCCGCCGGCGCCCGGGAGGACGCCGCCGCCGATCGCCCCGACGATAACTGCGCCCGCGCTCGCGCCGGCCGCCCAGCCGACGGGACCGAGCGGCAGCGACCCTAGTATGTGGAGATGGACGACGACGAGCTTCCGGAGCCCGACCCGGACTCGGGCGAGCGGCGCCTCAACATCCAGATCCCGCAGGAGCTGATCGGCGGCGTCTACGCGAACTTCGCCAACATCAGCTTCTCGCAGTACGAGTTCACGCTCACGTTCGCCCGGATCGAGCACGAGGTCGAG
This sequence comes from Gaiellaceae bacterium, assembly GCA_035688315.1. Taxonomy (GTDB): domain Bacteria; phylum Actinomycetota; class Thermoleophilia; order Gaiellales; family Gaiellaceae; genus Palsa-739. The sequence goes on along the minus strand of DASSND010000039.1, from coordinate 28,727 downwards.
GAGGGCGACGTCCCCGGCGCCGTCGTTGCCCGAGTGAACGTGTCGCCCCGCTTCGTCGAGGAGCTGCTCGCCGCCCTGCAGGACTCGTGGTCGAAATACGTGACCCGCGAGGGGATCCGGAACCTGCCGGAGGCGCCGGGTCACCCGGACGAGCACGGCGACGCGGAGCGCTGACGCTCGAGCTCGCGCCGTCCTACGCGGTGCTCTGCGCGGCGCAGGCGCTCGTCGCGGCCGCGCCGGCGCGGCCCGCACGCACCCGGGGCGTCGGCGCCGTCGGGCTCCTCGTTCCCGCGGCGCTCCTCGCCGCCGGCGTCGCGATCGTCAACCTCGTCGCCTGGGGGCCGGACGCCCTCGCCTGGGTCGCCACCTTCGGCACGCCGGCGCTCGCCGCCGCAGGCGGCCTTGCGGTCGGGCGCGGTCGCTGGTGGCTGTGGCCGCCCGCCGCGGCCGCGCTGTGGCTCGTCGCCTGGCAGGCGCACGGCCTCCTCCGGGACGGCGCCGGGCTGCTCCTGATCGGCGCGGCCTGCCTCGCCGCGGCGTCGTTCGCGGGGCGGGTCGCGCCCGCATGGTCGCTGCGGCTCGGGCTGGTCGCCCTCGCGATCCTCGACGTCGTGCTCGTCTGGGGGACGACGCAGGTACGAGAGACGACGACGGCGCTCCACGCCGTCGCGCTCCCCCACGCCGCCGGCACGCCGCTGCCGCGCCTGCAGGACGCGACCTTCGGCTCGGCGCTGATGGGCTGGCTCGACCTGCTCGCGCCCGCGCTCCTCGGCGTCGTCCTCGCCGGGCGGGCGAGGCTCGCGGCTGCGGCGGTGGTCGGGGTCGCGGCAGGGCTCTGGGGTCTGCTGCTCTTCGTCACCTCGGAGGTCGCTGCGACGGTGCCGACGCTCGCCGGACTAGCGTTCGCCGCCTCGAATGCGGGTCGCCGTCGTCTCCGACATCCACGCGAACCTCGCGGCGCTCGAGGCGGTGCTCGAGGCCGTCGACGCGGACGCGCCTGACGAGCTGTGGTGCCTGGGCGACCTCGTCGGCTACGGCCCTCGCCCGAACGAGTGCTGCGAGGCGATCCGGGCACGTGCGTCGATCTGCCTCGCGGGGAATCACGATCTCGCCGTGCGCGGGACGATCGACCTCTCGGAGTTCAGCGGCCCTGCCGCCGACGCGGCCGCCTGGACGCGCGGCGTCCTCGACGACGCGCCGCGCTCCTTCCTCGGCGAGCTGGAACCGCAGGCCCGCCGCGACGAGGTGGCGATCTACCACGGCAGCGCGCGCGACCCGGTCTGGGAGTACGTCCTCTCCGACGAGGCGGCCGAGGCGACGCTCGACCTGGCCGGCGCGCCGCTCGTGCTCGTCGGCCACAGCCACGCCGCGCTCGTCGCCGCCGAGCACGACGGCGTCCTCTCCGGCGGCCTCGCCGACGCGGGGACGGAGCTGGACCTCGCCGGCGGCCGCTTCCTCCTCAATCCCGGCTCGGTCGGCCAGCCGCGGGACGGCGACCCGCGCGCGGCCTACCTCCTCCTCGACCTCGACGAGCGCCGTGCGAGCTACCGCCGCGTCGAGTACGACGTCGCACGGACGCAGCGCGAGATCCGCTCGGCGGGACTGCCGGAACCGCTCGCGGCCCGCCTCGCGCTCGGACAGTGAGACGCCTGCTCCCACTCCTGCTCGCCGCCGGAGTCGCCGGCTGCGGCGGCGGCGCCCCACGGACGACCACCGAAGCGGCGCCGAAGCTCCCACGCGCGCTCGCGCAGGCGTGGGCGAGCCGCGCGGACGAGGTCGCCGGCGCGGTGGACGCGGGCGACGGCTGCCGCGCGCAGCAGCTCGCCGCGTCGCTCCGGAACGACGTCATCTCGCAGCAGGCGCGCCTCCCGGCACGGCTGCGCTCCTCCCTGCTCACGTCGGTGAACCGCCTCGCGAACGAGATCGCGTGCACCCCGCCCACGGTGACCGTCACCAAGCCCGCGCCGCCCGGGCCGAAGAAGCCTCCCGGCCGCGAGAAGGGGCACGGCCACGGGCACGGGCACGGCAAGCCGCACGGGAAGGGAGACGACCGCTGAGGGCCGGACGGTACGAGCTGCGCCGGCCGCTCGGCCACGGCGCGATGGCGGTCGTCGACCTCGTCGAGGACGTCGAGCTGGGCCGGCCGGTCGCCCTGAAGCGCCTCGCCGAGAACCTCGCCCGCGACGAGGAACGGCGCTCGCGGTTCCTGCGCGAGGCGAAGCTCGCCGCCCGGCTCTCCCACCCCAACGTCGTCCGTGTCTACGACGTCGGCGAGGAGGACGGCAGGCCGTTCATCGCGATGGAGTACGTCGAGGGCGAGACGCTCGCCGACCTCGTGCAGCGGTGCGGGCCGCTGCCGCCCGAGCAGGTCGTCTCGCTCGGCATCCAGGCGTGCCGTGCGCTCGCGGCGGCGCACGCGGCCGGGCTCGTGCACCGGGACGTGAAGCCGCACAATCTCCTGCTCGCCTCCGACGGGACGCTCAAGCTCGGCGACTTCGGGATCGCCGTCGGCCTCGAGGGGACGCGGCTGACCGAGGCGGGGACGGTGCTCGGGACGGCCGCCTACCTCGCCCCCGAGCAGGCGCGCGGCGGGACGGTGAGCGCCGCCGCGGACGTCTACGGGCTCGGCGCCGTCCTCTACGAGCTGCTCGCCGGGCGGCCGCCGCGAACCGTCGCCTCGCTCGGCGAGCTTGGCCGCCGCGACGCCTACCGGATCCGCGACCTGCGGGAGACCGCGCCCTCCGTGCCCGGGCCGCTCGCCGCGGCGGTGGCGCGCTGCCTCGCGTTCGACCCGGCCGAGCGGCCCGCCTCGGCGGCGGAGCTGGCACGCGAGCTGGCCGCCGCGGTCCCGGCCGCCGAGACGCTGCCCCTTCCCGAGCCGCCCGCGCAGCCGGCGACGCAGATCCTCGCGCGGCCCTCGCCCCGGCGGGAGCGGCGGCCCATCCTGCTCGCCGCCGTCGCGCTCGCGTGCGCCGCGGGCGGCGCGGGCGCAGCGGTGGCGCTCTCCGGCGGCGGGGGCCCCTCCGCGCCCGCGCGCACCGTGCAGCCGCGCGTGGAGCCGGCGCCGACCGAAGGGCAGCCCGCCCGGCAGGCGCGCGACCTCGCCGCCTGGTTTCGCCGGAACTCGCGCTAGAGGAGCGTCGGGGCCGGCGCCGCGGCCTGCGGCTGCGGCTCGCCGTAGAGGACGATCCCCTCGCGCGCGAGCGAGAGCTGGACGTCCTCGCGCGCCTTGTAGATCCGCCACTTGACGGTGGCGAGCGTGATCTCGAGCGAGTCGGCGATCTCCGTGTAGGAGAGGCCGACGACGTCACGGAGCAGCAGCGCCATCTTCAGGTCGACGGTGAGCCCCTCGACCGCGCGCCAGACCGCGTCGATCGCCTCCAGCCGCTCGAACGGCGCGTCGAGCACCTCGAGCGCGGGCATGTCGTCGATGTCGACGATCGCGCGCGGCCGCCGCTCGCTCGCGCGCAGCTCGTCGAGCACGCGGTTCTTCGTCACCTGGAACAGCCAGGTCGTGAACTTCGAGCGGAGCGTGAAGCGCGGCAGCCCCTGGAAGACGCGCAGGAACACCTCCTGCGTCAGGTCCTCGGCGAGCGCGCGGTCGCCGACGAGCCGCAGCACGTAGTTGTAGACCGGCACCTGGTAGGCGCGCACGATCAGGGAAAAGGCGCGCTCGTCGCCTCGCTGCGCCTTCCGCAGGACGCCGAAATCAGGCTGGGGCAGCGGCAAGGTGCCGCAGTATAACCCGATTTTCAGTCGGTATTCGACAGATTTTTCCCGGTCATCGCCGCGGGCTGCTCGAGCCCGAGCAGGGCGAGCGCCGTCGGGATCACGTCGGACAGCTCTCCGTCCCGCAGCGCGGCGTCCGCAGCGGTCACGACGATCGGCACCGGGTTCGTGGTGTGCGCGGTGTGCGGGCTGACGCCGTCCTCCTCGAGCAGCGTCTCGGCGTTGCCGTGGTCCGCGATCACGATGCAGACCCCGCCCTGCCGCTGCACGGCCTCGACGATCCTCCCGAGGCAGGCGTCGGCCGTCTCGACGGCGCGCACGACCGCAGGGATCACGCCGGTGTGGCCGACCATGTCGGGGTTCGCGAAGTTGACGACGACGAAGCCGTAGCCGCCGCCCTCCAGTGCCTCGACGACGCGGTCGGCGACGCCCTCGGCCGACATCTCCGGCTTGTGGTCGTAGCTCGGGACGTCGCGCGGCGAGTCGACGAGCACGCGCTCCTCCCCGGGGAACGGCTCCTCGCGGCCGCCGTTGAAGAAGTAGGTGACGTGCGCGTACTTCTCCGTCTCGGCCGCGTGGAGCTGGCGGATCCCGTGTGCCGCGAGCACCTCGGCCGCCGTCTGTCGCACCTCCTGCTCCGGGAAGGCGACGGGGAAGTCGAAGTCGTCGCGGTAGCGGGTCATCGTCGTCAGGTCGACGCCCGCCGCCGCGAGCTTCTCGGAGAGCTGGCGAGCCCGGTCGGGGCGGAAGTTGAAGAAGATCGCGGCGTCGTTCTCCGGGTCGAGCCGCGGCCGTCCGGCGAGCGCGACCGGGACGACGAACTCGTCGGTGACGCCCGCGTCGTAGCTCGCCTGCACGGCGGCCACCGCGTCCGGCGCGTCCGCCTCGCCGCCGCGGACGATCGCCTCGAGCGCCTGCCCGGTCCGCTCCCAGCGCTTGTCGCGGTCCATCGCGTAGTAGCGCCCGGCGACGGTCGCGATCCGCTCGGCCGGCAGCTCCGCGAGGTCGCGCACGGCGGCGTGCGGGGAGACGTCGCGCCCGTCGGTGAACGCGTGGATCCAGGTGCGGTCGGCCATCCCCTCGCGCGCCGCCAGCTCGAGCAGCGCCTGCAGGTGCGAGATGTGCGAGTGGACGCCGCCGTGGGAGACGAGCCCGAGCAGGTGGACGTCGCCGCCGCGCTCGCGGGCGCGCCGGAAGGCGGAGACGAGCGCGTCGTTGTCGAAGAGCGAGCCGTCGCGGATCGCGCGGTTCACGCGCTGGAAGTCCTGGTCGAGGATCCGGCCCGAGCCGATCGTGAGGTGGCCGACCTCGGAGTTGCCCATCTGCCCCGCCGGCAGGCCGACCGCCTCGCCGGAGGCCACGAGCTGCGCGTGCGGGTACTCGGCCCAGAGCCGGTCGAAGACCGGGGTGTCGGCGAGCGCGACCGCGTTGCCCGGTCCGGGCGGAGCGATTCCCCAGCCGTCGAGGATCACGAGGCAGACGAGCGGGAAGCTCATGTCGCGGCGGCGCCGGCGCGGCAGATCGCCGCGAACGACTCCGGCTCGAGCGAGGCGCCGCCGACGAGCGCGCCGTCGACGGCCGGCTGGGAGAGCAGCTCGGCCGCGTTCTCGGGCTTGACCGAGCCGCCGTAGAGGACGGGCCGGTCGAGCAGCGACTTCACGAACGCGTGCGCCTTCTGCGCGATCTCCGGCGTGGCGGTCCGGCCGGTGCCGATCGCCCAGACCGGCTCGTATGCGAGCACGAGCCCGTCGCGGCCGCCGCACGCCTCGCGGATCGCGTCGACCTGGACGCGCAGGATCGTCTCGGTCGCGCCGGCGTCCCGCTGCTCCTGGGTCTCGCCGACGCAGGCGATCACGCGCAGCCCGGCGTCGAGCCCGGCCTTCGCGCGGAGCGCGACCGTCTCGTCGGTCTCGCCGAAGTACTGCCGCCGCTCCGAGTGGCCGACGATCGCCCCGCTCACGCCCAGCTCGAGCAGCATCGCCGTCGACACCTCGCCGGTGTAGGCGCCCTCGGGCGCCCAGTGGACGTTCTGCGCGAAGGTCGGCAGGCCGCATTCGACTGCGGCGGCGAGCGAGACGAACGGCGGCGCGAGCACGACCTCGACCCCGTCGGGCGGCGCGAACGCGGCCGCGAACTCGCGGGTCGCCGCGGGGCCCTTGAACATCTTCCAGTTCCCCGCGATCAGCATCGGCGCATCCTAGGCATCGGGGATCGCGGCGACGCCCGGCAGCTCCTTCCCCTCGAGCAGCTCGAGGCTCGCGCCGCCGCCGGTCGACACCCACGAGATCCGGTCGCTCAGCCCGGCCTCGTTGAGCGCGCGCACCGAGTCTGCGCCCCCGACGACGGTGAACGCGTCGGCGTTGGCCGCGACCGCTTCCGCCACCGCAGTCGTGCCGGCCGCGAACGGCGCCCACTCGAAGACGCCCATCGGCCCGTTCCAGAAGATCGTGCGCGCGCCGGCGATCAGCTCGGCGAAGCGGCGCCGCGTCTCCGGCCCGATGTCGAGCCCGAGCCAGCCGTACGGCAGCTCGTCGTAGCCGCACACGCAGGTCTCCGCGTCCTCGGCGAAGCGGGCGGCGCCGACGACGTCGACGGGCAGCTCGACCTCGAACTCGAGCGGGTTCCGGACGCGCAGCTCCTCGGCCATCTTGCCGCCGATCAGGACGTGGTCGGCCCGGCCGCCGAGCTGGCGGAGGACGCCGAGCTTGTCGGCGACCTTCGCTCCGCCCGACACGAGGACGAACGGCCGCTCCACCTCGCCGAGCAGCGCGCCGAGGTGCTCCAGCTCCTCGAGCAGGAGCAGGCCGGCGTACGCGGGCAGCAGGTGCGCGACGGCCTCGGTCGAGGAGTGCGCGCGGTGCGCGGAGCCGAAGGCGTCGTTCACGTAGAGGTCGCAGCCCTCGGCGAGCCGGCGCGCGTAGCCGTCGTCGTTCTTCGTCTCGCCGGGGTCGAAGCGCGTGTTCTCGAGCACGTGCACCCGCTCGTCGGGGAGCAGCTCGCGCAGCCGCGCGGCCACGGGGGCGATCGCGTAGGTCGCCCGGTCATCCTCGGTCTTCGGCCGGCCGAGGTGCGAGCAGACCCGCACCTCGGCGGCGCCGCCGTCGAGCAGCAGCTCGAGGGTCGGCAGCGAGGCGCGGATCCGCGTGTCGTCGGCGACTCGCCCGTCCGCGAGCGGGACGTTGAGATCCGAGCGGACCAGGACGACCTTGCCCGCGACGTCGGCGTCGCGAACCGACCTCGGCAGCCGCACCGCTCCCCCTACGCCGCCACGGCGGCGGGCAGCGTCCGGCCGATCTTCGCGACGAGGTCGACGAGCCGGCAGCTGTAGCCCCACTCGTTGTCGTACCAGGAGAAGACCTTGACGAGATTGCCGTTCACCATCGTCAGGTCGCTGTCGAAGATCGACGAGTAGGGCGAGTGGACGATGTCGCTGGAGACGATCGGCTCGTCGGTGTAGAGAAGGATTCCCTCGAGGTCGCCGGTGTCGGCCTTCGAGCGGAACAGCTCGTTGACCTCGTCGACGCTCGTCTCCTTGGCGACCTGGACGACGAGGTCGACGACCGACCCGGTCGGCACGGGCGCCCGCATCGACATGCCGTCGACCTTCCCCTTCAGGTCGGGCAGGACGAGTCCGATCGCGCGGGCGGCGCCGGTCGAGGTCGGGATCAGGTTGATCGCGGCCGCTCGGGCGCGGCGGAGGTCGGAGTGCGGCAGGTCGAGCGTGCGCTGGTCGTTCGTGTACGCATGCACGGTGGTCATGAAGCCGCGCTCGATCCCGTACGCCTCGTGCAGCACCTTCGCGACCGGGGCGACGCAGTTCGTCGTGCAGGACGCGTTCGAGACGATGTGGTGGCTGTCCGGGTCGTACTCGCGGTCGTTGACGCCGAGGACGACGGTCAGGTCCGGGTCGGTCGCGGGCGCGGAGATGACGACCTTCTTCGCGCCGGCCTGGAGGTGCTTCTCGGCGGCCTCCCGCTTGGTGAAGAGGCCGGTGGACTCGATCGCGACGTCGACGCCCAGCTCGCCCCAGGGCAGGTCGGCCGGGTCGCGCTCGGAGACGAAGCGGATCTCGCGGTCGCCGACCCGGATGAGGCCGTCGCCGGCCTCGACCGGCACGTCGAGCTGGCCGAGCACCGAGTCGTGCTTGAGCAGGTGCGCCATCGTGCGGGTGTCGCCGATGTCGTTCGCCGCGACGACCTCGAAGTCGCCGCCGCGCTCGAGCTGGGCGCGCAGGAAGTTGCGCCCGATCCGCCCGAAGCCGTTGATCCCGACCCTGATCTTCGCCATGTTCCCGTGCCTTTCTGTCGCGTTGGAGCGAGTGTAATAACGCGTCCCCCGGCGCCGAATCCGAAGTCGCCCGCAAGCCCGATCCGTACCCGAACCGCATCGCGCCGCCGACCCGCACGCCGGACGCGGGCCATGGCCGTTGCGCGATCCGTGACCGGCGTGTGACGAACGTGTCGCGCGTCGCGAAGGCATGACGATCCGGTAGCGCCTGAACGGGCCGCGCACGGCCGGTGCGGGTGCGGCTCAGTCCCGTCCGCCGTCAGCAGGGCGGGCGCTGGACAAGCGAAGCGGGCGAGGCGGGAAAGGGCGGGCGGACCGGGAAGCTCCGAGGACGACCCTCCCGGTCCTTTACCACGCTCGAGACCCGACGGCAGACGGGGTCTGAATCCACCGCCGGCCGAGCGCGGACCCGCCGTCGCGAGTATGACGGAGCGCCTGTTGCCGCGCTAGACGACTTGTAACCGATATCCGCCGCGTCAGCGCTCGGAAAGTTCCTGCAAACGGCGGAGTCTGCGGTAGGCGCTCGCCTTCGTGAGCGGCGGCTTGCACCGGCGGGCCAGCTCGGCGGTGGAGGCGGTCGGGTGCCGGAGGCGCAGCGTCGCGATCTCGCGGAGGTCCTCGGGGACGCCGTCGAGGTCGAGCCGCCGGAGCGCGGCGAGCTGCGCGTGGGCGGCGCGGCTCGTGCGGACGAGGTTCGCGTGGTCGGCGTTCGCGAGCCGGTTCGCGTCGGCCCGGGTCGCGGCGAGCACGGCCTGCTCCTCGAGGGCGAGCGTGAGGTCGGTCGCGCCCGCCGCGACGAGCAGGTCGGCGATCGCCTCGGTGCCTTTCGCGTAGGCGGACGCGTGGTTCGGCCGTTCCTGCACGTGCAGCTCCGCGCCCGCGCGTGCGGCGAGCGCGGCGAGGAAGCTCGCGCCCTCCGGGGTCGCGACGCGGATCTCGAGGTGGGCGTCGCGCGGCCCGCTGAGCGTCCCGGCGCCGAGCAGCGCGCCGCGGAGGTAGGCGCCCGTGCAGCAGCGGCGCGCGACGACGCGTCGCGGCGGCCGCTCGAGCGGGCGGTGGCCGGTGTCGAGCACGCCCGCGCGGTGGAGGGTGGCGTACGCGTGCGGCGTCCCCCCGACGTGGAGCTGGTAGCGGGTGGCCCGGTCGAAGGCGGAGCGCCGGTAGGTGCGGATCTCCGAGTCGACGGCGAAGGCGCGCAGGAGGGCGAATGCGCGGCGGGCGACGGCGGAGCTGACGAGGTCGAGGTGCACGTCGACGGACCCGCGCCCGCGCAGGTGGGCGCTGCCGGCGACGTGGAACAGTCCGGACAGCTCGGCGAGCCGGTCGCAGTCGCGGTGCGGCGCGATCGCCGCCAGCTCGTCACGCAGGTCGTCGGAGAGCATCCTCCGTCCATCCCTCGAGTGCGAGCAGGCGCCGCTTGTAGGGGAGGCCGTGGGATCCGTAGGAGCCGAGCCCGCCCGCGGAGACGACGCGGTGGCAGGGGACGAAGAGGCCGAGCCGGTTCCGGGCGCAGAAGCTGCCGGCCGCGCGTGCGGCGCCGGGCGCGCCCGCGAGCGCCGCCAGCTCGCCGTAGGTGACCACCTCGCCGGCGGGCACGTCGCGAAGGGCCGCCGCGCAGCGCGCGAGGAACGGCGTGTCGTACTCGAGGTCGACCGGCACCTCGCCGAGCGCCCTCGCCGCCGCGGGCACGCCGGCGAAGTACGCCTCGAGCAGCCGTACCACTCCCGCCACGAAGTCTCGATCCCGCCGTGACGATTTCCGTGATACGGATGGCCCTGGCCCCGGGCGGGCGGGGGTTCGGGATGGGACCGTGGGGGCCGCGCGCGCCGCCGTGGGCAGCTCGTGCCAGACGACGCGCGCGTCGGCGACGACCAGCTCGCCGACGCCCCAGCCCTCCGCCTCGTACAGCACCTGCGTCACGGCCACCTATGCCGATTCTAGGATGAGACGCATGAGCACACACGGCATCTTCCGCGTCCCCGAGCCCGTGAACGAGCCCGTGAAGGGCTACGCCCCGGGCAGCCCCGAGCGCGACGAGCTGCGCGCACGGCTGGAGCACCTGCAGTCGCAGCAGCTCGACATCCCGCTCGTGATCGGCGGCGAGGAGGTGCGCACCGGCGACACCTTCGAGGCGGTGATGCCGCACCGCCGCTCCCAGGTCCTCGCGACCGTGCACAAGGGCGGCGCGCCCGAGGTGGAGCGCGCGATCGCGGCGGCCGCCGCCGCGTGGGAGGACTGGTCGCGGACGCCGTGGGAGGACCGCGCCGCGGTCTTCCTCCGCGCCGCCGAGCTGCTGGCGGGCCCGTGGCGGATGACGCTGAACGCGGCGACGATGCTCGGCCAGTCGAAGACGGCGCACCAGGCGGAGATCGACGCCGCCTGCGAGCTGGTCGACTTCTGGCGCTTCAACGTCGCCTACATGGAGCGGCTCTACCAGGAGCAGCCGATCTCCTCGCCCGGCGTCTGGAACCGGATGGAGTACCGGCCGCTCGAGGGATTCGTCTTCGCCGTGACGCCGTTCAACTTCACCGCGATCGGCGGGAACCTGCCCAGCTCGGCGGCGCTGATGGGGAACACCGTCGTGTGGAAGCCGGCCTCGACCGCGGCGTTCAGCGCCTGGTTCCTGATGAAGCTCTACGAGGAGGCGGGCCTGCCGCCGGGCGTGATCAACCTCGTCTACGGCTCGGGCGCCCAGGTCGGCGACCCGGCGCTCGCCAGCCCCGACCTCGCCGGCATCCACTTCACGGGCTCGACGCCCGTCTTCCAGGACATGTGGCGGACGGTGGGTGCGAACATCGCCGGCTACCGCAACTACCCGCGGATCGTCGGCGAGACCGGCGGCAAGGACTTCATCCTCGCCCACCCGAGCGCCGACGCGGACGCGCTCGCGACCGCGATCCTGCGCGGGTCGTTCGAGTACCAGGGCCAGAAGTGCTCGGCCGCGTCGCGCGTGTTCGCGCCCGCGAGCCTGTGGCCGCAGGTGCGCGAACGGGTCTGCGACGAGATCGAGACCATGCGGATGGGCGACGTCTCCGACTTCTCGAACTTCGTCGGCGCCGTGATCGACGGCGGCTCGTTCGCGACGCAGAAGGAGGCGATCGAGGAGGCGAAGGCGTCCGGCGGCACCGCGAAGGTGATCGCCGGCGGCTCCTACGACGACAGCGAGGGCTGGTTCGTGCAGCCGACGGTGATCGAGACGAGCGACCCGGGCTTCCGGACGATGCGCGAGGAGCTGTTCGGGCCGGTGCTGACCGCGTTCGTCTACGACGACTCCCGCTACGACGAGGCGATCGAGCTGATCGACTCGGGCACCTCGTACGGCCTCACGGGAGCCGTCTTCGCGCGCGACCTGCGCGCGGTCGAGACGGCGCGGGAGCGGCTCCGCTACGCGGCGGGCAACTTCTACGTCAACGACAAGCCCACCGGCGCCGTCGTCGGCCAGCAGCCCTTCGGCGGCGCGCGCGCCTCCGGGACGAACGACAAGGCGGGCTCGCTCTGGAACCTGATCCGCTGGGTGAGCCCGCGCTCGATCAAGGACACGTTCGTGCCGGCGACCGACTACCGCTACCCGTTCCTCGGCCCGGAGCCGGACGCGGGGCGCTAGCGGTTCGGCGCCTCGTCGGCGCCGCCGAGCGAGTCGACGTACGCCTCGAAGGCGGCCCAGCGGGCGGCGAACGCGACGACGTCGGCGACCGTCTCCCGCAGGAGCCGGAGATACCAGTCGTGGCCGTCGAGGTCGTCCGCGATCAGATGGAGCACGCCCCGCATCCGCCGGGACGCTACGCCGCGCGCGTTAGCGATCCTTGAGGCCTCTGTAAGACCTCCGCAAGCCGCGCGGCGGACTCAGCCGCGCTCGCGGAACGTCCACGCGACCGCTCCGGCCCGCGCGCCTGCCCGCGCGTAGGCGATCGCGACGTGCCTTCCCGCCCCCGGCGCGAAGCGGGTGACGTAGCGGCGCCCGTGGGCTTCGAGCGGCCGCGGGTGCCCGTCCACCCAGAGCTGGACGAGCGTCGGCTTCGCGGAGCCGTCGAGCCGGAACGAGATCTCCACGGAGGCGGCCGTCGGCGGCCCCGCCGGCCCGAGCGGGGTCAGCTCGAGCGGCGGCAGGAGATCGACGAGCCAGGAGCCGCCGGCGCGGCGCAGCGGCACCGCCCAGGCGGAGAACTCGCGCGTCCCCTCGGCGGTGCGGGTGGCGGCGACCCCGGCGACGGCATACGGCGTCGTCGCGAACGGCCAGGAGAGCGCGGTGCGCAGGTCGGACGCGTGTTCGAAGGTGCCGAGCCCTTCGGACAGCTCGGTCGCGGTGCCGTTGCGGAAGCGCTCGAACGGACCGACACGGCGCTTCGCCGCGGGGGTCAGCAGCGCCCACTCGGCGCGCGCATCGCTTCGCGCCGCCGCCGCGACGAAGCGGCGCACCACCTGCCCCGGGCTCGGCCCGGCCGCAGCGGTCCGCGACGCCGTCGTCGCGGCCTGCCCGCCGCCCGACCCGCAGCCGGCCGCCGCCGCGAGCGCGGCGCCGGCTGCGAGCGCGAGCAGTGCGAGGCGCATGCGCCTAATGATTGCGGAGCGCGGAGATCAGCTCGCCCTTGCTCATCTTCGAGCGGCCCTCGATCCCCACCTGCTTCGCCTTCTCGTACAGCTCGTCCCGCGAGCGGTCTTCGTAGCGGCTCGCGCTGCCGCCCTTCCGCCCGGTCGAGCTGCGGCTGCCGTCGTTCGCGATCCGGGCCGCCTTCTCCTTGCTCGCGCCCTGGCGGCGCAGCGCCTCGTACTGGCGGTCGTCCTTCACGGACGGGCCGTGACTCTTGCCCTGGGGCATGTCCACCTCCTTTTCGGAGGCCGTTCCCCTACCGCCCGGTCTTATGCAGCTGGGCGTAGATCTTCCGCGCCGTCTTCGCCGGCACCCCGGGCACGCCCTCCAGCTCCTCGGGGCTCGCGGCCACCATCGCGTCGACGGAGCCGAAGTGCGCGAGCAGCGCGCGCCGCCGCGCCGGGCCGACCCCCTCCAGCTCGTCGAACAGGGATGCGAACCCGCGCGACTCCCGCCGCTGGCGGTGGAAGCCGACGGCGAACCGGTGCGCCTCGTCGCGGATCCGCTGCAGCAGCTGCAGGCCGGGGTCGTGGCGGGAGAGCACGATCGGCCCGGCCCGGCCCGGGACGAACACCTCCTCGACCCGCTTCGCGAGCGAGATCACGGCGACGCGGGGCAGGTCGTACGCCTGCATCGCCGCGAGCGCGGCCGAGAGCTGGCCCTTGCCGCCGTCGATCACGACGAGGTTCGGCGTCGCCGCGAACGACTCGTCGTAGGCGTCGGCCGCCGCGTCGGCGGAGAGCCGGGCGAACCGGCGCGCGATCATCTCGGCCATCGCGGCGAAGTCGTCCATCCCCGCCTGGCCGCGGATGCCGAACTTCCGGTAGTGCGCCTTCTTCGGCAGCCCGTCCTGGAAGACGACCATCGAGCCGACGTTGTCCTGCCCCATCGCGGTCGAGATGTCGTAGCACTCGATCCGCAGCGGCAGCGCCTCGAGGTTGAGCGCCTCGCGGAGGTTCTCGAGCGCCTCGACGCGGCGCAGCCGCTTCTGCTCGCCGGCGGCGAGGTCGCTGCGCAGCACGTGCAGCGCGTTTTCGTCGGCGAGCTGCTGCAGCCGCCGCTTCTCGCCGCGCTCCGCGACGCGCACCTCGACGCGCGCGCCGCGCTTCTCGGTCAGCAGCTCGGCGAGCGCCGACAGGTCGCCGGCGGCGCGCGGCACGACGATCTGCGGGGGCACGCTCGGCGCGTTCCCGTAGTACTCGAGCGCGAACGACTCGAGCGCGGTCGTCACGTCCTGCCCGGCGACGTTCTCGAGGTGGAACGAGTGGCGGTCGACCATGCGCCCGCCGCGCAGCGGGAAGATCTGGACGACGGCCCGGTCGTCCTCGGCGGCGAACCCGATCACGTCGACGGTGCCGACCGACTGCCGCTCGACCGCCTGCCGCTCGACGAGGTGCTGGACGGCGAAGAGCCGGTTGCGGTAGCGGGCCGCGTCCTCGAAGCGCTCCTCGACGGCCGCCTGCTCCATCTTCCGCTGCAGCTCGCGCTGGATCGGCTTCACGTCGCCGGCGAGGAACTCGATCACGCCGTCGACGATCGCGCGGTACTCCTCCTTCGAGACGTAGCCGACGCAGGGGGCGAGGCAGCGGTCGATGTGGTAGTCGAGGCACGGGATGCCGCTGTGGCGGCCCGGCTTCGGCCCCTCGCACGGCCGGTACGGGAAGACGCGGTTGAGCACGTCGAGCGTCTCGCGCACCTTCTTCGCGTTCGCGTACGGGCCGAAGTACCACACGCCGGGCCGGTGTCGCTCGCGCGTGAACATGACTCGCGGGTACTCGTCCTCGACGGTGACGGCGATGTACGGGAACGACTTGTCGTCGCGGAGACGCACGTTGAACGGCGGCCGGTGCCGCTTGACGAGGTTCTGCTCGAGGTGGAGCGCCTCCACCTCGCTGCCGGTGACGATCACCTCGACGTCGGCGACGCGTCCCGGGAGCTGGCGGATCTGGGCGCGCCCGTCCGTCGTCTTCTGGAAGTAGGAGCGCACGCGCGGGCGCAGCGACTTCGCCTTGCCGACGTAGAGGACCTCGCCCTGCGCGTCGCGGAAGAGGTAGACGCCCGGCTTCGCGGGGAGCGTCTTCAGCTGGCTCTCGACCCGTCCGGGCATCGCCGGGCAAACGTAGCGGCGCCGGTACGATGGACGCCGTGGAGGGCCAGTACGTCGCCTACACCTTCTACCGGGTCGAGCCGGCGTGGCGGCGGCTCCCGCTCGAGGAGCGCCAGGCGCACAAGGACGCGTTCGCGGAGGTCGTCGAGGAGTTCGCCGACCGGTTCGACCATCTCCGCTGCTACACGACCGCGGGCGTCCGTCCGGAGACCGACTTCTTCTTCTGGAAGATCACGCAGCGCTACGACGACCTCGGCGAGCTGGGCGCCGCGCTGAACGGGACGCCGCTCGCGGGCTGGCTGGAGACGCCGTACTCCTACCTGGCGACGACGAAGGCCTCGCAGTACACGAACGCGCGCAAGGCGCGCAAGATCACGCCGCACGGGCTCCCCTACCTCGTCGTCTACCCGTTCGTGAAGGTGCGCCCCTGGTACGCGCTCGAGGAGGCCGACCGGCAGCGCGCGATGGACGAGCACATGGCGATCGGCCGCGAGGAGTTCCCGGGGATCAAGAACCACACGACGTACTCGTTCGGGATCGACGACCAGGAGTTCATGACCGCGTTCGAGTGCGAGGAGCCGGCCGACTTCATGCACCTGATGCTGCGGCTCCGGCACAGCGAGGCGTCGCGCTACACCGAGCGCGACACGCCGATCTTCGTCGGCCGCCACCTGCCCGTCCGCGAGGCGCTCGCGGCGCTCGACGGCGCCTCCGCCCGCGTCGAGGCGTAGACGTGCCGGCCTGCCGGCGCGTCCGGCTCAGCGGCGCGGTTCCGGTGGCGCTGCCGCCCGAGCAGGCGTTCGAGCTGTTCACGCCGGAGGGCGAGCGTGCGTGGTCGCACGGCTGGGATCCCCGCTACCCCGCCGGCGACGCGCCCGAGGCGGGCACGGTGTTCCTCACGAACGAGACGATCTGGACGGTCCTCCGCTGCGAGCCGCCGCGCGAGCTCGAGTACTCGCGCGTCACCCCCGGCGAGCGCGCCGGCCGCGTCTCCGTCCGCTGCGAGCCGGACGGGAACGGCGGCACCGTCGCGACGGTCGGCTACGACCTCACCGCCCTCGATCCGGCCGCGAACGACGCGGTCGACGCGTTCGCGGCCGGCTACGAGGCGTTCCTCGAGCACTGGCGTCACGCGATCGCCGCGCACCTCGGCTGACGCCGCCGGTACGGGCGCGGCGAGCGCTCAGGAGTACGTGTGCTGGTGGCGCCAGGTGCGCCACATCGCGAAGCCGCAGCAGACGAGGACGGCGACGAACGCGAGCACCTGCAGCCCGACGGCGCCGCCGTACCAGTACACGCCGACGTCGGCGACCGCGAGCACGGCGGCGCCGTAGAAGACGGCACGGGCGCGCAGCGGCCACATCGAGATCCCCTCGCGCCGCTCGCGCCACATCAGGAAGACGAAGTACGCGATCGCGAGCAGGAAGGCGACCCGCGCGAGGATCAGCAACGCGACGAGCGTCGCCTCGAGCTGGAGCACGACGACCACGGCCGCGATCGCCGCGATGATCAGCAGCCCCCGCGCGAACGGGTTCATCCTGGCGAAGAAGTCCCTCATGTCCCGGTCATGTAGGCGCGCACCGCGAGCGCTCCGGCGACAACGGTAGCGCCGGCGAACCACGCGAGCCGCCCGCGCCGGTCGGCGGGGGCGTAGAGCCACGGCGAGAGCACGGCGAGCAGCGAGAGTGTCCCGTACAGGTAGTGGAGCCGCTCCGGGGCGCGGTGGTTGCCGGAGAGGAGCAGCAGGCCCAGCCCGACCTGGGCGACGAGGAGGGTCTGCGCGAGCGCGAGCAGGTGCGTGAGGATCCCGCGCGGCTCGGTGCGCCGCCAGTAGGCCCAGCCTCCGGCGGCGGCCGCGCTGAACGTGGTCGCGATCACGAGGAAGGCGACCGCATGGTGAGCTGACAGCATCGGCGCGAAACGCTACCCGGCCGCAGAGACGGCGCGGACGGGTAGGCTCCGCTCGTGGTCGAGGAAGGCAAGCCCGCCCCGGAGTTCACGCTCACGAGCGACGCCGGCGAGACGGTGCGGCTCGGCGACCTGCGCGGCAAGCCGGTCGTCCTCTACTTCTATCCGAAGGACGACACGCCCGGGTGCACGACGCAGGCGTGCGGGATCCGCGACGCGTACGGCGAGTTCGAGCGCGCCGGCGCGGTGGTGCTCGGCATCTCGCCGGACTCGGAGAAGAGCCACGTCAAGTTCAAGCAGAAGTACGACCTGCCGTTCACGCTGCTCGCCGACGACGGTCACGAGGTCGCGGAGCGCTACGGCGTCTGGGTCGAGAAGAAGTACATGGGCCGGGCGTACATGGGCGTGCGCCGCTCGACCTTCGTGATCGCCGCCGACGGCACCGTCGCGAAGATCCTCCACGACGTGAAGCCGGCGACGCACGCCGACGACGTCCTCGCGCTGCTCGCCTAGCAAATCCCTCGTCCGAGGGATCGAGGCTCCCCTTTCGGAGTGTCGCCCGGAGGAGGTATCGCGAGCGACGATGCGGCCTGCGGCTATCGCTCTCTCGTTCGACCCCCGATGCAGCTCGTCCTCAACGACCCGGCGTACACCGACCGTCTCGCGGCGTTCCTCGCCAGCCTCGGCCAGGACGCGATCGTCGACGGGTCCGGCGGGCTGACCGTCGCCGCGTCCGGCGACGAGGCGGATCGGCTCGAGCTGGAGATCTACCTGCGCGTCTGGCGCGTGCTCTACCCCGAGGCGGACGTCCAGCTCGCCGCGTAGCCGGTTTGTGTCGCTCCCGCCGACGTGGTAGGAGAGGCGCATGCGGTTGTTCCGCCCGCGGCACCGCCCCGGCCACGTCTTCTCCGAGGACGACGCGTACCGTCGCCTGCACGGCGAGCGGACGGGCGAGATCGTGTCGGTCGTCCAGGTGGAGCGGGAGCCGATCCCGCGCCGCACGGGCGACCTGACCGGCGAGCTGCTCCGTCGCGCGTTCGAGGCGAGACTCGACGCGCGCGCCGAGGGCGCGGCGCGTTAGCGGCACTCCTGCGATGCGGATGAGAGGACTTGAACCTCCACGGGGTTTCCCCCACACGGACCTGAACCGTGCGCGTCTACCAATTCCGCCACATCCGCGCGGACGCACAGTGTAGCCGCGCGCGGATGCGCCGGACCTCGCTCTCGCGCGTACCATGGCGGACCTGCGCCGCCTCTCCCCCGCCTCGCTCCTGGCTCTCCTCGCGGCGCTCGCGCTGCTCGGCGGCGCCTGCCTGACCGCGACCGGCGGCGCGCCCGCGCCGCGCGGCGGCGAGCTGGACGAGGTCGTCGTGACGCTCGCGCGGCCGCCGCTCGCGCGGGCGGCCGCCGCTCGCGCGAACGGCGGGCTCGACCTCCGCGCGCCCGCGGCGCGCACCTACCTCCGCGACCTCGCCGCCTCGCAGCGCGCGCTCGAGCGGAGGATCGCCGCGATCGTGCCCGACGCACGCGTCCGCTGGCGCTACCGGGTCGCGCTCAACGGGCTCGCGGTCGTGCTCCCGCACGCGGAGCTGCCGCGGCTGCACGCGCTCCGCGGCGTCACCGTCTGGCCGCAGGTCACCTACCACACCCTCCGCGACCAGGTCGCCGGCCGCGCCGTCGCCGGCGCGCTCAACCGCACGCCCGCGCTGATCGGCGCGACCGCGCTCTGGGGCCCCGACCTCGCCACCGCGGGGCAGGGGATGAAGATCGCGATCGTCGACGACGGGATCGACCAGACGCACCCGTTCTTCAACCCGGCCGGCTACGCGTACCCGCCCGGCTTCCCGAAGGGGAACACGGCGTACACGACGCCGAAGGTGATCGTCGCCCGCGCCTACCCCTCGCCGTCCACCTCCTGGAAGTACGCGGCCGCCCCGTTCGACCCGATGTGGTCGGAGCACGCGACCCACGTCGCCGGGATCGCCGCCGGCGACGACGGCACGACCGCGAACGGCCCGCGCGGCCGGGTGAAGGTGTCGGGGGTCGCGCCGCGCGCCTATCTCGGCAACTACAAGGTGCTGACCGTCCCGACCGAGGACTACGGGCTCGACGGCAACGCGCCCGAGATCGCGAAGGCCATCGACCAAGCGGTCGCCGACGGGATGAACGTGATCAACCTCTCGCTCGGGGAGCCGGAGGTGGAGCCGTCGCGCGACATCGTCGTCACGGCGCTCGACAACGCCGCCGCCGCCGGCGTCGTCCCGGTCGTGGCGGCCGGGAACGACTACGGCGCCACCGGGCACGGCTCCGTCGGCTCGCCCGCCAACGCGCCGAACGCGATCGCAGCGGCCGCGTCGAGCGAGGACGGCGACGGCGCCACCCCCGACGAGATCGCCTCCTTCTCCTCGGGCGGCCCGACACCGATCTCGCTCCTGCTCAAGCCCGACGTCACGGCCCCGGGCGAGGGGATCCTCTCCTCGATCCCGCGCAACGGCTGGGACGTCTGGGACGGCACGAGCATGGCGACCCCGCACGTCGCCGGCGCCGCCGCGCTCCTGAAGCAGCGGCACCCGACCTGGACCGTGGAGCAGGTCAAGTCGGCACTCGAGTCGACGGGAGACCCCGTCCACGTGCCCGGCACCGGAACCGAGGTCGCCGCGACCCGCGAGGGCGGCGGCCGGATCGACCTCGTACGCGCCGACCGGCCGCTCGTCTTCACCGCTCCCGCGAACCTCACGTGGGGCCTCGTCCGCGGCGGCTTCGTCGGGACGCGGTCGCTCGCGGTCACCGACGCGGGCGGCGGCCTCGATCCCTGGAGCGTGGCGGTCGCGATCCAGTCGGCGCCCGCCGGCGTCACCCTCACCCCGGACGCGGCGACGGTGACGCCCGCGACGACGCTCGAGCTGACGCTGCGCGTGCCGGCGGGTGCCGCCGAGGGCGACGCCACCGGCTTCGTCGTGCTCTCCCGGGACGGCGAGCGGCGCCGCATCCCGTTCTGGTTCCGCGTCGAGCGCCCGCAGCTCTCCCGCGACGCGCACACGACCCTGACGAAGCCGGGGCTCTACCGCGGCGACACCGTCGGCAAGCCGGCCCGGGTCAACTCGTACCGGTACCCGGAGCACGGGATCACCGGCGGCGTCCCGATCAACCTGTCCGGGCCGGAGCAGGTGTTCCGGTTCACGGTGCGCAAGCGAATCGCCAACTTCGGGGCGGTCGTCCTCACCCACACCGCCGGCTCGGTCGTCTCGCCGCGCGTCGTGCGCGCCGGCGACGAGAACCGGCTGACCGGCTATGCGGGCCTCCCCGCCGCGATCAACCCGTACGCGGGACTGCCCCACCCCTACCCCGTCGTGGGCGCGATCCTGCCGACGCGCGGCGCCTACGACATCGTCTTCGACACGCCCGCCGGCGCGAGGCCGGGCCGCTTCCTCTTCCGGCTCTGGGTGAACGACACGACCCCGCCGAAGGTGAAGCTGCTGAGCCCGACGGTGCGGGCGGGCCAGCCGGTCCGGCTCGCGGTGACCGACCCGGGCTCCGGCGTCGACCCGCAGTCGCTGTCGGTACAGCGCGACGGCATTCAGGTGCCGTTCCACTACGCGCACGGGATCGTCTCGCTCGAGACGACGACGCTCGTCCCGGGCGCGCACGTCGTCACGCTGCACGCCTCCGACTACCAGGAGACGAAGAACAGCGAGGACGTCGGCCCGGTGCTGCCGAACACGCGCGTGTTCCGCGCGACCGTGACCGTCAAGCCGTAGCGGCTCGTCGGCCGGGCTAGCGGTGCTCGCGCTCGTCGATCGTGGGCAGGCGGGCGAGGTCGCGCTCGACGCTCGCCGCGAAGTCGTCGCTGTCGTCGTGGACGACGCGCAGGCTCGTCTTCGCCTTCCGCCGCGCGCGCTGCCGTCGGCGTCGCGTGTCGGCGCCGAAGCGCTCCTCGACGCGCGGCCACTCCGCTCCGGCCACCACCGCGACGGCGAGCGCGAGCAGGGCGATGTACAGCCAGCTCACGAGACGATCTTAGCGGCTCAGCGAACGCCCACCGCGAGCGTTTCGAGCTTGCCGCGCAGGTAGCCGAGGTACGGCTCGGGGTCGAGCCTGCTGCCGGTCACGCGCTCCAGCAGTGCCTGCGGCTCGAGCGTCCTGCCCGGGCGGTGCACGTGCTCCCCGAGCCACTCCCGCAGCGGCGCGAACTCGCCGCGCGCGAACTGCGCGTCGAGGTCGCCGAGCGCCTCCTCCGCGCTCCGCCAGAGCTGCACCGAGATCACGTTGCCGAGCGCGTAGGTGGGGAAGTAGCCGAAACCGCCCTCCGACCAGTGCACGTCCTGGAGCACGCCCTCGACGGCGTCGGCAGGCGTCAGGCCGAGGTACTCCCGCATCTTCGCGTCGAACGCGTCGGGCAGGTCGGCGAGCGCGACCTCGCCGGAGAGCATCTGCCGCTCCAGCTCGAAGCGGAGGACGATGTGGAGGCAGTACGTCACCTCGTCGGAGTCGACCCGCCGCATCGTCGGCTCCACCTTGTTCAGCGCGCGGTGGAACGTGTCGACGGAGACGTCGGCGAAGTGCTCGGGGAAGGCGTCGCGCAGGCGCGGGTAGAAATGCTCCCAGGTCGCGCGGTTGCGGCCGACGAGGTTCTCCCACAGCCGGCTCTGCGACTCGTGGAAGGCCGAGGACACGCCCCGGGCGAGCGGCGTGCGGGTGAAGCGCGGGTCGACCTGGCGCTCGTAGAGGCCGTGGCCGAACTCGTGCATGCACGAGAGCACCCCGTGCAGCGAGTCCTCGTGGAAGTTCGTCGTCAGGCGGATGTCGGTCGGCGCCATCGACCCGGCGAACGGATGCACCGTGCCGTCGAGCCGCCACGCGTCGCCGTCCATCCCCCACGCGGCGAGCACGGCGAGCGAGAAGCGGCGCTGCGCGTCCACCGGGAAGCGGCCGTGCAGGCACGAATCGTCGACCGGCTCGGCGACCGACGCCACCATCGGGATCAGCTCGGCCTTGAGGCGGTCGAACACCGCGTCGACCTCGGCCGCCGTCATCCCGGGCTCGTACTCGTCCAGCAGCACGTCGTACGGGTCGCCGTCGTGGTCGAAGCACGCGACGTAGCGGTGCATCAGCTCGAGGCTGCGCTCGAGGCACGGCAGCAGGACGCCGAAGTCCTTGCGTTCGCGCGCCTCGAGCCAGGCGCGGTAGCCGAGCGAGGCGTTCCGGGTCATCTCGGCGCGCAGCTCGGCGGGGACGCGCACGTTCTTCTCGTGGTCGCGCCGGGCGATCCGGATCACGCTCGCCTCGAAGGACTCGGGCTCGTGCTCGGCCTCGAAGCCGCGCAGATTCTCGAGCAGCTCGCCGAGCGCCGGGTCGATCTCCAGCTCGTGGGCGATCCGTGCGAGCGTCGCCCGCTGCTCCGCGCGCGCCGCCGCGCCGAGCGGCGGCATCTTCGTCTCCTCGTCCCACACCAGCAGCCCCATCGCCTTGTCGACGTCGTTGACCTCGCCGAGACGCCGCAGGAGCTGCTCGAACTGCTGCCCGCCGTCACTCACGAGTCGGGAGCGTACAAGGTCAGCTGTCTCGGATGCCGGGCGGCATCGTGAGCCACACCGCTCGCCCGATCGCGAGCAGCTCGCCGCCGCGGACGAGTGCGGTGCCGGCGTGGAGCTTGCGGCCCTCGCCGCCGAGCGGCCAGCCGACCACGACGCACTCGTCGCCCGCCCGCGGCGGCGCGAGCACGCGGGCGGTGAGGCGGCCGAGCAGGCTGATGCCGCGGCTCGCGTCCGGCTGGACGGCCCAGCCGCCCGGGCAGTCGAGCGCCGCCCAGGCGAGCCGCTCGGGCGGGATTCCCGCGAGCAGCTCCTCGCCCGGGCGCCACGGGGCGACGACGCGCCCGCCCCCGAGCGGAGCGGGACGCAGCACGAGCGCGTCGCCGGGCTCGCGGCCCGGGCCGCAGACGAAGCAGCCCGGGAACGGATGCTCGGGGTCGCCGGGGTGTGCCGCCGAGAGCCGTTCCGCCTCCGCGAACGACGGCGTCTCGGGCGGTTCGAGCGCCGGGTCGCCCGGACGCGCCTCGGCCACGAGCGTCTCGCCGTCCAGCACGCGCACCGTGTCGCCGTCCCGCTCGACGGCGAGCGGCGTGTCGAGCGGCGGCGGCACGCGCAGCGTCACCTCCGCCGGCCCGCCGACGAGCTCGGCGACGAGCCCGCAGGTGTAGCCGCCGTTCGCGGAGTTCGCCGGGCCGCGGAAGCGGCGCTCGATCAGGATCGTCTCGGTCACGCGCGGGCGGAAGCTCCCCGGGTTGGACTCGAACCAACAACCCTCCGGTTAACAGCCGGATGCTCTGCCAATTGAGCTACCGGGGATCGGCGCCGGCCATTGTAGCGAGGCTCAGGCGAACGCCTGGATGCGTTCGCGGAGTTTCAGGAGCAGCTGCTGGAGGTCGACGAGCCGTTCGCCGTCGGCGTCGGCCAGCTCCCGCTGCAGTCGCCGCTCGCGCAGGCGGAGGAGCAACTGCTGCGCCGTCTCGACGCCGATCCGCTCCTCGTCGGCGAGCGCGTACAGCTCCGCGAGCAGCGGCGTCAGCTCGCCGTCGGCTCCCTCCGTGCCGAGCAGGTGCGCCCGGGCGCGGCGGTGCAGCTCGTCGTCGAAGTGCTCCGGCCCGAGCAGCTCCAGCTCGGCCCGCAGCGACTCGTGCGCGGCGACGCCGGCGAGCGCGCTCCGCTCGAGCCGCCTGCCCGCGTCGAGCAGCCGCGGCGAGACGACTCCCGCGGTGCGCGAGCTGCCGCGCGCGGGCGCGAGCCCCGCCTGCGTCTCGGGCGGCAGGTCGAGCAGGTCGGCCGCGACCCGGATCGCGTCGAGGTGCTCCGGCGAGTCGGGCAGCGAGGTGAGGAAGGCGCGGATCGCCGCGAACGCCGACTCGCGATCGCTCGCGCGCGCGTGCTCGAGCCGCACGCGGTGCACCGGGTAGCTGACCGGCGAGGCCAGCTCCCGCTGGAACGCGTCCGGGTCGTCGGCCGGGTCGGTGCCGGGCGGCAGCGGCACGACCCGCACGGTGAAGCCCTGCCGCACCGCCAGCTCCATCCCGCGCAGCGTCGCGTCCTGCCCGGCGGCGTCCGCGTCGAAGCAGAGGAAGAGCCGCTTCGTCAGGCGCGCCAGCTCCTTCAGCTGCGCCTCGGTCAGCGCCGTCCCCATCGACGCGACCACCGGCTGGAAGCCCGCCTGCCGGAGCGCGATCACGTCGGTGTTCCCCTCGACGACGACGCCGCGATCCTCCTTCGCGATCGCCTGCCGGGCGCCGTCGAGGCCGTAGAGGATGTCCCCCTTGCGGAACAGTTCGCCCTCCGGCGAGTTCACGTACTTCGCCTGCAGCGGGTCGTCGTCGTGGAGCTTGCGGGCCTGGAAGCCGCGGACGCGGCCGCGCGAATCTGCGAGCGGGAAGACGATCCGCCGCTGGAAGTAGTCGTTGCCGCGCCGGTTCGCGAGCCCGACCGCGAGCAGCTCCTCCTGCGTGTAGCCCTCCTGGAGCGCGCGCCGCGAGAGCGTCGCGCCCTGCGGCGCGTAGCCGAGCCGGAACTCGCGGCACACCTCCTCGCCGAGCCCGCGCGAGGCGAGGTAGTCGCGCGCCGCCGCGCCCTGCTCCGACTCCCAGAGCACGCGCGCGTAGAAGCCGGCCGCCCGCTCGAGCAGCGCGCGCAGACGCTCCTCGCGCTGCCGGCGGCGCTCCTGCTCGGGCGAGGCCTCCTCGTACTCCAGGTCGACGCCGAAGCGGCGGGCGAGGAACTCGATCGCGCCGACGAAGTCGAGGTTCTCGTGCTTCTCGACGAAGCTGATCGCGTCGCCGCCCTCCCCGCAGCCGAAGCACTTGAACGTGCCGCGCGCGGGCGAGACCGTGAAGCTCGGCGTCCGCTCCTGGTGGAAGGGACAGAGCCCCTTCCAGGTGCCGCCGGACTTGCGCAGCCGGACGACGTCCTCGACGACGGGCAGGATCTCGGCCGCCGCCTTCACCGCGTCGACCGACGAGTCCTTGATCCGAGCCATTACGGCAGCTCCGCCGCGTACGCGAGCGCGAAGCGGTCGGTCATGCCGGCGAGGTAGTCGGTCGCGCTCTCGACGTCGTCGCCCCGCTCGTCGACGAGGTGGGCGAAGACGCGGCGGATCGTCTCGCGCGCCTGCGCGTGGTCCTGGCGCAGGTAGACGCGGTCGAACATGAACGCGCGCAGCGCGAGCATCGCCCCGCCGACCTCCTCCCCCTGGACGACGTCGCCAGCGGCGGCCGAATGCTCGACGAGGTCGTGGACGAGCGTGTCGATCCGCCGCGACCCGGTCTCTCCGAGCACAGCGATCTGCTCGCGCGGCAGGTCGCCGGGCGCGAGCAGGCCGGCGCGGATCGCGTCGTCGATGTCGTGGTTGATGTAGGCGACGCGGTCGACGAGGCGCACGATCCGCCCCTCCAGCGTCTCCGGCTCCTCGTCGCCGGTGTGCTTGAGGATGCCGTCGCGCACCTCCCACGTCAGGTTGAGCCCGCGCCCGTCGCGCTCGAGACGCTCGACGACCCGCAGCGAGTGCTCGTTGTGCCGGAAGCCGCGGCCGCCGCGCTCGCGCAGCAGCTCGTCGAGCGCGTGCTCGCCCGCGTGCCCGAAGGGCGGGTGGCCGAGGTCGTGGCCGAGCCCGATCGCCTCGACGAGATCCTCGTTCAGCCGCAGCGCGCGCGCGACGCCGCGCGCGATCCCGGCCGCCTCGAGCGTGTGGGTGAGCCGGGTGCGGAAATGGTCGCCCTCCGGGTCGACGAACACCTGCGTCTTGTGGCGGAGCCGCCGGAACGCCTTCGAGTGGACGATCCGGTCGCGGTCGCGCTGGAACGGCGTCCGCAGGCCGCACTCCTCCTCGGGCGCGGCGCGGCCGCGGCTCTCGTAGGAGCGCACGGCGAGCGGCGAGAGCCAGCGCTCCTCGTGCTCGCGCACGGCGTCGGCGAACGACTCCGCGACGTGTCCGGCCAGCCTGGGCATGCAACCCAATCTAGCCCTCGTGCCGGAAGGCGGGAAGCGCCCGCGCCCGGCCCGCCGCAGCGTCGTCACACTCTCGTGACGGTGCCTGGGCACGCCCGGGGAGCGGGCCGGCGCTCAGAGGATGATCGGCACGGTGCCGCCGTCCGCCGACCAGGCGGCGCCCGTGACGTAGCTCGCCCGCGCCGAGCAGAGGAAGGCGATCACGGCGGCGATCTCGCCCGGCTCGGCGAGCCGCCCGAGCGGCCGGCCGGCGCCCACCTTCGCGAGCACCTCGTCGCGGTCGCCCTGCTGGTCGGCCAGCCCGCCCTCGCCGAGCCACGCGTCCGTCGCGGTCGGGCCGGGCGTCACGGCGTTGCAGCGGATCCCGTCCTTCGCGTAGAGGTCGGCCACGAGCCGCGAGAACGAGAGCAGCGCGGCCTTCATCACCGAGTAGTCGGGCATCCCGCCCGAGGGTCGCTTCGCCGCGGTCGAGGAGACGTTCACGATCGTCCCGCCGCCGCGCTCGCGCATCCCGGGCAGCGCCGCCCGTGTCGCGCGCACCGCGCTCATCAGGTTCAGCTCGAACGACGCCTGCCAGTCGTCGTCGGTCAGCTCGTCGAGCTTCCGGATCCGGGTGCCGCCGACGTTGTTGACGAGCACGTCGAGGCGGCCGTACCGCTCCAGCACCTCGGAGACCACCCGCTCCGGCTCGCCGCGCTCCGCGAGGTCGGCGCGGACGTCGCCGCCGCTGCGCCCCGTCGTCACGACCGTGGCCCCCTCGGCGCGCAGCAGCTCGACGGTCGCGGCGCCGATCCCGCCGGTCGAGCCGGTGACGAGGCAGACGCTGCCGCGGAGGCCGAGGTCCATGCGACTACCCTAGCCCGGAATGACCACCTTCCTGCTCGTTCGCCACGGCGAGACCGACTGGAACGCCGCGGGGCGCCTGCAGGGGCACACCGACCGGCCGCTGAACGAGTACGGCCGCCGCCAGGCGAAGCAGCTCGCCGCCGAGCTGGCCGGCGAGGAGTTCGACGCGGTGTACGCGAGCGATCTCGCCCGCGCCCGCGAGACCGCGGAGATCGTCGGCGAGCGGCTCGGCCTGCCGGTCGTGCTCGATCCCGATCTTCGCGAGCGGAACTGGGGCACCTGGGAGGGCCTCACCCCGCTCGAGCGCGACCGCGTCGAGTTCGCGGGCGAGACGAGCGGCGAGCACCGCGAGCGGATGCTCCGCGCCCTCCGGCGCATCTCGGAACGGCACCCGGCGGGCCGCGTCCTCGTCGTCTCCCACGGCGGCTCGCTGCGGCGCGTCCAGGCGGCCGTGACGGGCATCGCGCAGCCGGTCGTCGCCAACTGCGGCACGTGGCTCTGCGCCTACGAGGAGGGCGCATTCCGGCCGTTAGACTGACCGCCACGTGGAGGACTACACGAGCAAGTACAAGGGCGAGCAGGTCGAGGTCGCGCTCTTCGGCGGCGAGTACCAGGAAGGCGTGCTCACCGCGTACTGCTACGTCGACGAAGTGGCCCACATCGAGCTGAACGGCCACATCCTCGTGCCGCTGCAGAACATCGCCTCCCTCCACTGCTCGAGCCGCTGCGACGCGCCCCAGAACGACGACTGGCCGCCGCGCGGGCTGCTCGACGACGAGGGCCCGGACGACGCCGCCGACGACGAGCGGTAGACCGTGCGCGCCGTCGTCGCCGCGCGCAACCTGCTGAAGGCGTGGCTGCTCGCGATCGGCCTCGTGGGCCTCTTCGCGCTCGTCGGCTGGGCGCTCGGCGGTGTCCGCCTGCTCTCGATCTTCGTCTTCTGCGCGCTGCTGCTGCTCGGCGGCGCGTACGCCGTCTTCGACCGCGTCGTGCTCGGGATGGTCGGGGCGCGGGAGCTGCCGCTCGCCGAGGCGCCGCTCCTCCACTCGACGGTGGAGCGGCTCGCCGCCCAGGCGGGCGTCGTCAAGCCGCGGCTCCATCTGATCCCCGACGGGCTGCCGCGCGCGCTCGCGACCGGCCGCGGCCGCAGCAGCTCGGCGCTCGCGGTCAGCGCCGGCCTCGTCTCCGCGTGCACGCCCGCGGAGCTGGAGGGCGTGCTCGCGCACGAGCTGGCCCACGTGCGCCAGCACGACGTCCAGGTGCAGACCGCGGTCGTCGTCCTCGCGGCGGCGATGCTCGAGGCGAGCCGCATCGGCGGCTTCCTCGAGCGTGCGCTCCTCTTCGTGCTCGGCCCGGTCGCGTCCGCGTGCGTGCACCTGCTCGTCTCGCCGAAGCGGGAGTTCGAGGCCGACCGGGCGGCGGCGCAGCTGTGCGGCTCGCCGCACGGCCTCGCCGACGCGCTGACGCGGCTAGAGCAGGCCGCCGAGCTGGTCGACTTCGCCGGCAGCCCGGCGACCGAGCCGCTCTACACGATCAACCCGTTCATGGAGCGCGGGCTCGCGGCGCTCTTCGTCACGCACCCGCCCGTCGCCGAGCGCGTGCGCCGGCTGCGCGAGCTCGACCCGGCCTGGCGCGAGAAGCTGCGCGAGATGTCGGCGGCCTGATCGCGCCGTCGGACCACGAAAAAGAGCCGCTCTCGCGGCTCCTCTTCGAAAGACATCGGCGGCGACCTACTCTCCCGGGAGATTGCTCTCCGAGTACCATCGGCCCTGGCAGGCTTAACTTCTCTGTTCGGAATGGGAAGAGGTGTCTCCCTGCCGGTATGACCGCCGAATTGTCGAGGCGCGCGCCGCGTGGTGTGCGGCTGCGAGCAACCCTCAAAACTCCATAGCGACTCCACCGGTGTTCAAATCAAGACCTCGGGCAATTAGTACGGGTCCGCTGAACACATTGCTGTGCGTACACGTCCCGCCTATCAAGGTCGTAGTCTTCGACCGCCCTTACTCCCTCGAGGGGATGGGAGCTCTCATCTCGAGGTGGGCTTCCCGCTTAGATGCTTTCAGCGGTTATCCCGTCCAGACGTGGCTAATCAGCAGCGCCGCTGGCGCGACGACTGATACACCAGAGGTCTGTTCGTCTCGGTCCTCTCGTACTAGAGACGACTCCTCTCAAAGCTCCAGCGCCCATGGTGGATAGGGACCGAACTGTCTCACGACGTTCTGAACCCAGCTCGCGTACCGCTTTAATGGGCGAACAGCCCAACCCTTGGGAC
>DASSND010000007.1:0-4462 GCA_035688315.1 Gaiellaceae bacterium | reverse complement strand
ACGAGCGAGAGCATCTTGAACATCGGCAGGTACATGGCGATGATGATCACGCCGACCACGACGCCGACCAGGATCATCATCACCGGCTCGATGATGCTCGTCAGGGACGCGATCGACGCGTCCACCTCGTCCTCGTAGAAGTCGGCGATCTTGCCGAGCATCTTCTCCAGCTCGCCCGACTCCTCGCCGATCTTCATCATCTGCGCGACCATCGGCGGGAAGATCTCGTTCTCCACGAGCGGCTGCGAGATCCCGGCGCCCGCGTGGACGCGGCGCTGCACGTCCGCCAGCGCCTGCTCGACGAGGTAGTTGCCCGCCGTCTGGCCGGTGATCTCCAGCGCCTTCAGGATGTCGACCCCCGCGGCGACGAGCGTCGAGAGCGTCCGCGAGAAGCGCGCCATCGTCACCTTGAGCACCGTCTCGCCGATCTTCATCGGCACCTTCAGCACGAACGCGTCCCAGGTGCGCCGGCCCGACTCGGTCTGCTTCCAGCGCCGGAACAGGAACGGCGACGCGGCGAGCAGCGGCAGCACGACGAACCAGTAGCCGCGCAGCAGGTTCGACGCGTGCACCACCATCTGCGTCAGCATCGGCAGCTGCCCGTTCAGCGACTCGAAGATCCGCTCGAAGATCGGGACGAGGAACATCAGCATCCCGATCAGGACGAGGGTGGCGAAGATCAGCACCATCGTCGGGTAGATCATCGCCCCCTTGACGCGGCGGCGGATCGTCTCCTGCTTCTCGATCTGGAACGCGACCCGGTCGAGGACGACGTCGAGCACGCCCGCGGCCTCGCCCGCCTCGACCATCGCCACGTACAGCCGCGTGAACACCTTCGGGTGGCGGCCCATCGCCTGCGAGAGCAGCAGGCCGCCCTCGACGTCGTGCCGGAGCTGCGTGACGACGTCGGCGAGCACGGCGTCGCTCGTCTGGTCCTCGAGCACGACGAGCGCCTGCACCACCGACAGGCCCGCCTCGATCATCGTCGCGAACTGGCGGGAGAAGACCTGCAGCGACTTCGGCTTCACCCGCTTGCCGAACGAGATGTTCTTCTCGGCGAGGCCCGCGCCCGCCGCGACCTCGTCGAGCCGCTGCGCGAGTAGGCCGCTGCGGCGAAGCTGCTCGCGCGCCGCCGCCGCGTCCGCGGCCGAGACGACGCCCTCGATCTCCGCGCCCTGCGCGTTGATCGCGGTGTACGCGTACGACGTCACGGCGCGGCCGTTCCCGTCGTCGCCGTCTGGGTCGCCGGCGCCGCCGTCCCTTGCGGGAACAGCTCCAGCGTGTAGCGCTTGCCGTCGGCGGTGTTCGCGAGCGTCACCGGCCGGTTCACCTTCAGCGTCAGCGTCGCCGCGCCGCTCGCGTACGAGCCGCCGACCACCGACACCTTCGCCGTCGTCCGGGTGAGACCGACGAGATGGAAGAGGCCGCTCTCGACCGGGTCGGTCGACATCGGGAAGTCGGAGCCGACCGTGACGAGGCCGGCGACGCCGTTCACGGCGATCACCGCGCCCGTCGGCTGCGCCACCGGCGCCTTCGGGGCGTGCGTCGCCGGGCTCTTCGCGCCCGACGGCGAGGACGCGGACGACGCAGTCCCGCCGCCGGCGGCCGAGCCGGCCGCGACGGTCGTCTTCGGGCCCTCCGACGAGAACGGGTCCTTGCTCGCGAAGCGCGAGAACGACTCGAGCTGGCCGCTGTCGGCGCTCGGGCGCGCCGCCGCCACGAGCACCGGCGCCGGCAGATCGGTCGTCGTCGCAGTCGTGGACGCGGGCGCGGCAGGCGTCGTCGTGGCCGGCGGGGTCGTCGCCGGCGTCGTCGCGGGGGTCGTGGCCGCGACGGGCTCCG
Organism: Gaiellaceae bacterium; assembly: GCA_035688315.1. Lineage (GTDB taxonomy): Bacteria > Actinomycetota > Thermoleophilia > Gaiellales > Gaiellaceae > Palsa-739. The sequence goes on along the minus strand of DASSND010000007.1, from coordinate 2,620 downwards.
GCGCGCTCGAGCCCTGCGCGCTCATCGTGTGGTACGCGTAGACGAGCGCGAGCAGCAGCACGCCGACGAGCACGAACAGGATCTTCTTCTGCTTCGCCGCCTTCGCCTTCGCCGCGTCGCCGTTCCGCTTCCGTGGCATCGCCAGCTCCTCTCCTACTCGCCGCTCGTGGTCGTCGTGTCGCCGGTCGTCGCGGTGGACGTCGTGTCGGTGGTCGTCGCCGCCGTCGTCGCCGCGCCGGTGACGGCCGCGTCGGTGCCGAACGTGAACGCGTTCACCGTCACCTGCGCCGTCAGGTCGCGGCCCGTCCCGCTCGGGTCGAGCTGGATCTCGCTGACCGAGAACAGGCGGCCGGTCGCGTCGAGCGCGCCGTGCCGCACCGAGACGAGGCTCCGCAGCCGGTAGAGCAGGTCGGTCAGCCCGAAGAAGTCGCCGCTGAACGTGAGCGAGACCGGGAGCACCGTGTAGCCGCTCGCGGCCGTCGGCGTCCCCGGCTGGATCGTCAGGACGGTGACCCCCGCGGCGCGCGCGATCTGGTCGACCTGGAGCAGCAAGTCGGGCTGGTCGGCGTCGGACGGCATCGCCTTCGCGAGCCGGTACAGGTCGGCGGTGCGGATCGGCTCCTGCCGCGGTGTCGCGCCGGGGGTGCGCGCGGCCGCGCGCAGCTGCTCGATCTGGGCCTGCGCCGCCTCGACCGCGTGCGCCCGTTCCGCGGCGTGGTGGCGCTGCGGCGAGACGACCAGCAGCCATCCCGCGCCCGCGAGCACGAGGTTCGCCGTCGCGACGAGCGCGACGAGCGCCGGCCGGGAACGCGTCAGCGCGCTCATGCGCCCGTCCCCTTCACCTGCGCGTCGATCGTGAACGAGACGACGCCGAGCGCCGGGTCGGCGGTGCTCTTCGAGAGCGAGACGTCGGTGAGATCGGGGACGAGCATCAGCCGCGAGAGCAGCCGCGCCACCCCGTCGTGGGAGTAGGTCGTCCCGTTCAGCTCGAAGTCGCCGGGCGTGGCGGCGGTCGGGTCGGGCGCGTCCATCGTCACGCCCGAGACGGTCACGTCGGAGGGGACGATCTGGGCGAACTCGCGCAGCACCCGATCCCAGGCGGTGCGGGAGGCGAGCACCCCGGCGACCGCGTCGAGGCGCGGCTGCTGCTCGGCCGTCACCGCGGGCACCGGCAGGATCGGCTTCGACGGCTTCTCCGCGGGCTTCGCGGGAGCCGCGCCCACGGACGCGAGCACCGCCTGCGCGTCGGCGAGCTTCGAGGCCTCGGCGGCCGCGCGCGAGTGCGCGGTCAGCCAGCCGGCGCCGAGCGCACAGCAGACGACGAGCGCGAGCGCCGCACCCGCGCCGAGCAGCGGGTCGACGGAAGGCCCGCGCCGAGAGCTGCGGGTGTCGCGCGGCAGGAGGTTGACGGCGCGCATGACTAATCCTCGATTCCCAGCCCGATCGCGACCGCGAGCGAGCCCAGCTCGTCGTCGTCCACCGGCTTCGCGACCCGCAGGCGGCCGAGCGGGTCGCCGACGCGGACGCCGACGCCGAGCAGCCGCTCCAGCTCCTCGCCGAGGCCGCCGAGGCGGGCCGTGCCGCCCGTGATCACGACCTCGCCGATCCCGAGGCTGCCCGGCTGCGCCTGGTAGAACTGGAGCGAGGCGACCAGCTCGCGCGCGAGCGACTCGACGCTGCGACGCATGGCCTCCACCGCCGCATCCGCCTGCTGCTGCGTCAGGCCGTCGGGCGGCGGGGCGCCGGCGAGCGAGAGGCGCCGCTTCAGGCCGTCCACCTCGGCCGGGGTCGAGTCGAGGACGCGCGCGAGCGCGACGTTCAGCGCCCAGCCGCCCCACTCGAGCACGCGCGTGAACTCGCAGATGCGGCCGTCCGAGACGGCGAGCGTCGTGCGGTCGTGGCCGAGCGCGACCGCGACGAGCGCGGAGCCGCCGCGATCCGTCGGGGCCCCGAGCGAGCGGAGGAGCGCGAACGCCTCGAGGTCGACGCCGGCGAGCGACAGCCCGGCCGCGCGGCAGGCGGCGGCGTAGCGCTCGACGAGATCCCGGTGCGCGACGACGAGCAGGACGCGGCGGACGATCTGGCCCTCGTCGTCGACGCTCTCGCCGAGCACGCGGTGGTCGAGCACCGCCTCGTCCAGCGGCACCGGCAGCGCCTCCTGCGCGCGGAAGCGGACGGCGTTCTCGAACTGCCGCTCGTCCTCGATCCCGGCGATCTCGAAGATGCGGACGCCGATGCGCGCGCTCGCGATCCCGAGGCGCACGTTGCGGCGCGGAAGCTTGTGCTCCGCGAAGAAGGCGCGCAACTCCGCCGCGAGCCGCTCCGGCTCGCGCAGCTCACCGCCGACGACCACCCCGGCCGGGAGCGGCCTGCGCGCGACCTGCTCGAGCGAGGCGACGCCGTCGTTCGCGACGCGGGCGGCGGCGATCTGGGAGCCGCCGATCTTCAGGCCGACGATCCGCTCGGCGCCGCCGACGCGGCGGCGCGAGGGCAGGCGCGGCGAGAGGCGCGGCAGGCGGACGCGCGGGCGGGGGGCGCGGGGCGCCCTCGGGCGGCCGACGTGCAGCTCCCGCTTCCAGAACGGGACCGCGGGCGCGGGCACCGGGGCGGGAGCGGGCTC
>DASSND010000004.1:0-2434 GCA_035688315.1 Gaiellaceae bacterium | reverse complement strand
GGCTACCTGAGCTGCGGGCTCCGGTTCCTCTTCCGGAGTCTCCTCCTCGACGGGAGGCGTGCTCGGCAGCGGCAGCACCTCGGAGATCTGCTTGCCGCGCGCCTTGGCCACTTCCTCCGGCCGGCGCAGCTGCTTCAGCGCCATCTCTGCCGCCTTCAGCATGTTGATAGGGTTCGTCGTCCCGAGCGACTTCGCGAGCACGTCGCGGATGCCGCCGAGCTCGAGCACCGCGCGCACGCCGCCGCCGGCGATGACGCCGGTTCCCTCGGAAGCAGGACGCAGGAGCACCCTGGCCGCGTCGAACCTGCCGAGCACCTCGTGCGTGATCGTCGAGCCGTGCTTCGGAATCGTGAAGAGGTTCTTCTTCGCGTCCTCGACGGCCTTCGTGATCGCGAGCGGCACCTCGCGCGCCTTGCCGTAGCCGACGCCGACGCGGTCGACCTCGTCCCCGACGACGACGAGCGCCGTGAAGGAGAAGCGCCGGCCGCCCTTGACGACCTTGGCGACGCGGTTGATCTCGACGACGCGCTCCTTCAGCTCGCGCGTCTCGGTGTAGTCCATCGCTCCCATCAGAACCTGAGTCCTCCCTCGCGGGCGCCGTCTGCGAGCGCCTTGACGCGTCCGTGGTAGAGGTAGCCGCCCCGGTCGAAGACGCAGGACTCGATACCGGCCTTCTTCGCGGCGGCGGCGAGCGCCTTGCCGACCTCGGCCGCCTGCGCGCTCTTGTCGCCCTCGAACGACGTGGCGAGGCCGAGGTGCGACGCGGACGCGAGCGTGCGGCCGGCGTCGTCGTCGACGAGCTGGGCCTCGATGCCGCGGTTGGAGCGGAAGACGGCGAGACGCGGGCGCTCGGCCGTGCCGCGCACCTTGCCGCGGATGCGACGGTGCCGGCGCAGGCGCGCCTCCCTGACGCTGAGGCTAGGCATCCTGAGACTCCTGGTTCGTCGCTGGCAAGCGGGACACGCGAGCGAGGTGAGGACAGTACGAGTGGTACGGCCGAGCCGAGCGAGCGCAGGCACGCGCGGCCAGCGGCGAAAGCACGCCGCGGAGGGCGGCTCCGCCGCCGCCCGTGAGCGGGGTGCGGCCAGGGGTCTCAGGCACGCTTGCCCACCTTGCGTCTCACGTACTCCCCTTCGTAGCGGATGCCCTTGCCCTTGTAGGGCTCGGGCGGGCGCACCTTGCGGATCTCGGCGGCGGTCTGGCCGACCACCTGCTTGTCGGTGCCCTTGACGACGATCTGGGTCGGCGCCGGCACCTCGAAGGTGATCCCGTTGCGCGGCTTGACCGTGACCGGGTGCGAGTAGCCGACCTGCAGCTCGAGGTCGGTGCCCTTGAGCGCGGCGCGGTAGCCGACGCCCTGGATCTCCAGGCGCTTCTCGAAGCCCTTCGTGACGCCCTCGACCATGTTCGCGACGAGCGTGCGCGTCAGGCCGTGCAGGGCGCGATCCTCGCCGCGCTCGGTCGGGCGGGTGACGGTGACGACGCCGTCGCCCTGCTCGATCTTCATCCGCTGCGGCACCTGCTGCTGCAGCGCGCCGAGCGGGCCGGTGACGGCCACGCGCGCAGGTTCGATCGTGACGGTGACGCCGTCCGGGATCGGGATGGGTGCTCTGCCGATTCTGCTCATGCCGTTACCAGATGAAAGCCACGACCTCGCCGCCGATGCCGCGCTCCTGCGCGGTCCGGCTGGTGACGAGACCGGAAGACGTGGACAGGATCGCGACGCCCATCCCGCCCAGCACGCGCGGAAGGCGGTCCTTCCTCGCGTAGACCCGGCGGCCCGGCTTCGACACGCGCTTCAGGCCGGAGATCACCCGTTCGCGGTTTCGGCCGAACTTGAGGTCGACGACCAGGGTATCGAAGGACTCGCCCTTCTCGACGTGATAGTCGCGGATGTAGCCCTCCTCCTTGAGGAGGCGGGCGATCTCGACCTTCATCTTCGAGGTCGGCATCTCCACGCGCTCGTGCAGCGCCTTGTTGGCGTTGCGGATGCGGGTGAGCATGTCTGCGATCGGATCGGTCAGCACTGCGTCTCTCCTACCAGGAACTCTTCGTCATGCCGGGGATCACGCCCTGGTGCGCCAGCTCGCGCAGGCAGATCCGGCAGAGGCCGAACTTCCGGAACACGGCGCGCGGCCGGCCGCACCGGTTGCAGCGCGTGTAGTTGCGAACCTTGAACTTCTGCGGCCGCGACTGCTTGACGACGAGCGACTTCTTCGCCATCTACTGCTCCCTTCTCCCGTCGTCGCCGCTGAACGGCAGGCCGAGCGCCTGCAGCAGCGCGAACGCGTGGTCGTCGGTCTCGGCGCTGGTCGTGATCGTCACGTCGAGGCCGCGAACCTGCTGGATGTCGTCGTAGTTGATCTCCGGGAAGATGATCTGCTCCCGGACGCCGAGCGAGTAGTTGCCGCGGCCGTCGAACGAGTTCGGGTTG
>DASSND010000008.1:0-62480 GCA_035688315.1 Gaiellaceae bacterium | reverse complement strand
TCAGCTGCAGCCGGTGTTCGTGCCGCAGTCGCGGCACGTGTAGCAGCTGCCCGTGCGCACCATGCGGCCGCCGCAGCGGGCGCACTCGACGGCGTCCTCGTAGCTGTTGAAGAGCGCCGTCTGGCCCGGGGGCGGCGACTCGAGCGGAGCCGCGGGCGGCGTGTCGTCGCCGTTCGCGTAGCGCTCCGCCAGGCGCGCCTTCACCTCGGCCGACAGGATCCCCGCCTCCTCCTGCTGCTCGGCGGTCAGGAACCGCTTGCCGAACCAGCGGAAGATGTAGTCGACGATCGACTTCGCGACGCGGATGTCGGCGTCGTTCGTCATCCCGGACGGCTCGAAGCGCAGATGCGACAGCTTCGACACGTACACCTCGGGCGGCACGCCGTACTGCAGGCCCATCGAGACCGCGATCATCAGCGAGTTCATCAGGCCCTGCAGCGTCGTCCCGTCCTTCGCGATGTCGACGAAGATGTCGCCCGGGCTGCCGTCGTCGTAGGTGCCGACGTGGATGTAGCCCTCGTACTCGCCGACGCGGAACTTGCGGCCCACCTCGGTGCGGTCGTCCGGCAGGCGCTTCCGCTCGTGCACCGGCACCGGCGGCGTCGCCACCGCGGTCTGGCTGCCCGAGCTGGAGAGCGGCTGCGCGACCTTGCAGTTGTCGCGGTAGATCGCGATCGCCTTCACGCCGAGCTTCCACGCGTCGACGTACAGGCTCATCACGTCCTCGACCGTCGACTCCTCCGGCATGTTCACCGTCTTCGAGATCGCGCCCGAGATGAACGGCTGGACGGCGCCCATCATCTTCACGTGGCCGAGGTAGTGGATCGCCCGGTCGCCGACCGCGCAGTCGAACACCGGGTAGTGCTCGGTCTTCACCTTCGGCGCGCCGACGATCGTGTTGCGCTCGTCGACGAACGCGACCGCCTCGTCGATCTCCGCCGGCGCGTAGCCCAGCCGCTCCAGCGCCATCGGCACCGTCTTGTTCACGATCGTGATCTCGCCGCCGCCGACGAGCTTCTTCGACTTCACCAGCGAGAAGTCGGGCTCCACGCCGGTCGTGTCGCAGTCCATCATGAAGCTGATCGTCCCGGTGGGCGCGAGCACCGTCGCCTGCGCGTTCCGGTAGCCGTGCACCTCGCCGAGGTTCAGCGCCTCGTCCCACGCCTTGCGGCACGCGGCGAGCAGGTCGCCCGGCACCGAGTCGGCGTGCTGGATGTTGCCGACCGCGGCGCGATGCTTCGCGATCACGCCGATGAACGGCGCCCGGTTCACCTGGTAGCCGGCGAACGGGCCCATCCGCGACGCGATCTCCGACGACTTGCGGTAGGCGCGGCCCGTCATCAGCGCCGTGATCGCCGCCGCGTACGCCCGCCCCTCGTCCGAGTCGTAGGGGAGGCCGCGCGCCATCAGCAGCGCGCCGAGGTTCGCGTAGCCGAGGCCGAGCTGGCGGAACCGCTTCGCGTTGCGCTCGATCTCGGGCGTCGGATACGACGAGTAGCCGACGAGGATCTCCTGCGCGAGGAAGACGACGTCGACCGCGTGCTCGAACGCCTCCACGTCGAACTCGCCGTCCTCCTTGCGGAACTTCATCAGGTTCAGCGAGGCGAGGTTGCACGCCGAGTCGTCGATCGACATGTACTCCGAGCACGGGTTCGACGCGTTGATGCGGCCCGTGTTCGGCAGCGTGTGCCACGCGTTGATCGTCGTGTCGTACTGGACGCCCGGGTCGGCGCACTCCCACGCCGCCGCCGCGATCTGGCGGAGCAGGTCGCGCGCGTCGACCGTCTCGAGCACGGTGCCGTCGGTGCGCGCGACGAGGTTGAACTCCTGGCCCTGCGTCGCCGCCTCCATGAACGCGTCGGAGACGCGCACCGAGTTGTTCGCGTTCTGGTACTGGATCGAGGCCCAGTCCGGCGAGTCGAGCGACATGTCGTAGCCCGCCTGCTCGAGCACGCGCGCCTTCCGCTCCTCCTTCGCCTTGCACCAGACGAACTCCTCGATGTCCGGGTGGTCGACGTCGAGGACGACCATCTTCGCCGCGCGCCGCGTCTTGCCGCCCGACTTGATCGTGCCGGCCGACGCGTCGGCGCCGCGCATGAACGACACCGGCCCGGAGGCGTGGCCGCCCTTCGAGAGCTGCTCCTTCGACGAGCGCAGGCGGGAGAGGTTGACGCCCGAGCCGGAGCCGCCGCGGAAGATGACGCCCTCGCGGCGGATCCAGTCGAGGATCGCCTCCATCGAGTCGTCGATCGAGAGGATGAAGCAGGCCGAGCACTGCGGCTTCTCCTCGAAGCCGACGTTGAACCAGACCGGCGAGTTGAAGGAGGCGTACTGGTTGACGAGGATCGCCTTCAGCTCGGCCTCGAACGTCTCGGCCTCCTCGTCGTCGGCGAAGTAGCCGCCCTGCTTGCCCCAGGCGAGCGCCGTGTCGACGACGCGGCCGATCATCTGCTTGACGCTCGACTCGCGCTCCGGCGAGCTGAGGCGGCCGCGGAAGTACTTCTGGGCGACGATGTTCGTCGCCGTCTGCGACCAGAACTTCGGGAACTCGACGCCGCGCTGCTCGAACGCCGGGCCGTTGCGGCCCGGGATGAGCGCGTCGCGCGTCTCCCACTCGATCTCGTCGAACGGGTCGCGCCCCGGGATCGTGAAGAAGCGCCGCACACCGAGCCGCGCGCCCTCCTCCACGACCGTGTTCACGACCTCCTCGGCCGTCTGCTCCGTGCCCGTGACCTGCTCGACGCTCGCCATTTCTTCCCCTCTCCAACTGTAGCCTGCTGAGCCTTCTCGACCTCGTCCGCCGGCGTGCGGTCGGCCGACGGGGGAAGGGACCGTAGACCCCGGCTCGGACGGAATGGCTCGCGCGGGCGAAATGCCCGCTCAGCGGGCGGTTTTCAGCGGCGCCGGGAGCCGGCGGGCGCCGGCGCCGGCGTCATCCGCCGCGCCTGGATCCGCTTCGCGAGCCAGGTGCCGCCCGCGGCGAGCAGGAGCAGGACCGCGAGTCCGGCGAGGACGAGGAGCGGCAGCGGGATCGACTGCGCGTCGCCCGGGCCGACCGCGTCGAAGAGCTTCGTCACGACGCCCTTGTCCGGCGGCTGCTGACTCGCCGCGGAGCCGCCGCCGGGGCCGTCGCCGTCGCCGCCGCCGGGGCCGGCCGGGCCGCCGCCGCCGAGGTCGGAGCCGGAGCCGGGGCCGCCGCCGCGCCCGTCGCGGAGGGCGGCGAGATAGGCACGGTGGATGTCGTCGGGCGCGTTCGAGTACTGCTGGATGTCCGGGTACTCGGCGAGGTGCTGGATCGCCTGCGAGTAGCAGGCCGGGTCGTAGGTGCCGAGCACGTTCGGCTGGTGCTGGAGCCAGTCGTTGACGACGTCCTTCCAGCACGTGTTCGTCGCCGACGTGAGGCTCCGCTCCTTCGCGCTCGCGCCGGCCGCGCCGAAGGCGAGCAGCCCGAGCCCGAGGGCGGCGACGACGGCGACGAGGCGGATGCCCCTCGTCGTCTCCCGCTGTCGCGTCGTCTGCCTCATCCCTGGAGCGTCCGCACGGGACGACACGTCCCGCCCGGACAACGTTCTCAGTCTCCCGAACGTGGATTTTCACGCCGTTATCCCCCTGTAAACGGTTTGTGAGCGGCGCGTCCGGGTGTTTTCGCGATGCTAGCGTCCTCGCCGGTGGACGCTGCGGGTGAACCGCTCGGCAGGCCGTCCGTGGCCGGCGCGGCGGCGTTCGCGGCCGCCTTCTGCGCTCTCTTCTTCGCGAACGCGGGCGACCTCTCCCGGCTCGTCTGGATCGGCGCGCTCGCGCTCGGCGCCGCGGTGCTGCCGCTCGCCGCCGCCCTCGTCGGCCGCGCGCCGGCGGTGCGGCCCGGCCGCGCGGGCGGCGCGTTCCTCGGCTGCCTCGCCGGGCTCGCCGTCTGGACGGCCGCCTCGACGGCGTGGTCGCTCTCGCCCGACCGCTCCTGGCAGGCGGCGAACCGGACGCTCGTCTACCTCGCGTTCGCGCTCGCCGGCGTCGTGCTCGCCTCCAGGCTGCGGCGCCCGGCCGCGAGTGCGGCCCGCGCGGCGGCCGTCCTGCTCGGGCTCCTCTACGGCTGGGCGCTGCTCGCGAAGTGCGTGCCGGCGCTCTACCCCGACTACGGGCGCCTCTCGCGTCTGCGGGCGCCGCTCGGCTACTGGAACGAGCTGGCGCTGCTCGGCGCGGTCGGGGTGCCGCTCGCGCTCTGGCTCGCGGCGCCGCGCCGGCGGCGGCGCGAGCGCGCCGCCGGGGTCGTCCTCCTCTTCGCCGCAGGGCTCGTCACGCTGCTGACCTACTCGCGCGTCGGCGTCGTCCTCGCCGTGCTCGCGGCGGTCGCGTGGCTCCTGCTCTCGCGCGAGCGGGTGGAGGGGCTCGTCGCGCTCGCGCTCGGCGGCGGCGCGGCGGTCGCGCTCTTCGGCGTCGCGCTCGCGCTGCCCGGGATCACCGGCGACGGCGAGCCGCGCGGCACGCGAGCGAGCGACGGCGGCATCTTCGCCGCCGCGGTGCTCGCGGCCGCGGCGCTCGTCTGGGTCGCGACCGCGCGGCTCGCGACGCACACGGTCTCGGAGCAGGCGCGCCGCCGGGTCGAGCGGGCCGCCGCCGTCGCGGGGATCGTCCTCGCCGTCGCGGCGATCGCCGCCGCCGCCGCCTTCTCGGGCCGCATCTGGCACTCCTTCGCGAACCCGGTCACGAGCCAGATCCGCTCCGGCTCCGGTCGCACGCTCAGCCTCAACTCGAGCAACCGCTGGACGTGGTGGCAGGAGGAGTGGAGCGCGTTCGCCGACCATCCGCTCGCCGGCACCGGCGCCGGGACGTTCAAGCTCACCGACCTGCGCCTGCGGCAGTCGGCGCTCGTCACGAGCGACGAGGCGCACAACGTGCCGCTGCAGCTCCTCGGCGAGCTGGGGATCGTCGGCTTCCTCCTCTACCTCGGCGCGGCCGCGGCGGCCGCGGCGGGGATCGTCGCCGCCCGCCGGCGCGCCGCCGGCCCGGAGCGGGCCGCGGTCACGGCGCTCGGGGTCGCGGTCGCGGCGTTCGCCGTCCACACCGTCGTCGACATGGACTGGAGCTACCTCGCGACCTGCGGGCCGCTCCTGCTCGCGACCGGGCTTGCGATCGGGCGGGAGCCTGCGCGCGAACGCGAGCCCGTCCGCCGCCCGCTCGTCGCCGCCGCGGCGGCGCTCGCCTCGCTCGGGGTCGTCTACTCGCTCGCGGCGCCCTGGCTCGCGCAGCGCGCCCTCGCCGCGGGCACGGAGGCGGGCGCGAAGCGGGCCCACTCCTACAACCCGCTCTCGACCGACGCGCTGACGACGTGGGCCGCGTACGTCGACGCCGGCGGCGACACCTTCCGGGCGCTCGAGCTGTACCGGGACGCCGTGAGCCTCGAGCCGCAGTCGTCGGAGACGTGGTGGGAGCTGGGCAGCTTCTACGCCGCCCACGACGCGTGGCCGCAGGCCTACCAGGCGCTCTCGAAGTCGTGGCGCTACGACCGCTACGGCCCCGCCGGCACGCCGTGCGGCCTGCTCGACCAGGCCCGGCACGAGGTGCTCGGCGTCTGGCCGCCTAGCTGTCCCCGAGGATCACCACGAGCTGCGACCCCTTGAGCTGCGACGGCTTCATCCCGTCGAGCGGGCCGACGATCTTCGCGCCGGCGTCGCGGGCGAGCCGCCGCCCCTCGCGCTCGTAGCCGGGCGCGAAGAGGACGAGCGAGCGCGCGTAGTCGTGGTTGGCGGCGTCGGCGGAGCCGGCCGCGCGGTAGCCGCGTCGCAGCAGGGCCGCCGCCTCGTTCGCGGCGGCGTGGGTGATCCCGTTGCCGTTCAGGACGAGGACGGAGACGCGGGAGCGGGGGCGGAGCGGCGCGGGCGTCGCCGTCGCGGTGGTGCGCGTCGGCGCAGCGTGGCGGGCGGCAGTCGTGTGCGTCGGCGCCGCCGCCGCCGTCGTCGCGGCCGGATGCGAGGAGCGGAGCGAGGGCGCGAGCCGCACGCCGGCGACCGCGAGCAGGGCGACCAGCTCGGCGAGCGCGACGGCGCCGGCGGCGAGGGCGAGGCCGCGCCAGGGGAAGGAGCGTTCGAGCGGGGCGACGTGGTCCACGGCCGGTCCCGGTTCGCCGGTGCCGACGCGGCTCCTGCTACGTGACGGTCCGCACCCAGTCCCAGGTGTCGGCGAGCCCCTGGGCGAGCGTGCGTGCGGGCCGCCACCCCAGTTCCCGCTCCGCACGGCCGGCGTCGAGGACGCTGTGGCGGAGGTCTCCGGGCCGCGGCTCGGCGAGCCGCGGCTCCTGCCGCGAGCCGGCGGTCTCGGCGCAGAGCCGGTGCAGCTCGAGCACGGACGTCTCGACGCCGGTGCCGACGTTGTAGACGCCCTCGCCCTCGGCCGCCGCGAGCAGGGCGGCCGCGACGTCGCCGACGTGGACGAAGTCGCGCGTCTGCTCGCCGTCGCCGAAGATCGTCGTCTCCGCTCCCTCGCGGAGGCGGTTCAGGAAGATCGCGACGACGCCGCCCTCGAGGCTCGGCAGCTGGCGCGGGCCGTAGACGTTCGCGAGCCGGCAGACGACGTGCCCCGTCCCGTGCAGGCGGTTCCAGGTGGCGAGGTACTCCTCGCCCGCGAGCTTCGACGCGCCGTAGGGCGAGAGCGGCCGCCGAGCGTCCTGCTCGCGCGCGGGTCGCTCGCACTCGCCGTAGATCGCGCCGCCGGTGGAGGTGAAGACGACGCGCGCGCCCGTGCGGCGCGCCGCCTCGAGCACGCGCACCGTGCCGACGACGTTCACCTCAGCGTCGAAGGCCGGGTGCTCGACCGAGGTGCCGACGTCGGCCTGCGCGGCCAGATGGAAGACGACGGCCGGCGCGAGCTTCTCGACGAGCGGGCCGAGTTGCTCGTCGCCGATGTCGAGCCGGTGCAGCGCGGCGCGGTCGGGCACGTTCTCGGGAGAACCCGTGGCGAGGTTGTCGACGACGTGCACCTCGTCGCCGCGGGCGAGCAGCGCCTCGACGAGGTGCGAGCCGATGAACCCCGCGCCGCCGGTGACGATCGCCCGCATGGCCGCGTATCGTAGGCGCCTCGTGTTCGTGACCTTCGAGGGAGCAGACCGCTCGGGAAAGTCGACGCAGGCGGAGCTGCTGTGCGAGGCGCTGCGGGCCGAGGGACGCGAGGCCGTGCTCACCCGCGAGCCGGGCGGAACCGAGCTGGGCGAGCGCGTCCGCGCGCTCCTCCTCGACGGCCCGGCGATGGGGGCGTGGGCGGAGGCGGCGCTCTTCGCCGCGTCGCGCGCCCAGCACGTCGAGGAGCTGATCCGGCCGGCGCTCGCGCGCGGCGCGGTCGTCGTCTGCGACCGCTACGTCGACTCCTCGCTCGCCTACCAGGGCGCCGCGCGCGGGCTCGGGATCGACGCCGTGCTCCGGCTCAACCTCGCCGTCACCGGCGGGCTGCTGCCCGACGCGACCTTCCTGCTCCTGCTCGACCCGGAGGCCGCCGCCGCCCGCGCCGGCCGGCCCGACCGGCTGGAACGCGAGGGCGCGGCGCTGCAGGAGCGCGTCGACGCCGCCTACCGCGAGCTGGCGGAGCGCTTCCCGGAGCGCATCCACGTGCTCGACGCCGCCCGCCCCGCCGACGAGATCCACCAGGAGGTCCATGAGCGCCTTCGACGCCGTTCCTGAGCAGCACGAGGCGAAGCGTCTGCTCGCCGCGGCGGTCGCGGACGGGCCCGTCCACGCCTACCTCTTCCACGGGCCGCGCGGGGTCGGCAAGCGCGAGCTGGCGCTGCGGTTCGCGGCCGAGCTGCTCGGCGACGCGGCGCGCGTCGAGCGGCGCGCTCATCCCGACCTCTACCTGCTCGAGCCGCTCGGCGACCAGATCCGGATCGACGACGTCCGCGCGCTGCGCCGCGACCTCCACATGCGCCCGTTCGAGGCCGACCGGCGGGTCTACCTCGTCTTCGGCGCCGACACGATGAACGAGGACGCCGCCGACGCGCTCCTCAAGGACCTCGAGGAGCCGCCCGCGTACGCGACGATCGTGCTCGTCGCCGAGGACCTCGGGCCGCTGCCGGTGACGATCCGCTCCCGCTGCCAGCTCGTCCCCTTCCGGCGGCTCTCGGAGCGCGCGGTGCTCGAGGCGGTGCGCGAGCGGGCGCCGCAGCTCTCCGACGACGAGGCGACGACGATCGCGCGCGTCGCCGGCGGGCGGCTCGACCGGGCCGAGCGGCTGCTCGACGAGGCGTCCGCGCGCCGCCGGGAGGCGCTGCTCGGAGTCGCGCGCGCGGTCTACCTCGACCCCGGCTTCGACTCCTTCGCCGCGACCGAGACGCTGCTCGCGGGCGTCACCGAGCGCGGGGCGGAGGCGAAGCAGGGGGCCGAGGCGGCGCTCGACGGGCTCGACCTGCCGGCGCGGGAGGCCGAGCAGCGGGTGCGGCGCGCGCAGCGCGGGGCGGAGCGCGACGAGCTGCTCGCGGTGCTCGAGGAGCTGGAGTGGTGGTACCGCGACCTCGTCGTCGCGGCCGCCGGGTCGGAGGCGGCGGTCGTGCACGTCGACCGCCTCGACGACGTGCGCGCCGACGCGACGCGCGAGCGGCTGCCCGCCGCCGAGCGCGCGTGCGAGCTGATCCGGGCCGCCTGGCGCGACGCGGAGGAGCTGCAGGTCTCCACCCCGCTCGCGCTCGAGGCGATCCTCGTGCGATTGCAACGGGAGCTTGCAGGGAACCCGAGCCCCGCGGTGTAACCGTGCGGGGCTTGCGCGCGCGCGCCGCGTGACGCAAGATGCAACCCTGGCTCGGGCGGAGCCAGGCCAGTCGTCGTCGAGGGAGCTCGTGTGGCCGCAGTTCCGTCCACAGGTCGTGCCGTCGGAGTCGAGGCGCCCGCCGCCCAGGAGGCGGCCGCGACGCGTGCGCTCTACGAGCAGTACTCCCGCCAGATCCTCGCCTACTGCCAGCACCAGCTCGGCTCGCGCGAGGAGGCCGAGGACGCCGTCCAGAGCACGTTCCTCAACGCGTTCCGCGGCCTGAAGCGCGGGGTCGTCCCGGAGCAGGAGGCGGCCTGGCTGTTCAAGATCGCGCAGAACGTGTGCCTCTCGCGGCGGCGCGCCTCGTGGCGGCGCGGCCGCATCGAGTCGCCGGCCGACTTCGAGCTGGTCGAGGAGCTGACCCCGGCGCCGAGCCGGCGCGGCGAGGAGCTGATGGGCCTCCAGGACGTGCTCGAGCAGATGCCCGAGACGCAGCGCCGGGCGATTCTCCTGCGCGAGTGGCAGGGGCTCTCCTACCGCGAGATCGCCGAGGAGCTGGAGCTGTCGCAGGCGGCGGTCGAGACGCTCATCTTCCGCGCGCGGCGCTCGCTCGCGAAGGGGCTCGAGGAGCCGCCGCAGCCGCGGGCCGCGCGGGTGCGGCGCGGCGCCGACCTCGGCAACCTGCTCGCCGGGATCAAGTCGCTGCTGCTCGGCGGCGGCGCGGCGGTCAAGGTCGCCGCGACCGTGGCCGTCGTGTCCGGCGCCACCGTCGCCGCGACCGCGCCGGTCGAGCGGCACCTGGAGCTGCACCACCACGCGTCGACCCCGGTGCAGGCGCCGGCGGCGACCGGATCGGTGTCGCGGCCGGCGGCGCACACGCCCGCGGCGGTCTCGCCGGCGCGTCCGCGGCCGCCGGTGCGGCCTGCGGCCGTCCGTCCCGCGTCCGCCGGGCCGTCCGGCAGGCCCGTGCGGATCGTCGAGCCGGCCGCCCCCGCGACCACGGCCGTGCAGGCGGCGTCCGCCGCACCCGCGGCGCCGGCCGCTCCGGCGCCTCCCGCGACGCCGGTCGTCGGGGCGGCGCCCGCCGCTCCCGCCTCGCCGGCCGCCGCTGCGAAGAACGAGACGAGCGCCGGGAAGGGCTCGAGCGGCTCGCCGGCCGCGCACGACGAGGCGACGCGCTCGGCGCAGTCGTCCCGGCCGGCGCAGGCGCCCGCCGCGCCGCCGGGCCAGGCGAAGAAGGACGACGCCGCCGCCGGGCCGGCCGCGCCGCCGGTGCCGCCCGGTCAGGCGAAGAAGGACGACGCCGGCCCCGGGCAGGCCGTGCCGCCCGGTCAGGCGAAGAAGGACGACTCCGGCTCCGGCGCGCCCGCGGCGAGCGGCAACGGCAACGGCAACGCTGGAGAGCACGGGAAGAGCGACTCGGCGCCCGGTCGCGCCGACCGCGCGCCCGCCCCGCCCCCGGCGCCGCCGGTCACGACTCCGCCGGCGCCTCCCGCCACGACGCCTCCGCCCGCCCCGAGCCTGCCGGTCGACGTGACCGTCGCTCCCTCGCCGGCTCCGGCTCCGCCCGTCGCCGACGCGCCGCACGGCAACGGCAACGGGAACGGGAACGGCGGCGAGCACGGCAACGCGGGCGGCAACGGCCGCGGCCGCGGGCACTAGCGCCTCGTAGGCTGACGGGGTGCGGGTCGGCCTCGTCTGTCCGTATTCGTGGAGCGTTCCGGGCGGCGTGCAGCGGCACGTCGAGGGGCTCGCCGCGGCGCTCGGCGCGGCCGGGGTCGAGGCGGAGATCCTCGCGCCTGCCGACCTGGGCGCGCGCGGGATCGTCCGGCTCGGTCGCGGCGTCCCGATCCCGAGCAACGGCTCCGTGCAGCGCGTCGCGCTCTCTCCCGGGTCGGTGGTGCGGACGGCGCGGGCGGTGCGCGGGCGCGGGTACGACGTGCTCCACCTGCACGAGCCGTTCCTGCCCGCTGCGTGCCTGACGGCCCTCCTCGCCGCGCGCGTCCCCGTGGTCGCGACCTTCCACATGTACCGCCGGGCGCTGCTCTGGTATGCGGTGTTCGCGCCGCTCGTGCGCGCGGCGGCGCGGCGGGTGGACGCGTTCGTCGCGGTCTCGCCGGCGGCGGCCGAGTACGCGCGGCGCGGCACCGGGCGCGAGCCGGAGGTCGTGCCGAACGGGATCGACCACGCCGCTCTCGCCGCGCTCGAGCCGCGGCGTGCCGGCGGGCGGATCCTCTTCGTCGGCCGCGACGAGCCGCGCAAGGGGCTGCCGGTGCTGCTCGACGCCTTCCGGCGCCTCCCCGGCGAGCCGCGGCTCGTGCTCGTCGGGCCGGGCGCCGCCGCGGCGCGCGGCGAGCGGGTGGAGGCGCTCGGGCGCGTGCCGGAGGCGCGGCTCCGCGAGGAGCTGGCGCGCGCGGACGTGCTCGCGGCGCCGTCGCGGGGCGGCGAGAGCTTCGGGATGGTGCTCGTCGAGGCGATGGCGGCCGGGCTGCCCGTGGTCGCGAGCGACATCCCCGGCTACCGCGACGTCCTGCCGGCGGAGGCGGGCAGGCTCGTCCCGCCCGGCGACCCGGACGCGCTCGCGGACGCGCTCGCCGAGCTGCTCGGCAACGCGACGCTGCGGGAGCGCCTGGGCGCGGCGGGCAGCGAGGCGTCGGCGCGCTACGCGTGGCCGCGCGTCGCGGAGCGCGTGCTGGCGATCTACGAGCGCGTGCGAAGGGCCGGGATCGCTCCCGGCCCTTCGCGGTTCGTGTGACCTCTCGCTACGCGGCCGAGGCCAGCTCGTCGCCGAGGGCGAGCTGGAGCCGCGCGAGGGCGTCGCTCTCGAGCTGGCGGACGCGCTCCCGCGTCAGGCCCAGCTCCTTGCCGATCGTCTCCAGCGAGGCCGGCTCGGCGTCGAAGCCGAAGCGCAGCTCGATGATCCGGCGCTGCCGCTCCGGCAGCTCGGACACCGCACGCTGGACGCGCTGCCGCCGCACCGACTCGACCGCCTCCTCGGCGGGGTCGGTCGACGTCTCGTCGGCGAACAGGTCGCCCAGCTCGGAGTCGCCGTCGGAGCCGAGGCCCTGGTTCAGCGAGACCGAGTCGACCGCGTCGAGCGCCTCCGCGACGTGCTCCAGCTTGAGCCGCGTCGCCTGCGCCAGCTCCTCGATCGTCGCCTCGCGGCCGAGCTTCGCCTGCAGCTCCGCGGAGGCGCGGTTGAGCTTGATCCGGCGCTCCTGGACGTGGACCGGGATGCGGATGGTCTTCGACTGGTTCGCGACCGCGCGCTGGCAGGCCTGGCGGATCCACCAGGTCGCGTAGGTCGAGAACTTGTAGCCCTTGCGCCAGTCGAACTTCTCCGCGGCACGGTTCAGGCCGATCACGCCCTCCTGGATCAGGTCGAGGAGCGGCACGTCGTGGCCCTGGTAGCGCTTCGCGATCGAAACGACGAGGCGGAGGTTCGAGTTGATCATCCGCTCCTTCGCGGCCGCGTCGCCGCGCTCGATGCGCTTCGCGAGCGCGACCTCGTCCGCCGCGGTCAGCAGCTTGTGGCGGCCGGCGGCGTCCATGAAGAGCTGGAGCGGATCGAGCGTGCCCGTGCTCGCCGCCGGGGTCGCCTTGACCGTCTCGGCGGGCTCGTCCTCGCGCACGACGACGTCGCGCTCCTCGAGCGCGACACGCAGCGCCGCGAGGTCGTCCTCGCTCAGCTCGTGCTCGTCGGCAAGCGCCTGCAGCTCCTTCTCCTCGACGAAGCCGCGCTCGGCGGCCTCCTCGAGCAGGCGCTCGGCAGGCGGGAGGTCGTGCAGATGAATCGTGTCGCTCAGTTGAGTCCCTTTCGCTCGTGTCGGGCCGCGAGGGTCGCGGCCGCCTGGTCGGCCGGGGCGCGGGATGTGCGTCGGCCCGCGATGGTCGGCCGCCCTGTCGAGTTATAGAACGGCGTTGCGCGGGAGTCCATTCCCAAACATCGCATTTTTGCGATTTCCGAACAATCTCTCATTCCCTGCTTATGCAGGGAAATCAGCGTTCGACGGCCCGGCCGGACGCGTCCGTGAAGGCGACGCGGAAGACGACGACGCCCGCGCCGGCGCCGCGCCGCTCCGCCGTGCGCCCCGCGACGCGGGCGAAGCGCTCCCGCAGCAGGGCGAGCGCGGGCTCCACCGCGTCCCCGTGGAGCTCCTCGAAACGGCCCTGCGCGATCACGCTGCGCCAGCTTCCGCGCCCGTCCGCGTCGTACTCGTCCACCTCGACGCAGACCCGGGGGTCGGCCCGCAGCAGCTCGACCTTCCTGCCCTCGGTCGTGACCGCGACGATCCCGGCCCCGTCCCACGCGTAGATGACCGGGACGACGTAGACCTCGTCCGCCCCGCGGCAGCCGAGCCGCGCGACCCGCTGCCCGCGCAGGAACGCGTCGATCTCCTCCGGGGTCAGCTCGCGGGGTCGGGCGGCCATGCCCGAAGCCTAGACCCGGCTACACTGCGCTCACCCTGCCGACGTAGCTCAGCTGGTAGAGCACATCACTCGTAATGATGGGGTCCGGGGTTCGAGTCCCCGCGTCGGCTTCCGCGCTACGTCTGGGCGCCGCGCGGTTCCGGGCGGAGCGTCCCGGTGTCGGCGTGGCCGTTCTGCGCCGCCACCGTGCGGGCCTCCGCGGTGAGGGCGGCGTCCACGTCGACCTCGACGTCGCGCCGCTCGATCGGATGCGCGCAGTACGGGCACATCTGCCAGAGCGGCTCGAGCGGCGCCTCGCAGTGCGCGCACGCCTGCCGGAGCTGCGTCGTGCAGACCGGGCAGACGAGGAAGTCGGTCTCGACCGCGCTGCTGCACACCGGGCACGCGGGGCGGCCGCGGCCGAGATGCTCCTCGAGCGCGCGCAGCTCGACGCCGCGGGCGCGCACGTCCTCCAGCGTCTCCGCCGGGCGGAAGAGCAGGTAGACGAGCGGGCCGAGGTACGGCGGCACGAGCCCGAGCAGCGCCGCGATCCCGACGAGCCACGGGTCGTCGACCCGCCGGCGCGCGTCCTTGTAGACCCAGAACGCGAGGGCGAGCCAGAAGACGATCGCGAGGAAGATCGCGAGGTTGCGGGCGACCACGAACGCGGTCGAATGGAAGATGTCGTGGAGCGAGGGGAACGCGGCGGCGAGTGCGGTCATGCGCGGAGAATCCCCCCGCCGCCGGGGGCGCAAACCCGCCGCCGCAGCTGCCTCACAGGCTCTTTGCGAACGGGTAACGTTGCGCGCCTGCGGATGGGGGGCCCGGTGACCTGCGTGTACCACGCATACGACGACGGCGAGCTGGTCGCGACCGGCCAGCTGATCCTCGACGCGGAGCCGCAGGTCGGGCAGGAGCTGCGCCTGAACGGACGCACCCACGTCGTGCGCGAGGTCGGCTTCAGCGGCGGCTCGACGGTGCTCACGCTCGAGCCGCGCTAGCACCGCCCGAGTTGTCACGCGCCGCGGCGCGCGCGCGGGTTAAATCGGAGAGGTGTCCTTCGACCCGGCGACCGCCGTGCTGCTCGCGCTGCTCGGCGTCGCCGTCGGCGGCTTCGGCACGGTGGTCGGCGCGGGCGGCGGCTTCATCCTCACGCCGATCCTGCTCCTGCTCTATCCGCACGAGCCGCCGGAGACGATCACCGCGATCAGCCTCACCGCGGTCTTCTTCAACGCCGCCTCCGGGACGGGCGCCTACCTGCGCCAGCGCCGCGTCGACGTGCGCAGCGGGATCGTGTTCGCCGCCGCGACGCTCCCGGGCGCGGTCGCGGGCGCGCTCCTCTCCGGGATCGTGTCCCGCAGCGTCTTCGACGCCACGATGGGCGCGGTGCTGGCCCTTCTCGCCGTCTGGCTGCTCGCCGGCGAGCGCTGGCGCCCGGCCCCGCCGCGGAGCGGCGTGCGGCGGCGGATGCTGCTCGACCGGCACGGGCTCCTGCACGAGTACGACGTGCCGGTGCGGCGCGGCGTGCTCTACAGCCTCGGCGTCGGCTTCGTCTCGAGCTTCCTCGGGATCGGCGGCGGCGTGATCCACGTGCCGCTGCTCGTCCGCGCGCTCGGCTTCCCCACCCACGTCGCGACCGCGACCTCCCACTTCGTGCTCGCCTGGATGGCCGGCGTCGGGACGATCACGCACGCGGTCGCCGGGTCGTTCGCGGGCGGCGTCGGCCTGCGGCGCGCCGCCGCGCTCTCGGTCGGCGTCGTCGTCGGCGCCCAGATCGGCGCCCGCGTCTCCCGCCGCCTCGCCGGGCATCACATCGAGCGCCTGCTCGCCCTCGCACTGCTCGCGCTCGCCGCCCGCCTGCTCGTGTCGGTCTGAGTTTTCCGACTCGTACACAACCCGAACCGGACTAACAACGAGCAAACAGGGGAGGCCGCTACGGTCATCCGCATGCTGTCTCGCATCGCCCTCATCTCCGTCGTCGCGGCCTCGGCGGCGGCGCTGCTCGCGCCCGGCCCCGCCTCCGCCGCCCACACCGCGCGCTACGGCGTGCAGGACGACGCCTGGCTCATGTACGGGCCCGGCACCCTTGACCAGCGTCTCGACACGCTGCAGCGGCTCGGCGTCCACATCGTCCGGCTGACGCTGCGCTGGGACCGGATCGCCCCGACGAAGCCGGCCGACCAGCGCGACCCGTACGACGCGAACTACCGCTGGAACGCATACGAGCTGGCGCTGCAGGGCCTGCACGCGCGCGGCATCCCCGCCCTCGTCACGCTCTACGGCTCGCCGAAGTGGGCGAACGGCGGCCACGCCCCGAACTGGCTGCCGAAGGCCGGTTTCGGCAACTTCGCCTACGCCGCCGCGAAGCGCTTCCCCTGGGTCCGCCTCTGGACCGTCTGGAACGAGCCGAACTCGCGCCGCTTCTCCTACCCGGTCTCGCCGAAGCTCTACGTGCGGCGCCTGCTCGACCCCGCCCGCACGCTCCTCCATCTCGCGAACCGCGCGAACAAGGTCGGCGGCGGCGTCACCTCGCCGCGCCGGAGCCCGAGCGGGATGTCGCCGGTCACGTTCATGGCCGGGATGCACCGCTGGCACGCGAAACTCGACGCCTACGCGGCGAACCCGTACCCGGGCTCGAAGCGGGAGACGCCGACCCGGGACCCGTGCAGCTGGTGCCGGACGCTGACGATGGCGCGGCTGCCGCAGCTGCGCAGCACGGTGACGCGCTACTTCGGGCGCAAGCCGATCTGGCTGACCGAGTACGGCTACCAGACCAACCCGCCCGACCGCATCCTCGGCGTCTCGCGTGCGCTGCAGGCGCGCTACCTCGGCGCGGCCGCGCTCCGCGTCTGGCAGCAGAGCCGCGTCTACATCCTCATCCACTACATGGTCAAGGACGAGCCGGGGATCGGCGGCTGGCAGAGCGGGTTCTTCTCCGCCTCCGGCTCGGTCAAGCCGGCCTACCGCGCCTACGGGCTGCCGCTCGCGCAGGTCTCCCGGCGCGGCCGCCGCGTCGTCGTCTGGGGCCAGGTGCGGCCCGGGCACGGGAGGCGGCGCTACGTCCTGCAGCGCTGGAACGGCAAGCGCTGGGTGCACGTCGGCAGCGCGCGCCGCACCTCCTCGCGCGGCACGTTCAGGCGGGTGATCCGCGGCTACCGCGGCGAGAAGCTGCGGATCTGGACGCCGGTCGTCTCGTACGCGAGCCCGCTGCTGCGGATCTCGTAGCTAGGCCCCGACGGGACGCTCGCGGCCGGCCGGCGCGGCGAGGCGCTCGACCAGCTCGGTGAGCGTGCCCGCGGGCGCCAGGCTCGCGACCGCGATCGTCCCGCCGCCGCGCAGGCGCAGGTGGAGCGCGGCGCGCCCGGAGAGCCGCTCGGCGGCGCGGCGGCCGACGTGGACGCCCGCCAGCTCGTCCAGCGGCACCTCGCGGCTCTCGGGCGCGCTGCGCGGGCCGCCGCTGAGGACGAGGCTCGTCGTCGACAGCTCGACGCGGCCCGGCCGCGGCGGGCCGCCGTCCTCCGACCAGAGCACCGAGAGCGAGAGCGGCCGATCCATGGCTCCAGTGTCGACGCTCGCGCACCGCCGCGGCTCCGGGGAAAGTACCGACCTGCGGCGTTTCCGATGGCCCGCGAGCGAGCACAACGGAGGCGGTGGCGGGGGAGAACGGGGGGAACGGAAGACGGCCGCGCCCGGGCGGCGCGCGCCGCCCAGGCGGGCCCGACCGGGATCTCGAGACGCTGCTCGCGGTGCGACAGGCCCGGCTGCGCCGGCGTCCGCGCCGCAGCCGCGCCTGGCTCGCCTCGGGCGCGGTCGTCGTCGCCTGCGTCGTCGCGGGCACCGTCGCCGCCGCCGCGTTCACCGGCCGCTCGCTCGTCTTCGGCTCGTGCAGCCTCACCGACCTGCGCCCGATCTGGCTCGGCGAGAACTCGTTCCTGTTCGACCGCCACGGCTCGCTGCTCGGCGTCGTGCCGTCGAAGACGAACCGGCAGCCGCTGAAGCTGCGGAACATCTCGCCGTGGCTGCCCAAGGCGACGGTCGCGATCGAGGACGACCGCTTCTGGCAGCACGGCGCGCTCGACTACCAGGGGATCGTCCGCGCCGCCTTCTCCGACCTCCAGGCCGGCCGCATCGTCGAGGGCGGCTCGACGATCACGCAGCAGCTCGTCCGCAACCTCTACATCGGCAGCTCGCAGCAGACGCTGTCCCGCAAGCTGAAGGAGGCGTGCCTCTCCCAGAAGCTCGCCGGGCAGATGTCGAAGTCGCAGATCCTCACCGCGTACCTGAACGAGGTCTTCTACGGCAGGCACGCCTACGGTGCGCAGGCGGGGGCGCAGACGTTCTTCTCGACCAAGGCGAAGCGGCTGACGCTCCCGCAGGCGGCGCTGCTCGCCGGGCTGCCGCAGGCGCCGTCGATCTACGACCCGGTCATGCATCCGGATCGCGCGCTCGCGCGGCGGAACGAGGTGCTGCGCGCGATGCGCGACTCGGGCGCGATCACGCGCCGGCAGTTCCTCGACGCGCGGCGGGCGCCGCTCGGCCTGAAGCCCGGGCACCTCTACAGCAGGCAGACGCACCCGAACTTCTTCGGCTGGGCCCAGCAGCAGCTCGCCAGGCGCTTCGGCGCGAAGCGCGTGCAGGAGGGCGGGCTGAAGGTGAAGACGACGATCGACCCGCGCCTGCAGCGGATCGCGCTCCAGGCGACCCGGGACACGCTGCCGACCCCGAGCGACCCCGCCTCGGCGCTCGTCGCGATCGACCCGCGCACCGGCGCCGTCCGCGCCATGATCAGCTACCTCCCCGACGGCCGCCGGATGCAGTTCAACCTCGCGACCCAGGCGCACCGCTCGACCGGCAGCGCGTTCAAGCCGATCACGCTCGCGACCGCCGTGCACCAGGGCGTCTCGCTCTACTCGAGCTTCTACGGGCCGTCGCACCTCTACATCACCGACCCGCAGTGCGGCAGCGCCTCCGGCCCGTGGGACGTCCACAACAACGCGGACGAGTCCGAGGGGACGATGAACCTCTACGACGCGACCGCGAACTCGGTCAACACGATCTTCGCCCAGCTGATCGCGAAGGTCGGGGTGAAGAACGTCGTGCGGATGGCGCACCGGCTCGGGATCAAGAGCTATCTCAAACCCGTCTGCGCGATCACGCTCGGCGCCGTCGGGGTGACGCCGCTCGAGCTGACGAACGTGTACGCGACGTTCGCCGCCGGCGGCGTCTACCGGCCGGCGCAGGCGATCGCGCTCGTCCGCGGCCCGAACGGGAACGTGCTCGGCCGCCTGCAGACGAAGGGCACGCGCGTGCTCTCGCCCGACGAGGCCGCGCGGATCGAGTACGCGCTCGAGGGCGTGATCAGCCACGGCACGGCCACCTCCGCCGCGATCGGCCGTCCCGCCGCGGGCAAGACCGGCACCGCCGAGAGCTTCCAGGACGCCTGGTTCTGCGGCTTCGTGCCGCAGCTCGCCACCTGCGTGTGGATCGGCTACCCGAAGGGCGAGATCCCGCTGCTCGGCGTCGAGGGGTACGGCGAGGTGTTCGGCGGCACGCTGCCCGCGACGATCTGGCGCCGCTTCATGAGCGAGGCGGTCGGGCCGCTCGCCGTGAAGGACTTCCCGACGCCGGTCGACCTCGGAGTCGGCACCTACATCAGCGGCTCGGGCACCTACGGCTGGACGACGTACAGCTCGTCCAGCTCGGCCGACTCGTCGCCGTAGGCATGGCGTGGCGCCCTTTCCGCTGAACCGGGCGGACGACGTCGTCGGCGACGCGATCGACCGGACCGTGCGCGGGCACCACCGCCGGCGGCTCTCCCGGCTGGGGCGGGCCGACGCGTTCGACCCGCCGGCGGGGGGCTGGGCGCGCTCGGGGTCGTTCGAGCCGCGCGAGGGGTGCCGGGTCGAGGTGCTCGTCGACGGGGGGAGGCGCTGCCGCGGATCGCCGACGAGATCGCGCGGGCCGAGTCGCACGTCCACGTCGCCGGCTGGCACTTCACGCCCTCGTTCCGGATGGGGGTCGACGGGCCGTCGCTGCGCGAGCTGCTCGCCGAGGCGGCGGAGCGCGTCGACGTGCGCGTCCTCTGCTGGTCGGGCGCGCCGATCCCGCTCTTCCACCCGTGGCGGCGCGAGGTGCGGCGGATGCGTGACGAACTGGTGCGCGGCACGCGGATCTCGCTCGCCCTCGACGCGAACAACCGCTCCGTCCTCCACTGCCACCACGAGAAGGTCGTCGTCGTCGACGACCGGGTCGCGTTCGTCGGCGGCATGGACCTGACGACGTTCGCCGGCGACCGCTGCGACACGAGCGAGCATCCGCCCCGGGACGGCGTCGGCTGGCACGACACCTGCACACGCCTCGAAGGGCCGATCGTCGCCGACGTCGCCAGCCACTTCCTGCTTCGCTGGCGCGCGCTCGCCACCGACCGCACCGCCGACCCGGAGCGGACGGCGCCGTTCGCGGACGGGATCGAGGCGCAGCTCGTCCGCACGGTGCCGGAGCGGCTCTACGGCGACTGCGGGCGCGGCGAGTTCTCGATCCTCGAGAGCTACGAACGGGCGCTGCGGGCGGCGGAGAGGCTCGTCTATCTCGAGAGCCAGTTCCTCTGGTCGCCCGAGATCACCGAGATCCTCGCCGACAAGCTCCGGAACCCGCCGCGCGACGACTTTCGCGTCGTGCTGCTCCTGCCGGCCCACCCGAACAACGGCGCCGACGACACGCGCGGCCAGCTCGGCGTGCTCGTCGAGGCCGACCGCGAGAGCGGCGACGGCGTCGGGCGGCTCTCCGCGTGCACGCTCTACCAGCCCGGGCCCGGCGGCGGGCCGGTCTACGTGCACTCGAAGGCGGCGGTCGTGGACGACGCGTGGCTGACGATCGGCTCGGCGAACCTGAACGAACACTCGCTCTTCAACGACACCGAGGTGAACGTCGTCGTCCACGACGCGGAGCTCGCGCGCGCGACGCGGGTGCGGCTCTGGGCGGAGCACCTCGAGGCGGGGGAGGCGGAGGTGGACGGCGACCCGGCGGCGGTGGTCGAGGAGCGCTGGGACCCGCAGGCGAAGCGGGCGCTCGAGCACCGTAGGCGGGAGGGCTGGTCGCCGCACCGGCTCTCGCTCCTGCCGCGCGTCTCGCGGCGCTCGAACGCGCTCCTCGGCCCGCTGAACGGCCTCTTCGTCGACGGCTGACGCCTCGCCCGCGCGACCGGCATCTCCGCGGCGCGGCGGCGCGCCGAAGACCGAGAGATTCTCGCGTCACAGCTCCTTCGGGAGCGGCGGCAGGGACGTCGTCCCACGGGCCTGCCCGCGTCCGCCGGACCGCCCTCGCTCGACCTGGAACGGGCCCGAACGGGCGTCCATTCCGCGCCGATCCTCTAGATCTGCCAGGCGCCGTCGCGGATCAGGTCGATCCGCCTGCCGCTCCCGTCGACGCCGACGACGTCCACGTCGGGGCTGCCGATCATCACGTCCAGATGCGTCGAGGAGTCGTTCAGGTGGCGGGCCGGCTTCCGCGGGCGCGTGTTCCCGAAGCCGCTCCCGAAGGCGATGTGCGCCGCCGCGTTCTCGTCGTAGAGCGTGTTGAAGTAGACGCGGCCGCTCTGCCCGATCCGCGAGGACGAGTCCACGAGCGCCAGCTCGCCGAGCCGGCGGCCGCCCTCGTCGGTGTCGAGGTAGGCGAGGACGAAGTCGCGGTCCTTCCGCGAGTCGGCCGCGAGCTTGACGAGCCGCCCGTCCGCGAACTCGCCGCGGAGCCCCTCGATCAGGCGGCCGCGGAACGAGAGCGGGAACGTGCACGTGAACGTCCCCTCGGTCAGGCGGCGATCGGGGCTCGTGAACGTCTCCTCGGTCGGCATGTTCGGCGAGAGCTTCTGGCCCCACGGCGTCTCCTCCTGGCCGCCGAGCCAGCGGCTGCCCGGGACGAGCCCGACGTCCAGCTCGGTGCCCGGGCCGCGCAGCTCGACGCGCTCGAGCCCGAGCTTCGTCAGCCGGACCGCGCGGCGGGTGACCGCGCGGACGTGCTCGAGCCACCCTCTCGTCCCCTTGCCGTCCTCGTCGGTGAGGCGACAGAACCAGAGCAGGTCGCGGGCGAGCCGGCGCTTCGCCTCGGCGAGGTCGAGGTCGGGGTAGACCCGGCCCGCCCAGTGGTTGGTCGGCCAGCCGGCGATCGTCCAGCGCGAGCTCATGTTCATGCGGGCCTTCCGCGCGAAGCTCGTGGCCTTCGCGGTGCGCGCGAAATCGGTCTGGAGCCGCTTCGGCGGGACGCCGTCGAGATAGTTCGCCTCGCCCTCGCCGGCGATCGCGGCGAACGCGCCGGCCGGGGTCGCGAGCTGGCGGAGGCGGCTCTTCGCCCACGGCGAGAGCGCGCCGAGCGCGTCGTCGGATCCGTGCAGGAGGCGCGCACGCAGCACGAGCGGGTCGCTGGTGAGGACGTCGACGAAGCGGGCGCCGGCGCGGTAGGCGGCCTCGGCGCACGCGGTCAGCAGCTCGCGGTGCTCGGGCTCGCCCTGGACGACGAACGTGTCGCCCTTGCCGACCCCGAGCGACGTCTTGACGATCGCGTCGGCGTAGCGGGCGAGATCGGCGGGCGGAAGCAGGGGCTCGCTCGGCATCCGCGCGGAACCGTAACCGCTAGAGCGGCGCGTCGAGGGCGTCGGCGGCGGTTTCGTGCACCGCGAAGTGCCGGTCGAGGCCGGACACCTCGAGCGCGCGGCGCGTCTCGAGCCCGGGCGCCGCGAGGCGGAAGCCGCGGCGGTTCTCCATCCGGGAGCGCGCCTCGATCAGGACGCCGAGCGCCGTCGAGTCGATGAAGCGCACCTGCTCCAGGTCGACGACGAGGCGTTCCGGCGCGTCGCTGCAGCAGTCGAGGAGCGCGGCGCGTACCTCCTCGGCGTTGTAGAGGTCGAGCTCGCCGGCGAGCCGGACGACCACGCCTCCGTCGAGCCGTTCCACGCCTGCGACCGGCGACTCGCGCCCCCCGTCGCCCCCCGTGCTGCTCGTGCCGGAATCGGCCATGCGCACTCCTTCCTGGGCTTCCGCGACGCCCCGGGGTCGCGGCTCCGGCCATTGAAGCACGTCGGCGACTGTGAGAATGGAAGCGATGGAGGTCGCCGAGGTCGCCGCCCGCGCCGCCGGGGAGAACTTCCCGGTCGGCTCGATCCTCTTCCCGCGCCGGCTGCGGCCGCACGTGCGCGCGCTCTACTGCTACGCGCGGCTCGTCGACGAGCTGGGCGACTCGTACGCCGGCGACCGGCTCGCCGCGCTCGACGAGCTGGAACGCGAGGTCGCGGCCACCTTCGACGGAGAGCCGACCTGGCCGGTGCTCCGGAACGTGCAGCCGACGGTGCGGGAGTTCGGGCTGCCGCGCGAGCCGTTCCTGCGCCTGATCGAGGCGAACCGGATGGACCAGCACGTCGCCTCCTACGAGACGTGGGACGACCTGAAGTGGTACTGCGTCCATTCCGCGGATCCGTGCGGCCGCATGGTGCTGGGCGTGCTGCGGCTCCTGGAGCAGCCGGAGCTGGTCGCCGCCAGCGACTCGGTCTGCACCGGCCTGCAGCTCGTCAACTTCCTCCAGGACGTGCCGCGCGACCTCGAGCTGGGGCGCGTCTACCTCCCCGCCGAGGACCGGCGCCGCTTCGGCGACCCGGCCCTCGATCGCCCGAGCGAGGAGCTGCGCGCCCTGCTCCGCTTCGAGGCGGACCGCGCCGCCGAGCTGCTCGCGGCGGGCGAGGTTCTGCGCCGGCGGATCGGCGGCAGGCTCGGCCGCGCGGTCGCGCTCTTCGCGCGCGGCGGGCTCGCGGCGCTCGCCGCGCTCGAGCACGCCGGCTGGGACGTGTTCACGCAGCGTCCACGCCCGTCGCGCGCGCGGCTCGCCGCCGAGGCCGCGCGCGTGCTCGTCCCCGCACGGCGCCCCGACGGAGCCCGACCGGAGCGCCCACCGGCGCCGCCCGCGGGCGAGCAGCGGAGCTGATGGCTGCGACCGCGGTCGAGCAGGCGTACGCCGAGGTCGAGCGCGTCACGCGGCGCGAGGCGAAGAACTTCGCCTACGGGATCATGGTGCTTCCGCGGCCGAAGCGGCGCGCGATCGCGGCGATCTACGCGTTCGCGCGGCGCGTCGACGACGTCGCCGACGGCGACCTCCCGCTCGCCGAGAAGCGAGAGCGTCTCGAGCAGCTGCGCGCCGCGCTCGCCGACCCGGCGCCGGCCGAGCCGATGCTCGTCGCGCTCGCCGACGCGCGCGCCCGCTACGCGATCCCGGACGACGCCCTGTCCGCGCTCGTCGACGGGGGCCTCCAGGACACCGTGCAGGCGCGCTACGCCGACTTCGACGACCTGCGCGGCTACTGCGACAAGGTCGCCGGCGCCGTCGGGCTCGCGTGCCTGCCGGTGTACGGCTCGGACGACACCGAGCGCGCCCGCACGCTCGGGCTCGCGCTGCAGCTGATCAACATCGTCCGCGACGTCCGCGAGGACTGGGAGCTCGACCGCGTCTACCTGCCGCAGGACGAGCTGGCCGCCCACGGCGTCTCCGAGGACGACATCGCGCAGCACCGGCTCACCCCGGAATGGCGGTCGCTCGTGGCGTTCCAGGCGGCCCGCGCCCGCGCCCACCTCGCGGAGGGGCTGCGCCTGCTCGACTCGCTCGACCGCCGCTCCGCGCTCTGCGTCGGCACCTTCGCCGGGCTCTACCGGGCGACGCTCGACCGGATCGAGGCGAACGGCTACGACGTCTTCGGCCCGAAGACGCGGCTCTCTGCGCCCGCGAAGCTCGCCGTCGTGGCGAGGGGGCTATGGCGATGAGGACGGTGGTGGTCGGGGGAGGCCTCGCCGGCCTCGCGGCCGCCCTCGACCTCGCAGACGCAGGCCACGACGTGACCGTGCTCGAGGCGCGGCCCACCCTCGGCGGCGCCGTCCAGACGCTGCCGGCGCGCGAGGGCGACCCCGAGCCGCCGCCGGACAACGGCCAGCACGTCGCGCTCGGCTGCTTCACGGAGTACCTGCGCTTCCTCGACCGCGTCGGCGAGACCGGCTCCGTCTCGCGCACGCGTCTCGCGCTGCCGGTGGTCGCCGAGGACAGGAGCGTCGCGGCGATCGAGCCCAGCCTGGCGGCGCTGCTCCGGTACCGCCACCTGCCGCGGCGCGACCGCGTGCGCATCCCGCTCGTCACGGCGCGCTGCCGCACCGCGAAGCCGCGCGCGAACGAGACGTTCGGCGCGCTGCTCCGTCGCCTCGGCGCCTCGGACGCCGCGGTCGAGCGGTTCTGGGACGTGTTCATCCGGCCGGCGCTGAACCTCCGCGCCGACGAGGCGGACGCGGGCGCCGGGCTCTTCACCGTCCGCACCGCGCTGCTCGGGCCGCGCGCGAACAGCGACCTGATCCTGCCGCTCGCGCCGCTCGGGCGGATGCACGGGGACGCCGCCGGCCGCGCGCTCGCCGCCGCGGGGGCCGCCGTCCTCACCGACGCGCGTGTCGTTGCCATGAACGACAACATAGTTGTCACGGCGGACGACAGGGAGGTCGGCGCGGACGCGGTCGTGCTCGCCGTTCCGCCGCGGGAGAGCGCGCGCCTGCTCGGCGAGCCGGATCCCGGGCTCGAGGACTCGCCGATCGTGAGCGTCCACCTCTGGTTCGACCGGCAGCTGCTGCGGCAGCCGCTCGCGGCGCTCCTCTCCTCCGACGCGCACTGGGTCTTCGACCGCGGCGCGCTCACCGGGCACAGGCCCGGGCGCGGGCAGTACCTGACCGTCGTGGCGAGCGGCGTCCCGGAGCTGCTCGAGGTGCGCGGGCGGGAGCTGCCGGAGCGGATCGCCGCGCAGCTCACCGAGCGCCTCGGCCCGGCGGAGCTGCTCTGGTCGCGCGTCAGCCGCGAGCCCTACGCGACCTTCGCGCTCCGTCCGGGGACGCGCCGGCCGGGCGCCGAGACCTCGAATCCGCACGTCGTCCGCGCCGGCACGTGGACGGACACGGGCTGGCCGGCGACGATGGAGAGCGCGATCCGCAGCGGCCGCCGGGCGGCTCAGCACATCTTGAGGGGGCTTTCCGCGAAACTGCCGGCATGAGCAGCCAGACGCTCGCCGGAGGCGACCCGGAGCGGACATGAGCGCGACCGAGGAGCTGACCGCGGTCGACGCCGCGATCGAGCGCGGCACGCGGCGCCTGCTCGAGCTGCAGCGCCCGGACGGGGTCTGGGTCGGCGAGCTGGAGTCGAACGTGACGATGACCGCGCAGCACCTCTTCTGGAACCACTACCTCGGCCTGCGCACGCCCGAGCTGGATCGCCGGATCGCGAACGAGCTGCTCGCCCGCATGCGCGACGACGGCACCTGGTCGATCTGGTTCGAGGGGCCGCCCGACCTCTCCACCTCGATCGAGGCGTACGTGGCGTGCCGCATGGCCGGCGTCGACCCGGGGCCGAAGGCGCTCGCCTACATCCGGCGGGAGGGCGGGGTCCCGAAGAGCCGGCTCTTCACGAAGTGCTTCCTGGCGCTGCTCGGGCAGTGGCCGTGGCAGCGGATGGTGCCGATCCCGCCCGAGCTGGTGCTGCTGCCGCCCTCGGCGCCGTTCTCGATCTACAACTTCGCCTGCTGGGCGCGGCAGACGTTCGTCGCGCTCGCCGTCGCGCAGTCGCTCCGGCCGGTCCGGCCCGTCGACGTCGACCTGCGCGCAATCGGCGCCCGCCCCGGCCGCACCCGGCCCGCGCGCCGGCCGAACCCGCTCCGCCGCCGCGCGCACGCCGCCGCCGAGCGCTGGATCCGCGAGCGGCAGGAGGCGGACGGCTCGTGGGGCGGGATCCAGCCGCCGTGGGTCTGGGGGATCGTCGCGCTCTCGGCGCTCGGCCACGGCCTCGACGACCCGACCCTCGGGAAGGCGGTCGAGGGCTGGCGGGGCTTCATGGTCGAGGACGGCGAGCGGCTCCGCCCCGAGGCGTGCCAGTCGCCGATCTGGGACACCGCGCTCGCCGTGCTCGCGCTGCGCGCCTGCGGCGTCCCCGCCGACCATCCGCAGCTCGCCAAGGCCGGGGAATACCTGCTGCGCGAGGAGGTGACGGTCGCCGGCGACTGGGCGATCCGGCGCCCCGGCCTCGCGCCCGGCGGCTGGGCGTTCGAGTTCGAGAACGACCTCTACCCGGACGTCGACGACACCGCCGTCGTCGCGCTCGCGCTGCACGAGCTGGGGATCGGCGACGACGCGGTCGGCCGCGGCGTCGACTGGCTCGCCGGCATGCAGTCGCGCGACGGCGGCTGGGGCGCGTTCGACGTCGACAACAGCGCGATGTGGCTCTACAGGATCCCCTTCTGCGACTTCGGCAAGGTCACCGACGAGCCGAGCGCCGACGTCACCGCGCACACGCTCGAGACCCTCGGGGCGCTCGGCGTCCGCGAGCCGGAGCGGGAGCGCGGCCTGCGCTGGCTGCTCGCCGAGCAGGAGGCGGACGGCTCCTGGTTCGGGCGCTGGGGCGTCAACCACCTCTACGGGACGGGCGCCGCGCTGCCCGCGCTCGAGGCGTGCGGCGTCCCGCACGACCATCCGGCGATACGTCGCGCGGTCGCCTGGCTCGACTCGGTCCAGCAGGAGCACGGCGGCTTCGGCGAGGACGTCCTCTCCTACCGCGACCCGGCGCTGCGCGGGCGCGCGAGTTTCGCGACGCCGTCGCAGACCGCGTGGGCGCTGCTCGGCTACACGGCCGCAGGAAACGCTGAGGATTTGCCTGCGCGCCGCGCGGCAGACTATCTCTGCTCGGTTCAGCGGGCCGACGGCGACTGGGAGGAGGAGCACTTCACCGGCACCGGATTCCCGCTCGATTTCATGATTCGCTACCACCTCTATCGCATCAACTTCCCGCTCTTTGCACTGGGACGGCTACGAGAAAGGCTGAGTGAATGAAGTTTCCGCTCCAATCGACGGTCTCGATCGGCAAGTACGTCGCGGCGCAGCAGCGCAAGGGCGAGCGGTATCCGCTCGTGCTCATGCTCGAGCCGACCCTCGCGTGCAACATCGCGTGCATCGGCTGCGGGAAGATCCGCGAGTACGAGTCGAACCGCGCGCGGCTGTCGGTGGAGGAGTGCATCGACGCGGCCGTCCAGTGCCCGGCGCCGGTGGTCTCGATCTGCGGCGGCGAGCCGCTCGTCTACAAGGGGATCGAGGAGGTCGTCGCCGGCGTCCTCCAGCTCGGCAAGACGATCGAGCTGTGCACGAACGCGCTCCGGCTCGAGCAGTGCCTCGACTGGTTCGAGCCGTCGAGCCGCCTCAGCTTCGTCGTCCACCTCGACGGGATGCGCGAGATCCACGACTACGTCTGCGACTACCCGGGCCTCTGGGAGATCGCGGTCGACGCGATCAAGACGGCCCGCGCGCGCGGCTTCCGCGTCACGACGAACACCACGATCTTCAAGGAGACCGAGGTGGACGACGTCGTCGAGATGATGCGCTACCTGACGAAGGACGTCGGGATCGACGGGATGATGATCGCGCCCGGCTACCAGTACTCCCAGATCGACCCGGCGCTGACGATGACCCGCGCCGAGCACGAGGAGAAGTTCCGCGTCATCCGCAAGGCGGCCCGCGAGGGCGGCTACCGCTGGATCGCGACCCCGATCTACCAGGACTTCCTCACCGGCGAGCGGACGCTCGAGTGCGCGCCGTGGGGCTCGATCACGCGCAACCCGTACGGCTGGAAGGGCCCGTGCTACCTGCTCACCGACGGCATCTTCCCGACCTACGAGGCGCTGCTCGAGGGCATGGAGTGGGAGGCGTACGGCCCGGGCAACGACCCGCGCTGCGAGCACTGCGCGATCCACTGCGGCTTCGAGCCGGCGGCGGCGTACGAGTCGTCGAAGAGCCTCAAGGAGACGGTCCGGAACCTCGCATGGACGCTCACGGGCTGACCTTCGCCTGCGCGACGAGCGCGGAGGAGCGGGTGGCGCGGCGCGTCGGCCTGAAGGCGGTGCGCGTCGGCGTGCGGGTCGCGAACGGCGTCCCCGCCGAGCCCGTCGTCTCGTTCGGGCTCGCCGGCGCGCTCGGCGAGCTGCGGGTCGGCGAGGTGCTGGACGCGACGCGCGTCGTCGACGAGTCCGGAGCCCTCCTCTGGGAAGGGCCGGGCCTCGGCGTGCGCGGCGCCCGCGCGGCGACCGTCCTCGGCAGCGACGTGCTCGTCCACGACGCCGACGAGCGGCGGCGGCTGCGCGAGGCGTGCGGGGCGGACGCGGTCGACATGGAGAGCGGCGTGCTCGCGCGCGCCGGCCGCCTCGCCGGCGTGTTGCGCGCCGTCTCCGACGACGCGGCGAGCGCGGTCGAGGGCGTCGACGCCACGGTTCGCCCCGACGGCTCCACCGACGTCGTGGGGCTGCTGCGGTGGGTCGCGACCCGCCGCGGCGACGCGCTCCGCTCGATGCGGGACGCCGTCCGCGCGCTGCGCGCGCTCGAGCAGGCGGTCGCGGCATGAAGGGGCGCGTCCTCCTCGCGGCGCCGCGGAGCTTCTGCGCGGGCGTCGACCGCGCGATCGAGATCGTCGAGCGCCTGCTCGAGCAGCACGGCGCGCCCGTCTACGTTCGCCACCAGATCGTCCACAACGAGCACGTCGTGCGCCGGCTGGAGAAGCTCGGCGCCGTCTTCGTCGAGGACGAGTCGGAGATCCCGGAAGGCGAGATCTGCGTCCTCTCCGCGCACGGGGTCGCGCCCGCGGTGAAGGAGAACGCCCAGCGCCGCGGCCTCCGCGTCGTCGACGCGACCTGCCCGCTCGTGAACAAGGTGCACGCCGAGGCGCGGCGTTACGCCGACAGCGGCCACCTCGTCGCGCTCGTCGGCCACGAGAACCACGTCGAGGTGATCGGCACGCTCGGCGAGCGGCCCGACTCGACGGTCGTGATCGAGTCGCCCGAGCAGGCGCGGCAGCTGCAGACCGACAAGCCGGTCGCGGTGATCACGCAGACGA
This sequence comes from Gaiellaceae bacterium, assembly GCA_035688315.1. GTDB lineage: Bacteria > Actinomycetota > Thermoleophilia > Gaiellales > Gaiellaceae > Palsa-739. The sequence goes on along the minus strand of DASSND010000008.1, from coordinate 33,419 downwards.
CGCTCTCGCTCGACGACGTCGCCCCGATCGTCGACGCGCTCGAGGATCACCTCGGCGCGCTCCGGCGGCCGCACGCCGACGACATCTGCTACGCGACCCAGAACCGCCAGGACGCGGTCAAGGCGATGGTCGCCCAGGGCGCCTCGCTCATCCTCGTCATCGGCTCCGAGACGAGCTCGAACGCGCAGCGGCTCGTCGAGGTCGCGCAGGCCGCCGGCGCCGAGGCGACGCTGATCGACGGCGAGAGCGAGCTCGACGCGGCGCTGCTCGACGGCCACGAGACGGTCGGCCTCACCGCAGGCGCCTCGACGCCGGAGGAGCTCGTCGTCGCGACCGCCCGCCGCCTCGCCGAGCGCGGCTACGCGCTCCCCGAGGAGATCGAGGTCGCCAAGGAGGACGTCCACTTCCGGCTCCCGAAGGAGGTCGCGCGCACGTGACGAGCATCGAGGTCCCCTACGCGATCGCGGCCGCGCTCCCGACCCTCGCGGTCATGGACATCACGAACGACGTCTCGAAGGAGGTCGCCGCCTCCGGGGTCAAGGACGGCATCGCGTACGTCCACGCCGCGCACGACTCCGCGCTCGTCCGCGTCCAGGAGCGCGAGACGGGCTTCTTCGAGGATCTCGAGGCGCTGCTCGAGCGCGTCGTCCCGGCCGTGTCCACGTCGCGGGAGCGCCTGCTCGGCTTCCTGCTCGGCCCGCGCGCCGAGCAGATCCCGGTCTCGGACGGCGTCCTCTGCCTCGGCCAGTGGCAGCGGATCCTCGTCTTCACGCTCGACGCGGAGCATCGCGCCGAGTGGCGGCTGACCCTGCTCGGCGCCTAGCGGCCCCCGCGGGTTGACCAGCCCCCGCGGCGGGAGCCACACTCTCGTCGTGGATCGCGCGCGGAGGCACCAGCGGCTCTGCGCCGGGCTCACGCTCGGGCTGCTCACGCTCGTCGCCGAGCTCGGCGGCCGCAGCCTGACGCACCGGCTCGACGTCGGACGCCGCGTCGGCCCCGTCTCCTACCAGCACGAGAGCTACTACCCGTTCCTGCTCGCGGGCGTGAAGGTCGCGGCGGCGCTCGTGCTCGCGCGGCTCGCGTGGCGGTTCGCGAAGGCGACCGCGGCCGCCCGCGACGCGCACCGGCTCGGCGGCGTCTCGGCGCGGCGGGCGCGCGTGCCGATCCAGCTCTCGCGGCGGCTCTGGCTCGCCTCGTTCCTCGGCACGGCGACGCTGTACCTCGTCCAGACGGACGCGGAGCGGCTCGCCGCCGGGCGCTGGCCGCTGCTCGCGCCGTGGCTCCACACGTCCGCGCTCCCCGTCTTCGCCGTCCTCGCCGTCGTCGTCGCGGTCGTCTTCCGCGCCGTCGAGGGCTGGCTCGCCGACGTCGAGGCGAGCGCCGCCGACGCCGTCGCGCGCGCCCGCCGCCTCGCCGAGCGCGGCGAGCTGCGCCTCGCGCGGCCGCGCCCGCACGCGGGCGGCCTCGGCCCGCGCCTCCGCTTCGGCCTCGCGTTCGAGTCGCGGCCGCCGCCCGGCCGGCGCTGACGCGCCGCGGGACCGTCCTCCCGCGGCGTCAGGGGACGCAACGCCGACCTGGGAGGAAGCCGTGAGCGCGGACATCGCCCACGAATCGATACGCGAATCCGAGCACGCCGCCGTCGCGCGGGCGGTGCCGCTGCGCGCCCGGATCGTGCTCGCCCTCGGCCCGCTGACGGCGGCCGCCGGCCTCGTCTGGGCGATCGTGCAGCCCTGGCGGCTGACGCTGCTGCATCCCGCCGGCCAGGGGTTCTGGTGGCTGCTCGCGGAGCCGCCGCTCTACGTCGTCGCCGTCGGGCTCGCGTTCCGGGCGTGGCTCGCGCCCGGGATCGCCGCCGACGTGCGGGCCGCAGAGCGGGAGGCGGACGAGTCGTGACCGTCGCGGGGATCGCGCCCGCCGCCGAGTTCGTCCACTGGTGGTTCGCCACCGGCTTCCTGATCCTCGGCCTGCTCCTCCTCTCGGAGGCGATCGTCGGCCGGGAGGTCTGGTCGCGGCGGCCGTGGCGTCGCTACCTGTGGCCCGGGTTCGCCTTCGGGCTCGGACTCCTGATGTTCCCGGTCATGACGTTCTTCACGAGCTCGACCATCCACATGCTCGCCCACGGCGCCTGGGCGCAGGTGATGGTGCTGGCCGGCGCGGCGGAGCTCGGCGTCGCGCGCGGCAAGCTGCACTCCCGCTACTGGCGGCTGTGCTCGGCGCTCGCGCTCTTCGTCTCCGGGCTCGCGTTCCTGATCCACGAGCAGAACCACTGGCTCTTCTCGCGCGCCGCCTTCCTGCACCACCTGCTCGGGATCGCGGTGACCGCGAGCGCCGTGTTCCCGCTCGCGCAGTCGTTCCGGCCGCGCTCGCTCGCCGCCGGGCTCGGCTTCGCGACGACGTTCGTCGTGATCGCGGTGCTGCTCTACTGCGACCGGGACACCGCCGCGATCTTCGGGCACCTCTCGTTCTACGCGGGAGTGCCGCACCGGTGAGGCGGCTGGCCCTGCTCGCGGCGGCTGCGGCGGCGCTGGCGGCGCCGGCGGCCGCGTCCGCCCACGCGACGCTCGTCCAGGAGTCGCCCGACCTGCGGCAGGAGCTGCAGCGGGCGCCCCGGCAGGTCGTCCTCACGTTCGACCAGCCCGTCGACCTCGTCGCGCACCCGCTCGAGGTGCTGAACGTGAAGGGGAAGGACGTCGTGCGCGGCGTCCGCGTCGTCAAGCCGGCGCGGCAGCTCGTCGCGACGCTGCCGGAGCACCTCGCCGCCGGGGCGTACACGGTGCGCTGGAGCGCGCTCTCGAGCGACGGCCACGTCGTCTCCGGGATCTACACGTTCGGCGTCCGCGTGCCCGCGCCGCCCGTGACCGAGGCGGTCGGGGCGCAGGGGCCGACCCGGGCGGAGGACGTCGTGCGCTGGCTCTACTTCCTCGGCCTGGCGCTCGTCGTCGGCGGGACCGGCTTCCGGCTGCTCGTGCTGCCGCGCGAGCTGCCGGCCGCGGCGGCCCGGCGCTTCCACCGGATCGCGCTCGCAGGCGGGGTCGGCGTGCTCGAGGTCGGGATCGCCGCCTTCCTGCTCCGCGCCGAGGACGCGCTCCAGCTGCCGCTCGTCGACTTCGTCTACGGCGACCCGTCCTCGCTCGCGAACGGGACGCGCTTCGGGGAGGCGTTCATCGCGATGACGCTCGGCTTCGCGCTCGTGCTCGGGCTCGTCGTGCTCGCCTGGCTGCTCGAGGCGCGGGCGCTCCTCTGGGCGGCGTTCGCGGTCGGGCTCGCGTTCGCGTCGGGGCTCTCCCTCTCCGGCCACTCCGCGGCCGACGCCGGCCATTCGTGGCTCTCCGAGCTCGCCGACTGGGCGCATCTCGGCGCGGCGACGCTCTGGGTCGGCGGCCTCGTGATGCTGTTCGCCGTCGTCTGGCCGGAGCCCGCGCTGCGGCGCGACGCGTTCCTGCGCTTCTCCCGCCTCGCGACCGTGCTCGTCGCGATCCTGCTCGCCGCCGGCACGTACCTGAGCGTCCTCCGCTTCCCGCACGTGCGCGACCTCTGGCGCACCGGCTACGGGCACGTCCTGCTCCTGAAGCTCGGCCTCGTCTCGCTCGCGCTCCTCTGGGGCGCCGCGCACCGGTTCCTCGTCGCGCCGCGCCTCGCCGCGGGCGCGGACGGCGGCGGGCTGCGGCGGAGCCTCGCCGGCGAGAGCGCCGTCGCGATGGCGGTGCTGCTCGTCGCCGCCGTGCTGGTCGACTCGAAGCCGCCGCCGCGGCCGCTGCCGCCGCCTCCCGCGGCGTCGGCCGGGACGCCGCAGGCGTCCGGTCCTCGGCCGGGGAACGTGGCCCCGGCGGACGTTGCCTCCCGCCAGCCCTCCCGCTGAGCGGTACCGTCACGGCGATGCTGGTGTTGACGCGCACGGAGGTGGAGTCGCTCCTCGACCTGGACGCGCTCCTCGACGCGCTCGCCGGCGCGCACGCCGCGCTCTCGGCGGGAACCGTGTCGCTGCCGCCGCGCGTCGCCGCCTTCGCCGAGGCCGACGGCCTGCTCGGCGCGATGCCCGCCCACGTCCCGGGCGCCGGGCTGGGCTGCAAGCTCGTCTCCGTCTTCCCGCACAACGTCGAGCGGCCGTCGCACCAGGCGCTGATCGCGCTCTTCGACCCGCAGACCGGGACGCCGGTCGCGCTCATGGACGGCACCCACATCACCGCCGTCCGCACCGGCGCCGCCGCCGCGCTCGCCGCGCGCCTGCTCGCGCGCCCCGACGCGCGCGTGCTCGCGATCCTCGGCACCGGCGTCCAGGCGCGCTCGCACGCCGCCGCGTTCGCGCGCATCCGCGACTGGGCGGAGATCCGGGTCGCCGGCCGCGACCCCGCGAAGACCGAGGCGCTCGCCGCCGAGCTCGGCGCGGTCGCGGCGGCCTCCTTCGAGGACGCGGTCCGCGGCGCGGACGTCGTCGCCGCGACCACGCACTCCGCCGAGCCCGTCGTCCTGCGCGACTGGGTCGAGCCGGGAACGCACGTCGGCTCCGTCGGCTACGCCGCCCCCGCGGGCTTCGAGCTGGACCGGGAGCTCGTCCGCGCGGCGGACGTGCTCGCGGTCGAGTCGCGCGACTCCGCGTTCTCGTCCGGCCCCGCCGGCGCCCCGGAGCTCGCCGGCGTCGACCCCGGGACGGCCGTCGAGCTGGGCGAGCTCGTCGCCGGAACACGTGTCGGGCGCGTCTCCGGCGAGCAGATCACCGTGTACAAGTCGGTCGGCGTCGCCGCCCAGGACCTCGCGGCCGCGGCGCTCGTGCTCGCCGCGGCGCGGGCGCGGGGAGCCGGCCGTGAGATCGAACTGGAGGAGATCCCCGCATGAGCACAACCGAGTTCAGTCCGGGCCTCGCCGGCGTCGTCGCCTTCGAGACCGAGATCGCCGAGCCCGACAAGGAGGGCGGCGAGCTCCGCTACCGCGGCGTCAACATCGAGGACCTCGTCGGACAGGTCCCGTTCGAGCAGGTGTGGGGTCTCCTCGTCGACGAGTCCCTCGAGCCGGGCCTCCCCGCCTCGCACGTCGACCTCGAGCTGCGGACCGGCCACTACATCGGCGACCTGCAGACCGCGCTCGCGAGCCTCTCCGGCAAGTGGGAGCTCGGCCAGTTCATCGACATCGACGACGAGCAGGCGAAGGAGGACCTCCGCCGCCTCTCCGCCGCCGCGCTCTCGGTCGTCGCGCAGTCGGCGCGCGGCGGCGAGCAGGAGCCGGTGCCGGCGGACACCGTCGCGCAGGGGCGGACGGCCGCCGAGCGCTTCCTGCTCGAGTGGCGCGGCGAGGTGGACGAGAAGCACGCGAGGGCGATCGACACCTACTGGATCTGCACGGCCGAGCACGGCCTCAACGCGTCCACCTTCACGGCGCGGATCGTGGCCTCGACCGGCGCCGACGCCGGCGCCGCGCTCTCGTCCGCGGTCGGCGCGCTCTCGGGGCCGCTCCACGGGGGCGCGCCCGCGCGGGTGCTGCCGATGCTCGACGCGGTCGCCGAGTCGGGCGACGCGGAGAAGTGGGTGGCCGAGGCGCTCGGCCGCGGCGAGCGGATCATGGGCTTCGGCCACCGCGTCTACCGCGCCGAGGATCCGCGCTCGCGCGTCCTCAAGCGGGTCGCGAAGGAGCTCGGCTCGCCGCGGGTCGCGGTCGCCGAGGAGCTCGAGCAGGTCGCGCACGAGGCGATCGCGAAGAAGAGCCCGAGCCACTCGTGGACGAACGTCGAGTACTGGTCGGCCGTCGTCCTCGACGTCGCCGAGGTGCCGCCCGCGCTCGCGCCCGCGATGTTCGCGTGCTCCCGGACGGCCGGCTGGTCGGCGCACATCCTCGAGCAGAAGCGGCTCGGCGTCCTCGTCCGCCCGTCGGCGCACTACGTCGGCCCGGGCGCGCGCGGGCTCGACGAGGTCTGACCCGGTCGGCACGAAGTCGCGAGCCCGTCGTGACGGGTTCGCGGGCATGCTTTCCCCAGGGGGCGTCGCGGCCCCCTCGGGGGCGGTTCGGGGGCGGTTCGGGGGCGGTTCGGGGGTGGAGCGGGCGTCGAGCGGGCCGGCGCGGCGACGAGGGTGTCCGTCCGGCGGCGCGGCCACACTCTGCCCGATGCGTGCGGCGCCGTTCGACCTCTCGCGCTCGGAGCTGCCGTTCGGCGAGGCGCTGACCGCGCTCGTGCGCGAGGTCGAGGACGACTCCTTCCTCGCCGGCGGGCGGCTGAAGATCCGCACGTTCGCGGCGATGCTCGACGGCGTCTCGCCCGGGGCGCTCGCGGCGGCGGTCGCCGGCGACGCGCAGCCGTCGCCGCGGCTGCTCGAGGAGTGCGCCCGCTTCCTGCGCGTCCGCCCCGAGTACTTCCGCGAGTACCGGAACGCGCTGCCGCACGCCGCCTGACGTTTGCGCTCGGCGGCCGCCGCAACGACAATCCGCGACGAGCGCAGGTGGCTGACCAGGTCGATCGCGGGGCACTCCGGATTCTCGACGTCGCGCGGAGCGTCCTCGCCGAGCTGGACCTGGAGACCGTCCTCGACCGGGTGCTCCGCGCCGCGAAGGACCTGACCGGCGCCCGCTACGCCGCGCTCGGCGTCCTCGACGAGTCCCGCAGCGAGCTGGCGCGCTTCCTCACCGTCGGCATCGACGACGAGCAGCGCCGCGCGATCGGCGACCTGCCCCGCGGCCGCGGCGTCCTCGGCGAGCTGATCCAGCGCCCCTCGCCGCTCCGGCTCTCGCGCGTCGGCCTCCACCCGCGCTCCTGGGGCTTCCCGCCGGGCCACCCGCCGATGGACACGTTCCTCGGCGTCCCCGTCCTCGTCCGCGGCGAGCCCTGGGGCAACCTCTACCTGACGGAGAAGGAGGACGGCGCCGACTTCACGCAGGCGGACGAGCAGGCGGTCACGCTGCTCGCCGAGTTCGCCGGCGTCGCGATCGACCACGCGCGCAAGTACACCGGCGCGAGCCAGCGCCGCGACGAGCTCGAACGCACCGTCGCCGCGCTCGAGGCGACGACCGAGATCACGAAGGCGGTCGGCGGCGAGATCGACCTCGACATCGTGCTCGAGCTCGTGGCGAAGCGCGGCCGCGCGCTCGTCTCCGCGCGGACGCTGCTGGTCGAGCTGCTGCGCGGCGACGAGCTGGAGGTGGCGGCGGCCGCGGGCGAGTTCCCGCCCGAGCTGCCGGGTGCGCGCCTGCCGCTCGCCGAGACGGTCGCGAGCGCGGCCTTCCGCACCGGACGGACGCAGCGGCTGGAGGAGGAGCTGAACCGGTCGCGCTTCGAGCAGCACGGGCTCGGCCGGCTCGGCGTCGAGGGGGCCGGCGGCCTCGTCGTGCCGCTCGTCTTCCGCAACCAGACCTACGGCGTGCTCGTCGCGCTCGACCGGCTCGAGGACGGCCCGCACTTCGGCGCCGAGGACCAGCGCCTGCTCGAGGCGTTCGCGGCGAGCGCCGCCGCCGCCGTCGCGACCGCGACCTCGGTCGCCGCCGAGCAGCACCGCCAGCGGCTCGCCGCCGCGGAGGACGAGCGGCGGCGCTGGGCGCGCGAGCTCCACGACGAGACGCTGCAGGGAATGGCCGCGCTGCGGCTGCAGCTGGCCGCGGCTCGCCGCTCGGGCAGCGCCGAGGAGCTCGACCGCGCCGTCGCCGAGGCGATCGCGCGCCTCGAGGAGGACGTCGGCGGCCTGCGCGCCCTGATCACCGACCTGCGGCCGGCGGCGCTCGACGAGTTCGGGGTCGGCGGCGCGCTCGAGACGCTCGTGCAGCGGGTCGAGCGGAACGGCCTCGTCGTCGAGCTGGACGTCGACCTCGCCTATGAACGGGGCCGCGCGTCGACGCGCCTCGCGCCGGAGGTCGAGGCGGCGCTCTACCGCATCGTCCAGGAGGCGCTCACGAACGTCGGCAAGCACAGCGGCGTCGGTGGCGCGGTCGTCCGTCTCGTCGAGGACGAGGCGTCCGTGCGGGTGGTCGTGCGCGACGACGGGGCCGGCTTCGACACCTCCGACGCGGGCTCCGGCTTCGGGTTCGTGGGGATGCGCGAGCGCGTCGAGTTGCTCGGCGGCACGCTCAGGATCGAGTCCGCCCCGGGATCGGGGACGACGATCGCCGCCGTCCTGCCCTCGCGCCGCTCCGCCGCCGGGCAGGCCGACCTCCGCAGCGTCGGCGGCTAGCCGTGCACGACGACCTGCTCGTCTACCGCGACCGCTTCCCGATCCTCGGCGACGTCACGTACCTGATCAACCACTCGCTCGCGGCGATGCCGGCCGTCGCCGAGGAGCGCGTCCTCGAGTACACGCGCATGTGGCGGACGCGCGGCATCCGCAGCTGGGGCGAGGGCTGGTGGGAGATGCCCGTCACGGTCGGCGACCAGCTCGGCCGGATCCTGGGCGCGCCGCCCGGCTCGATCGTCATGCACCAGAACGTGACCGTCGCCGAGGCGATCGTCCTCTCGTGCTGGCCGCGGCCGGGGCGCCGGAACCGGGTCGTCTACGAGTACGCGAACTTCCCGTCGGTGCGCTACCTCTTCCAGGCGCAGCCGCAGCTCGAGGTCGCCGCCGTCCCGGACGCGGCCGCGATCGTCGAGGCGATCGACGAGCGGACGCTGCTCGTCCCGATCAGCCACGTCCTCTTCAACTCGGCGGAGATCCAGGACGTCGAGTCGATCGTCCGCCGCGCGCACGAGGCGGGCGCGCACGTCGTGCTCGACTGCTACCAGAGCGCCGGCGTCGTCCCGCTCGACCTGACCGCGCTCGGCGTCGACTTCGCCGTCGGCGGCAGCGTCAAGTGGCTCTGCGGCGGCCCGGGCGCCGGCTGGCTCTACGTCCGCCCCGACCTCGCCGAGCGGCTCGAGCCGACGCTCGTCGGCTGGCAGGGCCACGCGCGGCCGTTCGCGTTCGAGCCGGAGCTCGAGTACGCGGCCGGCGCGCGCCGCTTCCTCACGGGGACGCCGAACGTGCCCGCGCTCTACGCCGCGACCGCCGGCTACGACGTGATCGAGGAGGTCGGCGTGCCGAGGATCCGCGAGCGCTCGCTCGCGCTGACGCAGCTCCTGATCGACGAATGCGACGCGGCCGGGCTCGAGGTCGTCAGCCCGCGCGAGCCGGAGCGGCGCGGCGGCGCGGTCGTCGTCTCCACGCCCGACCACGCCGCCTGCCACAGGGAGCTCGGCGAGCGCGGGATCGTCTGCGACTTCCGTCCGGACGCGGGGATCCGGCTCGGCCCGCACTTCTTCAACTCCGGGGACGAGGTGCGGCGCGCGATCGCCGAGATCGCCGACGTCGTCGCGACCGGCGCCTACGAGCGGCACGCCGGCGCTGCGGCGCGCTTCTGATTCGCAACTGATATACATCCCTGCGTGAGGGGGGTCCTCGCACCTGCGGCGCTTGGCGCCGCCCTGCTCCTCGCCGGCTCCGCCGGCGCCTCGAGCACCGCCGCCAGGGCGGCGACGGTCGGCGTCTACCCGTCCTCGACCACCTTCCGCGCCTCCGCCGCGCCGCCCGCCGCGCCGGCCTCCTCGGTCGCCCTGAACATGGCGATCGACGAGACCGAGGACGCGGTCGTGCTCGTCCGCGGCGCGAAGAACGTCAGCGTCGAGTTCAACATCGAGGGCCCGCTCACCGGACACCTCTTCTTCGCGCACTACGTCAGCTTCTCGGGGACGCTCGTCCCGGACGCGCTCGTCCCGTGGGACGGGAAGACGCACGCGACCGAGCAGCCGAACCAGCCGATCTGGCTGCAGGTGATCGTCCCGCGCGGCACGAACCCGGGCACCTACAGCGGCACCGCGAACGTCGTCGCCGACGGCGGCCCGACGACGACGATCCCGATCGCGGTCAAGGTCTTCCCGGTGACGCTGCCGCCGAAGAACCAGGTCTCCGGCAGCCTCCTCACCGGCTTCAACGTCGCCGGCCAGTCGTACTCGAACAAGGTTGCGAGCCTCTACGGGCCGACCGGCGAGACGTCGTCGCCGGCGCTCTACGGCTTCGTCTCCTCGTACCGGATCTCGCCGAACGCGTGGGGCTACGGCACGCCGCACACGACGAGCGGCTACGCGACCGACCGCCGCTGGTGGATGGACTCGTCCGGGATGATGGAGAAGGAGGCGGGCAGCCCGTCCGGCTTCGCCGCGATGTCGCTCCCGCTCGGCAACAACCGCAGCGCGCAGCCCGTCGCCGGCCTCTCGCCGAACGCGCCCGAGAAGTGGTGCCCGTACCTGAAGGCGGTGCGCTCGTTCTGGCAGGACCACGGCTGGCTCGGCGGCTCGTGGCCGTACCTGTACGGCATGGACGAGCCCGGCCTCGCCGGCTTCAAGGTCGTCGGCAGGCAGGCGAGCGCGCTGCACGCGTGCTTCCCGGGCGCGAACGAGATCGTCACCGGCAACCCGTCGACGCAGAACAGGTTCCTCTGGGACGGCGGCTCGAACGACGTCGACGCCTGGGTCGTGCTCGCGAACCGCTACTACGGCAAGTACACGAACCCGGCGCAGTCGCGGAAGCACATCTCGCACGCGAACGACAAGCTGAAGCTGATCGACCAGGTTCGCCGGCGCCACAAGCAGATCTGGACGTACAACTACGCCGGCACGAAGACGCCCGGCTTCACCGCCACCGAGTCGCTCTCCGACCCGCGCCTGTTCTTCGACTGGGCCGCGCTCGAGGGGATCACCGGCGTCCTCTACGGCCAGGGCACGACCACGTACACGAAGTCGGGCAACCCGCTGGACAGCGACTCGCGGAACGGGCAGTTCACGCTCATCTACCCGGGCAAGGACGCGCCGATCCCGAGCGCGCGGCTCGAGCAGATCCGCGACGGGATCGAGGACTGGGAGATCCTGAACGCCGTCCGGCGCAGGCAGGGCGCCGCCACCGTCGGCCGCATCCTCGGCGGCGCCGAGCTCTTCTCCGTGTCCGGGACGGGCAAGGTCGAGCTCGGCTGCACGATCGGCTGCCAGCTGAAGACGAAGACGCCGTTCTCCTGGCCGACCTGGTCGCACGACGGGACGACCCCGGGCCGCTTCGACAAGATGAAGCTGGCCGCGCTCCAGGCCGCCTCCTAGGCCGCCCGCTACCGTTCGCCGGACTGCGGTGACCCCACTCCGCTCCCTTCCCGCGCTCGCGGCGCTGCTGCTCGTCCTCGCGGCGCCGGTCGCCGGCGCGGCCGACCAGCCGGTGCTCTCGGTCGCGGCGACGACGGCCGGGCTCGACCAGCAGACCTCCGGCGGCTTCGCGCCCCCGGACGTGCAGGTGGCGGCGGGCCCGGGCTACGTCGTCGAGATGGTCAACCTCGAGCTGCGGATCTGGCGCGTCTCGGGCGGCAGGCTGACCGCCGTCTCGACCGACACGCTCGCCGACTTCTTCCGCGTCGGCGACGACCTCAGCGACCCCAGGATCCTCTACGACACGCAGTCGGGACGCTGGTTCGCGTCGATCACGACGATCGACGGCGACAGCGTCCTGCTCGCGACCTCGGCGAGCGCCGACCCGACCGGCGACTGGACGGTGACCGGCCTGGACGCGCCCGGGTGCGCCGACCAGCCGCGGCTCGGGACGTCCGACGGACTCGTCGTGGTCGCCGCGGACGTCTTCTCCAACTGCGCCTCGGAGCGCTTCGCCCGTGCGCGCGGCGCCGAGCTCTGGCTGCTGAGCAAGGCCGACCTGCTCGCGGGCAGCACCGCGCCCGCGCAGACCACGTACGGGCCGACGCTCGCGTACTCGAGCCTGACGCCGGCGCACTCGCTCTCGTCGACCGCCACCGAGTACGCGGTCTCGCTCGACGACGGCGCCTCCTCCGTGCTCCACGTGCTCGCGCTGGCCGGCGCACCGCCGAACGTGACCGTGCGCGAGGTCGCGACCCCGGCGATCCGGCCCGTCTCGACGCCTCCGAACGCGACCGAGCCGACGGGGGCGGGCGGCGGCGTCGCCGACGTGCTGACGAACGACAGCCGCGTCCTCGACGCGATCTGGGAGTCCGGTCGCCTCTGGTTCTCGGCGAACACGGGCTGCGTCCCGACCGGCACGACGGAGACGCACGCCTGCGGCCGGATCGCCGAGCTCGCGACCCCGGCCGGGACGGTGACGTGGCAGACCGACCTCTCGTATCCGGGCGCGGACGTCTTCTTCCCGTCGCTGCGCCCGGACGGCGCCGGCGACGTCGTCGCGGTCTACGGCCGCTCGTCGGCGACGCAGGCGCCGAGCGTCGAGGCGGTCGCGCGCACCTCGGACGGGACGTTCAGCGCGCCGGTCGTGCTCGCGCAGAGCGCGGGACCGGCGGGCGGCTCGAACGGCGGCCGCTGGGGCGACTACTTCGGCTCGTCGCGCGACCCGCGCGATCCCGCGCTCGTCTGGGTCGCCGGCCAGACCGTCGACGACGAGGCCGAGTGGACGACCACGGTCGCCGCGGTCACGCTCGGCGCCGCGCCGCCGGTCGTCGCCGCCTCGGGGCCGCCGGCCGTCAAGGCGCGGCCGGCGCGCGGCACGCCGGGCAGGCCGGTGCGGCTCTCGTTCCTCGCGCTCGGGAACGGCAGCGGCATCCGCCGCAAGGTGACCGTCAACGGCCTCGGGAAGGTGGTCTTCGCGACGACGACGAAGCCGGGCCCGGTGCACGCGCAGCAGGCGTACTCGGTCGTCTGGAAGCCGGCGAAGACGCGGCGCGGCCGCTTCCGCTTCTGCGTCCGCTTCGTCGCCGCCGACGGGACGCAGTCGCCGGCGAGCTGCGCGTTCGTCACGCTCCGCTGAGCAGCTCGCGCAGGCGCTCCGCGTGGGCGGGCGCGGTCGGCTCGTCGTCGTGGCGGAAGTAGACGTAGACCGGCTCCGCGGCGGCCGCGACCGCGGCGGCGAACGCCTCGTCGGGCGCCTCGCGCCGGCGCAGGTAGCGGAACGGCGCCGGCTGGTCGAGGTCGTTCACGCGCACCGCGCCCGCCTCGGCGAGCAGCGGCTCGATCCCGTCCCAGGACGGATGCTCGAGGTCGAACGCGAGCCGCAGGCCGGGGTCGAGCGAGCCGAGCAGGAGCGTGAGCGCGCCCTCGTCGCGCTTCGACTTGAGCGAGACGCGCACCGGCCCGAGCCGGTCGCCGAGCGAGCGGACGCGGCGCTGGAACTCGTCGAGCCCGCGCAGCCGCTCGCCGGGGAGCTTCGGCGCGAACTCGAACCCGTCCGGCGCCTGCTCGGCCCAGCGGCGGAACTGGTCCTCGGCGGGCAGCCGGTAGCCGGTCGTGTTCAGCTCGACGGTCGCGAACCGCCGCGCGTAGAAGCCGAGGAACTCGGACGGGTCGAGCCCGGCGGGGTAGAAGCCCGGCCGCCAGGACGGGTACGACCAGCCGGAGGTTCCGACGCGGATCTCAGCCACGCCCGCCTTCCGTGCTCTCGTGCCCGTGTCTGACACCGGGACATGTCCCCGGGAGACAGTCGCACGTCTCGCAGCGGACGTCCGGCCGCGTCGACATCGCGGAAACGCCCTGCAAATGCCCAGTCGTCGCCGTCCGTTGCAGTCTCGTCACGCTCTCGTGTGTGTGTCTGACACCGGGACATGTCCCGCGGAGACAGGAGCGTAGTGTCCGCTGTCGGGACTACCCTGCCTGGTCCCGTGGCCGCCATGGAGACACCGACGACGCCCCTCGAGCAGTTCACGGACGACGAGCGGGCCCGCCTCGCGCCGCACTTCACGAACCTCGACCGGCCCGTCTTCGGCCTCGTCAACCTGCCGGAGACGGTCAAGGGCGCGCTCTTCGCCCGCTACTCGCGCTACCAGGGGACGCTGCGGCGGCTCTTCCTCGACGAGTTCGCCGACTCGGTGCCGGAGCTGCCGGCGTGGGAGGGCGACGAGGGCGAGCGGGCGGCGAAGCTCTACGAGACGATCTTCCTCGGTTACGGCGACGACTCGGTCGCGCAGCTCGGCGGCGCGCACGTCGCCTGCGAGTGGACGTCGAACCTGCTGACGAAGATCCTGCAGCGGCCGCGGCTCGCCGCCTACCTCGAGCAGTCCACCCGCTACATCGCCTACGACGCGCAGGTCGCCGGCTTCGGCTACCGCTACCACCGCGACGCGCGCTTCGGCCCCGCCTACGAGACGGCGCTGGACGACCTGTTCGGGACCTACTCGCGCCTGCTCGAAGGCGTCTCCGCCTGGGTGGCGGAGCGGTTCCCGGCGGCGGCGGGCGAGTCGCCGGCCGCGCACCGGCGGGCGGTCCGCGCCAAGGCGCTCGACCTCGTGCGCGGGCTGCTCCCGGCCGCGTCGCTCTCGCACGTCGGCGTCTACGCGAGCGGCCAGACCTACGAGCAGCTCGTCCTGCACCTGCTCGCGCACCCGCTCGCCGAGGCGCGCGCGTACGGCGAGATGCTGCTCGAGGAGCTGCAGGCGATCATCCCCAGCTTCGTCGCCCGCGTGCCGCGCGCCGACCGGGGCGGCCGCTGGGTCGAGTACCTGCAGGAGCGCGGAGGGGCGGCCGCGCGGGCGGCGGCGCGCCTCGGCCTCGCGGAGCCGGAGGCGGAGACGGGGCCGTCGGTGCGGCTGCTGCGCACCCACGGCAGCGAGGAGGAGCTGCTCGCGGCGCTGCTCTACGAGGCGTCCGCGACCGGGGAGTCGCGCGCGCTCGCCGCGGTCGCCGCGCTCTCGGGCGACGAGCGGGCGGCGCTCCTGCGCGAGCTCGTCGGCGAGCGCGAGAACCGCCGCCACCGGCCGGGCCGGGGCTTCGAGACGCTCACGTACCGGTTCGAGATCGTCTCCGACTACGGCGCCTTCCGAGACCTGCAGCGGCACCGGCTCCTGACCTGCCAGTGGCAGCGGCTCTCGCCCGACCTCGGCGCGGAGGTGCCCGGCGAGGTCGAGGAGGCCGGGCTCGGCGGCGAGTTCCGGCGCGCGCTCGAGGTGTCGCGCGGCGAGTTCGAGCGGCTGCGCGGGCAGGGCCTCGCCGACGAGGCGCCGTACGCGCTCTGCCTCGCCTACCGGATCCGCTACGTGCTCGAGCTCGACGCGCGCGCCGCGCTGCACCTGGTCGAGCTCCGCTCCGGCCGCGAGGGGCACCCGTCCTACCGCGCGGTCGCCCTGCAGATGCGCGACGAGATCGCGGCCGTCCACCCGAACGTCGCCGCCGCGATGAGCTTCACCGACGACTCGACCGAGCCGAGGCTCGAGCGGCTCCTCTCCGAGATCCGCAACGAGTCCCGGCGCCCCGGCGCGTGAACCTCCCCGACGAGGCCGAGGACGCCTCCTTCGCCGGCGAGGAGATCGAGGACGAGGAGCTCGCGAACGCGGTCTTCGCGCGCTGCAGCTTCCGCGGCGCGAGCTTCGGGGGCGTCACCCGCCGCTGCACCTTCCACGCCTGCGACTTCACGCTCGCGCGGCTGAACGGCTCCGAGCACGAGGGCTCCGACTTCGCGAACGCGATCTTCGAGAGCGCGAACCTGTTCGGCGTCCGCTTCGCCGAGTGCCGTCTCGTCGGCGCGTCGTTCCCGGGCGCGACGCTGACCGGGCTCGCGATCGAGGGCGGCGACTGTTCGTACGTCTCGCTCCGCGGCCACGACCTCTCCGGCGCCGACCTCCGCGGCGTCCGCTTCCGCGAGGCCGACCTGTCGGAGACGAACCTGACGGACGCCGACCTGCGCGGCGCCGACCTCTCGCGCGCGGTGCTGCAGAACACGATCCTCGCCGGCGCCGACCTGCGCGACGCGAACCTCGACGGGGTCGACCTCGCCGCCGCCGTCCACCGCGGCGTCCGCCTCGACCTCGTCGGCGCCGTCCAGCTCGCCCGCTCGCTCGGCGCGGTCGTCGACTAGCTTCTAGGCGTTCGTGCCGGCCGGCCGGAGCATGGTCACGCCCGGCCCGTTCGCGCCGTTCAGCCGGCGCGTGACGACCCAGCTGTCGCCCTTCTGGAGCTGGTACGGCGCGTTCAGCGTCACCGTCACGCCCTGGCTCGGGTTCGCGACCGTGAACCAGCCGCACGGCGCCCACGGCTTCCCGTTCCGGACGAGATAGACCGCGTAGTAGCCCTGCCGCTCGTCGAGCGCCGGCAGGCCGTGCACGGTCAGGCTCATCGGCCAGTTGCCGGCGGTGTCCTCCGGCAGCAGGCTCAGCGAGGCGAGCGCGTTCGGCGCCAGGCCCGTCCCCTGCAGCTGGATGATGCGGACCGCGCTCTCGCCGCCGCTGCCGCCGCCGCTGTTGCCGACGATGTAGCCGCCGAGGAAGACGACGAGCACGGCGACGGTCGCCGCGAGCAGCAGCGCCGCCCGCCGGCGGACCTGCCGCGGCCGGCGGCCGCCGAGGGTCATCGCGAGCGTCGGCCCGGCCTCGAGCTCCGGCGAGAGCTCCGGCGGCGGCCCCGCCGCGAGCAGCAGCTCGTGCGCCTGCCGGAGGCGGTCGCGCTCCGCGCCCTGCGGCTCGTGGCCGACGAGCTCGTCGAAGTCCGGTCCGGTCACAGCTCTCCCTCCAGCAGCTCGGCGAGGCGCGCCAGGGCGCTCCGCGTCCGCGTCTTCACCGTGCCGAGCGGCAGGTGCAGGTACTCCGCCACCTCGCTCTGCGACATCTCGCTCCAGTACGCGAGCTCCAGCACCTCCCGCTCGCGCGTCGGCAGCTCCTCGAGCGCCCGGTGGACGCGCCAGGAGACGAACGACTGCTCGGCGCGCTCCGGCGGGCCGAGCTCCGACGAGACGAGCTCCGGCACCTCCGCGACCGGGTCGCCGGAGGAGCGGAAGCGGTCGACGATCGCGTTCCGCGCCACCGTGTAGAGCCACGCGCCCGCGGCCCCGCGCTCCGGCCGGTAGGTCGCGGCGGAGCGCCAGATCGCGGCGAACGCCTCCTGCACCGCGTCCTCGGCGCGGCCGCGGTCGCCGAGCCGGCGCAGCGCCAGCCCGAAGACGGAGCGGACGTAGCGCTGGTAGAGCAGCTCGAAGGCGAGCCGGTCGCGCTCGCCGACGCGCGCGAGCAGGTCCGCGTCGGGCGCGTCCGGGGCGGGGGCGTTCCGGTCCGTGGGAACCGGTCGCAGGTGCGGTGCGGCGATTGCGAGCTCCATGTCCCGGTCTCTACTACGCATGTGCGCCCGGACCGGATTGTAGGTCGGTCGTTCGAGCGCTACGAGGTCTGCGCCTCGGCGAAGCGCCGCTCGACCTCGGGCCAGTCGACGACGTTCCACCAGGCCTCGAGGTAGGCGGGACGCTTGTTCTGGTAGCGGAGGTAGTAGGCGTGCTCCCAGACGTCGACGCCGAGCAGCGGCACGTCGCTCTGCATCAGCGGCGAGTCCTGGTTCGGGGTCGAGTAGACGGCGAGGCCGGTGCCGTCCCAGACGAGCCAGCTCCAGCCGCTGCCGAAGCGCTTGACGCCGGCGTCGTTGACGGCCGTCTTCAGCTCGTCGAAGCCGCCGAACGTGTCGTCGATCGCCGAGCGGAGCGCGCCGCCCGGCTCGCCGCCGCCGTCGGGGCTCATGATCCGCCAGAAGAGCGAGTGGTTCGCGTGCCCGCCGGCGTTGTTGCGGACGGCGGTGCGCTTCTCCTCGGGAATCGCGTCGATGCTCGAGAGCACGGTCTCGACCGAGGCGTCGGCCCACTCGGTCCCCTCGAGCGCCGCGTTCGCGTTGTTCACGTACGCGCCGTGGTGGAGGTCGTGGTGGATCCGCATCGTCTCCGCGTCGATGTGCGGCTCCAGTGCGTCGTAGGGATAGGGCAGCTCGGGCAGTTCGAAGGCCATCTGGGCTCCTTTCGCGACTCCGCTTCTCGGTCGGAGGATATGCTCCGGCCCCATGTCCACGTTCGAAGAAATCGCCCCCCGTCCGCTCCGGCCCGAGGTCTACGAGCTCGACGGCATCTCCCGCGCCTCCGTCGAGGCGCACTACAAGCTCTACCAGGGCTACGTCGCGAAGCGGAACGAGATCCTCGGCAAGCTCGCCGACGCCGACCGTGCCGCCGCGAACCAGACGTACTCCGAGCTCCGCGCGCTCAAGGTCGACCTGACCTTCGCGATCGGCGGAATCAAGAACCACGAGCTCTACTTCGGCCACCTCGGCGGCGGCGGCGGCGCCCCGACCGGCGCGTTCGGCTCGCTTGTCAAGCGCGACTTCGGCTCGGCCGACGCGTGGCGCGCCGACCTGAAGGCGACCGGCATGGCCGGCCGCGGCTGGGCATGGACGGCGTACGACTGGGACGAGGGCCGCCTCTTCAACTACATCGGCGACGCCCAGAACACGTTCCCCGTCTGGAACGCGACCCCGCTCGTCGCGCTCGACGTCTACGAGCATGCGTACTTCCTCGACTACCAGACCGACCGTGCGTCCTACATCGAGGCCTTCCTCGGGAACCTCGACTGGGACGTCGTCAACGGCTGGATCGAGCAGTACGGCATCCCCTCCTAGCCGCCCGCCGTGCTGACCGCCCTCCTCGTCGCCGCCGGCTACGTCGCCGGCTCGATGACGTGGGGCCTCTGGCTCGTCCGCGTCTTCCGCGGCGAGGACATCCGGACGAAGGGGAGCGGCAACATCGGCGCGTCGAACGTCTGGCGCGTCTACGGCAAGACGCTCGGCCTGCCGGCGGTCCTGCTCGACACCGCGAAGGGCTTCGCGCCGGCGCTCCTCGGCGTGCTGCTCGTCGGGCACGGGACGGGCGTGCTCGCCGGCGCGGCGGCGATGCTCGGCCACTGGCGGCCGCTCTTCCTCGGCTTCAGGCGCGGCGGGAAGATGGTCGCGACGGCGGGCGGCGCGTTCCTCGGCGTCGCGCCGGCGGTCGGCGGCGTCGCGGCGGGCGTCTGGCTGCTCGTCTTCCTCGCGGCGCGCTACCCGTCGGTCGCGTCGATGGTCGCCGCGCTCTCGCTTGCCCTCTGGGCGTGGCTGCTCGGCTATCCGTGGCCGGTGATCGCGTTCGGCGCCTTCGCCGGGGTCGGCGTCGTCTTCCTCCACCGCGCGAACATCGAGCGCCTGCGCCGCGGCGAGGAGAACCGCTCGACGCTGTGGCGGCGCTGGATCGGGCCGTCTAAGAGCGCAGCCAGTCCCTGAGCACGGTGTGCGCGTGCGGGCCGTGTCCCGCGCCGTGCATCTCCGCGCGCAGCTCGCCGATCGTGCCGTAACGCTCGGCGACGACCTCGTGCGCATGGATCGTCTCGAAGTTGAGCTGGCGCGAGGAGACGAAGTCGCCGTCCGCGAGCTGCGGCAGCTCGTCGAGCACCGACTTGAGCGCGACGCGCACCGAGTCCTCGACGAAGCGCGGCTGCAGGTGCGCGTGCTCGACGACGAACAGCTCGTCCGGGCGCTTCAGCAGCTCGTAGATCGGGCTCGACATCGAGCCCTCGACGATCTCGACGAGCCGTTCCGCGTTCACGCGCTCGGCGGTGCCGACGAGGAGCGTCCCCTGCCCGCGCTGGTTGTGGGTCGCGACCGGGACGAGCCGGAGGATGCGGTCGACGTCGTCCGCGCCGAAGCCGGCCTCGGCGAGCCGCTCGGCCGCCCGGCCGCGGACGAGTCCCTGCGCGCACGGGCACGCGTTGATCCCGGTCGCCTCGACGCCGACGACGCGGCGGACGCGCTCGCGCGAGGCGGCGGCGATCCCGATCAGCGACACCATCTCCTGCGTCGTCAGCCTCGAGACGGGCGTCCGTCGCTCGTACGGGTAGCGCGCGACGATCTTCACCTCGGCGACGAGCGCCTCCTGCCGCGAGACGATGTGGCGCGCGACGTGGGCGGCGAGGTCCTCGACGAGGAACGCGTCGTCGTCGACGACGCCCTCGATCGCCTCCTCGAACAGCTCCGGGAAGCGCGACATGTGGACGCCCTTCTGGGACGGGTCGAGGTCGACCGTGCAGTCGATCGTCGCCGCGATCAGCTTCTCGCCCTTGCCGCGGCCGATCCGCACCGCCTTCTGGACGCCCGTCACGCCGGCCCGCGAGAGCCCGATCGGCACGTCCGGCGCCGCGGCCTGCAGGTCGACCGGAGTCCGCGTCGTCTCGGCCATTCCGCTTAGGGTAGTCGTCACGTGGAGAACGACACGTCCTTCGCCCGGCTCGTCTCGCTCGCGTGCCACGACGTGCGGACGCCGCTCGCGACCGTCTCCGGGTTCGCGAAGACGCTGACGCGGACCGGCGACCTGCAGCCGCCCGCCGACCGCTACGTCGAGATGATCGAGGCCGCCTCGCAGCAGATGGCGGAGCTCCTGGACGAGCTCTCGCTCGTGGCGCGGATCGAGGCGGGCCGCTACGAGCCGGGGCTGCGCGAGGCGGACACGCTCGCGTTCGCGCGGGACGCGGCGGAGCGGCTCGGCGAGGACCGGGTGCACGTCTCCGGCGAGGGAGCGACGGTCGAGACCGACCCGGACGCGGTCGGGCGCGGCGTCTCGGCGCTGATCCAGTGCACGCTTCGCCACGGCGGGCTCGACGAGGTCGACGTGGCGGTGCGCGGGACGGAGATCGCGGTGTCCCCGGTCGTGCCCGCGGCGGCGCCGGTCGTGCTCGGCCGGGACCTGCGCGACCTCGGCGCGGCGGTCGCGGTGCGACTGCTCGAGCGGCTCGGCGGCTCGGTCGCGGTCGACGGCGACACGCTGACGATCCGGCTCGCCTGATGCGGGTCTTCCTCGCCGGCGCGACGGGGGTGATCGGCGTCCGGCTCGTGCCGCTCCTGGTCGCGGCGGGTCACGAGGTGGCGGGGATGACGCGCTCGCAGCCGGACGTCGTGGAGCGGCTCGGCGCGGAGCCGGTCGTCTGCGACGTCTTCGACCTGCCGCGCCTCCGCGAGGCCGTGGCGTCGTTCGGGCCGGAGCTCGTCCTGCACCAGCTGACCGACCTGCCCGACCGCTACGAGGAGCTGGAGGCGTCGCTCGCGCGCAACCGGCGGATCCGCGACGAGGGGACGCGCAACCTCCTCGCCGCCGCGCCGGGCGTGCGGATGGTCGCGCAGAGCATCGCCTTCCCGCCGGGCGCGCCGGAGCACGAGCGGCTGGTGCTGGAGGCCGGCGGCGTCGTCCTCCGCTACGGCGTCTTCTACGGGCCGGGCACCTACGGCGGCGACACGAGGCCGGAGGGCGTGCCCGCGATCCACGTCGACGCCGCGGCGCGGCGCACGCTCGAGCTGCTCGACGCGCCCGCGGGCTCCGTGCTCGAGATCGTCGAGCCGTAGCACCCGCCTTTCCGGCCATGTCCCGGGACCAGGTCCGGGGACATGGCCGAAAGGGACGCGCCCGGTTGTCCATGCGGTGTTGCGGCGAGGCGTCCCTGCCGGCCTTGGCTGCTCCGGCCATGTCCAGGGACCAGGTCCGGGGACATGGCCGTAACGGACATGTCTGTTCGAGCTGTCGCCTAGCCGGTCGCGTGCGCCGGCCTCGCCTCGCCGCTTGCGGCGAGGCGAAGTTCCGCCCGGGCATCGTCGGCTTCGCCGGCGATGCTTCCCGGCTCGGCCAGCTCGTGGCAGCTCCGGCAGCGCGCCTCGTACTGCTCGAGCGCGCCGACGACGATCGTCGCGCCGTCGGCCGGCGCGGGCTGCCCGTCCACCAGCCGCTGCGTCATCGTCGCCGGGCCGCCGCAGCGGTGGCAGACCGCCTGCAGCTTGTCGACGAGCTCGGCGCGGCAGAGCAGCTCCGGCATCGCGCCGAACGGCCGCCCGCGGAAGTCCTGGTCGAGGCCGCACGCGACGACGCGCATCCCGCGCTCGACGAGCGAGTCGACGACGACGACGATCTCCGGCCCGAAGAACTGCACCTCGTCGACGCCGACGACGTCGTAGCCGTCGACGAGCCCGGGGATGTCGCCCGCGCAGTCGACCGCCAGCGCGCGCATCTTCGCGCCGGCGTGCGAGACGACGTGGCCGATGTCGTAGCGGTCGTCGATCCGCGGCTTCACGATCAGCGCCTTCTGGCCGGCGATCTCGGCGCGGCGGAGACGGCGGATCAGCTCCTCGCTCTTGCCGCTGAACATCGGCCCGCAGACGACCTCCAGCCAGCCGCCGCGCTCGGGGAACAACCGGATCACAGGCCGCACCCTAACGGGGCGGTCCGACGGACTATTTCGGGTGCTCGTACTCCCAGCGGGTGAGCCGGCGGAGGCTGACGATCCCGAGCGGCCGGCCGTCCCGGACGACCGGGAGGTGGCGGAAGTTGTGCTCGAGCATGATCTTCGTCGCCTGCTCGATCGGCAGGTCGGGCTCGATCGTGACGACGTCCGGGGTCATCCACTGGCGGACGCGGGCCTCGGCGGCGCGGGCGCGCTGCGCGACCGCGCGCATGATGTCCCGCTCGGTGCAGATGCCGATGATCCGGGCGGCGTCCTCGAGGACGACGATGGCGCCGCTGCCCCCCTCGATCATCTTCTCCGCGGCCTCGCCGATCGTCGCCGTCGGATCGACCGTGAGGACGTTCGTGTTCATCGCGTCGGCGACCGTTGCCATGCCTGGCAGCCTAACGAAGCAGCCGCGAGAGACGCCGATCCTTGAGGACCCGCCCGCCCGTCTGGCAGTTCGGGCAGTAGAAGATCGTGTGCTCCTCGAAGTCCACCTGCGCGAGCGGCGTCCCGCACACGTGGCAGGGCTCGCCGAGCCGCCGGTGGACGCGGTAGGTCTTCTCGTCCGACGCGCCCTGCTCGCGCAGGGCGAGCCCCCGCTCGAGCTCGGCGTCCATCGCCGCCGCGAGCCGCGCCACGTCCTCGTCGGTCAGGTCGGTCGTGAGCGCGTACGGGGAGAGCCGTGCGGCGTGGAGGATCTCGTTCGCCCAGGCGCGCCCGATTCCCGCGATCAGCCGCTGGTCGCGGAGCGCCGCGTGCAGCCGGCGCGACTCGGAGCGCAGGATCGCGCCCAGCCTCTCGGCGCCGAGCCCGAGCGCCTCCGGGCCGAGATGCGCGAGCTCGGCCTCGGCCGCCTCCGGCGTCAGCAGCCACACGCCGGCGCGTTTCTTCTTGCCGGCTTCGGTGAGGACGAGTCTCGCGCCGCCGGCGAACTCGATCTGGAAGGCGGGGGACTTCGGGCCGTTTTCGCCGGCGGTAACCGTCTTCAGCCGCCCGGCCGTCATCAGGTGGACGAGCAGCACGAGCTCGCCGTCGTCGGTCGGGAAGAGCAGCCGCTTGCCGCGCCGCTCGGCGCCGCTGAAGCGCCTGCCCTCGAGCGCCGAGAGCGGCGGGTCGAACGTCTTCAGCGTCGCGATGTGCGCCGGCCCGGCCTTCGCGACCGGGAACGCCGACACCGGCTCAGTGAGCAGGCGACGCCACGCCTCCATCTCCGGCAGCTCCGGCATCGCCGGAAACGGTACTCCGGACGAGCGCGAGCGGCTCGACCGTGAGCGCGGGCTCCGGCGGAGGCGAGGGGAGGCCGCGCAGCTTCCGGATCGGCGAGATCGCGATCGGGATCTGGGTGACGATCGCGCCGACGCAGGCGGCGACGAGCGTCGCGCGCAGCCCGGCGGCGTTCGCGACGACGCCGCCGAGCGCCGAGCCGAGCGGCATCGTCCCCCAGTACATGAACCGCGTCACCGCGTTCATCCGGCCGAGCAGCCGGTTCGGGGTGATCGCCTGCCGTAGCGTCAGCTGGTTCACGTTCATGAAGAAGCCGAGGAACGTGCTCCCGACGCCCGCGACGAGGAGCAGCGGCAGCGGCGACGCGGTCGGCGCGAGCGGCAGGCCGAGCAGGAGCACCTGGGACGCGAGCCCGGTGTAGGCGATCATCGGCCCGACGCCGAAGCGGCGCACGAGCCGGCCGTTCGTGAAGGCGGCGCCGACGAAGCCGAGGCCGATCACCGAGGAGACCCAGCCGATCGTCGTCGCGCCGAAGTGCAGGTCGCGGACGAGGTAGACGATCAGGAGCGCGAAGAGCGCCGACGTGAACAGGTTCCCGGCGGAGATCCAGATGGTCAGCGTCCGCAGGTACGGCTGCGAGAAGACGTAGCGGAGGCCCTCCGTCAGCTCGGCGCGGGCGCGGGTCTGCGTCGGCTCCGGCCACTCCTCGCGGCCGCGGATCGCGAGCACGACCGAGCCGGACGCGAAGAAGCCGACCGCCTCCGCGAGCACGGCGACCGGGGCGCCGACCGCGGCGACGAGCCCGCCCGCGAGCGTCGGCCCGGCGAGGCCGGCGGCCGACTGCATGCCGAGCAGCTTCTCGTTCGCCTCGCCGAGGTGGTCGCGGCCGACGAGCGTCGGCAGGAACGAGAGGTACGCGAGGTCGAAGAGCACGCTCAGGAAGCCGTGGACGCCGGCGACGAGGTAGAGCTGCGCCATGCTCAGGTGGCCGAGCCAGTAGGCGACCGGGATCGAGACGACGGCGGCGGCACGGCCGAAGTCGGCGAGGATCATCAGCGGCCGGCGGCGGAGCCGGTCGACCCAGACGCCGGCCGGAAGCGCGAAGAGCAGGAACGGCAGCACGGCGAACGAGCGCAGGAGCGCGACCCCGAGCGCGCTCGCCTTCAGCACGTAGAGGGCGGCGAGCGGGATCGCGATCAGCGAGACCTGCTCGCCGAGCTGCGCGGTCGCGTTCGCCACGAAGAGCCGGACGAAGCCGGCGTCGCGCCACAGCTCGCTGCGGGGCCGCAGGCTAGGCGGGCGCATCCGCTGCCGCCGTCGCCGCGGAGGTCGTCGGCGTGACGAGCCCGGCGTCGGCGGTCGGCTCTGGCATCGGCTCCGGCTCGGGCATCTCGGCGATCGAGCGTACCGACGACAGCAGGACCGGCAGGAAGGTGAACCCGCCGCCGATCGCGCCGACCCAGAGCGCCAGGTGCATGGAGGTGGCGGTCGCGAGCGCGCCGCCGAGGATCGAGCCGATCGGCATCGTCCCCCAGACGATCCAGCGCATCGATGCGTTCATCCGCCCCTGCAGGCGCTGCGGCGTGATCGCCTGGCGGTAGCTGACCTGCGTGATGTTGTACGCCATCCCGCCGAAGCCGACCACGAGCGTCGACGCCAGCAGCACCGGGACGGCGACGTTCCCGTGCGGCGCGAGCGGGAAGGCGAACCCGCCGACGCCGAAGAGCACGGCCGGCATCCAGATCATCGGCCCGACCCCGAACGCGCGCTGCAGCTTCGTCGTCGTGACGGCGCCGACGATCGACCCGATCCCGTAGCCGGCGAAGACGACTCCCGCCCAGAACGCGGACATGTCGAGGACGCGCTGCATGTAGAGCAGGCCGATCGACATCGAGATCATCCCGAAGAAGTTCGAGCTGCCGGTGCAGGCGGCGATCCACTTCAGGTGCCGGTGGCGGACGACCCAGGCGAGACCCTCCTTGAGCTCCGGGAGCATCTTCGGCCGCGGCGCGTCCTCGGCGTGCTCGGGCACCTCCTCCTGTGCCCGGATCGGGATCATGAAGGCGGTCGAGAGCACGAAGCTCGCGGCGTCGACGACGATCGCGTAGGGCGCGGTGAGCGCGCCGATCAGGACGCCGGCGATGCCGGGACCGACGACGCCGGCGGAGGCGGCGGTCGACTGCAGCTTCGAGTTGCCCTCGACGAGCTGCTCGCGCGTCACGAGCGACGGCAGGTACGACTGGTAGGCGACGTCGAAGAAGACGGTGAAGATCCCGATCACGAACTGGAGGACGAGCAGCTGCCCGATGGTCAGGATCCCGAGCGCCCAGGCGACCGGGATGTAGCCGAGCAGCAGGGCTCGCGCCGAGTCGCCGACGATCAGGATCGGCCGGCGGCGGAGGCGGTCGACCCAGACGCCTGCCGGCAGCGCGAAGAGGATGAACGGCAGGAAGCCGAGCACCGTGAGGAGCGAGAACTCGAGCGGCGAGGCGTGCAGGCCGGCGCCGGCGAGCCAGGGGATCGCGAGCGCCGAGACCGACGAGCCGAACTCGCTGATCGTCTGGCCGGTCCAGAGCTTGAGGAAGTCGGCGTGGCTCCAGAGCCCGCCGGTCGGCCGCCGCAGGCTAGGCACCGGCTCTCCGGTAGAGCGCGCCGACGAGGGCGATCGGATCGCCGCCGGGCGTGTCGGCGGCGAGGAAGTCGTCCATCAGCGTCTTCAGCTGCTGCTCGAAGCGGTCGAAGTCCTCGGGCGTGAGCCGTGCCTTCGGATGGCCGAAGTTGGCGCCCGCGGGCGCGCGCTCGATCTCGCTCGCGGCTTGGCGGAGGGTCGTCGCCCCGAGCGCGCGCGCGTCCGCGGGATCTTCGGTCTGGAAGAGGAAGAGGCGCGCCGTGCGGCCGTAGAACTTCTCGGTCACCGCCCGCACCTTGCGGGTGCGGACGACCCGGATCAGCCCGGCCTGCTCGAGCACCTTCAGGTGGTGGCCGATCGTCCCCTTCGGGACGCCGAGCTCGAGCGAGAGCTGCTGCGTCGAGAACGCGCGCTCGCGCAGGAGCGCGATCACCCGCGAGCGCAGCTCGTCCGAGAGCGCCTTCAGCTGGGCGGGCTGGTCGACGATCAGCGTGTCCGGCGCCTCGTAGTCGAGCTCGGACTCCGGTGACGCAGCGGCGGCAGCGGCAGCGACGGACGCTTTGGTCGGCATGACTCGACCATACGGCATTTCCCGACCATTCGCAAGGCCGCCGCTCCCCGAAGCCCGAACGGCCGGGGTCAGGCCCGGGCCAGACCCGGGCCTGACCCCGTTACGGAAATGTCACCGATCCTCGACGTACGCCCGGAGGCGGGCGATGGCGACTTCGCGACTTCCGCCGAAGTAGCGGAGGATGCGGCTCGGATCGACGAAGCTCGGCATCTCGGTCAGCCCGATGGTCGCGGCATAGGTGCTCGCATGCCACTCCTCCGGCGATCCGCACAGGCCGGCGCCCACCGGGTTCCACGCGTCGTACTTGAACGCGGCGACGAGATGCGCGTCCGACTCCAGCCGCCGAGCGTCGTAGCGGCCGGCGAAGACGTGGCCGCGCAACCGATGCCGGCTGTTGAACTGGCACGCGAAACCCGTGTTCAGCTGCTGCATTCCGAGCGGGAGCGTGTCGTCGCCGACCTCGAGGATCAGATGAAGGTGCGTCCCCAGCAGGCAGTACGAGATGCAGGTCCACGAGAAGTCCGCGACCGCGACCGCCAACCCCCGCAGGTACTCGATCCGGTCGACGTCGTCCCGGAAGAGCTCGGACGTCCAGACGGAGTGGCACGTGATGTGGAAGAGCCCGGCGGCGGCGTCACGCGGCTTGCGCGGCATGCACCGAGGATCGCCGCGACGATGCCGGTCCGCCATTGTCCTTTTCGACCTTTCCGGAAGTTGCGACGCTTCCGTCACACTCTCGTAACGGTGTCTGGCCCGGGTCTGGCCCCGGTCGTGACGCGTGGAGAGGAGCTCGGCGCGTAGGCTCCGCGCGTGTCCGAGCCGATCGTGGTGGAGGTGCGTCGCAACGGCGTCGTCGAGGCGACGCACCGCGTACACGCGGTCGCGGTTCGCGACGGCGCGGTCGTCGCCGAGGCCGGCGACGGCGGGCTGAGCTGCTTCATGCGCTCCTCGTCGAAGCCGATCCAGGCACTGCCGCTCGTCCGCGCCCGCAACGACCTGAGCGAGTCCGAGCTCGCGATCGCCTGCGCCTCGCACCGCGACACGCCCGACCAGATCGCCGCCGCCCGCGCGCTCCTCGCCCGCGCGCCCGCCGCCGAGGACGAGCTCGAGCTCGGACTCCAGGAAGGGCGGCCGCCCGAGAAGATCCACCACAACTGCTCCGGCAAGCACGCCGGCATGCTCGCCCTCTGCCGCGCGCGCGACTGGCCGTCCGAGGGCTACCGGCTCCCCGACCACCCAGTCCAGCTCGGCTGCCGCGACGCCCACGCGGAGGCGGCGGACGTCGACCCCGACGAGATGCCGACCGCGACCGACGGCTGCGGCGTCGTCACGTTCGCCCTGCCGCTCGAGCGGATGGCCTACGCCTACTCGCGGCTCGCCTCGCTCGCCGGGGGCGAGCGCGTCGCCGCCGCCATGCGCGCCCGCCCCGAGCTCGTCGGCGGCCCCGACGGCGCCGACTTCGAGCTGATGCGCGCCGCGCCGGGCTGGATCGCGAAAGGCGGCGCCGAGGGCCTTCTCTGCGCCGCCGGCCCGGACGGGCTCGGCGTGGCGCTCAAGGTCGAGGACGGGACGGCCCGCCCGCAGCCGCCCGCGCTCGCGGCCTTCCTCGCCCCGCTCGGCCTCGCGCTCGACTCGCTCGCCGTCGTCACGGTGGCAAACAGCCGCGGCGAGCACGTCGGCGAGCTCGTCGCGCGCGCCTGACGCTCGTGTCAGGGAACCTTTTCTTTACGGACCTGTAACCCGTCACTAATATCCGGCTCACTTCGAGGAGGGGGCCGGGGCGGTGGGGCCGCAGCCGGCTCAGCAGGTTGAGTTCGTCGCAAGCCGTCAGCAACGACCAGAGCCGGAGGTTCTTGACTTGCTCACCGTCGACATCTCGCTGCCCGACGTCGAGGAGCTGCACAAGCTCGTAGGGGAAGGAAAGGAGAAGGGGTTCCTCACCTACGACGAGATCGTCAACGGGCTCGAGGATGTCGAGCTCAGCAAGGAGCAGGTCGAGGACTTCTACACCTATCTGATCGAGCACGGGATCGACCTCGTCGAGGGCGAGCAGCACAAGACGCCGCCCCACGAGCAGCCCCAGCCGGAGGACGAGAAGGTGCCGGCGACCCCGAAGCTCGACCTCACCGTCGAGCCGTCGCTCGACTCGCTGCGCCTCTACCTGCGCGAGATCGGCAAGGTGCCGCTGCTCACCGCCGACCAGGAGGTCTCCCTGGCGAAGCGGATCGAGCGCGGCGACATGGCCGCGAAGACCGCGATGACCGAGGCGAACCTCCGCCTCGTCGTCTCGATCGCGAAGGGCTACCTCGGCCGCGGACTCAGCTTCCTCGACCTGATCCAGGAGGGCTCGCTCGGCCTCATCCGCGCGGTGGAGAAGTTCGACTACCGCAAGGGCTACAAGTTCTCCACCTACGCCACCTGGTGGATCCGGCAGGCCGTGACCCGCGCGATCGCCGACAAGGCGCGCACGATCCGCATCCCGGTGCACATGGTCGAGAAGCTGAACAAGGTCGTGCACATCTAGCGCCAGCTCGTCCAGCGCCTCGGCCGCGAGCCGAACGCCGACGAGATCGCGGAGGAGCTCGAGATGGAGCCGGAGGAGGTGCGCGAGATCCTGCGCATGTCCCAGCTCCCGGTCTCGCTCGAGAAGCCGATCGGCGAGGAGGAGGACTCCGCGCTCGGCGACTTCGTCGAGGACGAGCAGGCGGAGTCGCCGTTCGACACCGCCCAGCTCTCGCTCCGCCGCGAGGACATCGAGAACGCGCTCAACGCGCTCCCCGAGCGCGAGCGCCAGGTGATCGAGCTCCGCTTCGGTCTGCTCGGCGGGCCGCCGCGGACGCTCGAGGAGGTCGGCCGCGCCTTCGGCGTCACCCGCGAGCGGATCCGCCAGATCGAGAACAACACGCTCAAGAAGCTCGAGCACCTGCCCGAGGCGCAGGCGCTCCGCGACGCCGTCACCTAGCCTTCGCTAGCCGTCCGGGTCGCGCGAGAGCGGCTCGTGCTCGGCCGCCCGCGCGGCCGGCACGAACAGGTTGCAGTGCGGGCACTTGTAACCGTGGTAGCGCGCTGCCCGCCCGACCGGCAGGGGCTCCGGGAGGAACCGCTTGTGGCAGTGCGGGCACTCGACCTCGGATTGGTGCTGCCGGCGCGTGTCCGTCACGGAGGGCAGATACCCGGCCGCGGCCTGCGCGAATCAGACCCGGGCGCGCCGGCGCGCCGGCGGGTCCCTTCCTTGAGTCGCTCAAGTCTCCAGTACAGTCGAGCGATGCGCAGCGATCCGGCCGAGCTCCTCCGCGACCGCGGTCTCCGGGTCACGGTGCAGCGGCTCGCGGTGCTGAGAGCGGTCGCCGCCGACCCGCATGCGACCGCCGATGCGCTGGCCGAGACCGTGCGCGCCGAGATGGGCGCGATCTCGCTCCAGGCGGTCTACGACGCTCTCGGCGCCCTCGTCGACGCGAACCTCGTCAGGCGGATCCAGCCGGCGGGCTCGCCCGCCCGGTTCGAGGCGCGGGTGACCGACAACCACCACCACGTCATCTGCCGCAGCTGCGGCCGGATCGACGACGTCGACTGCGCGGCCGGCGCGCCGCCCTGCCTCGAGCCGGACGACGGCAAGGGCTTCGCGATCGACGAGGCCGAAGTCATCTACTGGGGTCGCTGTCCGGACTGCCTCGCGGCGCCCGGGACGGCCAAGCACGGATAGGAGAGAAGCATGGACGAGACGACGACACGCCCCGCGGCGACCGAGAACGGCAGCGGCGCCGAGCACTGGCTGACGCCGCGGACGAACAGGGACTGGTGGCCGAACGCCCTCGACCTGAAGCTGCTGCAGCCGCCGAGCCCGCTCGGCGACCCGATGGGCGAGGACTTCGACTACGCCGCCGAGTTCGCGACCCTCGACCTCGAGGCGCTGAAGCGTGACGTCGTCGAGGTGCTGACGACCTCGCAGGACTGGTGGCCGGCCGACTGGGGGCACTACGGGCCGCTGATCATCCGCATGGCCTGGCACAGCGCCGGCACCTACCGCATCAGCGACGGCCGCGGCGGCGCCGGCGCGGGGCAGCAGCGGTTCGCGCCGCTCAACAGCTGGCCCGACAACGTCAACCTCGACAAGGCGCGCCGGCTGCTCTGGCCGGTGAAGCAGAAGTACGGCCGCGCCGTCTCGTGGGCCGACCTGCTGATCTTCGCCGGCAACTGCGCGCTCGAGTCGATGGGCTTCGAGACGTTCGGCTTCGCCGGCGGCCGCGAGGACACCTGGGAGCCGGACGGCGTCGACTGGGGCGCAGAGGACACCTGGCTCGGCGACGAGCGCTACAGCGGCGAGCGCGAGCTCGCGAACCCGTTCGCCGCCGTCCAGATGGGCCTGATCTACGTGAACCCGGAAGGGCCGAACGGCGAGCCGGACCCGCTCAAGGCGGCGAAGGACATCCGGGACACGTTCGGGCGGATGGCGATGAACGACGAGGAGACGGTCGCGCTGATCGCCGGCGGCCACACGTTCGGGAAGACGCACGGAGCCGCCGGGCCCGAGCATCTCGGCCCCGACCCGGAGGCGGCGCCGCTGCAGGCGATGGGTCTCGGCTGGCGCAACGACTACCGGACAGGCGCCGGCAACGACACGATCACCAGCGGGCTCGAGGGCGCGTGGACGCCGACGCCGATCGCCTGGGACAACTCCTTCTTCGACACGCTCTTCGGCTGGGAGTGGGAGCTGACGAAGAGCCCGGCCGGCGCGTGGCAGTGGGAGCCGACCGACCCGGCGGCGCAGACCGTCCCCGACCCGCACGAGCCGGGGAAGACGCGCAAGCCGGTGATGCTCACGACCGACCTCGCGCTCCGCCTCGACCCGGTCTACGGGCCGATCTCGAAGCGCTTCCACGAGCATCCCGACGAGCTCGCGACCGCGTTCGCGAAGGCCTGGTTCAAGCTGACCCACCGCGACATGGGGCCGCTCTCCCGCTACCTCGGCCCGCTCGTCCCGGCCGAGCCGCAGATCTGGCAGGACCCCGTGCCCGCCCCCGACCGCGAGCTCGTCGGCCCGGCGGAGATCGCCGAGCTGAAGGAGCGCCTGCTCGCGTGCGGGCTCTCCGTCCCGCGTCTCGTCAAGACGGCGTGGGCGTCCGCGTCGACCTTCCGCGGCAGCGACAAGCGCGGCGGCGCCAACGGCGCGCGCATCCGGCTCGAGCCGCAGCGCAACTGGCCGGTCAACGAGCCCGCCGAGCTGGCGAAGGCGCTCGAGACGCTCGAGCGGGTGCGGCAGGAGTGGACGGGCACGCCCGTCTCGCTCGCCGACCTGATCGTGCTCGGCGGCTGCGCCGCGGTCGAGCAGGCTGCGAGCGACGCGGGGCACGACGTCGCGGTGCCGTTCTCGCCCGGCCGGACCGACGCGACGCAGGAGTGGACGGACGCCGAGTCGTTCGCGGTGCTCGAGCCGAAGAGCGACGGCTTCCGCAACTACGTCGGCGAGCGGAACGGCCGCCCGGCCGAGTTCCGGTTCGTCCACCGCGCGAGCCTGCTCTCGCTGACCGCGCCCGAGACGACCGTGCTCGTCGGCGGTCTGCGCGTGCTCGGCGCGAACCACGGCGACTCCACGGTCGGCGTCCTCACCGACCGGCCCGGGACACTGACGAACGACTTCTTCGTCAACCTGCTCGACGCGAACCTCGACTGGCAGCCGACCTCGCCCGACGAGGAGGAGTTCCAGGCGCGCGACCGCCGCACCGGCGAGGTGCGCTGGACCGGCAGCCGCGTCGACCTCGTCTTCGGCGCCAACTCGGTGCTGCGGGCGCTCGCCGAGGTGTACGCGTGCGACGACGCGGAGGAGCAGTTCGTCCACGACTTCGTCCGGGCCTGGACGAAGGTGATGGAGCTCGACCGCTACGACCTCCACCGGTAGCCGCTCGGGCGGCGGAGCGGCGCGCTAGATCAGGCGCCGCTCCGCCGCCCAGCGCGTCAGCTCGTGGCGGCTCGAGAGCTGCAGCTTGCGCAGGACCGCGGAGACGTGCGACTCGACCGTGCGCGCCGACAGGTGCAGCCGCGCGGCGATCTCCTTGTAGCGGTAGCCGCGGGCGATCAGCTGCAGCACCTCGCGCTCGCGGGCGGTGAGCTGGTCGAGCTCCGGGTCGCCCGAGCCGGTCACCTCGCCGCCGCGGAACGCGTCGAGGACGAAGCCGGCGAGCCGGGGCGAGAAGACGGCGTCGCCGTCGGCGGTGCGGTGGATCGCCTCGGTCAGCTCCTCGCCCGAGATCGTCTTCGTCACGTAGCCGCGCGCGCCGGCGCGGATGACGCCGATCACGTCCTCGGCCGCGTCCGACACCGAGAGCGCGAGGAAGCGCACGCCCGGGCGCTCCGGCGCGACCTGGACGATCACCGCCTGGCCGCCGCCGTCCGGCAGGTGCACGTCGAGCAGGACGACGTCCGGGTCGAGCTCCTTGATCCGCGGCACCGCGTCCGCGACCGTCCCGGCCTCGCCCACGACCTCGACGCTCTTCCCGAGCTGGCTGCGGACGCCCGCACGGAACAGGTCGTGATCGTCGACCAGGAACACCCTGCGCAGCGGCAGGCTCACGCTCTCCGCTCCCGGCGCCGGCAAAGCCGGCGCCTCCGCTCCCTGATGAGCTCCGTCGAGCCTACGCTCATGCGAGCACCAGCTCCACCTCGGTCCCCGTGCCGGGCGCGGAGACGACGTTCGCGGTTCCGCCCACGCGTTCCATTCTCTCTCGGATCGAGTGCGCGATCCCGCGCCGGTCGGGGGCGACCGCGTCCGGCTCGAAGCCGGCGCCGCGGTCGCGGACGTAGAGCGCGATCCGCTCCGGCGACGCGTCGACGAACACGGAGACCTCCTCGACCCCGGAGTGCTTCGCCGCGTTCGTCATCGCCTCGCGGGCGGCGAGCACGAGCGCCTGCACGCGCTCGTCGAGCGGCGCGTCGCCGGTGCGGACGACCTCGACCCGCACGCCGGACAGCTCCTCGACCTCGGCGGCGGCGCTCTCGATCGCGCCGGCGAGCGTCCCCTCGGCGGCGGCGTCGCGGTCCGGATAGAGCCAGGCGCGGAGCTCGCGCTCCTGG
>DASSND010000009.1:0-6119 GCA_035688315.1 Gaiellaceae bacterium | reverse complement strand
CTCGATCCGCACCTTCCCCGTCCGCACGTAGTCCTTGACGATCGTCGGCATGCTCGTGACCTCGAACTCCTGGCAGACGGGGCACTGGAGGTCGATGAACATGATCATCCGCACCGGCGCGTCCGGCTTGCCGAGCGTGAGCCCGTCCTGCGGGATGCCGCCGTAGAGCTGCTGGATGTCGGCCGCGCCCGGCAGGGCGCCGTCGAGCGTGCCGACGGTCGGGACGCCTTTCGGGATGCCGCTGCCGCCGCCGCCCGAGAAGGCGAACGCGAGCCCGATCCCGATCGCCGCGAGGACGACGACCGCTGCGCCGATCGCAAGCGCTTTCGGCGAGGCCTGGCGCGGGCGCGGGCCGGCGCCCTTCGAGCGCACGGGCGGCGGCGTCCGGACGGACGCCTCGCGCCGCTGCTGCTTGCTCCGCTTCCCGCTAGGCACGGTCAGGAACAGTAGCCGTCTCGTCCTCGCCCAGCGCCGCGAGGACCAAGAATTCGATGAGAAGCACGAAGCCGGTCAGCGCGAGCGTCGGGATCGTCACGTAGCCGAACTTCTCGATCCACTTCGTCGCGCAGCCGCCGGGCGCCGAGAGCGAGCACTCGAGCGTCTGCTTGACGACGCCGTGCTCGACGAGCAGGTGGTAGATCGAGACGCCGCCGCCGACGACCGGGAACGGCAGCAGGTAGCGCGCGACCCGGTTGTCGGCGTGGAAGGCGAGGAAGAGCAGCAGCAGCGAGAGCGGGTACATGCAGATCCGCTGGAACCAGCACAGCTCGCAGGGGACGAAGTGGGCGACCTCGGAGAAGAAGAGGCTGCCGCCGGTCGCGACCGCGGCGACGACGAACGCGGCCCACAGCTCGTAGCCCCACAGCCAGCCGCGGACGAGGTCGAGCGGCCCTCGCAGCCCGGCCGCGTAGAGGAGGCAGAGCACGAGCAGGAGCGCCGCGAGCACCTGGCCGGCCACGCCGAGCGCGGCGATCCCCGTCACGACGTTCTGCGTCACGGCTCGTACCGTATCCGCACGAGCGGGCGGCGCCGCGGCCGCCGGGTCGGTCGCCGCGGCGTACGCTAGGCGCGCCGGGATGGCGAAACTGGTCAGACGCGCCCGACTTAAAATCGGGTGGCCGCGAGGCCGTGCGGGTTCGAGTCCCGCTCCCGGCACTCAGACTGCGGCGCCGCTGGCAGACTGGCTGGATGCCCAGCGGGCACCTCGGTCACCGGCAGATCATGCTCGTCTACTCCGGGCTGATGCTCGGGATGTTGCTCGCGTCGCTCGACCAGACGATCGTCGGGACGGCGCTGCCCACGATCGTGGGCGACCTCGGCGGGCTCGACGAGTACTCCTGGGTCGTCACCGCCTACATCCTCGCGACCACGATCTCGACGCCGCTCTACGGCAAGCTCGGCGACCTCTACGGCCGCAAGCTCTTCTTCCAGCTCGCGATCGGGATCTTCCTCGCCGGCTCCGTCCTCTGCGGCATCTCGCAGAACATGGCGGAGCTGATCGGCTTCCGTGCCCTGCAGGGGCTCGGCTCGGGCGGCCTGATGGTGGGCGCGTTCTCGATCATCGGCGACATCGTCCCGCCGCGGGAGCGCGGCCGCTACCAGGGCTACATGGGCGGGATCTGGGCGTTCTCGTCGGTCGTCGGGCCGTTGATCGGCGGCTTCTTCACCGACCACCTGTCCTGGCGCTGGGTCTTCTACGTCAACCTCCCCGTCGGCGCGCTCGCGGTCGTCGTCGTCGCCGCCGTGCTGCCGAAGACGGGGGAGCGGCTCCAGCACCGGATCGACGTCGAGGGCGCGATGCTCCTCGCCGGCTGGGCGGGCGCGCTCACGCTCGCGCTCTCCTGGGGCGGAACGCAGTACCCGTGGGGGTCGCCCACGATCGTCGCGCTCTTCGCCGCCGGCGCCGTCCTGATCGCCGCGTTCGTCTGGCAGGAGCGGCGGGCGGCCGAGCCGATCATCCCGCCGCACCTCTTCTCGAACGCGGTGTTCAACGCGTCGTCGGCGATGTCGTTCCTCGTCGCGCTCGCGATGTTCGGCGCGATCATCTACGTGCCGCTCTTCCTCCAGGTCGTCCACGGCGTCTCGGCGACCGCGTCCGGGCTGAAGCTGCTGCCGCTGATGGGCGGCGTCCTCTCGGCCTCGATCCTCGGCGGGCGCGCGATCTCGCGGCTCGGCCGCTACCGGGCCTTCCCGATCGCCGGGACGATCCTGATGACCGTCGGCATGTCGCTGCTCTCGCTGATCGGGATTCGCACCGCGTACATCTGGCTCGCGCTCGCGATGCTCGTGCTCGGCCTCGGGATGGGCCTGATCATGCCGGTCGTCGTGCTCGCGGTCCAGAACGCCGTCGAGCCGCGGCACCTCGGCACCGCGACCTCCGGGACGATGTTCTTCCGCCAGATCGGCGGCTCCTTCGGGGTCGCGATCTTCGGCGCGATCTTCACGAACCGGCTCGCGTACTGGCTGCCGCGCGAGCTGCCGTCCGGCGCGCACCTCGGGTCGAAGCGCGCCTCCGCGCTCCTGCACGCGCCGCCCGCGAAGCTGAAGACGCTGCCGGTCGACCTCCACCACGGCCTGATCGTCGCGTTCGAGCACGCGCTCCACACCGTCTTCCTCTGGGCGGCGCCGTTCGGTGCGCTCGCGTTCCTCGTCTCGCTCCTGCTGCGGGAGGTGCCGCTGCGCGCCCGCCACGAGCACCCCGAGCCGCGCGAGGGCACCGAGTTCGGGATGCCGCCGCCGGAGCCGATCGCCGCCGAATGAGCCATCCGCTGCTCCGGCTCGCCGACGAGCTCGAGCGCCGCGACGAGAGCGTCGCGGGCGAGCTGGCCGAGCTGGAGTCGCTCGCCGCCGAGGTCGAGCGGCTCGGAGGCGACGCGGCGGCGGCGCTGCGCATCCTCGAGGAGCTGCCCGGCGCGCTCGCCCGCCTCGAGGCCGAGGCGGCCGCCGCGGGCGCCGCCCGCGCCGGGGCGGAGGCCTCCCTCGCCGAGGCGGAGCGGCGCGAGCGCGACGCGCGCGGCGAGCAGGAGCGGCTCGCGGCCGCGCGCGCCCTCCAGCACGCGCGCGAGGCGCTCCACGACGCCGTCGCGCACGACGACCGCGCCCGGGCGGAGCGGGCGCGGCTCGAGGACGACGCGGCGTCGCGCCGGCGCGAGCTGGACGAGCTGGAACGCGAGGCGGCCGCGCTCGCCGAGCGCCTCGCGGCGAACCCGCGCGTCGCGGCCGCGGCGGCGGACGGCGGCGCCGATCTGCGCGAATGGGCCGCCCGCGCGCGCGGCGCGCTCCTCGTCGCTGCCGCCGGTCTCGCCTCCGAACGCGACCGCCTCGCGCGCGAGGCGACCGAGCTGGTCGCGAGCGTCTCCGGCGACCCGCACTCGCTCGCCGGAGCGCGCGGCGTGCGCGAGCGGGTGGAGCGCGCCCTCGCCGGCGGCTAGCGGTACGCTCCGCGCCGTGGCAAACGTGGAGGCGTCCGCGCACGAGCAGCCGCCCCTGGAATGGGACACGCCGCTCTTCCTGATGGCGCGGGCGCAGTTCCAGCAGGCCGTCCCGCACGCAGAGGTCTCCGACATGGTCGTGGAGCGGCTGAGCGTCCCGGAGCGCGCGGTGATCGTGGCGGTCCCGCTGCGCCGCGACGACGGCTCGATCCAGGTCTTCCCCGGCTACCGCGTCCAGCACTCGACGGTGCTCGGGCCGACGAAGGGCGGGATCCGCTACGACCCGGAGGTCTCGCTCGGCGAGTGCGCCGCGCTCGCGAGCTGGATGACGTGGAAGTGCGCGCTGCTGCGGCTCCCGTACGGCGGCGCGAAGGGCGGCATCCGCTGCGACGCGCGCGCCCTCTCGCAGCGCGAGCTGGAGAAGCTGACGCGCCGGTTCACCTCGGAGCTCGTCCGCGAGATCGGCCCGCAGACCGACATCCCCGCGCCGGACATGGCGACGAACGAGCAGACGATGGCGTGGATGATGGACACGTACTCGATGCTGAAGGGGCACGCCGTGCCGGAGATCGTCACCGGCAAGCCGATCTCGGTCGGCGGCTCGGTCTTCCGCCGCGAGGCGACCGGCGCGGGCGTCGTGATGGTCGCCGAGCGGGCGTGCACCCGGCTCGACCGCGACCTCGTCGAGCAGCGCTGCGTCGTCCAGGGCTTCGGGAACGTCGGCGGCGTCGCCGCGTCGGAGCTGCACGAGCGCGGCGCCAGGGTCGTCGGCGTCTCCGACATCTCCGGCGGCGTCCACGACGAGAACGGGCTCGACGTCCCGGCGCTGCACGCCTACGTCGCCGAGCACGGGTCGCTCGAGGGCTACGACCGCTGCGAGCGCGTCACGAACGAGGAGCTGCTCGAGCTGCCGTGCGACGTGCTCGTCCTCGCCGCGCGCGAGGACCAGGTCACGGGCGCGAACGCGGACAGGATCCACGCGTCGCTCGTCGTCGAGGGGGCGAACGGCCCCACGACGCTCGAGGCGGACGCGATCCTCGGCGACCGCGGCATCCCGGTCGTCCCGGACATCCTCACGAACGCGGGCGGCGTCACCGTCTCCTACTTCGAGTGGGTGCAGGATCTCGGGCGGCTCTTCTGGGATCGCGAGGAGATCCGGCGCAAGCTCGCCGACAAGATGGTCGACGCCTTCGACCGGGTCTACGCGGTCGCGGACGAGAAGCGGATCACGCTCCGGCAGGCGGCGATGGTCGCGGCGATCCGCGAGGTCGCCGGCGCGCTCGAGGCGCGCGGCATCTACCCGTAAACGTGAGAATGCGCACGATGAGCCTCGAGACGGTGCGCGACGCGATGGTTCCCGAGCCGACGACGCTCGCCGCGGACGCGAGCGCGCAGGAGGCGGGGCGCTGCCTCGCCGAGAATCCGGAGGTGCGCGCGATCTTCGTCACCGGCGACGGCGGCCGGCTGCTCGGCGTGATCACGCGCAAGACGCTCGTCCGCGAGGTCGTCGCCGCGGGCCGCGCCCCGGGCGAGGTGACCGTGCGCGAGCTGGCGGAGCCGCCGAACCACACCCTCGACGCGGCGCTCGGCCTCGAGGCGGCGTTCCGGTTCCTCGAGGAGCACGACCTCGAGCGCGTGCCCGTCGTGGAGGAGGAGGGGAGGCTCGTCGGCGTCCTCTCGCGCGCCGTCGTGCAGCGCCGCCTCGCCGAGGACGAGCCGCCCGAGCCCGACCCGGATCCCGGCTCCGTCGTCCTCTAGCAAAATGCGCTTCTCGGCTCTGGCCCGGACGGGGCCGGCTCAGCAGCAGGTGAAGGCGCCCGGCGGGGCGTCGCCCTCCTCGGGCGCCGGCAGCTCGGCGGCGGCGAGCGCGGCACCGTCGAGGATGTCCCGCTCGCTCGCGGTGAGCCCGTCGAGGCCGTAGCGTTCGAGGATCGCGACGACGATCGCGGCGCCGGCGACGATCACGGGCGCCCGCTCCGGCTCGAGCGCAGGCACCTGCCGCCGTTTCTCGAGCGGGAGCGCCGCGAGGCGCCGGAGCTGCGCCTCGGCGCCCGCGCGGCTCAGGCGGTGCCCGTGGACGCGTTCGCGCTCGTAGCGCTCGAGCCCGAGGTCGAGCGCCGCGAGCGTCGTCACCGTCGCCGCCGTGCCGATCGCGTCCCGGGGCTCGAGGTCGGGGAGGAGCGCCGCCGCCTCCGCCTTGCACCGCTCCGCGTCCTCGCCGTAGCGCTCGGTGAAGCGCACCGAGCCCATGGGCAGGCTCGTGTGGAAGTCGTCGAGGGTCAGCTCGGTCGAGCCGCCGCCGGGGTCGAGCAGCAGCGTCCCCGGCGCGACCTCGCCGACGCCGCGGCGGACCATTCGCGCCTCCTCGTCGCCGGAGAGGAGCCGCGTCGCGAAGCCGTAGCTCCACTCGATCTCGCCGAGGAACGCCTCGCCGTTCTCGGCGTCGCGGACGGCGGAGGTGGCGACGAGCAGCGTCCGCTCGGCGCCGAGCCGCTCGGCGGTGCGGCGGTAGTCGGAGAGCGCGTTGCGCACGCGCGCGATCGGGACGGGGAGGAGGCGCCGGCGCGCGTCGACGCCCTCGCCGAGCCGCGTGATCCGCGTCTCCCGGTGCAGCTCCTCGCTGCGGCCGTCCGCGACGTCGGCGACGAGGAGCCGCGTCGTATTGGTGCCCAGGTCGACGGCGGCGAC
>DASSND010000010.1:0-7671 GCA_035688315.1 Gaiellaceae bacterium | reverse complement strand
TTCGGACGAGGGTCAGCGGTGGCCGAAGTGGTGGGCGCGCGGGAGCGAGGCGTGCACGTCGGCGCCGTCGGTCAGCGTCCGGGCGAGCGGGGCGAGCGAGACCAGCTCGCGCACGAGGACGTTGCGGTTGCGGTCGGAGTGCTCGTAGCGGCCGCGGACGAGCAACAGCGGCTCGCTCCGCACGACCGCCCGGAAGCGCTCGTACACCGGCGGCGCGACGATCAGGTTCACCTGCGCGAACTCGTCCTCGAGCAGCATGAAGACGACCCCGTTCGCGGTCGCCGGCCGCTGCCGCGCCACCACGAGCCCCGCGATCTGCACCGACGCGCGGTGCGGCCGCTCCTTCAGCTCCTCGGTCGAGAGCGTCCCCGCCGGCAGGTGCGGACGCAGCAGCTCGAGCGGATGGACGCCGACCGAGAGGCTCGTCGTCCGGTAGTCGGCGAGCAGCCGCTCCCACACCGTCGGCTCCGGGAGGTCGGGGGTCGCGGCGGTCGGGTCGAGCGGCAGCGCGAGCTGTTTCGCCGCACCGGCCGTGCCCGGCACGCTCGCCGGCCGCGGCACGAGCCCGAGCTGCCAGAGCAGCTCCCGCCGCCGCAGCCCGAAGCAGTCGCACGCGCCCGACTCGACGAGCGCGCGCAACTCGTCGCCGGAGAGCGAGGTGCGCTGCGCCAGCTCCCGGATCGAGGCGTACGGCCGGTGCGCGACGACCGCCTCCGCGTCGTCCTTCCCCAGCCCGTTCACGTACGTCAGGCCCACCCGCACCGCGCGAATCTCCGCTCCGTCGCCGGCGGAGCCGGCGCCTGCGCTCCCGGCCGGCTCCGTCGAGCCTACGCCGGTCTCGATCGCGCAGCCGACCTCGCTCAGGTTCACGTGCGGCGGGCGCGTCTCCACCCCGCGCCGCTGCGCGTCCCGCACGAGCGTCGCCGGCGGATAGAACCCCATCGGCTGCGCGTTCAGGAGCGAGGCGAGGAACTCCGGCGCGTAGTGGTGGCGCAGCCACGCCGACTGGTAGGCGAGGAGCCCGAACGCGGCCGAGTGCGACTTCGGGAAGCCGAAGCCCGAGAACGCGGTCAGCTTGTCGTAGATCGCGTGCGCCTGCACCTCCTCGACTCCCTTCGCGAGCGCGCCCGCGACGAACCGCTCCCGCCACGCCTCGAGCGCCGCGTGCGAGCGCTTGCGGCTCATCGCCCGCCGCAGCCCCTCCGCCTCGCCGACGGTGAACCCGGCGAGATGGACGGCGACGTCGAGCACCTGGTCCTGGAAGACGACGACCCCGAGCGTCTCCCGCAGCGGCTCCTCGAGCAGCGGGTGATCCGCGGGCGGCCGGTAGGACGGGTCGTCGCGCAGCCGCTGCCGCCGCTCGACGTACGGGTGCACCGCCTTCCCCTGGATCGGCCCCGGCCGCACGAGCGCGACCTGGACGGTGATGTCGTCGAGGTTCTCCGGGCGGGTGCGCAGGATCACCTGCATCTGAGCGCGGCTCTCGATCTGGAAGCAGCCGACGGTGTCGGCGCGCTGGATCTCCGCGAACACGTCGGGGTCGTCGAGCGGGACGCGCGAGAGGTCGATCCGCTCGCCCCGGTGCGCCGCGACCAGCTCGACGCACTCCTCGACCGCCGAGAGCATCCCGAGCCCGAGCAGGTCGATCTTGAGGAAGCCCGCGTCTGCGCACGAGTCCTTGTCCCACTGGCACATCTGCCGTCCCGCCATCGCCGCCGGCTGCACCGGCACCAGCTCGACGAGCGGCCGCGTCGAGATCACCATCCCGCCCGGGTGCTGGGAGATGTGGCGCGGCAGCCCCGCGATCTCGCCGCACAGCTCGCCGAACGCGCGCCAGCGCGGCGAGCGGAGCTTCGTCGCCGCGTCCGGCAGCGCCGCGATCTCGTCGGCGACCCGCTGCGCGTTCCAGCCGTCGGTCAGCCGCGCGAGCCGCTCCAGGTCGGCGTACGGCAGCCCGAGCGCCTTGCCGACGTCGCGGATCGCGCCGCGGGAGCGGTAGGTGGCGAAGCTCGCGACGAGGGCGGCGTGCTCGGCCCCGTAGCGCTCGACGACGCGGACGATCAGCTTCTCGCGGATGTCGCGCGGGAAGTCGAGGTCGATGTCGGGCACCGACGCCAGCTCGCGGTTGAGGAAGCGCCCGAGCGAGAGGTTCGCCGCGACCGGGTCGACGTGCGAGAGGCCGGTCAGGTAGCAGACGAGCGAGCCGACCGAGGAACCGCGGCCCCGGCCGGGCGGCAGCACGTGGCGCATCGAGCCGGGCCCGCGCACCTCCCGCGCCACCTCGCGCGCCAGCTCCAGCACCTCCCAGTGGAGCAGGAAGAAACCGGAGAGCCCCAGCTCGTCGATCAGCGCCAGCTCCTCGTCGAGCCGTGCCCGCACGCGCCGCTTGTGGCCGTTCAGGCCCGCGTAGCGCTCGGCGAACGCGCGCTCGCAGACGCGGCGGAGCTGCACCGAGGCGGGCTCGGCGCCGTCCGAGAAGTCGGGGTAGCGGTAACCGAGCTGCTGCGTCAGGTCGAACTCGAGCCGCTCCGCCAGCTCGCGGGTGCGGAGGACGGCGTCGCGGTCGTCTGGGAAGCGGTCGAGCGCGGCGTCGGGCGGGAGCAGGACGGCCTCGTGGTTGCCGCGCCGCTCGCGCTCGCAGCCGTCGAGCGAGGTGCGGCAGCGGACGGCGACGAGGACGTCCTGGAGCGCTGCGCGGCGAGGGTCGTGCGCATGCACGTCGCCGGTCGCGACGGTGCGCACGCCGAGCGTCTCGGCGAGGTCGCGGAGCGCAGCGTTCCGGCGCGCGTCGCCGCGCTCGTAGGGGCGCTGCAGCTCGACGTAGAAGCGGTCGCGTCCGAACGCCTGCGCGAGCCGGGCGGCGGCGTTCGGATAGTGGACGGCGAGCCCGTCACGCGCGCAGCCGGAGAGGCAGACGAGCCCGTCGGCAAGCTCCTCCAGGAGCGCCGGGTCGAGTGCGGGCGGCAGCGGCTCCCGCCCCTCGCGCGGCCGCGTCCCCGCGTGCGCCGCGGTCAGCAGCCGGCAGAGGTTCGCGTAGCCGCGCGCGCTCTCGACGAGCAGCGTCACGTGGGCGCCGGTGTCCAGCGTCACCTCCGCGCCGGTGATCGGACGGACGCCGAGGTGCTTCGCCGCGTGCGCGAACTCGAGCGAGCCGTAGACGCCGTCGTGGTCGGTGAGCGCGAGCGCCTCGTAGCCCAGCTCGGCGGCCCGCGCCGCCAGCTCCTCCGGCTGCGAGGCGCCGTCGAGGAACGAGTAGGCGGAGTGCGCGTGCAGCTCGACGTAGGGCATGATCAGCGCTCGTGGAGGCGTTCTTCGCAGCGGGCCCCGACGAGGGCGAGCGCTCGGCGCGCGGGCACCGGATCCTCGGCGAGCTGCCGCACCTCGAGGCGGTCGAGCTGTCCTTCGAGCCGCCGTGGGAGGGCGTCGACCCGCACTCCCACGCCGACCACACCGACTCGTTCTACGTGCTCGAGGGCGAGGTCGAGTTCCTCGTCAACGGCGAGTGGCGGCGCGGCGGCCCCGGCACCTTCGCCTCGGTGCCGCCGGGGGTCGAGCACGGCTTCCGGATCCCGGCGGGCGGCGGCCGGATCCGCATCCTCAACATCCACGCCCCGAACACGGGCTGGGTGGACGGGCTGCGGCCGCGCTAGTTCCACGCTCGCAGTCTATGCGAACATATGTTCGTGCCGTCAGCCGAGCGCGGGCCTGCCCGCCTCGGCCGTCGACGCCTGCGCGTGGAGCCGCTGCGGGATCCGCCCCGCCCGCCGCGCCGCACGGCCGGCCTCGACGGCGAGACGCATCGCCGTCGCCATCTCCGCCGGGTCGTCGGCACGCGAGACCGAGCTGGCGAGCAGGACGCCGTCGCAGCCCAGCTCCATCGCGAGCGCCGCGTCGGAGGCGGTGCCGATGCCGGCGTCGAGGATCACCGGCACCGAGGACTGCTCGACGATCAGGCGGATGTTGTGCGGGTTGTCGATCCCGCGGCCGGAGCCGATCGGCGAGCCGAGCGGCATCACCGCCGCGCAGCCGGCCGCCTCGAGGCGCCGCGCGACGATCGGGTCGTCGCCCGCGTAGGGCAGCACGGTGAAGCCGTCGGCGACGAGCTGCTCGGCCGCGACCACCAGCTCGACCGGATCGGGATGG
This sequence comes from Gaiellaceae bacterium, assembly GCA_035688315.1. Classification (GTDB taxonomy): domain Bacteria; phylum Actinomycetota; class Thermoleophilia; order Gaiellales; family Gaiellaceae; genus Palsa-739. The sequence continues at coordinate 3,528 of DASSND010000010.1, read as the reverse complement.
AGCGTCCGGTCGTCGCCGATCACCTCCAGCTTCACCCACGGGGTGCCGAACGCCTCGCGCGCGAGCCGCGCCGTGCGTACCGCTTCGCGCGCGGTGTAGCAGCCGGCGGTGTTCGGGAGCAGGAAGAGGCCGAGCCGCTCGACCAGCTCGAGCGGCGAGCCCTGGCGCGCCGCCGGGTCGACGCGCCGGAGCGCGACGGTCACGATCTCCGCGCCTGACGCGACGAGGGCGGCTTCCATCTCGGCGAGCGAGCGGAAGCCGCCGGTGCCCATGATCAGCCGCGACCCCCACTCGCGGCCGCCGAGAAGCAGCGGCTCAGCCACCGGCGACCGCCTGCAGCACCTCGATCTCCTGACCGTCGCGCAGCGTCGTCTCACCCCAGGCGCGGCGCGGCAGCACCTCGCGGTCGAGCGCGACCGCGACGCCGCGCTCCGGCTCCTCCACGAGCGTCCGCACCAGCGCCTCGACGGTCGTCCCCGGCTCGAGCAGGCGCGGCTCGCCGTTGACGAGCACCGTCACGCGAACCTCCCGGCGGCGAACGGCTCGGCCGCCTCGGGCAGCGCGCCGCCCGCGAGCAGCGAGACGATCGCCTCGGCGGTCGCCGGCGCGAGCAGGATCCCGTTGCGGTAGTGGCCGGTGGCGACGAGGACGCCGTCGGCGCGCTCGCCGAGCAGCGGCCCGTTGTCGGGCGTGCCGGGGCGCAGCGACGCGATCGCCTCGACGAACTCCAGCTCGGCGATCTCGGGGAGCGCGCGGTACGCCTCGCGCAGCAGCTCGTGGACGGCGCCGGCGGTGACGGTCGTGTCGAAGCCGCGCTCCTCGGCGGTCGCGCCGACGACGACCTCCCCGCTCGGCCGGGGGACGACGTAGACGTGCTCGCTCCGGATCATCCGCTCGCAGGGAGGCTCGCCGCGCAGGCGGACGACCTGGCCCTTGACCGGCCGCACCGGCGCGCCGCTCCACGCGCCGGTGGCGAGCAGCACGCGCTCCGCCTCGATCCGGGAGCCGTCCGCGAGGGTCACCGCCCCCGCGGTCGCCTCGACGACCTCCACCCCGCTCCGCACGTCGTCGCCGAGCGCGGCGACGAGGGCCGCGGCGACGCGCCGCGGATCGACCTGCGCCTCGTGCGGGACGTGCACGCCGCCGACGCACGCCGTCGAGAGCCCGGGCTCGAGGCGCCGGCACTCGCTGCCGCCGAGCCGCGTCGCGCTGAGGCCGAGTCGCTCCCACTGCTCGGCCTCGCGTGCGACGACGTCCGCCTCGTCGCGGTCGAGCGCGACGACGAGGGTGCCGGATCGCGCGAAGCCGACGTCGTGGCCGGTCTCTCGTTCCAGCTCGGCCGCGAACTCGGGCCAGAGCTCGAGCGAGCGGCGGCCGAGCGCGGCGAATGCCGCGGCGCCCGGCTCCGACTCGGTGTCGGGGGCGAGGATCCCCGCGGCGGCATGCGTGGCGCCGCCGCCGGGCGCGCCGCGCTCGAGCAGGCGCACGCGCAGCCCGTCCGACCGCGCTCGCCAGGCGCACGCCAGGCCGATCACGCCGCCGCCCGCGACGGCGAGGTCGACGCGTTCCCCCGGGACCATGCGTCGATCGTAGTGACTAGCCTCCGCTACGTGGACGGACCGCGTCGCCGGGAGCGCCTCGCACGCTCGCGCCTCTATCTCGTCATCGACGCGCGGCCGCACGGCCGCGACCCGTCCGGGCTGCTGGACGCCGCGCTCCGCGGCGGGGTCGACCTCGTGCAGCTGCGCGACAAGTCGTTGCCGGACGCGGAGGTCGTCGCGGCCTCGCGGCCGTTCCGGGAGGCGTGCGCGCGACACGGCGCGCTCTTCGTCCTCAACGACCGGCCCGACCTCGTCGAGGCGTGCGGCGCGGACGGCGTCCACGTCGGCCAGGGCGACGCGCCTGCGGCCGAGGCGCGCGCCGCGGTGGGCGACGACCGGATCGTCGGCGTCTCCACCCACGCGCGCGAGGAGATGGTCGCGGCCGGCGGCGAGGGCGCCGACTATCTCGGCGTCGGCACGATCTTCGCCACGCCGACGAAGCCCGGCAACGACGCCGCGGGCCTGGAGCTCGTTCGCGTCGCGGCGGCGACGGCGGAGCCGCCGTGGTTCGCGATCGGAGGGATCGACCTTGCGAATGTGGCGGCGGTCGCCGCGGCGGGCGCCCGGGGCGTCGCCGTCGTGCGTGCGATCCGGGACGCCGAGGACCCGGAGGCTGCGGCACGGGCGCTGCGGGCAGCGCTCACGCCCCCCGCTGCGTGAACCACCCCCCTCCCGCGCCGTCGTGGAAGACGACGGTGTTCTCGCCCGATTCGAGCACGATCTCGAAGTAGCGGCGGACGACGGGCTCCTCCGTCCACCAGCGGTCGACGACGCGCCATTCCTCGCGGACGAACGCGACCGGCCGGTGGTTCACCTGGCGCGGCGTCCCGTCGCCGTGCGCCTCGACGCGCGCCGCGAGCGGGGCGTTGAAGCGGGCTACTCGTCCCGCGGCACGAGCAGCGCGCGCGCTTCCGGGATGCGCGACCACGGCGCCACCTCCACGACGGTGCAGACGGAGCCGGAACCGGCGCTCGCACGAACCTGCCGCAGCCCTTCGCGCAGGCGGGTGCGGTCCTCGGCGCCGGCGGCGAGCAGCTCGAGCTGCTGCCCGGACGGCTCGGTCAGCTCGACCAGCTCGACCCGCAGCTCGAGCACGGGCGCGGGCAGCTCGGCGAGCCGCGGCGCGAGCGCGATCCGGATCCGGCCCGGGTCGGCGTGCGGCTCGCGCAGCGTGAGCGTGCGCCGCCACGACGCGCCGCCGACCAGGCGCGCCGAGAGCGCGAGTTTGCGGACGAAGCGGTCGCGCCGCTCCGGCCGCGCGAGCACGGTCTCGAGGAGCGCGCCGAGCGCGCGGCGGAGCGTCAGCTCGTTGCCGACCGCCTCCGGGAACTCGAGCGACTCCGCCACCTCGGACGGCGGCCTGCGGCCGCGCACCCGCGCGGCCGCCCCGCCTCTCGCCAGGCTCCAGGCGCGCCGGCCGTCCGGCCCCAAACGTTCGGCGACGGCGCCGCCCGGGAGCCCGGCAAGCTGTCCCAGCCTCCTGACTCCGAGCGCTTCCAGCTCCTCGTAGCGCTGCCGTTCGAGCGGCAGCAGCGTCAGCGGCAGCGGCGCGAGGAACTGCGACAGCTCCTCCTCGCGCACGACCACGACCTGCCCCGGGGTCGCGACCGAGGCGGCCGCGAGCGCCGCGAAGCGCCGCCCGGCGGCGCCGACGCGCGCGTCCCACTCGGAGCCGACGGCGGCGAGCGCGCGCCGCAGCGCCGGCTCGAGGCCGCCGTAGAGCCGCTCGACGCCGCGCGTCTCGAAGTACGCGACCCCCGCCGACGCCGGCTCGACCGCGAATCCCGCGTCCTCGAGCGCGCGGACGATCTCCTCCCAGGCCAGCTCGGCCCCGGCGGGGTCGGGCTCGACGAGCGCGAGCCCCGGGCACGTCGCGAGCGCCTCGCCCAGCCGCATCCCCGGCCGCACCCCGAGCGCCTCCGCCGCG
>DASSND010000011.1:0-14039 GCA_035688315.1 Gaiellaceae bacterium | reverse complement strand
ACCGCGGACACGCGGATCGGCTCGCCGTTCGCGAACGCGCCGCGGCCGCGGGCGGCCCACCAGCGGCGGCCGAGCGCCGGCGCCGAGACGACGCCGACGACCGCCTCGCCGTCGCGCTCGAGCGCGAGCAGGGTCGCGAAGACGGGGATGCCGCGGACGTAGCTCTTCGTCCCGTCGATCGGGTCGAGGATCCAGCGCGCCGCGACGGGCTCGTCCGGCTCGCCGCCCTCCTCCTCGCCGAACACGTGCTCGCCGGGCCGCTCCGCCGCGAGCCGCTCGCGGATCGCCCGCTCGACGGCCGTGTCGGCCTCGGAGACCGGCGTCAGGTCGGGCTTCGTCTCGACGCGGAGGTCGACCGCGCGGAAGCGGGGGAGGGTGAGCGAGTCGGCGAGGTCGGCGAGGGCGAGCGCGAGCGCGAGGTCGTCGTCGAGCGCCCCGGCGCTAGTGCTTCCCGTGGCCGCGCCCGTGTCCGCCGTCGTCGTGGCCTTCCCCGTGCCCGCGCCCGTGGTCGTCGCCGCCGTCTACCGCGGGCGGTTGCGGACCTGCGCCGTCCCGCGCTTGACGGCCGCGGCCGCGAGCTTCGGGCCGCGCTTCCGCGTCTCCTCCAGGAGCCGCTTGCGCTGCTTCTCCGGAAGGCGGCGCCAGATGTCGTACGCGGTCAGTGCGACCCCGATCGGCCCGGCGCGCCGACCGAGCAGCCTCGTCACGCTTGGCATGGCCCCATTGTCGCGCACCGCGGCGTTTCTCGTCGGCGGAAGCGTCGCGGCCGCGCTCCTCGCGGCGCCGCTCGTGCTTCTCGGCCTTCCCGTGCTCGCGCTTCTCCTTCTTGCCACGGGCGCTCGCGGGCTCGCGCACCGGCTCGGGCGCCGGCTGCGGCGGCGCGACGCGCGCGTCCGCCGGCGGCGCCGGGTCGGGAGCCGGAGCCGGAGCACGGGCAGGAGCGGGGGCGGGGGCGGGGGCAGGGACGGGAGGCGCGGCGCGCTGCACCGGCTTCGGCTTGGGCTGCGGGGCGGGCTTCGGCCGCGGCGGCGCGGCGGGACGGCGCACCGCGACCGGCCGCGCAGAGCGCGCGGGAGCGGCCCGCCGCTCGACGACCGGGCGGACGGGCTCGACGTGCGCGCGCCGGACGGGGCGCGGCGGCAGCGACGACTCGATCGCGCTCGAGCTCCGCGGCGCGGGCGGCGCGGCGATCCCGTCGACGTGCTGCGACGGCCCGACGAGCTGCCCCGGCAGCGTCACGAGCGCGGCTACCATCGCCGCAAGCGACGCGGCCGCGATCAGTGCCGCGACGATCCCCCTCATGAAGCCTCCCTGATCCGCCGACAACTCCCAGTGGGGATATCGGCCGCAAACGACATTCCCTTGAATCGATGGTGAGCTTCAAGCTCAAGCTGGTCGCGTCGTTCGTCGCCCTGACGCTGCTGCCGCTCGGCGGCGCGTTCTGGGGCTTCGACTCGCTCGTGCGCCGCAGCGAGACGCGGCGGGCCGACGCGCGCCTCGAGGCGGAGCTGCGCGCGACCGTCAACGCGTACCAGGCGCAGGTGCTGGCGGTGGGGAGGACGGCGACGCAGCTCGCGAGCGACCCGGACGTGCAGCGCGCGCTCCGCGACCGCGACCGCGACGCGCTCCGGGCGCTCGTCGCCGCGAACCCGAACCTGCGGCTCCGCGTCGACCGCCGGCTCGACCTCGGCGCCGTCCCGGAGGAGGCGGTCGTCCGCACCGTCGCCGTCGTCGCGCACGGCCGCGTGCTCGGGCGCGTCTCCGTCGCCCTGCCGCTCGACCGCGCGCTCGTCGAGCGGGTCGCGAGCCGCGCCGGCATCGAGGGCGGTGACACGCTCGTCCTGACGGAGAACGGCCGGGTCGCGGTCGGCCCGGCGTCCGTGCGCGGCGAGCCGCTCGCGCTGCACGCAGGCCGGCCGGGCGCGGAGTCGATCGGCGACGCCCGCTACCGCGTGCTCAGCGCGACGCCGATCGAGGAGCGCGGCGGCGTCTCCTTCGCCGTCCTCACCCCGCAGGGGACGATCGACGCAGCGGTGCGGAGGGCGGAGCGGACGCTGCTCGCCGCGCTGCTGGCGATGCTCGCGCTCGTCGGCCTCGTCGCCTACGGGCTCAGCCGCTCGATCGTCGGCTCGCTCGGCCGCCTCGCCCGCGCCGCCGAGGCGATCGCGGCGGGCAGACTGGACGAGCGCGTGCCGGTGCGCGGCCGCGACGAGTTCGGGCAGCTCGCCCGCGCGTTCAACGACATGGCCGCCCAGCTCGAGGCGCGCATGGTCGAGCTCGAGGCGGAGCGGACGCGGCTCAGCCAGGCGACGAGCCGGATCGGCGACGCGCTCGGCGCGACCCACGACCCGGAGCAGCTGCTGACCGTGCTGTGCGAGGCGGCCGTCGAGGCGACCGGCGCCTACGGCGGCGTCGTCCGCGGCCCGGGCGACGTCGAGCTCGTCCGCCGCGGCGATCCGGAGGCGGGGCTGCAGGTGCTCGAGCTGCCGCTGCAGGCGTCGCGCCACCGCTTCGGCACGCTCGTCCTCGCCGCGCCGGAGTTCGGCACCGACGCGCGCGAGACGGCGAGCCTGCTCGTCTCGCAGGCGGTCAGCGCGCTCGAGAACGCGCGGCTCCACCGGCAGGTCGAGCAGCAGGCGCGCGTCGACGGGCTGACCGGCCTCGCCAACCGCCGCGCCTGCGAGGAGCGGCTGCGCGAGGAGCTGCACCGTTCCGACCGGCTCGACGGCGAGCTCGCGGTCGTGATGGCCGACCTCGACAACTTCAAGGAGATCAACGACCGCTTCGGCCATCCCGTGGGCGACCTCGTCCTCCGCGAGTTCGCGCGGCGGCTGCGCGAGACGGTGCGCGAGATCGACGTCGCCGGGCGCTGGGGCGGCGAGGAGTTCTGCCTCGTCCTGCTCGGCACCGACGCCGCCGGCGCGGCGCGCGTCGCCGAGCGCGCCCGCGCCGCCCTCGCGGAGACGCCGGTCGTCACCCCGGACGGCGCCGCGCTGCGCGTCACCGCGAGCTTCGGCGTCGCCGCCTTCCCGGAGCAGCCGTCGGAATCGAGCCTCGTCGCGGCCGCCGACGCCGCGCTCTACCGGGCGAAGCGGGCGGGCAAGAATCGCGTCGCGACGGCCACGGAGCCGGTGGCGCAGTAACGGAAGCCGATGAAACGACGGGCGGAGGCGCTAGACTGCCCCCGCAGAATTTTCACAGAAACCGTACGGAGGATTGACGCAATGTCGGTGGAGACTCCCTCGTTCTTCGCGCAGGTGATCCAGGACCATCTCGAGCTGAAGCGGAAGAACGCCGCGCTCGAGACCAACATGCCCCTGTCGGGCTACATGTCGGACGACCCGTTCGACAACCACCCGCTGTTCAAGAGCGAGGAGCAGGCCCGGGTCGAGGACACGCTGAGCGGCGAGGAGTCGATCGCCGACGTGCCGTCCCCGCTCGCCTGGCCGACCGACGACACCTTCGTCGAGCCGCCCGCCGCCGTCGCGGTCGAGGACGGCGACTCCGAGGAGAACGAGGGCCTCTGGAGCCGCTCCCGCGACTTCGACTGGGGCGACTAGCCGCGTCGCCTACGGGACCGACAGCCGGTCCCAGAGGTTCTGCAGCATCCGCCGCGCCGGCCAGAAGGTGGCCGAGCCGGCGAAGTCGAGGGCGCCCGCCGCGAACACCTTCGCGCCGGCGGGCGTCTCGTAGTAGGTCATCTGGGCCGTCAGCCCGGGGCCGAGCAGGTCGGGGATCTCCGCGAGGACGATCGTCCCCGGCGGCGAGTCGGGCGTCGTCGCGTCGATCTCGATCCCGTAGCCGCCGACGAAGTCGCCGAAGCTCGAGCCGTCGACGAGGTCGGTGCCGGACCAGAGCCAGGGGGCGGCCGCCGCGTTGCGGACGACGAAGTTCCCCTGCCGCTGCCCGTCGTCGTTGGCGCGGTACTGGACGCCGAGGAGCCGCGCCTCCGGCTTGCCGACCTGGCGGAACTGCGCGGTCTTCCGCAGCACCGTCCCCTCCTTCGAGACGCGCCAGAAGAAGCTGTTCGCGGAGAGGAACATCAGGTTGCCGCCGAGGTCGCGGTAGCGCGCGATCGCCTCGTAGATCGAGTCCTGCACGTACTCCTCGTGGCCCTCGAAGACGACCAGGTCGTAGGCGCGCGCGAGGTCGTCGCCGCTGCGCAGGTCGGCGAGATCCTGGTCGGAGAGGAACTCGACCGTCCTGCCCGACCAGTAGAGCCAGTGCAGGAACGGCAGGTCGTAGCGGTAGAAGCGCGGCGGGACGCCCTTGTTGTTGTACGGCCGGATCAGGTCGACCGTGTAGTTCGGCGGGCCCGCGTACCAGGTGTCGCCGAAGCCGTTGCCGTCGACGTCGTAGAAGTTGTAGGCCTGCCAGCTGTTCGTGGGCAGGATCACCGCGACCCGGCTGGTCGAGCCCATCGCGGTCGGGTGGACGACGAACGGCGCGTAGCCGACGCGGCCGTCGGGCGCGGTCAGCTGCGCGTAGTAGAGGCCGCTCGGCCAGTCGCCGATCCGCAGGTCGAAGCCCCAGCGCGCGTTCCGGTGCTTCGACCAGTCGAGCCGGATCGGCGCCGCGCTCACCTCGATCCCGTCCATCTGGTTGTCGGCGTAGACGACCGTCTTCTCCGGGCCGGACTGGAAGATGCGCAGCTCGAGCGAGGGCGCGTCGGTCGAGATCCGCAGGTGCGCGAGCTGGCCGGCGGCGTAGGTCTGGCGCGTGAAGGTCGCGTCGATCCCCTGCAGCCGGATCACGGGGGAGCGGGGGTAGCGGCCGACGAACGCGTCGCGCGGGCCGTACTCGACGCGGTTGCCGGCCAGGTCGGTCACGGTCAGCTGCGTCACGTAGGTGCGCGGGTTGAGGGGCGTCGACGGCGACCAGGCGAAGGCGTGTCGGCCGGCCCGGAAGCGTTGCGTGATCCGGTAGAAGACGCGGACGTTCTTGACCGTCCGGGCGATCCGCAGCTCGACGGTCGCGGCCTCGCGCAGGCGGAAGCGGACGAAGGCCGTGTCGCGCAGGCCGTCGCCGTTGGGGCTGATCGTCGTCAGCAGCGGGTTGTCTCCGGCGAAGGGGCGGCCGCCGTTGTCGGCGCGGAGGCTCTCGAGCTCCGGCGCCGTCCGGTCGATCCGCAGCCGCGACTCGGCGAGGACGCGGCCGTTCCAGACGAGTCGGACGAGGTAGCGGCCGTCCGGGACGCGCTTGCCGGCGAGGCGGCCGTTCCAGTCGACCGTGAGCAGGCGGCGCTTCGTGGGTCGCGAGATCCAGCCGAGGCGGGCGCCGTTGCGGCGGGCGAGCTCGACGCCGACGTGCCGCGGCAGCGTCAGCGACCCCTGGATCGAGACGGGGCCGCGCGCCGGGGAGAACGACGGCTTGCTGACGTGCACCTCGGCCGCATGCGCGGCAGGGGCGAACGCGAGCGCGAGGACGACCGGGGCGATGCGCCGCACGCGCGGAAGGGTATCGGCGCCTCCGGCGGCCGCTCCTTCGAAGCGGCTTGATCCCGGGGGAGCCGCGGGTGTAGAACGCACGTTCGTGGGAAGCGGGCGTCTGGAGCTGCTGCGGGACCGGCGCCTGCGGCTGCTCGTCGTCGGGCAGGCGGCGTCCGGCTTCGGCAGCTCGGTCGCGACGGTCGCGCTCGTCTTCGCGGCGCTCGAGGCGGCCGGCGGCTCGGCGTCGGCGGTCGGTTGGGTGCTGGCGGCGAACCGGTTCCCGCTGCTCGTCTTCCTGCTGCTCGGCGGCGTGCTCGGCGACCGGCTGCCGCGCGCGCGGGTGATGATCGCGTCCGACCTCGTCCGGTTCGCGACGCAGGGGACGGCGGCGGCGCTGCTGCTCGCGGGGCGCGCCGGGCTCGGGACGCTGCTCGTCCTCTTTGCCGTGCACGGCGCTGCGGGAGCGTTCTTCAACCCGGCCGCGGACGGGCTCGTGCGCGGGCTCGTCCCGGTCGAGCGGCTGCAGCCGGCGAACGCGCTCGTCGGCCTCGCCCGCACCTCGACCGCGATCGGCGGCCAAGCGTTCGGCGGCGCCCTCGTCGCGCTCGCCGGCGTCGGCTGGGCATTCGCGCTCGACGCGGTCACGTTCGCCGTCAGCGCGGTCGCACTCGTGGCGATCGGCGTGAAGGGCACGGTCGCGGCCCGCCCTGCCGCCTCGTCGGTCCTGCGCGAGGCGGGAGAGGGGCTGCGCGCGGTGCGCGAGCGGACGTGGCTCTGGGTCGGCGTGCTCTTCGTCGGTCTCCTCAACCCGCTCGCGATGGTGTCGTTCTTCGCGCTCGGCCCGGTGGTCGCCGATCGGTCGCTGGGCGGAGCGGGCGTCTGGGGCGCCGTCGGAGCCGGGTTCGGGATCGGCATGGTCGGCGGCGGCCTGGTCGCGCTGCGCGGCAGGCCGCGGCGGCCGCTCGTCGTCTGCTTCGGCGGCTCGCTGCTCCAGATCCCGCAGCTCGCGCTGCTGGCGCTCGCCGCGCCCGCGCCGCTCGTCGTCGTCGCCGCCGTGCTCGGCGGGGCGCAGGCGTCCTACTTCAACGCGGTGTGGGCGGCGGCGGAGCAGGGCGGCGTGCCGGCGGACGTCGTCTCGCGCGTCAGCAGCCTCGGTTCCGTCGGAACGCTGGCGCTCGCGCCGCTCGCCTACGCCGTCGTCGGCCCGATCGCGGACAGGATCGGCCTCGCCGCGCCGCTCTGGTTCGGCGCCGCCTGGATCCTCTGCTCGACTGCCGCCGTCCTCGCCGTCCCCGCGATCCGCAGCTACGGCGCTCGACCCGCGGCCGCAGCTCCCGCGCGCGCCTGGTGACAATCTGTTACTTGGCCTCGACGCGCTGCTCGAGCTCGTTCGACTTCTCCGTCAGCGCGAGGAAGCCGGCCTGGAGGAAGTCGTTCAGCGCCGCCGCGTCGAGCGTCCACACGAGCAGGCGGCCGAAGCGGGGCGTCACCGTCAGGGCGGTCGTCAGGCCGGCGGCGGCCCAGGTGCCGACGCAGCGGGTGCACGTGACCAGCTCGCCGACCGCGCGGCGCATCCCCTCGCCGGCCGGATGCTCCTCGCCGTCCCACGCCTCCTCCTCGACGAACGGCTCGCGGAGGAAGCTCGCGACCTTGTCGTGCGAGAGCGTCCGGGCGGTCTTGAAGGCGGCGAGGCCGACCGCGGCGACGTCGACCGCGCGCAGCTCCGCGTCGTCCCCGGCCGCCCGGCTCGCGAGCCCGAGCGCCGCCACGAACGCGCCGACCAGGGTCGCGTACGCGGCGTAGGGCGGCTCTTCCACGAGCGTTACCCTGTCTCCGTGGCCGGCTTCGAAACCTCCGACCAGTACGCGCCGACCGGCGACCAGCCGCGCGCGATCGAGACTCTCGCCGAGGGGATCGCCGCCGGCGAGCGCTACCAGACGCTGCTCGGCGCGACCGGCACCGGCAAGACGGCGACGATGGCCTGGACGATCGAGAAGGTCGGCCGGCCGGCGCTCCTGATCGCCCACAACAAGACGCTCGCCGCCCAGCTCTGCAACGAGCTGCGCGAGTTCTTCCCGCGCAACGCCGTCGAGTACTTCGTCTCCTACTACGACTACTACCAGCCCGAGGCGTACGTCCCGCAGGCCGACCTCTACATCGAGAAGGACTCGTCCCGGAACGACGACATCGACCGGCTCCGCCACGCCGCCACCTCGTCGCTGATGACCCGGCGCGACGTGATCATCGTCGCGTCGGTCTCCGCGATCTACGGCCTCGGCTCGCCCGAGGAGTACAGGGAGAAGCTCGTCTTCCTCGAGGTCGGCGAGGAGACCGAGCGCGACCTGATGCTGCGGAAGCTGATCGACATCCAGTACGTCCGCAACGACACGCTGCTCGGCCGCGGCCGCTTCCGCGTCAAGGGCGACGTGATCGAGATCCAGCCGGCCTACTCGGAGACCGCGTACCGGATCTCGATGTTCGGCGACGAGGTCGAGCAGATCACCCACTTCGACCCGCTGACCGGCGAGGTCTACGCGAAGCTCGACACGCTGACCGTCTTCCCGGCGACGCAGTACGTGACCTCGAAGCCGACGATCGAGCGCGCCGCCGACGAGATCCGCCACGAGCTCGAGGAGCAGGTGAAGCTGTTCGAGTCCGAGGGGAAGCTGCTCGAGGCGCACCGGATCCGGCAGCGCACCGAGTACGACCTCGAGATGATGCGCGAGCTGGGCTTCTGCAACGGGATCGAGAACTACTCGCGGATCCTCGACGGGCGGCCGCCCGGCTCGGCGCCGCACACGCTGCTCGACTACTTCCCGTCCGACTTCGTCGTCTTCGTCGACGAGAGCCACCAGACGATCCCGCAGATCGGCGGCATGTACGAGGGCGACCGCTCGCGCAAGCAGACGCTCGTCGACTTCGGCTTCCGGCTCCCGTCGGCGCTCGACAACCGGCCGCTGCGCTTCGACGAGTTCCTCGCGAAGGTGCCGCAGCTCGTGTTCGTCTCGGCCACGCCGGGGCCGTTCGAGCTGCGCCACTCCGAGCGCGTCGCCGAGCAGCTGATCCGCCCGACCGGCGTGGTCGACCCGGACGTGGAGCTGCGGCCGACGCGCAACCAGATCGACGACCTGCTCGGCGAGATCCGCAGGCGCGAGGCCGCGGGCGAGCGCGTGCTCGTGACGACGCTGACGAAGAAGATGGCGGAGGACCTGACCGACTACCTGCTCGAGTCGGGGGTGAAGGCGCGCTACCTCCACTCGGAGATCGACACCCTCGAGCGGATCCAGATCGTCCGCGAGCTGCGGCTCGGCGAGTACGACGTGCTCGTCGGCGTCAACCTCCTGCGCGAGGGGCTCGACCTGCCGGAGGTGTCGCTCGTCGCGATCCTCGACGCCGACAAGGAGGGCTTCCTCCGCGGCCGCACCTCGCTGATCCAGACGATCGGCCGCGCCGCCCGCAACGTCCACGGCAAGGTGCTGATGTACGCGGACAAGCAGACCGAGGCGATCAAGGAGGCGCTCGACGAGACGAACCGCCGCCGCGCGATCCAGCTCGCCTACAACGAGGAGCACGGGATCGTCCCGGAGACGATCGCGAAGGGCGTCTCCGACATCGCGGAGTTGCTGCAGCTGGAGGCGCCGCACGTGCCCGCGCGCCGCCGCCGCGGCTCCTCGAAGGTGGAGGGGATGTCGCGCGAGGAGCTGGAGAAGCTCGTCGTCACGCTCGAGGAGGAGATGGTCGTGGCCGCCGAGGAGCTGCGCTTCGAGTACGCGGCGAAGCTCCGCGACGAGATCAAGGACCTGCGCCGCGAGCTGCAGGCCTTCGAGGAGGCTCCGGCCTAGCCGGTGCTTCAGAGGACCGGCCGGGTCCGGAACCGGCACGGGTAGGGTGCGGGCATGTGCCGTTCCATCCACACGCTCTACAACGTCGAGCCTGCCGCGAGCGCCGAGGAGGCGCGCGCCGCCGCGCTCCAGTACGTCCGGAAGATCAGCGGCTACCGCAAGCCGTCGCGCGCGAACGAGGAGGCCTTCGAGCGCGCGGTCGACGAGATCGCCGCGATCTCGTGGCGCCTGCTCGGCGAGCTGGAGACGAGCGCCGCGCCGCGGATTCGCGAGCACGTGCACGCGTAGGCCGCCTCGCGCGCGGTCACGGGTCGAGCAGGTGGCGGAGGAACCGCTGCGGGTCCTCCAGGAACGAGCGCGTCAGCTCGACCTGCGGCGTCTCCTCCCATGGGACGCGGCGCGCGCCCCACTCGCCCAGCTCGTAGATCGCCGCGCCCGGGAAGCCCGTGAGAATCGGCGAGTGCGTCGCGACGACGAACTGGGAGTGCTGCCCGACCAGCTCGTGCATCCGCGCGAGCAGCGCCAGCTGCCCCGCGACCGAGAGCGCCGCCTCCGGCTCGTCGAGCAGGTAGAGCCCGCGCGGGCCGAGGCGGTTGACGGCGATGTCGAGGAACGACTCGCCGTGCGACTGCTCGTGCAGCGGCCGTGCGAACACGTCCTGCATCGGGTTCGCCTCCACCGCCGTCGCGAGGTTGTAGACGCTCTCGGCGCGCAGGAAGAACGCGTTCCGCGGCGGCAGCTTCGCCCGCTCGAGCACGAGCCGCTCGTGCAGGCGCGAATGGGAGCGCCGCGTCGCGAACGAGAACTGCTGCGTCCTGCCGCCGCCCTCGGCGTTCAGCTTCGACGCGACCGCGATCGCCTCCAGCAGCGTCGACTTGCCGCTCCCGTTCTCGCCGACGAGGAACGTCACGCGCGGGTCGAGCTCCAGCCGGCCGAGCGCGCGCAGCGCCGGCAGCTCGCTCGCGTAGTCGGAGCCGAGCGAGTGCTCCGCCAGCGAGACCGCGAGCAGGAACGGGGCGGCCGGGGTCGCGTCCACCGTCCGATCATGCCGCGCTACGCTCCGTCGATGCTCGGGAGCGTGATCGCGCTGCTCGTCTCCGGCTTCGTCACCGGGGCGCTCGCCCGTTTCGCCGTGCCCGGCCCCGACCCGATGCCGGCCTGGCTGACGATCGTGATCGGCCTGCTCGGCTCGGTGATCGGCTGGGGGATCGTGATCGCGGCGGTCGGCCCCGACGCGTCCTGGGTCGGGATCGCGAGCTTCCTCGTCGCGGTCGCGCTCGTCGTCCTCTACCGCCGCTTCGTCCAGCGGCGCGCGCTCTGGGGCGCCGACGCGTACCGGTTCCCCGAGCGCGGCATCGGCGTCGCCGAGTACCGCGAGCGGCTCGAGCGCGCCGGGATCGACCCGGACCGGATCGGCACGCCGCTGCAGCCGTTCGCCGCCGCCGCGAACCCCGCGCCCGCCGCCGGGCCGGTGCCGCGACCCACACCCGAGACCGACCCGACCGACAATCCCGCCCACTACCTCTCGCTGCTCGAGGAGCTGCACGACTCGGGCGTCCTCGCCGACGAGGAGTACACGGCCGCCCGGCTCCGCCTGCTCGAGAAGCTGCGAGGATAGGGACGTGCTCTCGCTGCTGATCTTCCTCGCGCTCTGGGGCCTCGTCGTCGGCGCGCTCGCGCGGCTCGCGCTGCCCGGCCCCGACCCGATGGGGATCCTCGCCACGATCGGCCTCGGCCTCGCCGGCTCGTTCGTCGGCGGCCTGCTCGCCGGGCTGCTCTGGAACCACCCGGCCGGCTTCGTCTTCTCGGTGATCGTCTCGACCGGGCTGCTCTACCTGCACCGCCGCTTCGTCCAGCACCGGCCGCTCACCGGCCCGGGCGCGCGCGAGCTGAAGCGCTAGCGCGGGAAGCGCCGCTCGGCCGTGAGCGCCCAGTCGGCGCCGCGCCAGATGTAGGTGCGCACCGTCAGCGCGTCGTCGGAGACGTCGTGCACGTGCAGGCCGCGCGCCTCGCCGAGCCGGTTCGGCCGCGGCTGGCCGAGCCCCGGCGCGATCGCGACGACGGCCGGGCGGACCTCGCCGCCCACCACCTCGAAGTCCCGCCGCTCGCTCACCGCCGCCTGGTGGATGTGCCCGGCGAGGACGAGGTCGGCGCCCGCCGTCACGAGCGCACGCAGCACCCGGTTCCGGTGCGACACGGGCCGCTTGCGCGCCGCGCGCCACGGCGCCCCGAGCAGATGGTGATGGAGCACGACGACCCGGTACGCCCGCGGCGCCGCCTCCGCGAGCCGCGCCGCCGCCCGCCCCAGCTGCGCCCGCGAGAGCGCGCCGCCCTGCTGGCGCAGCGGCCGCACCGAGTTCAGGCCCACCACGTGCAGCGAATCGGTCGCGTGCACCGGCTCGACGCTCCGCCACAGCCGCTCGAACTCCGCCCACGGCCGCGTCAGGCGGGCCGGGGTGTACGGGATGTCGTGGTTCCCGGGCACCGCCAGCACCGGCGGGCCCAGCCCCGTCAGCGCCGCGTGCGCCCGCTCGTGCTGCTCGCGGCGGCCGCGGTGGGTCAGGTCGCCCGACGCGACCACCAGCTCCGGCGCCTCGCGCGCCACCAGCTCGGCGAGCGCCCGCTCCACCCGCGCGTCCTCGGGCGTGCCGGTGTGCAGGTCGGAAACGTGGAGAATGCGGGTCACGACGACCGAAGGAGGCTATAAGTTCCCGCCATGGCCGAAGAGACAGCCGAGATCTTCGACGACCTCTACCTCGGCCTCCGCGCCGGCGGAGCCCTGCGCAAGCAGCGCCGCGGCGAGGAGCTGACCCACGAGGAGGAGGAGGCGCTCGGCCGCTGGCAGCGGCTCTCGACCGCCCGCAAGGCCGCCGCGATCGGCGCCTTCGCCGTCGGCACCTTCGGGCTCGGCTTCACGCTCGGCGGCCTCGTCTTCGGGCGCTGGCGCAAGTCCTGACCGCGCGCCGAGGCCGCCTCGATTCGCTGCGCGCTCCGGCGAGCCTCCGCGCGTGCGGCCTCGTCTTCGGCCGCTGCACAGTCCTGAGACGGCGTCCTAGCCGTTCGCCTCGTTCGCGCCCGTGAACAGCACCGCGGGGGTCTCCTCGTCGGCCGGGTCGCGGTCGCGGACGATCACGTCGACGAGCGTCGCCACCAGCGACGCGAGCGGGATCGCGAGCAGCACGTAGAACGCGCCGAGCAGCACGCCGACCGCGGTCACCGAGACGAGCACGAGCAGCGGCGACAGCCCGACCGCGTGCCCGAGCACGCGCGGCACCACCACGTAGTCCTCGAGCTGGCGCAGGACGAGCACCGCCAGGCCGGCGCCGAGCGCCGTCTGCCAGCTCACCGTCAGCCCGACCCCGATCGCGAGCGCACCCGCGGCGATCGGCCCGACGATCGGGACGATCTCGACGACGCCCGCGAACGACCCGAGCAGGATCCAGTACGGCAGGCCGTCGAGCCAGAACGCGAACGAGAGGACGACCGCGACGAACACGATCAGGATCAGCTCGCCGCGGACGAACGCACCCAGCTTGCGGTCGATCAGCACCCAGGTGTCGCGCGTCACCCGCCGGTGCCGGCGCGGCACGAGCGACTGGACGAGCGCGATCGTGCGGTCGCGCTCCGAGATCCAGTACGCGCCCACCGCGAACATGAAGAAGACGCCGACGAGCGCCTCGAACGCCGTCTTCGTCACCGTCACGGCCGGATGCAGGAGCGACGTCCCCGACGGCAGGCGCTCCAGCCGCTCCTGGACCGCGGCGAGGATCTGGTGGCGGATCCCGTGCGAGTGCGCCGTCGCGGCGTGCAGCTCCTTCGTCGAGGTCGGCACGCTCCCGATCGCCTGCTCCAGCTGGTTGAGCGCGGGCGGCACGACGAGCCAGAGGAAGAGCGCGACCGCGGCCGCGAGGCCGAGATAGTGGACGAGCACGCCGAGGCTCCGCGGAACCCGCCAGCGCCGGTGCAGCCACTCGACGCTCGGCCGCATCGCCGCCGCGACGACGAACCCGAGCAGGAGCAGGGCGATCACGATCCGGATCTTCCAGAGCGCGAGCGCGGCGACCACGATCGCGAGCGCGACGAGCGTCGCCACGGCGGCCCGGCGGGCGGTCACGGCCATCGCCCAGGGATTCCCGTTCCCGCGAAGAACGAAAGCCCTTGCCATGGACGAGCAGATCCGCCTCGAGGTGCGCCGGCACGGGATCGTGCTCGCGCGGCCGCTCCTGCGCTCGCTCCTGCTCGCCGCCGTGGGCGGGGCGACCTTCCTCGGCCCCTGGCCGCTGCCGGTCGCCGGCGCCGCGGCGCTCGCCCTCGCCGCCCTCCTCGCCGTCGGCGCCGTGTGGCGCTGGGATCGCACCCAGGTCGTCCTGACCGGCGAGGCGCTCGCGGTCGAGCACGGCATCCTGCGGCGCGAGTCGGCGTCGGTGCAGCTGCGGCGCGTCGGCGCGGTCGAGGTGGAGCAGTCGCTGCTCGGCCGCCTGCTCGGCTACGGCACGATCGTCGCCGGCGAGCTGGAGGTCGGCTTCGTGCCCCGCCCGCGCGAATTCGCGAAACGGCTGTAGCACCCCTTCCCGAACGTACGTTCGGCGCGATACAATGGCCCCCGATGGCCGCCGACGAGCTCGTTGTCCACGGCGCCCGCGAGCACAACCTCAAGGACATCACCGTCCGGCTGCCGCGGAACCGCCTCATCTGCATCACCGGGCTCTCCGGCTCCGGCAAGTCCTCGCTCGCCTTCGACACGATCTACGCCGAGGGGCAGCGCCGC
>DASSND010000072.1:0-9228 GCA_035688315.1 Gaiellaceae bacterium | reverse complement strand
CTCGCGCGCGATCGTGACGCCGTCGTTCGTGATCGTGGGGGCGCCGAACTTCTTGTCGAGCACGACGTAGCGCCCCTTCGGGCCAAGGGTGACCTTGACCGCGTCGGCGAGGATGTCGACGCCGCGCTGGAGCGAGCGGCGAGCGTCCTCGTTGAACTTCAGCTCCTTGTGAGCCATGTCTTCTCTCTACCTCCGTTGTCTCTCTAGGCGCTGGCGCCGGCCGGGACGCCGACGACCTTGGCGAGCACGTCCGACTCGCGCAGGATCAGGTACTCGTCGACGCCGACCTTGATCTCGGTGCCGCCGTACTTGGAGAAGACGATCTCGTCGCCCTCCTCCAGGTCCATCGCGACGAAGTTGCCGTTGTCGTCCCGGGCGCCCGGGCCGACCGCGAGGACGCGGCCGCGCTGCGGCTTCTCCTTCGCCGTGTCGGGAAGCACGATGCCGCTCGACGTCGTCTCCTCCTCCTCGAGGACCTCGACGATCAGGCGGTCACCAAGCGGCTTCAGGTTCATACAAAGGCCTCCTGACTGCTCTCGTGACTGTCTCGGCACTCTCCATCGGGGAGTGCCGACGGCATTGTAGAGCTGGCACTCCTCGGCCGCAAGTGCCAGGTGCTAGAACGTGCCCGTGCAGCGGGAGTTCTCGGCCGGCGGGGTGCTCGTGCGGCGGCTGCGCGGACGCTGGTTCGTCGCGGCGATCCGCCCGGCCGGCAAGCCGGAGGGCGTGTGGGCGCTGCCGAAGGGCCGGATCGACCCGGGCGAGCGCCCCGAGCAGACGGCGCTCCGCGAGGTGCGCGAGGAGACCGGCGTCGAGGGCCGCCTCGACGGAAAGCTCGGCGAGAGCCGCTACGTCTACACGTGGGACGGCGAGCGGATCTTCAAGGTCGTGACCTTCTATCTCGTGCGCGCGAGGCGCGGCCGGCTCGGCGCGATCGCCGACGAGATGCGCGTCGAGGTCGCGGACGCGCGCTGGCTGCCGCTCGAGGAGGCGCCCCGGCTGCTCGCCTACGGCGGCGAGCGGGAGATGGCGCGCAAGGCATGGGAGAGAATGGCGCCGTGACCGAACCCGTGTGCGTCGCCGACTACGAGCGCCTCGCCGAGGGGCGCGTCCCCGAGGACGTCTGGTGCTACTTCGCGGGCGGCGCCGGCGACGAGGTGACGCTGCGGGCGAACCGGGAGGCGTTCGCGCGCTGGCAGTTCCGGCCGCGCGTGCTCGTCGACGTCGCCGGGGTGTCGACCGAGACGGAGGTGCTGGGGACGCGGCTCGCGCTGCCGGTGCTCGCGGCGCCGACCGCGATGCACGGGCTGCTCGACCCGGCGGGCGAGACGGCGACCGCACGCGCCTGCGCGGCGGCCGGGACGGCGATGTGCGTCTCGACGATCACGACGCGCACCCACGCGGAGATCCGGGACGCGGCGCCCGGCGCACCGCGCTGGCAGCAGCTCTACATCCTCGAGGACCGCGGGCGCACGGAGGCGCACCTCGACGAGGCGGCCGGCTGCGGCTACTCGGCGGTCGTGCTCACCGTCGACACGCCGTACTGGGCGCGGCGCGAGCGGGACCTGCGGCTCGGCTTCCGCATCCCGGCCGACCTGCCGCTGCCGTACGTCGCGAACGACGAGAAGTCGCGCGCGAGCGGGATCGCGTTCGTGCCCGTGTCGCCGTCGGTGTCGTGGCGCGACGTCGAGTGGCTGGCCGAGCGGAGCGGCCTGCCGGTGCTCGTCAAGGGCGTGCTGACCCGGGAGGACGCGGCGCTCGCGGTCGAGCACGGCGCCGCGGGCGTGATCGTCTCCAACCACGGCGGCCGCCAGCTCGACTGCGTGCCGGCGAGCCTCGACGCGCTGCCGGAGGTGGTCGAGGCGGTCGGCGGGCGCGTGCCGGTGCTGCTCGACGGCGGCATCCGCCGCGGCACCGACGCGCTCAAGGCGATCGCGCTCGGCGCGCAGGCGGTGCTCGTCGGCCGGCCGCTCCTCTACGGGCTCGCCGCGGCCGGCGAGGACGGCGTCCGCGACGTGCTCGAGCTGCTGCGCGCCGAGATCGAGCGGGCGCTCGCGCTGCTCGGCTGCCGCAGCCCCGCGGAGGTGAGCCGCGCACACGTCCAGCCGGTGCCGCGCTGAGAGGGGCGAAGTGGCAGACTCCGGCCGGATGTACGCCCTCAACTTCTACTCGCCGCTCGTGGCCGACCAGCTCCGGAGCGGCCGCAAGTCGGCGACGATCCGGCTCGGCGACAAGTCGGGGAAGTACCGCAAGGGCATGGTCGTGCGGGTGCTCTGCGGCGTGCGCTTCAGCCCGCGCGAGCACGTCTTCGACGCGGTGATCGACAAGGTCGAGGTGAAGCGCCTCGACGAGCTGTCGCCGCGCGAGATCGAGCACGACAACCCCGAGATCCGGCGCACCGACGAGATGGCGAACTTCCTCGGTCAGCTCTACAACCGCGAGGTGCACCCCGAGGACGTCGTCACCGTGATCCGCTTCTCGCAGATCATGAACGGCCCGGTCGTCGCGGGCTTCCGCGACGAGTTGTTTTGAGCGTCGCCCGCTTCGGGCTAGCAGGCAGCGCGCGGCAGCGAGCCGCGCCCGCACATGTCGGGCGCGGCCAAGATGCGGCGTCGTCACCGGCGCCGAGAGGGCGGGCCAGCCAGGTCGGCGAGCCAACCGTGGCGCGAGCCGGCCACGCCGACCCATACCGAGCGCGTAGAGAGCACCGCGCGGGGCACCGCGAGCGAGGCGGGATCAGCGCGCGCGGCGGATCTTCGCGCCGAACAGCTCGTTCTCGCGGACCGGCGCGCCGCACTCCTCGCAGTCGACGACCGCGAGGGAGGAGAACGGGGCGCCGCAGGAGGGGCAGCGCCGCAGCAGGACGCCCCCGCACTGCGGGCACGCGTCCGGCAGCTCCGCCTCGAAGTCCTCGAACCAGCGGCGCGCCGCGCCGCAGCCGAGGCAGACCGCGACCCAGTGGCCGAGCACGTTGCGCCGCTCCTCGCGTAGCCAGTCGGACGCTTTCCCCATAGGCTCATCGTATGCGTGCGTTCCCCAAGATCGAGCTGCATGTGCACCTGGAGGGGACGGTTCGCGCCGACACGCTGCGGGAGATCGCGAAGCGCAACGACTACCCGCTGCCCGACGACCTCGAGTCGCTCTACCGCTTCCGCGACTTCCGGCACTTCATCGAGGTGTGGATCCTGACGACGAACGCGCTCCGCACCGAGGACGACTTCCGCCGGATCGTCGTCGACTACGCGCAGGAGGCGGCCGGGCACGGCGCCGTCTACCTCGAGGGGATCTTCAGCCCGGCCGAGCGCGTGCGGCGCGGCGTCGCCTGGGAGGCGATCTTCGACGGCGTCTGCGCGGGCGCGCAGGAGGCGCGGGAGGCGCACGGGGTCGAGGTGCGGCTGACGCCCGACATCCCGCGCGGGTTCACGCAGGAGGAGGCGCGCGCCACCGTCGAGTGGGCGGCGCGCTACCGCGACCGCGGCGTCGTCGGCGTCGGGCTCGGCGGGCTCGAGGCGGAGTTCCCGCCGGAGCCGTACGAGGACGTGTTCCGGCTCGCCCGCTCGCTCGGGCTCGGCTCCGTCCCGCACGCGGGCGAGGTCGCCGGCGCCGCCTCGGTGCGCGGCGCACTCGAGGCGCTCGGGGCCGACCGGCTCCGCCACGGGATCCGCGCCGTCGAGGACGACGGGCTCGTGCGCGAGCTGGCCGGCCGCGGCACCGTCCTCGACGTCTGCCCGCTCTCCAACCTCCGCACGGGCGCGGTCGCCTCGCTCGCGGAGCATCCACTGCCGCGCCTGCTTGCCGCCGGGGTGCGCTGCTCGATCTCCACCGACGACCCGGCGATGTTCGACACAGACCTGACGCGCGACTACGAGGCCGCCGCCTCGCTCGGCCTCGACCCGCGCGCCGCCTACGACGCGGGCGTCGCGGGCGCGCTCTGCGACGAGCAGACGCGCGCGCAGCTGCGGGAGATCGGTCGGGCCCACCAGTGGGATCGTTAGATTTCCGGTATGGCCATCGCCAGAGAAGCCGAGCCTGTCGGCTCGCTCGACGAAGTGCGGGACGCAGGGCTCGACCGCGAGGACCTGCTCGGCGTCTACCGGCACATGCTGATCACCCGCGGCGTCGAAGAGCGCGGGCACATCCTCTACCGCCAGGGCAAGATCCCCGGCTCGTTCTACACGGGCCGCGGCAACGAGGCCGCGTCGGTCGGGATCGCCACCGCGATGCGGCCCGAGGACGTCGGCACCCCGCTGCACCGCGACATGGGCGTCCACATCGTCCGCGGCGTCGAGCCGTGGCGGATCTTCGCCCAGTACATGGGCCGCCAGGACGGGCCGGCGCACGGCCGCGACGGCAACGTCCACATGGCCGACGCGCAGCTCGGGCTGATCGCGATGGTCAGCCACCTGCCGGCGATGCTCCCCGTCGCCGTCGGCTGCGCGCTCGCCTTCCGGATCCGGGAGGAGCCGAGGGTCGCGGTCGGCTGGTTCGGCGAGGGCGCCTCCGCGCGCGGCGACGCGCACGAGGCGATGACGCTCGCCGGCACCCGGCAGCTGCCGATGGTCTTCGTCTGCGACAACAACCAGTTCGCGTACTCGACCCCGAGCCACCTCGAGTTCGCCACCGAGCACGTCGCCGACCGCGCCCAGGCGTACGGGTTCGAGGGCGTCGTCGTCGACGGCACCGACGTCCTCGCCGTCTACCGCGAGGCGCAGCGGGCGATCGAGAAGGCGCGCGCCGGCGGCGGCCCGACGCTGCTCGAGTGCCTGACGCTGCGGATGGAGGGGCACGCCGTCCACGACGACGCGTTCTACGTTCCCAAGGTGATGTTCGAGCGCTGGGCCGAGTCCGACCCGATCGAGCGCTACCGCACCTGGCTGCGCGACACCGCCGGCATGAGCGACGAGGAGGAGGACGAGATCGCCGCCGGCGTGAAGCGGCTGCTCGCCACGGCGCTCGAGCGTGCCGAGGAGTCGCCGCTCCCCGATCCGCGGACGCTCGCCGACGGCGTCTACGCGACGCCCGAGGACCTCGACACCCCGCACCACAAGTAGAGGCGGCCGATGGCGGAGATGACATATCTGCAGGCGATCTCGGACGCGCTCCGCACCGAGATGCGCCGCGACAAGCGCGTGTTCCTGATCGGCGAGGACGTCGGCGTCTACGGCGGCGCGTTCAAGGTCTCGCTCGGCTTCCAGGAGGAGTTCGGGCCGTGGCGGGTGATCGACGCGCCGCTCGCCGAGACGGCGATCGTCGGCGGCGCGACGGGTGCCGCGATCATGGGGATGCGCCCGGTGGCGGAGATGCAGTTCGCGGACTTCATCTCGTGCGCGTGGGACCACCTCGTCACCGTCGCCGCGAAGCAGCGCTGGCGCGCCGGCACCCCGGTGCCGATGGTGGTGCGGCTGCCGTCGGGCGGCGGCTTCTCCGGCGGGCCGTTCCACTCGCAGAACCCCGAGTCGTCGTTCGCGCACATCCCGGGCCTGAAGTGCGTCTGCCCGGCGACGCCGGAGGACGCGAAGGGGCTCCTGATCAGCGCGATCGAGGACCCGAACCCCGTCCTCTACTTCGAGCACAAGCATCTGTACCGCCGGATCAAGGCGGAGGTGCCGGAGGAGCGCTACACGACGCCGCTCGGCAAGGCGCGCGTCCATCGCGAGGGCGACGACCTGTCGGTGATCACGTGGGGCGCGATGGTGTACACCGCCGACGAGGCGGCGCAGCAGCTCGACGCGGACGGCGTCTCGGTCGAGATCCTCGACCTGCGCACGGTGCTGCCGTGGGACCGGCAGGCGGTGCTCGAGTCGGCGCGGAAGACGTCGAAGGTGCTCGTCCTGCACGAGGACACGCGCACCGGCGGCTTCGGCGCGGAGATCGCGGCGACGATCGCCGAGGAGGCGTTCGAGGACCTCGACGCGCCGGTGAAGCGGATCGCCGCTCCCGACACGCCCGTCCCGTTCGCGCCGCAGCTCGAGAAGGCGTTCATCCCGCAGGTGGACGACGTCGTCGCCGGGCTGCGCGAGCTGGCGGAGTATTAGGAGGAAGGAGTCGAAGCCGGATGGCCACGGAGACCGCAGTCGACGTCGTGATGCCGCAGATGGGCGTGTCCGTCTCGGAGGGGACGATCACGCGCTGGCTCAAGCAGGAGGGCGAGCACGTCGACGCGGACGAGCCGCTGCTCGAGATCTCGACCGACAAGGTCGACACCGAGGTGCCGAGCCCGGCATCCGGGACGCTGACGCAGATCCTCGTCCAGGAGGGCGAGACGGTCGAGGTCGGCACGAAGCTCGCGCAGATCGGCGGCGCGGCCGGCGGCGGCGGCTCCGAGCCGCAGGCCGAAGAGCCGGCGGAGGCTCCGCCCGAGCCGGCGACCGCGCAGGCGGCGGCCGAGTCGTCCGAGGCGTCCTCCGCGGAGTCGGCGACGCCGACCGCCGAGCAGGTCGAGGAGGCGCGGCCCGCCCCCGAGCCGGCGCGCGAGACCGCGGAGGCGGCGCCGTCCGGCAACGGGAAGGCGTTCGTGTCCCCGGTCGTCGCGCGGATCGCGTCCGAGCACGGCGTCGACCCCGGCGCGGTGCAGGGCACCGGCAAGGGCGGCCGGGTGACGAAGAAGGACATCCTCGCCTTCGTCGAGTCCGGGGGTGCCGCGCAGCAGCAGGCGCCGCAGGCTCCGGCCGCGCCGCCGGCGGCTCCCGCTCCTCAGGCGGCTCCCGCCGCTCCCGCCGCGAAGGCGGCGCCGGCGCCGGCCGCGCAGGTGCTCGACCAGGCGGGGACGACGCAGCCGGGCGAGACCGTCGAGCCGATGTCGGCGATGCGCCGCGGGATCGCGGAGCACATGCGCCGCTCCCTCGACACCTCGGCGCACGTGACGAGCGCGATCGAGGTGGACTTCTCCCGGATCGTCGCCGCACGGGCGTCGCTGAAGAAGGAATTCGAGCAGGCGTACGGCGTCAACCCGACCTACCTCGCGTTCGTCGCGAAGGCGGCGGTGGAGACGCTGCGCGAGTACCCGTTCGTGAACGCGGAGATCCGCGGCGAGTCGATCGTCACGCGCAGCTTCGTCAACCTCGGGATCGCGGTCGAGCTGGCGGAGGGCAAGGGCCTGATCGTGCCCGTGATCCGCAACG
This sequence comes from Gaiellaceae bacterium, assembly GCA_035688315.1. Classification (GTDB taxonomy): domain Bacteria; phylum Actinomycetota; class Thermoleophilia; order Gaiellales; family Gaiellaceae; genus Palsa-739. The sequence goes on along the minus strand of DASSND010000072.1, from coordinate 2,107 downwards.
CCGAGACGATGAACCTGCTCGGGCTGGCGAAGGGGATCTCGGAGATCGCGAACAAGGCGCGGAACAAGCAGCTCGTCCCCGACGACGTGCAGGGCGGGACGTTCACGATCACGAACCCGGGCGGCTACGGCACCTTCCACGGGACGCCGGTGATCAGCCAGCCGCAGTCGGCGATCCTCGGCACCTACGCGCTCGTGAAGCGCCCCTGGGTGGTCGAGGACGAGCTGGGCAACGACGTGATCGCGATCCGGCCGCTGATGAACATCACGCTCACCTACGACCACCGGCTCGTCGACGGGGCGTACGCCGGCCGCTTCCTGCGCGACCTGCGCGCCCGCCTCGAGGGCTGGGAAGGCGACGGCGGCTGAGCCGCCGCCGCCGCGCGTCAGGAGACGGCGGCGAGGAGGGCGGCGAGCGGCGGCGGGACCTCCGCTGGCGCGAGCGCGGCGACGAGGAGCGGCGGATAGCGGGTGTTGCGCCGGTCGGCCGCGTGGAGCCAGCGGCGGAGCTGCGCCGCGACGGGGCGGCCGCGCCACGCCGGCTGGTTCTGGAAGTGGCGGAACGTCTCGAGGTCGCCCTCGGCCGCGAGCAGCGACTCGACCCGCTCCGGGCCGAGCGCGCGGATCAGCTCGTCCTCGAGGTTCTCGACGCAGACGAAGACGTCGTCGCCGAGCACGCGCCGGAACCAGCGCTCCTCGCCCGCGTCGCAGAGGCCGACCACCCGCTCGCCCGCGTACGCCGCCGCCGCGCGCCGCACCGCCTGCGCGCCGCCGATCGCGACGACCTCCACGCCCGCGAGGTCGTGCCCGAGCACGCGCGCGGCCGCCTCGACCGCGATCCGGTCGCTGACCCCCTCCACGAGCACCACGCCTCCGGCCACCGGCTCACGCTAGCCTGACCGCGTGGCGACCGGCGCGTACCTGCTCCAGCTCGGCGAGGTTCCCTACCTGGACGCGTGGGAGCTGCAGCGCTCGCTCGCGGGCGCCGTCTCGCAGGGCGCGATCCCGGACACGGTGATCCTGCTCGAGCACCCGCCGGTCGTGACGCTCGGACGCCGCACCGACGAGTCGGCCGAGCTGCACGTGCCCGAGGGCGCGACGGTGGAGATCGTCGAGACCGACCGCGGCGGCAAGTCCACCTACCACGGCCCCGGCCAGCTCGTGTGCTACCCGATCCTCGACCTGAAGCGCCACGGCCGAGACGTCAAGGCGTACGTGCGCAAGCTCGAGGAGGCGCTCGCGCTCACCGTCGAGCCGTTCGGCCTGCACGGCGAGACGATCGAGGGCCTGACCGGCCTCTGGCTGACCCGGCCGCCCCGGAAGATCGCCTCGATCGGCGTCCACGTCTCGCGCTGGGTGACGACGCACGGCTACGCGCTCAACGTCGACCTCGACCCGGCGCCGTTCACGGACTGGATCACCGCCTGCGGGCTCGAGGACGCGATGTTCACGACGATCGCCCGCGAGGCCGGCCGGCCGGTGGGCGTTGACGACGTGCGGCCGCACGCCGCCGCCGCGCTCGAGCAGGTGTTCGGGCTCGCCTTCGAGGAGCTGCCGGCCGAGGACGGCGCCGGCCTCTGGCCGCAGCCCGTCCACGCCGGCCTCGCCGCCGGCTAGCCGGGCAGCCAGCCCTCGCGGTACTCGCCCGGCTGCCGCCTCGGGAAGCGCGCGTACGCGTCGTTCGGGTCGGTCGTGTCCGCCTCGGCGCTCGCGTCGTGGCGCATCGCCGCCTCGCTGAACGGATAGCCGCCCCAGTCGGGGCCGTCCTGGTGCTCGCGCGCGCCGACGGCGAGGACCGCGCAGGGGCCGTCGCCGGCGCCGACGATCGTGTGGGGGACGCCCGCCGGCGTGTGCACGAAGTCCCAGGCGCGCAGCGGCCGCTCCTGCTCCTCGACGATCAGCAGCGCCTCGCCCGCGAGGACGAGGAAGTCCTCCTGGTCGGCCTCCCAGTGGTACATCGACATCGGCTCGCCGGGGCCGAGCACGAACAGGTTGATCCCGAGCTGCGGGAAGTCGTCGTCGACGGGCTCGAACGGCGCCGCGTGCCCGCGCGACCCGCGGTCGAACCAGCGCGCGTCGCGCGCGTTGAGGACGAACCAGCCCGTCTC
>DASSND010000065.1:0-15039 GCA_035688315.1 Gaiellaceae bacterium | reverse complement strand
TAGAAGTTGCCGGCGCGACCCGTTATGGTTCGCCGCCATGCAGGTCGGCTCGGTGATGCGCACGAGGCTCGTGACGGTCCGGCCGGAGGACACTGCCGCCGAGGCGATCCGGCTGATGCTGGAGGCGGGGATCGGCTCGGTCGTCGTCTGCGAGGAGAACGCGCCGGTCGGGATCTTCACCGAGCGCGACGTGCTCCGGCTCGCCGGCGAGGCGGCCGACGTGGAGCGGGTGCAGCTGCGCGTCGCGATGACCCGCGACCTCGTCACGATCGGGGTCGACGACGCGATCCTCGACGCGGCGCAGCTGATGGGAGAGCGCAAGCTGCGGCACCTGCCGGTCGTCCAGGACGGCAACCTCGTCGGGATGGTCTCGATGCGCGACGTGCTCGGCTTCCTCGCCGAGCGTCTCTACGCCGAGCGCGACGAGGCGGCCGCGGCGACCGCGCGGGCGCTGCTCGGCCGCTCGACGAACTAGAGGCCGGGCGGGGTCGCGTCGGGGGCGTGGATGCCCTCGAGCGGGGTGCCCTCCAGCTCCGGGCGGCGGCCGAAGTAGCGGCGGCGCGCCCAGAGGAACGCCATCACGGCGGCCGCGGCGAGCGCGACGCCGATCGTCCAGTGTTGGAGGCTGAGCGCGGTCTCGCGCGCCTCCGCCTCCCATTCGCCCGGGTCCCACTGGTTCGAGGCGGCGTTCGTGCCCGGGATCAGGTCGACGCCCCACGGGTAGCGCGCCGTGTGGTGGCGCGCCCAGGTGGCGGTGTCGTGGACGACGGCCATGGCGATCGCGCAGGCGGCGACGCAGGAGACGTAGAAGCCGAGCGGCAGCCGGGTCGCGACGAGGCCGACGAGGACGAGCACGAGCGGCGGCAGGAGCGCCCACAGCCAGATCCGCGCCTCGGTCGCCGCGGTCGGCTCGTGCCAGGTGGTGCAGAGCCCGAGCCGGCAGCCCTTCCACTGGTGCACGAGCGGCTTCTCCTGTGCGAGCGCGGAGGCCATCAGCGTGGAGAAGAAGAGCGGGATGGCGAGGAACGCCGCGATCGCGAGCGGCGCGCGCGAGCCGGGCTTCGGCAGGCGGGGAAGCCGTCTCACTGGAGCCTCTCCGCCTCGAGCACCCGCGAGAGGAACTCGCGCGTGCGCGGCTCGCGCGGGCTCGTGAAGATCTCCTCGGGCGTCCCCTCCTCGAGGATGCAGCCCGCGTCGAGGAAGCACACCTTGTCGGCGACCTCGCGCGCGAAGCCCATCTCGTGCGTGGCGAGGATCATCGTCATGCCGCTGTCGGCCAGCTCGCGGACGAGCTGCAGCACCTCGGAGACGAGCTGCGGGTCGAGCGCGGAGGTGATCTCGTCGAGCAGCATCAGCTTCGGCTCCATCGCGAGCGCGCGCACGATCGCGACGCGCTGCTGCTGGCCGCCGGAGAGCCGGTCGGGGTATTCGTCCGCCTTCGCCTCGAGGCCGATCCGCTGCAGCAGCAGCCGGGCGCGCGCCTCGGCCTCGGCGCGCGAGACGCCGCGCGCCTTCCGCGGCGCGAGCGTCACGTTCTGGAGCACGGTCATGTGCGGGAAGAGGTTGTAGGCCTGGAAGACGATCCCGATCTTCTTGCGCAGCGCGTTCACGTCCACCTTCGTCCCGGTCAGCAGCTGGCCGTCGACCCGGATCTCCCCCTCCTCGACGTGCTCGAGCAGGTTGAGGCAGCGCAGCAGCGTCGACTTGCCGGAGCCGGAGGCGCCGATCAGGCAGACGACGCTGTGCTCGGGCACGTCGAGGCTGACCCGGTTCAGCACCTGGAGGTCGCCGAACCACTTCGAGACCCCGTCGATCTCGACGAAGCCGCCGCCGCCGTTGCCGTTCGCGCTCAAAAGGCCTGCGCGCGCTCCCGGCGCTCGCGCACCGCGACGAGGTGGTCGGTGAAGCGGGCGAGCGGGATCGTGATCAGGATGAAGAAGACCGCGGCGACGAGATAGCTGGGGAAGTCGCCGTTCTTCGTCGAGAACTGCTGGGCGAGCGACGCGGCCTCGGTGACGCCGACCACGGAGACGATCGCCGTGTCCTTCTGCAGGCCGACGAAGTCGTTGAGGAGCGGCGGGATCACGCGCCGCACCGCCTGCGGGACGATCACGTAGCGCATCGCCTGGAAGTAGGTGAGGCCGAGCGAGCGGGCGGCGGCGCGCTGGCTCGCGTGCACCGACTCGATCCCGGCCCGGTAGACCTCGGTCACGTACGCCGTGTAGACGAGCGTCAGCGTGATGATCCCGTAGGTCGTGATCGAGAGCCGCGAGATGTAGCCGAGCTGCAGGCCGGGCAGCCCGAAGCCGATGAAGAACGCGACGATGATGATCGGCGTCCCGCGGAAGAAGTCGGTGTAGGCGATCGCCAGGGCCCGCAGCGGTCTCGCTGAGGGCCCCGGCAGACCGCGGACGAGCGCGATCACGAGCGCGAACACCAGGACCAGGATCTCCGCGGTCACCATCATCCGCAGGTTGATCTGGAAGCCCGCCCACACGTCCGGCATCGCCAGCGTGAAGCTGTGCAGGTTGAAGAACGCGTGGAGGACCTGGTGCAGCGCGTGCATGGCCTAGGCGCCTACTTCAGGACCGGGATGGCCGCGAAGTTGACGTTGAACCACTTCTTCTGCAGCTTGGCGATCGTCCCGTTCTTCGTCAGCTTCTTCAGCGCGCCGTTGACGGTGGCGGTCAGCTTCGAGCCCTTCTGGAGGACGGCGCCGTACTGCTCGTGGGTGACGATCTGGCCGGCCACCGCCCCGAACCGGGCGGGCGTCTGCTTCTTCTGCAGCAGCACGAGCGGCACGTCGAGGATGAACGCCTGGCACTGCCCGACCGACACGGCCTGGTAGGCGGCGGTCGTGGTCGGGTAGGTCAGCGGCTTCTTCTGCGGCTTCAGCTGGTCGGTGATGTACTGGAGGCCCGTCGTGTCGTTCTGGGCGCACGTCTGCATCTTCCGCAGGTCGGCCAGGCTGTGCGGCGTCTTCGCGGTCTTCGAGAGCAGCACGCCCTGGTTGGCGTTCAGATACGAGCTCGTGAAGTCGACGGTCTTCTTCCGCTGGGCGGTGATCGTCGCCTCCTGGAAGGAGATGTCGAACTTCTTCGTGCCGGGCGCGAAGAGGCCCGTCCACGCGGTGTACATCCAGACGGGCTTGAGGTGGAGCTGCTTCGCGATCGCTTTCGCGAGATCGACCTCGTAGCCCTTGGGGTTCGAGACCTTGCTGCCGCGGACCTTGCCGACGGCGAAGCTCGGGGCGGGATCGCCGAACGCGACGATCAACTTGCCGGGCTTGAGTGTGTGCGGGGCCGACCGCTTCGCCGTCGCGGCCGGAACCACGACGAGCGCAGCGAGCGCGAGCACCCCGAGAAGACGCTTCACGAATCACCCTCCTGTGGGCTGGAACGGAGAAGCCCCGAATCTACAGCGGTCCGCCGGCTCGTTCTAGTGCGGCAGCGGTGAGCGCCTGGAAGTGGCCGATCAGCTGCTCGCTGCGGCTCATCAGCACGCCGTGGTCGAGCGCGCCCGAGGAGACGCCGCGGTGGACGCCCTCGACGAGCGTCCGGTCCTCGCGGCCGACCTGGTCGTCGAAGGCCATCAGGTCGTCGATCCAGGGCTGTTCGACGTCCGGGCCGAAGAAGTAGTCGAGGAAGCGGTGCGTGCGGTTCGGCGTGAGCGGCGTCACCGGGCCGATCGAGACGTTGGGGCGTCCCGGGAAGATGTTCACGGTCAGGTTGGGCCAGAGGAAGTGGAACTGGCTGCGCGGCAGCTCGCCGTCGAGGTCCATCCTGCCGCGGCCGCTCTCCCGGATCGGGCCGTACTGGCTGGAGAGGCGCCCGGCCGCGTCGAGCGCGTACGACTCGGCGGAGACGTCGATCACCTCGGCGAAGCCGGGGTGCGCGACCTGGCAGTGGTAGCACTCGAGGAAGTTCTCGCAGACGATCTTCCAGTTCGCCTCGACGTCCGCCTCCCAGCGGGTGTGGTGGACGAGCGAGCCGACGTCGAGCCCCAGCTCCGCGACCTGGGCCGGCATCGAGCCGAGCGCGTCGGCGAGCGGCTCCGGGTCGGGGCCTGCGTTGACGAAGAGGAAGGGCCCCCAGGTGTCGACGGCGACCGGGACGAGGCCCAGCTCCTCCTGCGGGAACTCCGGCTCCTCCTCGCTGCGCGGCGCCGCGCGCAGGCAGCCGTCGAGCCCGTACGTCCAGGCGTGGTAGGGGCACTGGAGCGTCTCGCGGCGCCCGGCTCCCGCGGCGACGGGGAAGCCGCGGTGGCGGCAGACGTTGAGGAAGGCGCGGATGCGGTCGTCGCGGGCGCGCGTGACGACGATCGGCGTGCGCCCGGCGCTCGCGGTGAAGAAGCTGCCCGGCGCGGGGAGCTGTCCCGTGTGGCCCGCGTACTGCCACGCCGTCCGGAAGATCAGCTCCTGCTCGCGCCGCAGGATCTCCGGGTCGGTGTACCAGCCGTACGGCAGCGTCCGCTCCATCGCGGCGCGAGCGTACCTGGCCCCCGCGGCCATGTCCCGACGCGGGGCGTCCCGTGTAGTGTCGAACCGTGAGCGACCGGCCGCCGTTCGAGCAGTTCTTCGCCTACCGCCGCTTCCTCGCCGTCGCGCAGTTCACGCCCGACGGGAGCCGCGTCCTCTTCGTCTCCAACCTCTCCGGCCAGTTCAACCTCTGGTCGGTCTCGGTGGACGGCGGCTGGCCGGAGCAGCTGACGAGCTTCACCGACCGCGCCGTCCGGGAGGTCGCGGTCGCGCCGGACGGGACGATCCTCTTCGCCGCCGACAAGGACGGCGACGAGTTCACGCAGCTCTTCCGCGTCCCCGCCGGCGGCGGCTGGCCGGAGCAGCTCACCGACCTCGCGCAGGTGCAGCACGCGATCTTCCCGAGCGCGTGGTCGCCCGACGGCCGCCGCTTCGCGTTCGCCGCCAACGCGCGCCGCCCCACCGACAGCGAGGTGTTCCTCTGGGACGGGGCGGGCGAGCCGCGCTACGTCTTCGGCGAGGGGATGTACGCCTTCGGCGGCAACTTCAGCCCCGACGGGACGAAGCTCCAGGCGGCCGAGTTCCGCTCCAACACCGACTCGTCGGTCTACCTCCTCGACGCCGAGAGCGGGGAGGCCACCGAGCTGACCCCCCACGAGGGCGACGTCAAGTTCATGCCCGGCAGCTGGGCGGCCGACGGCTCCGGCTTCTACCTCCTCACCGACGAGGGGCGCGAGTTCCAGGGGATCGCCTTCCAGCACCTCGAGCCGGGCCGCCGCGACTGGGTCGAGACCCCCGACTGCGACGTGGACGAGCTCACCGGCTCCGGCGACGGGCGCGTGCTCGCCTGGCTCGAGAACCGCGACGGCTGGGGCCGCCTGCGCCTGCGCGACCTCGCGACCGGAACCGACCTGCCCGAGCCGACGCTGCCGCAGGGGACGCCGTCCGCCGCCGGCTCCGGGCTGGCGCTCTCCCACGACGGCTCGCGTGCCGCGCTCGTCTGGGATCAGCCCGGCCGGCCGCCCGAGGTCTACCTCGTCGAGACCGCGAGCGGCGAGGCGCGCCCGCTCACCGAGAGCCGGATCGGCGGGCTCTCGAGCCTCCGCCTGCGCGAGCCGCAGCTCGTCTCCTTCCCGAGCTTCGACGGCCGCGACATCCCGGCCTGGCTCTACCGGCCGGAGAGCGACGGGCCGGCGCCGTTCGTCGTCGCGATCCACGGCGGCCCCGAGGCGCAGGAGCGCCCCGTCTTCCGTCCCGTCTACCAGTACCTGCTCAGCCGCGGCGTCGGCGTGCTCGCGACGAACATCCGCGGCTCCACCGGCTACGGCAAGACCTACCAGACGCTGATCCACCACGACTGGGGCGGCGGCGACCTCGAGGACTGGCGGCACGCCGCCGAGTGGCTGAGGGCGCAGGAGTTCGTCGACGGCGAGCGCCTCGGCGTCTACGGCGGCTCCTACGGCGGCTTCGCGACGCTCACGTGCGTCACCCGCCTGCCCGAGTACTGGGCCGCCGCGGTCGACATCGTCGGCCCCTCCAACCTGCTCACGTTCGTCCGCGCGGTGCCGCCGACCTGGCTCCGCTTCATGGCGGCCTGGGTCGGCGACCCGGACACCGAGGAGGAGTTCCTGCGCGAGCGCTCGCCGATCACCTACGTCGACCAGGTGCGGGCGCCGCTGCTCGTGCTCCAGGGCGCCAGGGACCCGCGCGTCGTCCAGTCCGAGTCCGACCAGATGGTCGAGCGGCTGCGCGAGCTGGGACGCGAGGTCGAGTACGTCGTCTTCGAGGACGAGGGCCACGGCTACACCCGCTACGCGAACGAGGTGCGGGCCTACCGCCTCACCTGCGAGTGGCTCGAGCGGCACCTGGCGGGCTGAGCGCTGGGCCGGGTCGCCGCGATTCGCCGCTTCGCCGACGAGCACCACCGCCTGCTCGCGGCCGCGCAGATCGTCGTCGTCGCCGTCTTCCTGTTCGCGATCGGCTGGGCGGTGCGCGGGACGCTCGAGGACGCGGGCGACGACCTCCGCAACGCCGACCCGGTCGACTTCGCGCTCGCGCTCGCCGCGATCGCCGGGTACTACCTGCTCTTCGTGCTCGGCTGGATGCGGATCCTCTCCGACTGGGGGATGCCGCTCGGGTACACGCAGGCGCTCCAGTCGGAGATGGTCTCGATGCTCGCCAAGTACGTGCCGGGCGGAGTCTGGACGCCGGCGGCCCGCGTCGTCGCCGCCCGCCGCTACGGGGTGACGGACGCCGGCCTCGTCACCGCCTCGATGCTGGTGGAGGCGGGGACGTCGGCCGTCGCCGGCGTGCTCGTCTTCGTCGTCTCGCTCACCTGGACGGGCGGCGTCGGCGGCTGGACGGTGCCGCTCGTCGTCGCGTTCGGCGTCCTCGTCGCGGTGCTCGTCCACCCGCGCGTCTTCCAGCCGCTCTCGACGCGCGTGCTGCGCCGACTCGGCCATCCGCCGCTGCCGCCGCTGCGCGGCCCGACCCTGCTCTTCCTGCTCGCCTACTACGCGTTCACCTGGGTCGTCGGCGGCGTCGGCCTCTGGCTGCTGCTGCGCTCGGTCGGCGACGACGCGAGCGCGTCCACGATCGTCTTCCTCGGCGGGACGTCGTGCGTCGGCGCGATCGTCGCGGTGCTCGTCGTGATCGCGCCCTCCGGTCTCGGCGTGCGCGAGGGCTCGATGTACGGCGTGCTGCTCGCGATCACCTCCGAGGCGCACGCGCTCAGCGCCGTCGCGCTGAACCGCGTCGCGATCACGGTGGTCGAGATCGCGCTCGCGCTCGTCGGCGGGCTACTCCTGCGCGGCCGCTCGGAGCGTCAGGCGGACGGCGGCGCGCCAGGCGTCGACGAGCGCCTCGACCTCGGCGGCTGAGCGCGCGGGCTCGACCCGGGTCGCCGGGCGCAGCAGGGCCGGCAGCTCGTCCTCGCGCCAGCGGCCGGTCGCGACCCCGGCGAGCCCCGCTGCGCCGAGCGCGGTCGTCTCCCGCTCCGCCGCCACCTCGACCGGCACGCCGCAGACGTCGGCGAGGAACTGAACGAGGAAGCCGTTCGCGGTCGCGCCGCCGTCGACGCGGAGCGCGGGCGGCCGCCGCGGCAGCGCGTCGAGGACGTCGCGGGTCTGGAACGCGACCGCCTCGAGCGCCGCGCGGACGAGGTGCGGGCGCCGCGTCGTCTGCGTGAGCCCGGCGATCAGCCCGCGCGCCTCCGGCGCCCAGTGCGGCGAGCCGAGGCCGGCGAGCGCGGGGACGAAGTGGACGCCGCCCGACGACGGCACCGAGCGCGCGAGCGCCTCGCTCTCGCGGACGTCGCCGAGCAGGCCGAGCCCGTCCCGGAGCCATCGCAGCGCCGCGCCCGCCGCGAAGATCGAGCCCTCGAGCGCGTAGCGCGGCGCGGCTCCCGCAGGCAGCGCGCCCGCGGTGCGGACGAGCCCGTGCGGCGGCTCGGAGCAGTCGCCGCCGCTCGCCGCGAGCAGGAACGCGCCGGTCCCGAAGGTCGCCTTCGTCTCGCCCGCGGCGAGGCAGCCGTGGCCGTACAGCGAGGCCTGCTGGTCGCCCGCGAGCGCCGCCACCGGGGCGCGCACCTCGCCGAGCCGCCCCTCCGCCACGATCTCCGCCGAGCGCCGCACCTCCGGCAGCAGCTCGCGCGGCACCGAGAAGAGGGCGAGCAGCTCGTCGTCCCAGTCGAGCCGCGCCAGGTCGAGGAGGAGGGTGCGCGACGCGTTCGTCACGTCGGTGGCGTGGACGGCGCCGTCGGTCAGCCGCCAGAGCAGCCACGCGTCGACGGTGCCGAAGGCGAGCCCGGCCGAGCCGCCGCCGCGCTCGCGCAGGAGCCACTCGAGTTTCGTCGCCGAGAAGTACGGGTCGGCGGTCAGCCCGGTGCGCGCGCGCAGCAGGCCGGCGGGAAGCCCGCGGCAGCGCTCGGCCGTGCGGCGGTCCTGCCAGACGATCGCGGGCGCGACCGGCGCGCCGCTCGAGCGCTCCCAGACGATCGTCGTCTCGCGCTGGTTCGCGATCCCGATCGCCTCGATCTCGCGTGCCGCCGCGCCTGCGTCCGCGAGCGCCGCGGCCGCGGTCGTCTCGACCGAGCGCCACAGCTCCTCCGGATCCTGCTCGACCCGGCCGGGTCGCGGGGCCGCCACGGCGACCGGCGTCGTGGCGCGGCCGAGCACCTCGAGCCCGTCGCCGACGACGAGGCAGGTCGTGCCCGTCGTCCCCTGGTCGACCGCGAGGATCACCCCCGCATCTTCTCCCGGACGCGCTCTCGCCGTCCGCCGGATCCCGCGCTACGGTGAGCGCCTGATGGCGACCCTCGCCGGCCTCGCGCGGCCCCTGGAGCGGGCGCGAACGCTCTCGTCCAGGCGGCTGCTGGGGGCCGCCGCGCGCGCCGACCTGCCGGCGGCGCTGCTGGGGCTCCTCCTCGTTACGCCGGTCGCCTCCGCCAACGGCGGCTGGGACGCGACGTCGTGGGGCTGGATCTCGCTCGCGCTCGCGTGGGCGGCCGCGGTCGCGCTCCTCCTCCGCTCGCACCTGGAGCTGTCCCGGCTCGAGCTGGCGGCGGCCGGCGGCATCGCGCTGCTCGCCCTGTGGACGCTCTGCTCCGCCGCGTGGAGCCACGACGCCGGCGGCAGCGTGCTCTCGTTCGAGCGGCTGCTCGTCTACGTGACCGCGCTCGCCGCGGTGCTCGTGCTCGTCGGCGCGGACAGCCTGCCGAAGCTCCTCGCGAGCGTCTGGGCGGGCGCCGCGCTGCCGTGCCTCTACGGCCTGATGACGCGGCTCTACCCGAACCGTTTCGCGCCGCCGCTCGGGCTCGCCGGCAACCGTCTCGAGCAGCCTGTCGGCTACTGGAACGGGCTCGGCCTGCTCGCGGCGCTCGCCCTGCTCGCCGCGCTCGCGGTCGTCGTGACGAGCCGCTCCCGGATCCTCGTCGCGCTCGCCGGCGGCACCGTGCCGCTCGTCGCGCTCGCCCTCTACTTCACGTTCAGCCGCGGCGCCTTCCTCGCGCTCGCGGTCGGGATCGTCGTCGCGCTCGCGCTCGACCCGCGCCGGCTGCGCGTCGCGCTCGCCCTGCTGCTGCTCGCGCCGTGGGCGGCGATCGCGGTCCGGCACGCGTCGGGGATGGGGGCGCTCGTGCACGTGGACACGGCCGTCTCGGACGCCGCGGCCGCGGGCGGGCAGCTCGCGCGCTTCAGCCTGCCCTGGGTCGCCGTCTCCGCGGTCGCGACGCTCGCCGGCGCCGAGGCGTTGCGCCGGCGCGAGGTCGCCGTCCGGACGGCGCGGCTCGTCGACGTCGCGCTCGCGGTGGCGGCTCTCGCGGCGGTCGTGGCGGGGCTCGCGGTCGCGTCCTCCCGCTACGGCTCGCCGGCCGGGTTCGTCCGGCACGCGTGGCGGAGCTTCGTCGACGAGAACCCGCCGCGCACGGCGAACCTCAACGAGCGCCTGTTCAGCTTCGGCGGCACGCACCGGGCGAGCCTCGTCCGGATCGCGCTCGACGACTGGCGCGACCATCCGCTCACCGGCTCCGGCGCCGGGACGTATCAGCGCGTCTGGCTGCGCGAGCGGCCGGTGGCGAGCCAGGCCGTCAACGCGCACAACCTCTACGCGGAGACGCTCGCCGAGCTCGGCCCGCTCGGGCTCCTGTTCCTGCTCGCGGCGCTCGGTGCGCCGCTCGTCGCGGCGGTGCGGGCGCGCGCGCGGCCCGCGGTCGCGGTCGGCGGCGCCCTGTACGCCGCCTTCCTCGTGCACGTGTTCTTCGACTGGGACTGGCAGCTGCCCGGCGTCGCGCTCGCCGCCGTCCTCGTCGGCGGCGGCCTGCTCGTCGCCGCCCGCGGCGCGACCTCGGAGTGGCGGCTGCCTCGGGTCGCGACGTACGGCGCGATCCTCGCGCTGCTCGCGATCGCCGCGGTCTCGGTGCTGACGCTCGTCGCCAACCGGGCGGCCGCCAGCAGCGCGCACGGCGCCGCGCAGGACCGCTTCGACGACGCGGTCGCCGCGGCCGTCCGCGCGCGGCGGCTCGAGCCGTGGTCGTCGCAGCCGTGGCAGCTCCTCGGCGAGGCGCAGCTGAACGAGGGCCGGCTCGCCGACGCGCGCGCGAGCTTCCGCACCGCGCTCGCGAAGAACCCGCAGAGCTGGCAGCTCTGGCTCGACCTCGCGCTCGCGAGCGAGTCGCCGCGGGAGCGGCTCGCCAACGCGAAGCGGGCGCTCGCGCTCAACCCGCGCAGCGCGGAGATCGACCAGATCCGCGGCGCGCTCGGCCTCCCGCGGCCCTGACGCCCCTGTAAGGAACGGCCCTTCCCGAGGGTAGTTCTGGGTGATGCGGCCCTTCTTCAGCCGGCGCTCCCGCCTGGAGCGCGATCTTTCCGCGCTCGCGGCCACGCCGCGCCGCGAGTTCCTCGAGCAGGTGCTCGAGCAGGTCTCGCGCGTGCACGCCGGCGTCCCCGGCCGCGAGGTGCGCGTGCGGATGGGGCTCGCGGTCGCCGCGACCGCGTTCGTCGGCGCCGCCGTGTTCGCGCTCGGCGCGCCGGGCTACGTCCGCTCCGCGTTCGCCGACGTGGCGACCGCGACCCAGGCGGCCGTCTCGGGCACGTCCCAGAGCGGCAACGACAACCCGGACAACGGCCAGGGCAACGGCGGCAAGATCACGATCTGCCACCGCACCGCGTCGGACGGCAACCCGTACGTCGTGATCACGATCGCGCCGTCGGCGGTGAAGCACCACGAGAACGAGCACACGCTCTCGCAGGGCGGCGGCAAGGAGCGCGCCGACATCATCCCGGCGCCCGACACCGGCTGCCCGGGCGGCGACGACGGGGGCAGCGGCGGCAGCCAGTACGGCCACGGCGTCCCGATCTGCCACCGCACCAGCTCCGCCACCAACCCGTGGGTGCTGATCGTCGTGCCGCAGCCGGCCCTGCCCGCGCACCAGGCGCACGGGGACATCATCCCGGCGCCGGCCGAGGGCTGCCCCGGCAAGGCCTCGCGCGACTCGAAGCCGGTCACGGTGAGCGTGACGCCGTCGAGTTCGAGTGCGGGGCTCTACGACGCCGTCGACTTCGCGATCTCGCTCAAGTCGAACGGGACGACTCCCGCCGGCAGCGTCTCGTGCGCCGACGACAGCGGCACCTTCGACTCGGACACGGTCTCGAGCTCCGGCGACGCCGTCTGCACCCAGGTCTTCGGGAGCGTCGGCACGCACACCGTGACCGTCACCTACACGCCGTCCGACCCGACGCGGTGGCAGAGCGCGAGCGGCAGCGTGACGGTCACCGTCCAGAAGCCCGCGTCGACGACCGCGGTGACGACCAGCGGCACGCCGTCGACCTCCGGTGTGGCGGTCACTTTCACGGCCACGGTGTCCGGCGACTTCGACTATCCGAGCGGCAGCGTCACCTTCAAGGACGGCAGCGCCACGCTCGCCACGGTCGCGCTGGACGGGAACGGCGTCGCCACCCTGACGACGAGCGCGCTCGTGGTGGGCACGCACACGATCACCGCCTCCTACGGCGGCGACTCCGTCTACACCGGCTCCTCGGGATCCGTGACGCAGGTCGTGAAGTCGTTCACGAAGCCGACGACGACGGCCCTCGTCTCGAACGCGAACCCGTCGGCGGCCGGACAGTCGGTGACGTTCACCGCCACCGTCTCCGGCTCCGGCGGCACGCCGACCGGCAGCGTCGCCTTCTCGGTCGACGGCTCGACGGTCGCGACCGTCAGCCTCGACGGCGCCGGGCACGCCGCCGCCACCGTGGCCGGCCTCTCGGGCGGGACGCACACGGTCGTCGCCGCGTACGCGCCGACCTCCGGCTCGTCCTGGCAGTCGTCGTCCGCCTCGCTGAGCCAGACGGTGAACAAGGCGTCGACCGTGACGACGCTCGCCGTCGACGACACGCACCCGCCGGTCAACGTGCCGCACACGCTGACCGCGACCGTCAAGGCGGGAGCCGCCGCGGTCGGGAGCGGCACCGTCACCTTCAAGGTGGACGGTGTCATCGCCGCGACGGCGAACGTGAACGCGAGCGGGGTCGCGACCGCGACCTACATCTGGCACGACGCCGGCGGCAACAGCACGGTCACCGCCACCTACAACGGCACGGCCAGCTACGGCAGCAGCAGCGACTCCGTCAAGGTCGAGCCGAAGAAGAAGTAGCCGGGGCGCGCGCCGCGGGTCGCTCGCGATGCGTCTCCTGCCCGCCCTCCTGCTGCTCGCCCTGACGGGGAGTGCGGGCGCGGCGCCGGTCCCGTGGGCTGCGCCGCACCTGCCGACGCGCCACGACTCCCGCCTCGAGGCGCAGCTCGCGCGGATCGGCGAGGCGTTCGACGGCGAGGCGGGGATCTTCGTCGAGGATCTCCGCAGCGGCCGCTTCGCCGGCTGGAACGAGGAGGCGCAGCTCCCGGCCGCGTCGACGGTGAAGCTCGCGGTGATCGCGGAGGGGATCCGCCGTTTCGGGTTCGGCCCCTCCTCGCCGGTCGACCGGGACCTGCGCGCGATCGGCCGCTGGTCGTCGAACGCGGCGGCGAACCGGGTCTTCGCGCTCGTCGGCGGCCGTGTCCCGACCGAGGCGGCGCTGCGGCGGCTCGGCATGTTCTCGAGCACCTATCCCGCGCCGTATGCGCTCTCGCCGGCGGAGAAGCCGAAGAAGAAGCGGACGACGTCGGCGTCCCACGTGCGCGTGACGACGGCGCGCGACCTCGCCCGCGCGCTCTTCCGGCTCGACGCGGCGGCGGCCGGGCAGCGCTGGGCGATCCGGGGCGTCGGCCTCTCGCGGGCGCAGGCGCGGGCGGCGCTCGGCTATCTCGCGCTCGCCGAGCCCTCGACGAGCGTCTTCTCGTTCCCGGCGGGCACGGCGCGCATGGAGAAGGACGGGTGGCTGGCCGACGTGCGCGCGAGTGCGACGCTCGCCGTGCGCGGCGGCCGGGCGCGGATCGTCGTCGTGATCGCCGCCCGGGACGGCGTGACGCTCGGGGAGGCGCGCCGGCTCGGCGCGCAGGTGCTCGCGGCCGCCCGCTGAGCGCGGGCGTCAGGCCGCGTCGTCGTCGGCGTCGCGGCGGACGACGAGCACGGGGCAGGGCGCGTGGTGGAGCACGCCGCGCGACACGCTGCCGAAGACGAGCCGCCGCAGCGGCCCCCACCCGTGCGCGCCGACGACGACGAGCGACGCGCCGGTGTCGCGGGCCGCCTCGCAGATCGCGTCGACGGCGAAGCCCTCGCGCACCTCGGGCGTGGCGGCGACGCCGGCCGCCTGCGCCTGCGCGACGGCGCGCGCCACGGTCTCGCGGGCCTTGTCGTGCTCCGCCTCGATCAGCTCCGGCCCGATCAGCAGCGGCAGGGTGTCGTAGCTCGAGACGGGTGCCGACCAGGCGGTGACGACGTGCAGAGGCGCGCCGGTCGCGGCTGCCAGGTCGATCGCCGCCGCGGTCGCTTGCGCTGCGGAGGGGGACCCGTCGGTGGCGAGCAGGATCGTGTTCATCTGCCTCTCCTTTCCCGTTTTTGGAGAGCGTGACGCGCGCGGGGCGCGCCCGCATCGGTGGGATGGCAGATCGCGGTTGCGGGCTTCCACCGACCCGCGCCGGCGGGCGCGGTGTCAGTCCGGGTCGGCGGGCGGCTCGGGGCCGGCCGCGTTCGGGTCGTCCGGGCCGGGCTCGGGGATGGTCTCGTGCGCGGGCGCTTCGCCGGCCGCCTTGCGGGCGGCCGCGTCGGCCTTCTTTGCCTGCTTGCGCTCGCGCTTCTCGCGGAGCGCCTGCTCGCGCGCCCGCTTCGCCTGGGTCATGGGGTTCCGTCCTGCCATTCGCCTCCCTGGTCGTGGGTGAGATGCGGCGGCGGCCGGCCGTCGAGGGCCGAGCGCCGCCGCGGTGCGCTAGGCGGAGGCGAGCGTGACGCTCTTCGCCTCGGGGCCCTTGGCGCCCTCGGCGGCCTCGAACTGCACCCTCGCGTTCTCGGCGAGCGTCTTGTAGCCCTCGCCGAGGATCGCGCTGTGGTGGACGAACAGGTCCTTGCCGCCTTCGTCGGGGGTGATGAACCCGTACCCCTTGTCGGCGTTGAACCACTTCACGGTTCCGGTTGCCATGGATGAAACACCTCCTCTGCTCCATCGAGAACGGGCAGGGGAGGCGCGGGCTGCGCATCCGGTACACGCTCAGGTCGTTGCAGCAGGCTAGCAGGCGGGGCCGCCGGATCCGCACGCCGCGGAGCGTGTGCGACACTGGTGCGCGTGCAGGGAACGATGCTCTGGTTCAACGACGCCAAGGGCTACGGCCTGATCCGGACGGAGGAGGACGAGCGCCTCCGCGTCGCGGGGAGCGGCTTCCTTCCGGGCCACGCGCCGGAGCCGCGCTGCAAAGGTCAGGCCGTCGTCTTCGACCGCGAGCTGGGCGACGACCCGTACGCCGTGAACGTGGCGTTCGTCGCGCGCGAGGAGCCGCGCCGTGCCCGCCTTCGCGCCGCCCGCGGCGGACAGAAGCTCTAGCGGGGATCCCTCGCGGGACCGAGACGGGAGCGACGGGACTCGAACCCGCGACCTCCGGCGTGACAGGCCGGTCTTGGCGCTTGCGGGCTGAGCGGG
>DASSND010000041.1:0-5590 GCA_035688315.1 Gaiellaceae bacterium | reverse complement strand
TTCTGTCCCTCACGGCGGCACTGCTTGCACTGGGGAGAGTGATCGCGTGCCAATTCAGACCCTTCGCCGCTTCCGGGGGCGGCAGCCGTTGTGTGCCTGCGGGGTGACGTCCCTCACGCCGGTGACCTCGAGGCCGGCGGCCTGGAGCGAGCGGATCGCGGTCTCACGGCCGGAGCCGGGACCCTTGACGAAGACCTCGACCTTCTGCAAGCCGTGCTCGATGCCCTTGCGGGCGGCCGCGTCGGCAGTCACCTGCGCGGCGAAGGGGGTCGACTTGCGCGAGCCCTTGAAGCCGGCGCCGCCGGCGGACTCCCATGCGATCACGTTCCCCTCGCGGTCGCTCAGCGAGACGATCGTGTTGTTGAAGCTCGTCTTGATGTGTGCCTGGCCGATCGCGATGTTCTTGCGGACGCGGCGGCGCGTGCGACCCCGGGTCGCCTGTCTCCGAGCGCCGGGCATCTACTTGGCCTTCTTCCCGCGGCCGACGGTCTTCTTCGGGCCCTTGCGCGTGCGCGCGTTCGTCTTCGTGCGCTGGCCGTTCGTCGGCAGGCCGCGCCGATGGCGGATGCCCCGGTAGGCGCCGATCTCGGAGAGCCGCTTGATCGCCTGCTGCCGTTCGCGGCGCAGGTCGCCCTCGACCTCGAGGTTCTGGTCGATGTAGGCACGGAGCTTCGCGACCTCCTCGTCGGTCAGGTCGCGGATCTTCGTGTCGGGGCTTAGGCCCAGCTCGGCCGCGATCTTCTGTGCGGTCGGCTGGCCGATCCCGTAGATGTAGGTCAGCCCGATCTCGAGCCGCTTCTGGTTCGGGAGGTTCACTCCGGCGATGCGAGCCAAGTGGCTATCCCTGCCTTTGCTTGTGACGCGGGTTGGAGCAGATGACCATGGTCGTGCCGTGCCGCTTGATCACGCGGCAGCGCTCGCACATGGGCTTGACGGACGGACGGACCTTCATGGTGGTTACCTGTGCCTGTAGGTGATGCGACCGCGGTCGAGGTCGTAGGGGCTCAGCTCGACCTTGACCTTGTCCCCGGGGAGGATGCGGATGTAGTGCTTGCGCATCTTCCCGGAGATCGTGGCGAGCACGGCGTGTCCCCCGTCGAGCTGCACCCGGAACATCGTGCTCGGGAGCGCTTCGACGACCTCTCCTTCTACCTCGATCTTCTCGTCCTTGGCGTTCAAGTCCTTTCCTTCAGACGTACACGCGCGCACGGCGCAGCCGTGCGCGGAAGGCGGTCATCGTAGCAGAGCGGCTCCCGCCGTCGTGAGGATTCTCGGCCCGTCCTGCGTGAGCGCGACCGTGTGCTCGAAATGGGCCGCGAGCGAGTCGTCGACCGACGAGATCGACCAGTCGTCGGCGTGCACGTAGACGTCCGGGGCGCCGGCCGTGATCATCGGCTCGATCGCGAGCGTCATCCCCTCCTGCAGCAGCGGGCCGCGCCCCGGCGGGCCGTAGTTCGGGATCTGCGGGTCCTCGTGGTAGGAGCGGCCGACGCCGTGGCCGACGAGGCTGCGCACGACCGAGAAGCCGGCCTCCTCGACGACGGTCTGGATCGCGTGCGAGATGTCGGAGAGGCGGTTGCCGACGCGCGCCCGGTCGATCCCTGCCGCGAGCGCCTCCTGGCAGACGTCGAGCAGCCGCTGCGCCTCAGGGTCGATCTCGCCGACGCCGTAGGTGACGGCGCTGTCGGCGACGAGGCCGTCCAGGGTGACGCCGAGGTCGACCGAGATCAGGTCGCCTTCCTGCGCGCGGTACTCGGTCGGGATCCCGTGCACGACCACCGAGTTCGGCGACAGGCAGAGCGCCGCAGGGAAGCCCTTGTAGCCCTTCGAGGTGGGGACGCCGCCGCGCGCCGCGAGGAACTCGTCGGCGGCGCGGTCCAGCTCGAGCATCGACACGCCCGGCTCGAGCAGCTCGCCGACGTAGGCGAGCGTCTCGGCGAGGAGCGCGCCGGCGCGCGCCATCCCCTCGATCTCGGCGCGGCTCTTGCGGATGATCACGCGCGCGCCTCCACCGTCTCGAGCGCCTGCTCGATCTCGGCGAACACCTCGGGGATCGTCCGCTCCGCGTGCACCTTCACGAGCTTGCCGGTGCCGAGATAGTGCTCGACGACCGGCTCGGTCTCGCGGTGGTAGATCTCCAGCCGCCGCTCGATCACCTCGGGACGCGCGTCGTCGGCGCGGCCCTCCAGCTCGGCGCGGCCGCGCATCCGCTCGCGGCAGATCTCGTCGCCCAGCTCGAGCAGCAGCACGATCGCGAGCGGCCGCTCGATCTCGGCGAGCATCGCGTCGAGCGCCTCCGCCTGCGCGAGGTTGCGGGGGAAGCCGTCGAGCACGAACCCGTCCGCGGCGTCGTCGCGGCCGAGCCGCTCCCGGATCAGCGCCACCGTGATCTCGTCGGGGACGAGCTGCCCCGACTCGAGGATCGGCTGCACGCGCAGGCCGAGCGGGCTGCCCTCGGCGATCGCGGCCCGGAACATGTCGCCGGTCGCGACGTGCGGGATCGCGTGCGCCTCGGCGATCCGCGCCGCCTGCGTCCCCTTGCCGGAGCCCTGCGGGCCGAGGAGGAGAACGTTCACGCGCGCCCCTCGCCGTCGCCGGACTGCGGCGGGCGGAGCCCGCCTCCGCCGACGACTGCCGCCGCCCGAGGAACGCGCATGCCACGCGGAGACGGCACGGTGGTTACCTCAGGAAGCCTTCGTAGTGCCGCATCATCATCTGCGACTCCATCTGGCGCATCGTGTCGAGCGCGACGCCGACGACGATCAGCACCGAGGTGCCGCCGAGGGCGCGCGAGGTCGCCTGCGAGAAGCCGAAGTAGGCGATGAAGATCTCCGGGGCGACCGCGACGAGCGCGAGGAAGAGCGACCCGGGCAGCGTCAGCCGCTGCAGGACGCGGTCGAGATACGCGGCGGTCGGCGGCCCCGGCCGGATGCCCGGGATGTAGCCGTTGTACTTGCGCAGGTTGTCCGCCTGGTCGACCGGGTTGAACTGGACCGACGTGTAGAAGTAGGTGAAGACGATGATCAGGATCGCCTCGGTGAGCAGGTAGGGCCAGCTCGTGAACTGGAAGTTCCGGGTGATCCAGGCGCTCCACTGCGGCACGAAGCTCGCGACCGTCGACGGGACGGCGAGGAGCGCGGCCGCGAAGATGACCGGGATGACGCCGGCCATGTTGACGCGCAGCGGCATGTAGGTGGAGCCGCCGGTCGTCTGGCGGTTGCCGAGCTGGCGGCGCGCGTACTGCACCGGGATGCGGCGCTGCCCCTCCTGGACGAAGACGACCGCGACCACGACGGCGACCGCGACGATCGGGAAGAACAGCCGCTCGGTGGTGCCGCCGTTCACCCAGGCGCTGATCCCGGTCGGCGCGTACGCGAGGATCGAGGCGAAGATCAGCAGCGAGATGCCGTTGCCGATGCCGCGCTTCGTGATCTGCTCGCCCATCCACATCAGGAGCGCGGTGCCCCCGGTGAGCGTGAGGATGATGATGATCAGCTTGCCCGCGTTCACGTCGGGGAGCGCGCCCTCGCGCTTGAACAGGAACGCGTAGCCGGTCGACTGCGCCGCCGCGAGCGCGACGGTCAGGTAGCGCGTGTACTGGGTGATCTTGGCGTAGCCGGCCTCGCCCTCCTTCTGCAGCCGCTCCAGCGTCGGGATGACGACGGTCAGGAGCTGCAGGATGATCGACGCCGTGACGTACGGCATGATCCCGAGCGCGAAGAGCGAGAAGCGGGAGAGCGCCGACCCGGAGAAGAGGTTGAGCAGGTTGAGGACGCCGCCGCCGCCCGCGCCGTTGAAGTAGTTCGTGATCGCGGACTGGTCGATGCCGGGGGCCGGGATGAACGAGCCGAAGCGGTAGACCGCGAGCACGCCGGCGGTGAACAGGACGCGCCTGCGCAGCTCGGGCACGCGCCAGGCGTTCGCGAGCCAGCCGAACACGGGCTACTCCTCCTCTGCGGGGCTCTGCTCGTCGGCCGCCGCGTCGGGCTCGCCCGCGCGGTCCTCGGCCTCGGCGGCGGTCTCGGCCGCGGCCTCGGTCTCGGCCTGCGCCGGCGCCTCCCGGCGCTTCTTCGGCTTGACGGCCTTCGGCTCGCGCAGCAGCTCGACGGTGCCGCCGGCCGCCTCGACCTTCTCGCGCGCGCTGGCGGAGATCGCGTGCACGCGGACGGTCAGCTTCTTCGACAGCTCGCCGACGCCGAGCAGCTTCACGTCGGTGCGCGTGTTCTTGATCAGGCGCTTCGCGACGAGCGTCTCGGGCGTCACCTCCTCGCCGGCCTCGAAACGGTCGAGGTCGCGGACGTTCACGGGCTGCGTCGAGGTGCGGAACGGGCCGATCGGCATCGCGTCGGCCGAGGTGGCGCCGCGCTGCTTGCCGAGCCGCATGTAGATCGGCATCTGGCCGCCCTCGAACCCGGCGCGCATCTTGTGCGAGCCGGCGCGCGACTTCTGGCCCTTGATGCCGCGGCCCGAGTAGCGCCCCTTGCCGGAGCCGAGGCCGCGGCCGACGCGCTTGCGGTCCTCGCGGGGCTGCGCGGGCTGCAGGTTGGAGAGGTTCAGCTGCTTCTCGGGCATCTCAGGCGTCCTCGACCTTCACCAGATGGCGGACCTTGCGGAGCATCCCGGCGAGCACCGGCGACTCCTCGTGCTCGGCGCTGCGGCCGATCTTGCCGAGCCCGAGCGCGCGCAGGGTACCGCGATGCCGCTCGCTCTGCCCGATCTGGGACTTGACCTGCGTGATGCGGATCCTCGCCACCTACGACTCGTCCTTCTTCTTGCGCACGCGGCGCTTCGGCTTCTCCTCCGCCTTCGGCTCCTCGGCGGCCGGCTCCGCGGCCTCGACCGGGGGCGCCTCGTCGGCTGCGGGCTCCTCGACGACGGCGGCCGGCTCCTCGACCGCGACGGCGACCGCAGCGGCCGCCTCCTCGACCTGCGGCTCGGCCTGCACGGCGGGAAGCGGCAGCACCTCGGTGATCCGCTTGCCGCGGATGCGGGCGACGTCCTCGGGCCGGCGCAGATCCTGCAGCGCGGCAACCGTGGCCTTCGCCATGTTGATCGGGTTGGTGGTGCCGAGGCTCTTCGCGAGCACGTTGCGGACGCCGCCCAGCTCGAGCACGGCGCGGACGCCGCCGCCGGCGATCACGCCGGTGCCCTCGGAGGCGGGGCGCAGCAGCACCCTCGCCGCGCCAAACTGGCCGAGGATCTCGTGCGTGATCGTCGTGCCGTGCCGTGGCACGGTGAACAGGTTCTTCTTTGCGTCGTCGACCGCCTTCGAGATCGCCAGCGGCACCGCGGCACGCTCCGCGCGCTCGGCCTGGGCAAGATCGGCCGCAGCGCGGAGCACGCGGAGAGCCCGCAGCTCGCCGGTATGCTCAGGAAAGTCCGTCACCTCGTGAGGGTGGACTCCGATGCCTGACGACCTGAACCTCTCGAACCTCCAGCCCGCCCAGCCGCGCAAGAGCCGCAAGCGCGTGGGCCGCGGCCTGGGCTCGGGCAAGGGTCGCTACTCCGGCCGCGGCCTCAAGGGCCAGAAGTCGCGCTCGGGCTCGCACAAGATGCGGGCCGGGTTCGAGGGCGGCCAGAACCCGCTCTA